>JAQGHR010000052.1 GCA_028291545.1 Planctomycetota bacterium | reverse complement strand
GCACGCCTGGGGTGCCGACGCCAGAGGCCGGCGTGACGAGCCCCGAGGGGCTGATCACTCCGGCCGGTTCGCGGACTTCGCTCTGAATCGGCCCGGGTCGCACCCGGTACTCATCGCGTCGTGCCCGCCGACTTAAGTAACTTACGTCACTCGGTCGGCGAAGGTCATTCTAGTGCTGGTAGCATGGCTCGTCAAGACTCTAGTCACGGTTTTTTCATGGAACCTAAACAAAGCGGGCGCGATTGCCTCATGCGGGCCGGGTCACTGGAAAAACGCTGAGGCTTCGTGGTAGTAGCCGAGGTCGAGTGTCCGATTGGCGGCGACCCCGGCGCTCAGTGTGGTGGAGATGATCTTGGTGCCGGAGAGGGCCACCATGGTGCCGAATTGTTTCTTGACGACGAGGTCACCGGCGGCGAGACCCAATCGAGTCGCCAGGACGCGATCGCCGGCGCTGGGGGAACCGCCGCGCTGAAGGTGGCCCAGGACGACGCAACGGGTCTCGTAGCCCGTGTCTTGCTCGATGAGCCTGGCAACTTCGTTGCCCACGCCGCCGAGCTGGACATGGCCGAAGTCGTCGATCTTCCCAGCCGCAGCGAATTCGGCCCGGTTGGGCAGTTTTGCACCTTCCGAGACGATAACAATGCCGTAGTTCTTACCGGCCGCCCGGTGCCGCTTGAGAACATCAACGCAACGGGCGATGTCGATCGGGATCTCGGGAACCATGATGTAATCGGCGGCGACGGCAATTCCCGAGAAGCAGGCGATCCAACCGGCGTGGCGGCCCATGGTCTCCACGACTTGAACCCGGCGATGACTCTCGGTCGTCGTACGGAGGCGGTCGACGGCCTCGGTGACGATATTCACGGCGGTGTCGAAGCCGAAGGTAAAGTCGGTGACCATCAGGTCGTTATCGATGGTCTTGGGAACGCCGACGATGGGTAGGTTCAGCTCGATGAACAGCCGGTTGGCCACGCCAAGGGTATCGTCGCCGCCGATGGCGACGAGAGCATCCAGGCCCATTTCCGAGTAGTTGGCCCTGAGAGCAGGCAGGTCGGTCTCGGCGTTCTTGAACGGGTTTGTGCGCGAAGAACCGAGGATGGTGCCGCCTTTCGCGATGATGCCATCCGTCTCATTCACATCCAGCGGCCGGCTCATGTTCTTGACCAGGCCCCGCCACCCCTCAAGGATTCCGACGCAGGTCCCGCCGGCATTGGCAACCGTCTGCACGACCGCGCGAATGACCGCATTCAGGCCGGGGCAGTCGCCTCCCCCGGTCAATAAACCGACTCTCATGGATCTTCCTATCTTCGTGGCCGAATCGAGAGGTCAAGGCCAAAAAACGGGCGCGCATGTTCCAAGTCGAGCCCGCCCGGGCATAAGCATCAGTATAGCACGATCGGTGAGAGGATTCCAGACGGATCGCGCCGTGGCATCGGCCCCTGGATAGGCCGGAACGACGTTATCGGGTCGCGCCAGCCATCTCGTCTGCATGGTAGCTAGATCGCACGAACGGGCCGCTTGCGACGTCCAGGAAACCGAGTTTCCGGGCCATACGTCCGAGTTCATCGAACTCGGCGGGAGGTAAATAGCGCTCGACGGGAAGGTGGCGGGAGGAGGGTTGAAGATACTGTCCCATCGTCAGGAGGTCGCAGCCGACGGAGCGAAGGTCGGCAAGCGTCTCGAAAAGCTCATCAAGCGTCTCACCCAGCCCCAACATGATTCCGCTCTTCGTTCGGAGGTCCGGACGCTGCCGTTTCGCGTGCGCCAAGACCTTTAAACTGATGGCGTACTGGCTCTTGCGGCGAACGTGTTGCTGCAGGCGGGCGACCGTTTCCATGTTGTGATTGAAGACTTCGGGCGAGGCGGAGAGCACGGTCTCGATGGCCGTTTCATTCCCCTCGAAGTCGGGGGTGAGGACTTCGATGGTCGCGCCAGTGCGGTCGCGAACGGCCAGGATGCATCGTCGGAAGTGTTCGGCGCCTCCGTCCGGGAGATCGTCGCGGGTCACGCTGGTGATGACCACGTGCTTCAGGCCCAGTCGAAAGCAGGCCTCGGCGAGTCGATCCGGTTCATCGAGCGCGACGGCTTCTGGCTTGCCGCGCGGCACGGCGCAGAATCCACAGGGGCGTGTGCAGGTCTCCCCCAGGACCATGAAGGTGGCGGTTTTCCGGGTCCAGCACTCCGAGCGGTTGGGGCACTTGCCGCTCTCGCAGATGGTTTCCAGCTTCAGCTCGCCGATCAGCGATTGCGTCGCGTACATCCCACCGGCCGCCGGAATCGGACGACGGAGCCAGTCGGGGAGACGACGTCGCGAGGGAGCCGCGGGCTCCGCTAGCAACGGCAAGATGGGCAAGGTCGGCAACTCAGCCGAAGCTGGATACGTAGACATTGGAGCGAGCCTTCGCGCGGACCAGGGGATGATCGGTGTAGAGATGATGTCGCACCAGGCCGAAGCCGTGCTCGATGTGCCGGATCAGGCTTTCCCGAACCTTGGCCATCGGCGCGGCGCGTTGTCGCTGGGCTTCCATCGAGGTTTGCCGCAGCGGCCATCGTGCGAGACCGGGTTCATGCAGGACATCGAACGGACCGAGGAACGGCCCGACGTTGAGAGTCATTCCGTGGTAGGCGATCCACCGGTTCACGGCCACCCCAACCGAGCCGACGCGGGAATGATTCAGGAAGACGCCCGGCTGCTCGGGCCAGGTCCGGCCGTGGAGGTCAAACTCCGCGAGCACGTCGATCAGAACCGTGTGAAGCGTCTCAAGATACCGGCCCAGGTCCAGCTCCCTCGGTTCGAGCGGCATGACGAGGTAAGCCGCAAGCTGGCCTGGCAGGTGGAGGAGGCAACCTCCGCCGCGATTGACCCATCTCATCGACAGGCCCATCTCTCGCAGTTCGTCGTCATCGGCCCGGATGTGAGCCCGGCTCCCGGAGCGGCCGACGCTGAGGATCGGCGGATGTTCGCAGAGGATCAAGGCCCCGCCACGAGTCTCGCCGAGGTCGTAGACGAGGCGGCGCTGGAGGCGCTGAACATCGTCGAAAGAGACCTCGCCCAGCAGATAGATCTCCAGTGGATCGAGGGGAGACGGACTCATCGGGCGTCGGCTCCCCGAGGGGATGTGGCAAAGCTTGCAATGCAACGGCAGAGCGGCGGACCGCTCGGTCCGGCTCGATGTATTCGCTCCCATTTTACCCCGCGAAATCGCGGGCTCGCAAGGCGAGTGATCGGTTTCAGCGCGATGTGATCCAATCGGCCGACCAGCGCACGACGAGGATTTGACGTGACTCGTCGATCGCCTTGAGACTCGCGATGTCCTCCGCGGAACAGGCAGGGTTGCGCCAGACGAAACCGCGGACCGGGGCGAACGCGGGCGATGCGAACAGCGATTGGTAATCCGCCAGCGGTGTCACGAATGAGTTGAAATCCTCCATGTAGGTCTCGGCGAATTCCCCGAACTCCAGATGGCGGAGATCGGGAAAACAGGAGGATCGGGCGAGGTTACCGATGAAAATTTGGTGGTCGAAACCTGCATCAACACTCAGGAATCGCAAGGGACGCCGACCGACCTTGAAAAATTCGGCATTCGGAGCGGACGGAGACTCAAGGAACTCCAGGCGAGGGGCCTTCGCCAGCAAGGCGGCCAGGACACCGTCTTCATCGTAGTCCCGCGCGACGATGGAACGATTGTGGTCAGCCGGTCGCGTGCGTTCCAAGGAGAGCGACCGGAGCCGGGGAAGGGCCGTCGGGCTTTCCGCCAGCATCGAGATATTCCAGTTTCTCGTCCCATTGGAACCCTCGTCGGGACCGCGAAGAGACAGCGAGACCATCGAGCCGGCCACCTCCGGCAAGGCCAGGACCGACATCAGTTCCTCATAGGCTTCGCCGAACGGATCGCCGTAGAAATCGATGTGCCACTGGCCATGGACCGCCATGACGTTCAGGCGATCGAGTGAATCGGGCTCGGCGTCCGCGTCAGCGCGTTCCGCGAGCGATCGCTGAAGTTGGGCGAGGCGATCCATGAAGGTCTCTCTCGCGAATCGGGCTCAGGGTGCCGGGATCACCGGACAAGCCTCCAGCAATCGATGACCCTTCTCCTCGGTGATGTTCAACTGGCCAAGAATCCTCCCGCGAAGGATATGGAGAAGGTCGTCAAGCGATTGGCCGTTCATGGTATCGAGCTTGATGGCGCCGCCGGCGCGTTTGTCGTGGCCGCCGGCAGTACCGAGGCCGTCGACGGCGGCGCGGAGGACTTCGCCGCAGTGGCCGCCGATGTGGTCGGAACGGGCGGAGATCTTCAAGAGCCCGTCGAACGAACCCGCGCAGATCGCCCAGGCGACCTGGTCGAAACGGATGAAGAAATCAGCAAGCTCGGACACCATGTCGGGCTGGGTCACGGGTCCGCACCAGCAGATCACGGCGTCGCGATACAGGAAGGCGTTTGCCAGGGCGTGCTGGAATGTGGCGAAATAGGTGTAGGGGAGCTTGGGGTTGCGAATCCGGGCCAGCAGATCCTTGTCGGCGCGCGGGAAGAGCCAGACGAGCGCGCCGTCGTCGGCCGGGCTGGCTTCGCGGGGATAGCCGGACACTTCGGACTCGATACCGTAGAGCAAGGCCGTGGCCAATCGCCTCGAGACGGGCACGTCCTGTTCCAGCAAATAGCCGGTGACGAGAGTGCTGGTCGCTCCGAGATTGGGGCGGATATCGAGGAAGCCGACGCCTTCGAGAACGCCCAGGGTCTCATGGTGGTCGAGGACGATCAGGGGCGTGGCCGCCTCGCTGGCGCGGCGACCGGTGTGGGGCTGAGAATCGACCATCACAAAGGCGACGTCGGGGTCGATCGAGACGGACTCGATCGGGGTCAACGGGATTTGCAGCAGGTCGGCCATCGCCTGGTTCTCGGCGCGGGCGATCATGCCGTCGACGGTAAGCTGCACGGGCTTGTCGGGCATCTTGGCCGCGATCAGGGCCTGGATGCCGAGCATGCTGGCCAGGGCGTCGGGGTCGGGATTGACGTGAGAGACGAGCACGACGCGGCCTCGGGTCGCGATCGTCGCGAGAAAACGCTCGGAGCGCGGAGTGCGGTCGCGTGGAGGTGCGGTAGCTAGCTCCGCCACAGTCTCCCCATTCATCGAATCGATATCCGGAGGGCTCGCAAGCCGCGGCATGCCACGACAGGATAGGCGTCGAGCCGCGAGTTGATCGGACGGATCGAGTTTACGACAGGAGACGCCCGGCGGCTAGACTCCGTCGCTCTGGGGAGAGTCCGGCGAGGCGACCATTTCACGGGCGGGCTCGCGGAAGGACCTTGGGGTCAATGCCCTTCGGGGGCGGCATCGTCCCCTCCAGGATCGCCTTCTGTCTGGCTTCGATCTCGGCCGACTCGCGCAGATAGCGGCGCACATCCTCGTTCAATTCGCCGGGCTTCCGTTCGACGATCCCGCCGGTTCTGGGGACGTGCCGGACGGCAAAGAAGGCGAGCAGGCCGATTCCGATGAGGAGCACAAGGCCGTTCAGGACGACGCTGCGCGTGTGCAGAGCCTTGAATCGCCCGGCCTGATCGGGGCCGGCCACGCGCGCGGCGTTGATGGCGGGGGTCAGGGCGCTGCCGCAGTACAGCGTGATCAGCGTGCCGATCAGGACCAGCATCGCTTGCACCCCCACCGCGGGGCCGCGGAGTTCCGGATAGGTCATCGGCCCGCAAACGATGGCCGGCAGGGCGATCGCCCCGGCGGTCGCACCCCAGGTGTAATAGCGAGGAAACAAGGCCCGAACGAACCTGCCGCCGGCTTCCGGTCCGAGCACGCGATGGATGATCGGGGCGACGCCGAAGGAGAAGAACGCGATGCTCCCGACCCAGGCTGTAAGAGCGAGCAGGTAAACGACGTTGAAGACGCCGAGCAGGATCGGGGCGCTCATGAGGTTGACTTCAATCCTGAACTGGCCAGTCCTTCGGGCATTTCGGCGATTGGACAAGTATAGGGAACCAGGCGGGAGGATTGCAAAGTCCCGGCGCATCCCCGAGACGCCCGCAAACCGAAGCAGTCCTCACGGAGCATCAATGATGCCATCACGACGGCCGCGCGGAAGAACTCACGGTTCTCCCCCGCGGCCGTCGTGATGGATGGATCGTGATTTATTTCGCCGTTTTGGACTTCTGAAACCCATCCAGGAGCTTCGTATCGATCGGTTTCTTCCGACCTTTCGCGTCGGTCTTCGCCTTTTCCACCATCGCCTTCGTCATGACCGGGATCGGCTTTCCGGTTTCCGGGTCGATGATCGGCGGTGCTTCAAGGCTGGACGGCGGGTTCGGATCGGAGGCGGTGAGCTTGCGGCGGATCGGAGGTGTCTGGAACTCGGACGGGGGGGGCGGATTGTTGGGAATCCCGGCCGAACTGCCGGGGATCAGGCTCCCGGCGGGCCGAGGAGTCGTGTTCCGTTCCGTTCGTCCGTCCTCGCCTAGCTCGGACGGGACGACGGTCGCACCCGGGAGGGCTCCCGCTCCGGTCATCTTGGTCACAGAGGGGCCGTAGGTGTTCGCGTATCGGCCGGTCGCGTCCGACGCCGGCGGCATGGCCGGATCCACGGCGGGGGCGAGGCGACGGGTCGCGAATCCTTCGCTGGGAGGGCTGGAGGGGGACGAGGCCCGGGTCGAGGTCGGGGCCGGTGCCTGGGCCGGGCCGATTTTCAGGCTGTTGACCCAGGTCGCGAGCACCTTGTACTCGGGAGAATTCGGTCCGCCAAGAACCGGCTTGCCGCCTGCTCCGTGGGTCATGCCGGACGCGGAGAGGATCGCGCTATGAGCCAGGTCGTCGCGATCGACGATTTGCAGGGTCGCGTCCAGATTTGTCTGAACGATCAGGTCGTTGGCCATGTCGCGGCGGGCGTGGGTCTGGATCAGCCGGAACTCGCTCTGAGATTGCTCGTTGTGACATCGGGCACAGCGGTTCTGAAGCACAGGATGCACGAAACGGGTGAACTCTTGATAGCGTTTGACGGCGAGCTGCGGGTCGAGGTCGAGAATCTGCGGCGTCCCCACCGCGCGTGGATTCCGGGCGAACTCGTCGCGAAGCCGGTTCAAGTTGGCATCCGGATCCTGGTCGGGCGCGGCCCCCACGGCGCCGGCGCGG
This sequence comes from Planctomycetota bacterium, assembly GCA_028291545.1. Classification (GTDB taxonomy): domain Bacteria; phylum Planctomycetota; class Planctomycetia; order Isosphaerales; family Isosphaeraceae; genus JAQGHR01. The sequence continues at coordinate 215,142 of JAQGHR010000052.1, read as the reverse complement.
ACGATGCCATCGTCGCGAAGAGGCAGTGCGGCCGTATTGCGGTCGAGATTCGCCAGCATGGCCTTGGCCTGGCGGTTCGTGGGCGAGAGCTCGAGAGTGGCCTGGAGCTGGGCCTTGGCCTCGGGCTTCATCTTCTGTTCGAGACACCAGATGGCGAGCTTCATTCGCTCGTCGGGGTCGTCCTCGGGACAGAGCGCCAGCTTGTAGGCGTAGGCTTCTTCCACCGAGTAGAACGTCCGCTCGACGTTCCGGCGGTTGAAGACGATCACGCCGATCTTTTGCTTGAGGATGTATCCGTTCTTGTCCCTCAGGATCTCGCCCTGGTGGACCTTGCCGTTGGTTAGCAGGAGCACCGTGGGCGGGCCCGACGGCGCTGGTGCTGGGGCGGCTTTCGGCGGGGCCGAGGCCTGGGCCGGAGCCGTCGCGGCGGGCGCGGCGTCGCCCGGGTCCTGCGGGGCGGCGACGCCGAGCGTCGCGGACCCGACCAACCCGAAGACGGTGAGCAGCCCCGCGGCGAGCGAGGGGGGATGGATTTTGGGTGACATGGTGGCGGGACCATAGCCGCCCCCCTAAAATCCGTCAAGGCGAAGCGGATGGGTGATTTCGCCCCGTGATCTCAACCCCCTTTCGAGTCGTCCTCCCCATGCCCAGCACTCCGGCATTTCCCAGCCTGGACAGCCTGTTCGGACAGATTGTCGTCCTCGACCTGAGTTCCCCGTACGTCTGCATCGGCCGCCTGGTCGCCGCCGACGACCTCTTGTATCAACTCCTGGACGCCGACCTGCACGACTTCCGCGATAGCCCCATCACCCGCGAAAACTACGTCTACGACTCCGTCCGGCTGGGTATCCGCCGCAATCGAAAGCAGGTTCTCGTGCGTCGCTCCGAAGTCGTGGCGATCACCCGGTTCGCGGACATCTCGGAGACATAGACGAGTTCCGCGGGAAGGTGGCAATTCGCCTGGCCGTCGTGATCGTCGGCATACCGAATGCGGACACGGGTCAAGTATTTCGTCCGCGGAGCGAATAGAATGACATTATGCGGCGCTCGCTTACGGGCGACGTACACGATCCACTCCCCCAGAGGTGGCAACCAAGATGACCACGACGATACCCACCCTAAGGCGATTCCTGGCCGTGCCGCTCGTCCTGGTGGCCACCACGGCGCTGGCCTCGGCCTCGGAAGTTCGGGACACGGCGGGCATGTTCTCGCCAGCGGCGGTCCGGCAGGCACAAGCCATCCTCGACCGCTCGGAGCAAGCGAACGGGCATCCAATCGCCATTGAAACGGTGGATAGCCTGGGCAACCGCGCCATTCAGGACGTGGCCGTCGAGCATGCTCGACGATACAAGAACGCACAGGTTTTTGTGCTCCTGGCGAAGAAGGAGAGCAAATTCTGGATTCTTGAACGCGGCGGCCGCTTCAATCAAGCGCAACAAGCAACGATCAAGAATGCATTCGTCAGCGAATTCAAGCGGGGGGATTTTGATGCCGGTCTGATTCAGGGTGCCGAGGCTCTCGCCTCGGCGGCGGCGACGCTCCCCTCGGCCCGGACGGTCGCCGCAGGCGCACCGGTTCGGCGAGGCGTCCCGGCCCAGAAGGGAGGCGGAAGTGGGTTCACGTTCATCCTGATCATCGGTGGTATCGTCCTGGCCGTTCTGGTGGGGATGAGAATCCTCGGCTCCCTGTTCGGTGCGGGTCGCGGCGGCTACGGCGCCCCTGGCGGTATGCGTCCGGGAATGGGCGGTCCCGGAATGGGCGGCCCCGGGATGGGTTATGGCGGTGGCGGTGGCGGAGGGGGTGGCTTCTTCTCCAGTCTGCTCGGCGGGATCGGCGGAGCGATGGCGGGCAACTGGATGTACGACCAGTTCCGAGGCCGAGGCCATGATGCCGGCTATGGCGCAGGTGATGTCGGCTCAACCGGAGTCGATCCCGCTCCGCAGGAAAATGCGGACTGGGGCGGCGGATTCGGTGGTGACTGGGGCGGCGGCGGAGGTGACGCCGGCGGAGGAGGCGGTGGCGACTGGGGCGGCGGCGGTGGTGGCGATTGGGGCGGCGGTGGCGGAGACGGCGGAGGAGGCGGCGGAGATTGGTGAGTGACGGAATGACCGCGATCGCAACGGACCGATCAACACGCCGCCCTCGGGTCGTTCCTCATGACCCGAGGGCGGCGTCTTTTTCAGAACTCGACTCCCCGCCCCTCGGCCCGCGTGTTCGAGACGTCGGATACCGGGAACCCATTCAGAGTCGAGCCACGATCGATCCGGCCGTGGCCGGTACTCGCAGGATCGCCCGACTGGCGGGAAAACCCGATTTCCTGTGAGGAACCGGGTTTTCTCCCTGCCAAGTTCCGCGAATCGCGGAAACCCTCCTGCGAGGCGATGCTCGCTTACAGAACATCATCGCGACCGGTAGGCCCGATGATGACCGAATCGACGAGCAGGCGCTCGATTGCCGTCGGTTCGCGATCAATCCATCGCTTTGATCTTAATGTTCTTGTACCAGCAATCCTGACCGTGATCCTGGAACCCGAGATAACCGGTCCGGTTGAAGTCGGAAACCTTGACTTTCTCGAACTTGTGCGGCGAGCCATCAGGCCGCTTGCCGGTCTCGGTGAATTTGCTGAGGTCGATGTCGGAGACCTTCTCGCCGTTCAGGACGATGTCGATCTTCGTCCCTTTGGCGGTGATCGTCATGTGATTCCACTCTCCGAGCGGCTTCTGCGCGTTGACCTTGGGTGCGACGAGGTCATAGAACGCGCCCGAGTCATGCATGCCGGTGCCGGTGGTATCGTCAATCGCGATCTCCAGTCCGGTGTAGACCGGGTCCTTGGGCTCGCCGACGCGGAGGAATACGCCGGAGTTGCAGCCCTTGGAAAGCTTGTAGTCGAAGTCGAGGACAAAATCCTTGTATGGCTTCTCGTACATGACGATATATCCGCCCGATCCGTGCGGATTCAGGCCGTCCTCCTGAATGTTCGCCTTCGGCAGATCGCCGCCAGAGTTGAGCTTCCATCCGGTCGGGCTCTTGCCGTCAAACAGGCTCTTGGAGCCCTCTTCCGCCGCGACGGCCATGACGCCAAGGGCCAGGATCAGGGCGGCGGGCTTGAGAAAGCGTGCGAGCATGGGTCGTGATCTCCGTGGTTGGTACGAGCGGTCCCGGAGACGCAAGATAGCACGACGATCCGGGTACGGGAATCGGTCGGACATTCTGGAACCGGAGAATCCCGAGGATTGCCAAGACGGAATTTTGGCCGTCACACCATCAATGTCCGTGTGGCCGGGGGCTGTACCCAGACCCCGGAATCCTCGTGGACAGGCCGGCCGATTCCGGGGTCTGGGTACAGCCCTGGCCACACGGAAGCCAGGCATCCCCCAGGATCTTGGGTCGGAACCATGACTCTGCGGTTCCCCCTGGGCGGAGAATCCGGGCGCTTGACATGGACTCGGGGTTGAACGAGGCCGGGCCAGTCCCTACGATCTTCGGGCCGGATGGCCCTTGATCCTCGCCTTGAGCCCGACGCCGATGCCCGACCGACATTCCCGTCGCCGTGATGCTTTGCGGCAAACTGTTGCGACCGACGGATGTGGCGCCATCCTCGTCTCCACGGTCGTCAATGTCGGTTATCTCACGGGCTTCTCGGGCGACAGCACGGCTCTGATCGTCATGGCCGATCGCGATCTGGCCGTCTCCGACTTTCGCTACGCGGAGCAACTCCAGAACGAGTGCCCCGACGTTCCCACACACATCCGCCCGGTGAACCAGAAGCTCTGGGCCGCCGTGGCGGACGCGGTCGGAAAGCTGGGGATCGGCAACCTCGCCTTCGAGGCGAACGGGATGTTCGTCTCGGACCATGACACGATGCGGGCGGCGCTGCCTGGCGTGGCGACGAGGGGAGTCATCGGCCGGGTCGAGGCACTCCGAGCCATCAAGGACGAGGAAGAAATCGCCACAATCCGGCGGGCCATCCTCGCCGCGGAGCGTGCCTTCGCGATGTTCCGGGCGGGGCTGAGGCTCGACGAATCGGAGATCGACGCAGCCGACGGGATGGAGCATTATTTGAGACGGTGTGGCTCATCGGCGGCTGCATTCGAGCCGATCGTGGCCGCCGGTCCCGGATCGGCTCTGCCGCATGCGAGGCCGGCGGCAGCCGGGCGGATCGGCGACTCCGATTTCCTGCTGGTGGACTGGGGGGCGATCGTCGAGGGCTATCGAAGCGACTTGACGCGGATGCTCGTCACCGCTAAGGTCGGCACGGAATTCGCGCGGGTCTATCGGGCCGTGCTGGCTGCTCAGGAGCGAGCCATTGCCACGATCCGCCCCGGCGCGCGGGCGAGCGAGGTTGACGCGGTGGCTCGTGCGGCGATCGACGAGGCCGGTTTCGGCGGGCTATTCGGTCATGGCCTGGGCCACGGCATCGGCCTGGCCATCCACGAATCCCCGTGGCTGCGGCCGGATTCCGACGACGTCCTCCGGCCCGGAATGGTCCTCACCGTCGAGCCCGGGATCTATCGTACGGGCTGGGGAGGTATCCGGATCGAGGACGACGTGCTCGTCACGCCCGATGGAGCCGAGATCCTCACGAGCGTGCCGAAGGCCATCGAAACACTTTCGCCTTATTGACTTAGAGGGGGAATGTCGGGAAGATCCGCTTTCCCGATTCGCCCGAACCGACCCACGCCGGCGCTCACGCCTCCTATGCGGAGGGCACGCGGCGTTCGCCTCATACAGAAACGCGGAGCCAGGCATGCCGGAAGAGCCGAGCGTTCGCCCCGAGGTCAAGACGATCCGTCACCTGGTCCGCCTCATGCAGAGGTACGACCTGACGGCGATCGACCTCGGGGACGGACCGAATAGAATCCGCCTCCGCCGCCGGGGCGCGGAAGCGGTCTTCGTCGCCGGATCGGCGCCAACCCAAACGCAAGCTCCGGTTGCGGTACCATTACCCCGTCACGAGACCGCTCCGATACCAACGCCCCTCGCCGCGACGCCCGCCGGGGCCGTGATCGAGAGCCCGATGGTCGGGACGTTCTACTCGTCGGGCTCGCCCGATTCCCCGGCGTTCGTCAACCCGGGGTCTCAGGTGCGAGCCGATACGACGGTGTGCATCATCGAAGCCATGAAGGTCTTCACCGACATCCCCGCGGGGATTGCCGGCACGATCCAGGAATGTCTCGTGAAGAACGGCCAACCCGTCGAGTTCGGGCAGCCCCTGTTCCGCCTCACACCCGCGTAAAGGAGTGCCGCGTGCGGCGTGTTGAGTGCCGGGTGCCACGGGGAAGGGGAGACGCCGGATGGCTTCTGCCACGACCCTCGCATTCCGTACTCCGCACCCAGCGCTTTCCAAAACATGTTCAAGCGAATCCTGGTCGCCAACCGCGGTGAGATTGCCCTCCGCGTGATCCGTGCCTGCAAGGAACTCGGGGTCGAGGTCGTTGCCGTCTATTCCCAGGCCGATCGCGGCGCGCCGTGGCTGGAGCAAGCCGATCGCTCCATCTGCATCGGCAAGGCTTCGGGTGCGGAGAGCTATCTCAACATCCCACGCATCATTGCCGCCGCCGAGGTCGCGGATGTCCAGGCCATCCACCCCGGCTATGGCTTCCTGAGCGAGAATCCGCACTTCGCCGAGGTCTGCCGCACCTGCAAGTTCGAGTTCATCGGCCCTCCCCACGAGGCCATTCGCAAGATGGGCCTCAAGACCGAGGCCAAGGCCGTCGCGGCTGCGGCACGGGTTCCTTGCGTTCCCGGCTCCGACGGCCCGGTGACCTCCGACGCCGAGGCGGCGCGTGTCGCGCGCGAGATCGGCTACCCCGTGCTCATCAAGGCGGCGGCCGGAGGCGGCGGCAAGGGAATGCGCGTTTGCCGGGAGGAGTCGAGTCTGCTCGCCTCGCTCCAGTCGGCCAAGAATGAGGCCGAGGCCGCGTTTCGGGACAGCAGCGTCTATCTCGAAAAGTTCATCGATCGCCCCAAGCATATCGAAGTGCAAATCCTTGCCGATTCCTTCGGCAATGCCATCCATCTGTGGGAACGCGATTGCTCGCTCCAGCGCCGACATCAGAAGCTGGTCGAGGAGTCTCCCGGCCCCACCTTGCCGGACAAGGTGCGGAGGAAGCTCTGCGACGCGGCCGTGCGACTCGTCAAGTCGGCCGGGTACGTCAACGCGGGGACGTGTGAGTTCCTCCTGGATGCCGAGAACAACTTCTATTTCATCGAGGTCAATGCGCGTATCCAGGTCGAGCATCCGGTCACGGAGCTGGTGACCGGGATTGACCTGATCAAGCAGCAAATCCGCATCGCGGCCGGGGAGCCTCTGTCCCTCAAGCAGTCCGATATCCAGCAGATTGGCCACGCGTTCGAGTGCCGGATCAACTGCGAGGATCCCGACCACAACTTCCGGCCGTCTCCGGGCCTGATCACCGGCCTGCGCATCCCCGGCGGATACGGCGTCCGGTGGGATTCCCATGTCCGCGTCGGTTACACCGTCCCGCCCAACTACGACTCGATGGTCGGCAAGCTCCTGGTCCACGCCCCCAACCGCCCCGAGGCGATGGCCGTGATGCGTCGGGCGCTCGATGAGTTGCAGATCGAAGGGCTTGCCACGACGCTTCCCCTCCACCGACGCATCTTCCGCAACCCCGATTTCGCCGAGGGTCGCGTCGATACCACCTGGGTCGAGCGCGTGCTGTTCCCGCCCAAGGCAGTGCCGGCGGGGTGACGCCGAGGATGAATCCGAGGTCTCGCCGGCCCGGACCTGCACTCCGAAAACGATCCGACAAGGTCCACAGGAACGAGCCTGGGAGATCCTCACCCGCACGGCGACGGGGAGCAACCGTGAGGTCGGAGTCCCAAGATACTCCGCGGAATCGAACGGTCCCGCACGTCTTGGTTCTTTCGTTCGAGTCCAGACGGTAAACTGAGTGCATCTCACCATTCGGCTCAAACCAAATATCGCGTGGCGAACCTGGATGAGCGTCCAAGGCTCTTCGTTTGGTGCTCGCCGTCGCCCGCGAGTGATCCTGTCGTCGTTGTCACATAAGGATTCCCAGGATGCCCGCGTCCCTGTTCGAGAAGGTCTGGAATCGCCACGAAGTCCTCACACGCGGCCAGGCGAGTCTGCTCTACATCGATCGCCACCTCGTCCACGAGGTCACCAGCCCGCAGGCGTTCGACGGACTTCGTCTCACGGGTCGGACGGTACGCAGGCCGGACCTGACGTTCGCGACGCTCGACCACAACATCCCGACCGATAATCAGCTCGTCATCAGCGAGCCGATGTCCCGCAGACAGGTCGAGGTCATGCGGGCCAATTGCAAGGAATTCGGCGTCACCCTTTACGACATCGGCAGCGGGCATCAGGGGATCGTCCACGTCATCGGCCCCGAGCTGGGGCTCACGCTCCCCGGTCTGACGATTGTTTGCGGGGACAGTCACACCAGCACGCATGGAGCGTTCGGGGCGCTCGCCTTCGGGATCGGGACGAGCGAGGTCGAGCACGTCCTGGCCACGCAGACGTTGTGGCAGGGATCGAAGCCCAGGGCGCTGGGGATCGAGGTCACCGGGACGCTTGCGCCTGGGTTGGAGCCGAAGGACATCATCCTGGCCGTCATCCGGGAGCTGGGCACCGGGGGCGGGACCGGATATGTGATCGAGTATTTCGGCGAGGCCATCCGGGCCATGTCGATGGAAGGGCGGATGACCATCTGCAACATGTCGATCGAGGGCGGAGCCCGCGCCGGCCTGATCGCGCCCGATGACACGACTTTCCAGTACATCGCGGCCGGAAATCGCCCCTTCGCCCCGAAGGGCGCGGCGTTCGACGCGGCCGTCAACGAGTGGAAGGCGCTCCGCACCGAGGATGCCTCGGCGTTCGACCGTCACGTCGTGCTGGATGCCTCGAAGCTCGTCCCGCAAGTGACCTGGGGCACGAACCCGGCGATGACCGTGGATGTCACCGGGCGCATCCCCGAACCCGAGAACGTCCCATTCTCCAGCCGGGAGGATGCCCGCCGCGCGCTGGACTACATGGGTCTCACACCGGGCACGCCGATCACCGAGGTCCCGGTTGACATCGTGTTCATCGGCTCCTGCACGAACGGCCGGATCGAGGACCTTCGCACCGCCGCGAAGGTGTTTCAGGGCCGCAAGGTCGCCCCGACAGTTCGCGCGCTGATCGTGCCGGGCAGCGAAGAGGTCCGCGATCAGGCGGTCGCCGAAGGACTCGATAAGATCTTTACGGCCGCCGGCGCCGAGTGGCGGCAGGCCGGGTGCAGCATGTGTCTGGCGATGAATCCGGACAAGCTCACGCCCGGCCAGCGCTCGGCCAGCACGTCGAACCGCAATTTCGAGGGCCGGCAAGGCCCCGGTGGCCGAACGCATCTGGTCAGCCCCGCGATGGCGGCGGCGGCGGCGGTGGCGGGGCATTTCGCGGACGTCAGGGAATTGCTGAAAACGCATTAACCGCCAGGGCGCCAGGAGCGCCAAGGAAGAGGAGAGGGAAGAATTAAATACTGATCAAAGTGATTTCAATTTTCAAATTTTTGCCGCTCTCTTTTCTTCCGCGCTTATCCTCTACCTTCTCTTCTTCCTCTCCTCTTCCTTGGCGCTCCTGGCGCCTTGGCGGTTAATCTCTTCTCCCCGAGGATTCCATGGAACCCTTCGTCACCTATCGCGGCAAGGCCGCGCTGCTCGACTGGTCCGACGTGAATACGGACCTGATCATCCCGGCCAGGTACTTGAAGCGGGTCGAGCGCACCGGCTACGGTCCCCTGCTCTTCGCCGACAAGCGTTACGAGCCGGGCGGGGCTCCGTCACCCGACGATCCCGAGCATCACGGCCAGGAAGCGGCCGACTTCCCGCTCAATCGGCCCGAGGCCCAGGGCGCGACGATCCTGGTCGTCGGCAAGAACTTCGGCTGCGGCTCCAGTCGCGAGCATGCCGTCTGGGCGGTCGCCCAGGCCGGCTATCGCGTGGTCGTCGCCCCCGGCAAAGGCGAAGGCTTCGCCGATATCTTCGAGGGCAACGCCTTCAACAACGGCCTCCTTCCCATCGAGCTTGCCGACGCCGAGTGGAACCAGATCGCCTCCGCCGTCCGCCTTGGCGCGGACGCCACGATCGACCTTCAGGCGACGACGATCACCGTACACAAGGCCGATGGATCGGACGCCACATTTCCGTTCGACGTGCCCGAGGAAAATCGGCAACGCCTCTTGCAAGGACTGGATTTCATCGCCGAGACACTTCTGGAAGACGCGGCCATCCGCCGTTACGAGAAAACCGCGCCAGCCTGGGCCGGGGCGTCGAGCTAAGCGAGTCGACGGGGAGCCCGAGTCACGAGACGTCGGGTTAACCCCGGAAGAAGGACGCCGACCACCCATGAGGGTATTTCTGTGCCGGGAAGGAGGGGCAAACCCGGTCGTTTGGTCCTCTGGCGGCGTGCTCGCCGAACGGCACTCGCAACCTTCGATTATCATAGACTGTGTGAATCGATGGTGAGTTATTCCCAGGACCACGCCTCGCCGAACGGCGTCCTCGGTTGAGATGCAAGGCTTGAGCGTCTAGGATGAAGCGTCGATCTGTGTGGGGAAGGCGCATGCCTGCTCGCCGGCCGGTCGACGACGTTCATGGTGGAGGCATCCGGCCGCATGAAGCTATCACCAGAGGACTTCCATTCCCTATTCGCGACGGCACCGGGCCCGGTTGTCCTCCTCGACCCCGACTTCACGATTGTGGCCCTGAACGACGCTCTCCTGCGTGCGACGATGTCGACGAGGGAGGCCGTCACCGGGAAGAACGTCTTCGACGCCTTCCCCCGCGATCCAGACGATGGATCGACTTTCGCGTCGCCCGATCTCCGGGCCTCGCTCGACAAGGTGATCGCGACCGGCGCCCCCGACCGGATGCCCACCACGAGGTGCGATATCCGGCGATCGGAGGGCGAGGGAGGAGCGCGCGAGGAGCGGTACTGGGATGCATGGAACCGCCCCCTGCTCGACTCCGAGGGCCGCGTCACCCAAATCATCCACCAATTCGAGGACGTCACCGAGCTCGTTCGTCTCAGGCGGCGAGACGAGGAGCACGCCGCGGAACTGGAGGAGGCCAACGGCGTCTACCGAGCGATCTGTGATCAGGGGATCTTCGCCGGCCGGATTGACCTCGAGGGGAGGGTCACGGACGCCAATCGATCCTGCCTCGACCCGTGCGGCTACGCGCGCGAGGACGTGATCGGGAAGCGATTCTGGGAGTGCGGCTGGTGGAACCGATCGCCCGGCGTCCAGGAATTCGCGAAGCGTGCCTTCGACGTGGCAGCGGTGGGACAAGCCTTTCGCGGCGAGTCGACCTACTTCTGGTCGGACGGCACCGAGCGGCTGGTCGAGCTGGCGTGCATGCCGATCAAGGACGACTCCGGCAACGTCCGCTTCGTGGTCGCTACCGGGATCGATGTGACCGAGCGATCCGGGGCCGAGAGGGACCGGCGGGCGACCGAAGTCCTCGAGAGCATCACCGACGCGTTCTTCGCCCTGGACCGCGACTGGCGATTCACGTACGTCAACCGCCAGGCCGAGCAGACGCTCGGGCACAGCCCGGGAAACCTCAATGGCAAGGTGATCTGGGAGGAATATCCAGGCCTCGCCCGAAGCCAGTTCGAGCGGGCCTACCGACTCGCAATGAGCGAAGGGCAGTCCACGTCGTTCACCTCGTATTATCCCGATCATGATCGCTGGTACGACGTGAATGCGTACCCCGGGGCCGACGGGATCTCCGTCTACTTCCGTGATGTCACGGCGAGAAAGCGGACCGAGGAGGAAGTCTCCCGCCTGACCGCGGCGTCGGAAGAGCAGCGGCGCGTTTACGAGGTGGCGCTCTCGAACACGCCGGACCTCGTCTATGTGTTCGGCCTCGACCACCGCTTCCTCTACACCAACGAGGCCCTGCTCAACATCTGGGGTCGTACGGCGGAGGAATCGATCGGTAAGAATTGCCTGGAGCTGGGATACGAGCCCGCGCTCGCCGAGAGGCACGGCCGGGAGATCGACCAGATCGCGGCGACCGGGAAGCCCATCCGGGGCGAGGTCGCGTACACCGGCACCGCGGGCCGCAGGATGTACGACTATATCATGGCCCCGGTCATCGGCGCGTGCGGTGAGGTCGTCGCGGTCGCCGGGACGACCCGGGACGTGACCGATCGCCGTGAGGCGGATGAGGCTCTGAGGCGGAGCGAGGAGCGATTCCGGCTCGCCCAGCAGGCGGCCAACGTCGGCACCTACGACTGGGACCTCGTCACGAACGAGGTGATCTGGTCCGACGGCGTCTTCGAGTCGGTTGGGCTGGTGCCGGGGAGCGTCCCGCCGACCATGGACCTGTGGATGGAGTTCCTGCACCCGGACGATCAGGAGGGGTCGTCGAGCGTGGTGAGGGAAGCGATCGACTCCGGGAAGGGGTATTACCATGAGTTCCGGGTCGTGCTCCGAACGGGCGAGGTGAGGTGGCTCGCCTCCACCGGTAGGGCCATCCTGGGAGAGGGCGGGATTCCGGCCCGTTTCCTCGGGGTCAACGTCGACATCACCCAGCGCAAGGCGACCGAGGAAGCCGCCCGGGAGCACGAGGAGCGATTCCGGCAGGTCGCGGACAACCTGCCCGGCGGGGCCATCTACCAGGCGGTGGCGGGACCGACCGAGGGGACGGTGAGGTTTTCCTACATCAGCCGCGGGGTCGAGCGGCTCTTCGGGTTCACCCAGGAAGAGGTGGCACTCGACGGCAGCCTCCTCTTCGGGCTCGTCCATGAAGCCGACGCGGCGAGCGTCCGGGCCGCGAACGAGGCGTCGCGGCGGGACTCCGCGCCATTCGATCTCCAGTTCCGCAGCTACACCCGGGACGGGACGATGAAATGGGTGCATGCGCGGTCGGCCCCGAGGCCCGCGCCGGCCGGCGGGCTCGTCTGGGACGGTGTCGTCATCGACGTCACGGCCCAGAAACTCGCCGAGCACCGCCAGGCCCTCCTCGCCGAGGCGGGGCGGATCCTCGGTTCTTCGCTCGATTACGAGCGGACCCTCGCGGAGGTCTGTCGGCTCGTCGTGCCCGATCTCGCCGACTGGTGCACGCTCGATCTTCTCTCGGAGGCCGGCGAGCCACGCCGGGTCGAGGTCGCCCACGTCGATCCGGCGAAGGTGGCACTTGCGCACGAACACCGCAGGCGATACCCGCCGGACCCCGCGGACGAGCGAGGATTGATGAAGGTGCTGAAGACGGGGCTCCCCGACCTCTACGAGGAGATCACCGACGAGCTCCTGAGGCTCGGGGCGCGGGATGAGGAGCACTACGAGATTCTCCGGGAGCTGGGCCTGAAGTCTGTCATGATCGTGCCGCTCATCGCACGCGGCCGGACGCTCGGCGCGCTATCGCTCGTGACGGCCGAGTCCTCGCGACGATACGGGCCGGATGACCTCCAGGTCGCCTCGGAGATCGCGGCCCGCGCGGCGCTTGCCGTCGATAACGCGCGGCTGTTCCGGGATGCTGAAGAGGCCGCCAGACACCGCGAGGAGGCCCTGGCCCTCCACAAGGAGGTCGAGGAGCAACTGACCCTCCTCGTCCAGGCGTCCGGGAGCCTGAGCGCATCGCTCGAGCCCGCGGCCGTCCTGGACGCCGTTGTGTCCCTGTCCCGCGACCTCATCAGGGCCGACGCGTACGCCGTGTGGCGGTATGACGCCGGCACCGGCCGCTGGGGCATCAGCGTGGCTTCGGGACTCTCGGACGAGTACTGTAAATCGACGATCCAGGTCCTCGAGAAGACGCCGAGCCTCCCCGAGGCGCCGGTCATGGTCGAGGACGTGCTCCGATCGGAGTTCCTCGCCGGCCGCCGGATCGGGTACGAACGGGAAGGGGTGAAGTCGATCCTCGCGGTCCCCTTGAAGGTCCGTGGGGAGGCCAACGGGACGATCACTTTCTACTGCCGCGAGCCGCACGGCTTCACGGAGGTAGAGATCCGGGTCGCAACCGCCCTGTCGAACCTCGCGTCGGCCGCGATCGGGACGTCGGAGTTGTATGAAGCGCTGAAGGAGAACGACCGCAGGAAAGACGAGTTCCTGGCGATGCTCGCCCACGAGCTGAGGAACCCGCTCTCGGCGATCGGGAACGCCGTCCAGCTCATGCGGAGGAGCCTGGCGCACGAGCACATCGAGTGGGCCAAGGACGTGATCCACAAGCAGGTGAGGTCGCTGTCGCGGATGATCGACGACCTTCTGGACGTGTCGCGCATCACGCGACGAAAGATCAAGCTCCAGAAGCAGACCCTGGAAGTGCCCCCGGTTGTCTCCCACGCGGCGGAGACCGTCAGGCCGCTCATCGAGGAGCGCGGGCACATGCTCGTCATCTCGCACTCCTCGACGCCGATGTGGATCGAGGCCGACCCGCACCGGCTCGAACAGGTGCTCGTGAACCTCCTCAACAACGCGGCGAAATACACCGACTCCGGCGGGAACATCACGATCAGCACCATGCCCGACGGCGACTCTGTCGCCATCACGGTGACCGACAACGGCAACGGCATCCCGCCCGAGAAGATCCCCCAGATGTTCGAGCTCTTCGCGCAGGGCGATCGGTCGATCGCCCGCTCCGAAGGGGGGCTGGGGATCGGGCTCACGCTCGTCAAGAGCCTCGTGGAGATGCACGACGGGAGCGTCACGGCGCGGAGCGAGGGCCTGGGCAAGGGGAGCGAGTTCACGGTCCGCTTCCCGGCCGTCCGGCCCCCGAAGGTCGAGATCCGGGCGGAGTCTCCCAAGCAGACCGGGCGGCCTGGGAAGGGATCGCGGGTCCTGGTGGTCGACGACAACGAAGACACCGCGCGGGGCCTGGTGAAGCTCCTCAAGATCCTAGGTCACGAGGTGGAAACGGCCTTCGACGGGCCCTCGGCCATCGAGCTGGCCCAATCGCAACGGCCCGAGTTCGTGCTCCTCGACATCGGCCTCCCGGGGATGGACGGCTACCAGGTCGCGGAGCGGCTCCGGGCCGGCGGATTCGCCGACACCGTCATCATCGCCGTCTCTGGCTATGGCGAGGAGGCGGCCAGGAAGCGGTCCCTGGAGGCCGGAATCAATCACCACCTGGTGAAGCCGGTGGATTACGACCGGGTCGTCGAGCTCATCCGCGGAACGCGCTGAGGCGCTCGCCGGATGGATGCCATTGGCCCCGGAGGGGCAAATGCCACAATCCGGATAGCCGCTGAGGCGTCGGACGCCCGCCGATCCTGAACCTTGCCTCCATCCGTCCGTGTCTTCACGGCTCGGAACCTACCGATGTGCGTGAGGGGTTCGACGGCCTCTCGCAACTCATCCAGAGCGTGCTCTTGCAGAATCCAAATGCAAGAATACGTGCGCAAGTCGACCCATTGGCGCAATTCAACGCGTTAAAAAATTAACGTTACTGGCCTTGCAGTCGCGCCACCGAGCGTTAAAATATTAACGAGACGCGGTGCCGCTCACCCCGAGCGCCGCGAGGGAACACGGTCACAGTGAGAATGGATCATGCCCGAACCGGCCGAGCTGAGTCGACGCGAGCGGCAGATCATGGATGCGGTCTTCGCGCTCGGGGAGGCAACCGTGAACCAGGTCGTCGAGACCATCCCCTCGCCGCCGACGGCGATGGCGGTCCGAAGGATGATGCACATCCTGGAAGAGAAAGGACACCTTCGACGGCGGGAGAGCGGTCGAGAGGTGATCTATGTCCCTCGCCAGGCCAAGGCCAAGGCCGGCGGGCGGGCGTTCGAGCGCGTGCTGGAGACGTTTTTCGGTGGCTCTCTGGAAGAGGCGCTCGCCGCGCATTTGCATTCGCGGAAGGATCAGGTCTCGGCCGACGAGCGTGATCGGCTGATCGCGTTGATCAAGCAGGCACAGAAGGAGGGCCGCTGAGATGAATCGCACGATGCTGATCGTTGCCGGCATGTCTGGCGCGTCGAGCCTTCTGCTGCTGGATTCCGCCGTCAAAGGCGCGGCGCTGCTGGTGTCGGCGGCGATCGCGGCCACGATCCTGAGGCGTGATTCGGCGGCGACTCGGCATCTTGTGTGGATGCTGGCGATCGTCGCGATGCTGGTTGTCCCGGTGATGTCGGCCATGTTGCCCCAGTGGCGAGTGCTGCCGGAGTGGGCGGGGCTTGCCCCGGGAATGGTCGTTGCGGAAACAAGCCCGCCCTCAATCGCCAGGCCCGCGGATGGTGCCGTGGAATTGCCGAGGAATGGGGATCGCGAGGACGTCGAGCGGCCATCCGCAAGCGCGCATCCACCCGCCGCCGAATCGCCGGATTCACGGCCCGAGTTGGCGCCATCAGAGATTCTTCCCGAGTCGACTGTCTGGGGCCAGAATCGGATCAATGCACTGCCAGTCGTGTGGGCGATCGGTTTTTCCGTGCTCATCGTGCGGCTGACGGCCGCTCGATGGATGCTCTGGAATTCCGAACGGAGAGGGACGGTCGTCTGGTCGTCAAGGCAACCCGCGAACGCGACTCATGATCCGATCGTAACGGCCCTCGAAGCCGTGAGTTCGCAGCTCGGGACAGGTCGCCCTGTTACCCTGTTGATTCACCCGGACAAGACGATCCCCGTCGTATGGGGCATCCTTCGATCTCGCCTGTTGCTTCCCGAAGCGGCGCGGCACTGGAGCGGCGAGCAACTTCGATCCGTCCTGCTGCACGAGCTCGCCCACATCAAGCGTCGCGACTCGATGGCTCAACTGCTGGTGCAGGTCGCGTGTGCCCTGCACTGGTTCAATCCGTTGGTATGGCTCGCGGCCTGGCGTCTTGGCGTGGAACGTGAACGAGCGTGCGACGATCTGGTCCTGGCCAGCGGCGTGAAGCCGTCCGCCTACGCGGGACATCTGCTCGACGCCGTCACGGGACTCTCGCCCTCCCGCGGGACTCAGGCATGCGGGCTCGCGATGGCCCGAAAGTCGTCGCTCGAAGGTCGCCTCGTCGCCGTGCTCAGCGAAAGCCCCAACCGTCGCGGCGTATCGGCGGCCCTCGCCGCGGTCGCTCTTGCCATCGCTGTCGGTATCTCCGTGCCCGTCGCGATGCTTCGTGCGTCGGACGAGAAGCCCGGCGAGCAGAAGCAGCAGCAGAAACCGAATGAGGGCGTGAAGCTCAAGTCCGTCACGGAGCAGAAGCTGAAATGGGGCGAGCCCGCGAACGGATTGCGGATGGCGCTGGCGTGGCCGCCGTCGCTCGGCGAGGCGGGGATGGGCGATGCGGAAGAGTTTTTTCTCGTCGTGCAGAATGTGTCGCAGGCCGCAGTCCGTCTCACGGCGAGCGACGCCGCCCCGAATCCCCGCACCCTGATGATGCGGAACAACGGTCGCCCGTTGTCGGCCATCAGGGACGCCTCGCCGATGGCAGGCGACTGGCTGCTTCGGCCGCGAGAGGGCGCCTTCCTTCGCCTGTTCCGGCCCACCGAAAAGCTAAAGGACGGGCGCACGGTCAGCGCCCTCGAAGAGGAGTCGATCCGCATGGTCCCGCAATACAGCGTCACGGCGGAGATGAGCATCGAGACGGCCCCGGCGGGCGCGTGGACGGGCAAGCTCGCCACTGGCGAGACGCGCGGGTCCGTGGACGTGATCCCACCGAAACACAAGGACGCGCAGGCGCTTTACAAGACATGGACCACCGCCGCCCGCAGGGACGGGAAAATCCCCGGCGGAGTCATCGCCCTGCTGGGTCAGGGCGTGAGGACATTCATCAAGAACAACCCGACGTGGAAGACGACGCCGCAGCTTGAGAAAATGCTCCCGCGTTTCGATGCGTCGCACGATTGGACCGGGCCGGACGCGGTGGCTTTGCTCGATGAACTTGCGGCGGTGCAGGACACGCCCATCAAGATGGCGCTCGACCAGGAAGAGGCACTCGTCATTCGCACGGGCACGCCATTGCCACCGGCTCTGGCGAACGCGCCGTGGGGCGAGGCGCTATCGAACGGCCTGCGCATGGCGTGGCTGCTGGAGCCGCGTGCGAGGGAGCACCGGCTGGGCACGCCGCTGAAGTCGCGCATCCTGATCCACAACGCGGGGAAACAGCCGGTCGTGTTTCGCACCAGGACGTGGCATCAGGTCCAACACAAGGCGATCGATGCGAAGGGCGTGGAGATCAAGGTTGAGTCCACGAACTGGCTGACGCGTGGGCTGCTCGTGCCGTTCCGGCTCGAACCCGGCGAGTTTGTCGAAGTGAACGCGCCGGGCATCGGCGTCGGCCCGAGGGGGAACCACGGGGACAGGCAGAACACGGGCGTCGGCTCGTGGGTCGAGGCGAAGGCGGGCGACGACGTGACGGTGACGACCGGGCCGGTGCCGTTGAGCGACTGGAACCAAACGCCGGACCTCCTCGACGGCGAGCCGCGCTGGTGGCTCGACTTCATCACCGCACGCCTCTCGCGCCACCTCCCATTCCCCGCCGATGCCGAGGCACGCAAGCTTTTGCTCTACCGCGTCGCGATGGAGCTTTTCGGCACGCCGGTCAGCGAGGAGATCAACGCCGCCTTCATCGCCGACCGCCAGTCGACCGCGCTCGATTCGCTGGCCATGCGGCTCTTTCATCGTCCCGGCCTACACGCATGGGCCGGCCCGCTGATCTCCGGCCCGACGAGATTCCGCGTCTTCCCCGCCGACCCGAAAAAACCGCGCATTGCCGGCAATCCGGACCGCTAGCCACTCGGCGAAGACGCCCGGCTCCTCGTCGCACGCCGCCATGACGGCATACGCATCGTGTAGCAAGGCGGTGATGAGCCTGGTGGACCTGGCTGGGATTCTTTGGAATTGAGAATCATCCGATTCTGGCCGCCACAAAACCCCAGCCAGTCGATGTCGCAACCTGATCTGAGTCCGCTCAGATTCGACCCATGAGCAGGAGGATGATGAGGATCACGACCACCAGGCCCAGACCGCCGCTCGGGCCGTAGCCCCAGTTACGACTGTGGCCCCAGGTGGGTAGGCCGCCGACGAGCATCAACAACAGAACGATCAGCAGGATCAGGCCAAGACTCATCGCACGCCTCTTTCCGTTTTCCAGCACTGAATGCATCGCCACGCCGGAGGCGCGACGTTGGTTACGTCGCTCGCATCCGCGTCGATAGACGACGTCGTAGTCGATCCGCAGGGGCCTGCCGTGACTCGCCAAGCCCGACGGAAGAAACAGGACATGGTTTACCGAAGATGAAGACACGTGCGATTCCCATGCCACATTGGATTGAACTCAAAATATTTCTAAAATACTTTCCATGAGTATATGTTTGCCATGAGTGACGACGTGCCAATGTCGCTCCGCCGCATGGTTCGCTGACTGCGCTTCCGAGGGCGAGTCCTCGCCCTGCGATTTTACGGTGACTCCGAACCTCGAAGTGGTGCGGGAAACCTGATTCGAAGGCGCGGCCGGTGAATTGGGCCACGCATGACCCGCAAGCCCCGCCGACCGCTCTTGCTTGGAAAATTACCCGGCCAGGATTCGAACCTGGAAAAGCAGGACCAAAACCTGCTGTGATACCGTTTCACCACCGGGTAAACAGGTCGGGCAGAGCCGCGACGGTCACCAGTCTAACACGACGCGCGGGGCTGGGAAAGTCGTCCTAACCCGCGTGGGAAATACCGCCCTGGCCGTTGAGGACCTTGTAGGCGAGGTGCTCAAGCTGAACGCTCAGATCCACAGCCATGACACCGACCGTGGGCGGGACGTTCAGGGGGACGGGGGCGAAGTTGAGGATGCCGAGAATGCCGCAGGCAACGATCTGGTCGGCCACGCGCTGGGCGGCCTCGGCGGGAACAGAGAGGATGGCAAGCTCGATGCCAAGTTCGGAGGTCGTGCGGGCCAGATCCTCCAGGGGGCGGACCGTTAACCCGGAATGGGTCTGGCCCATTTTCTTGGGGTCGTTGTCGAACAGGGCGACGATGTGAAATCCTCGGGAACGGAAGCCGCGGTACTTGATCAAGGCGCGACCGAGGTTGCCCAGACCGATCATCGCGGTGGGCCAGATGCGGTCGATGCCCAGAATCCTCCGAAGGGCAGCGATCAGCTCCTCGATTCGGTAGCCGATGCCGGGGTAGCCGAACTGGCCGAAAAAGGCGAGGTCTTTGCGCACCTGCGCATCGCCGATCCCGAGGGCGGCACCGAGCTGGCTGCTGGAGATCGTGGGCTGCCCCTGTCGCTGGCTCGCTTCGAGCTGGCGAAGATAGAGGCTGACGCGCCCGATCACCGCCTTCGGGGCCAGCTTGTCGCCGGGAGGCTGGCGAAGGGGGTCCGCCACGTGGTCGGTCGCTCCACAAACCGGGCGTGATCGCGGCGTCCATGAACCGCCTTGACACGGATCCAATCTACCGACGCGACGTGGCACGGTCAAGCAGGAGCAAACCCGCGCGGTGCGCGTGCCATCACACCCTGGGAGCCTCCAGCCAGGTGTGAGGGAACTCGCCGCGAAGCCACACATCGCCATCGAGCACGGAAACCTCCTGCCGCTCCAACCGCCGGGCGAGATTCATCGTGCCCACCCCCACGCCGATGGCCGGCACGTGGACGGGATGTCCGCCCTCTAGAATCGGGGCGAGGAAGACCTCGACGGCATCAACCTCACCGGCATCCAGGAACCCGCCCAATGTGCGGCCTCCGCCTTCCACCAGGAGGTTCGTCTCGCCACGACGGCCAAGCTCGTCGAGCAGGGACGCGATAGGGATCGATCCGTCCCCAGGAAATCGGAGGATCTCGCAACCCTGCCCCTCCAGCGCTGTAAGTCGATCCGTGGGGGCCTTATCCGTCACGGCGACCCAGGTTGGGATGTCGCGGGCGGTCGTCGCGAGGAGCGAATCCGGCGGCAATCGCGCGGCCGAATCGAGGACAACACGGGCCGCGATTCTCGGTCCGGCGGGACGGGCGGTGAGCTGGGGGTTATCAGCGAGGGCAGTGCCAATACCCACGGCGATGGCGTCCATCCGACCCCGGATCTCATGAACGATGGCCCGAGAGCGCTCGCCGGAGATCCATCGACTATCCCCTGTCGCGGTTGCGATCTTGCCATCGAGCGTCATCGCCCACTTGGCCGTCACGAAGGGTCGGCCGGTCACCAGCCGCTTCAGATAGGGGGCATTCAGGCGCCGGGCTTCATCCTCAAGCACGCCGACCGAGACCTCCAACCCATGCCGCCTCAATTCCTCCAACCCGCCCCCGGCCACCCTGGGAAAAGGGTCGGTCATCGCCGCGACGACGCGAGTGATCCCGGCCTTCAGGATGGCGCCGGTGCAGGGCGGTGTTTTTCCTGTATGGCAGCAGGGCTCAAGACTTACGTACAGAGTCGCCCCTCTTGAGGCGTCTCCGGCTCGTTCCATCGCCACGACCTCGGCATGGGGACCGCCGAACCGGGCATGATGGCCGACGGAAACGACGCGGCCCTCGCGCACCACGACGGCGCCGACCATGGGGTTCGGTTCGACCGAACCTCGGCCGAGAACGGCCTCGGCCAGGGCGAGGCGCATGAGGAATTCGTCTTGGTCGTACAAGGCCGCGGCGTCCAGGGTTCAAATCCGAGCGTAATCTTCCCGGCTCAGAAAGGCGAGGGCGAGCCGTCCGCCGGAGCGGGACGCGTGTTTGCCGGACGGGCAGGCTCGGAAACCTTTGACACGGGCATTTCCTCACCAGGAGGGAACACCAGCCGATAGAGGACTTTCAAGCGACGCTTCGCCGCCTCGGGGGGAAGCGCGTCCAGGGACTCGCGCGCCCAACCTGGTAGGGCGACCTCGAAGCGGTCGAGGTTCGCGGAATCAACCCGAGTGGCATCAAGGTCGTGAAAGACCTGGATCTCATCAAGCTTGTTGACGATCGCCTTGCGGCGATTCGCGGCCTCTTCCTGAACCTTTTCCACAAGCTTCGACGGATCGCGCTTGGCTCTCTTGGCCTTCTCGATCTCGGCCTTGAGGAACTCGTTCTCGACCCGGTCCAGGTGCTTCTTCACCTTCGCGTCGGCCTGTCGAAACTCCGCGTCCTCGTGCTGGACGAGTAATCGCAAATTCTTGGCCTGGATCAGGTTCCGAACTAGAACTCGCCGCTTTTCGGGGTCGCCGGCTCGGGCAAGCTCGTTGCGTTCCTTGGAGTCTTTCACGGGGTCGAGATTGAAGTAAACGAAGAGTTGCCTCGACAGTTCCCTCAGGCGCGAGGGACTGAGGGCGGAGATCTGGAGGCCGTCCGCGAAGCGACGGAGTTCTTCGCGAGACCGCTTCGGTTCGGCCCGATACTTGACGATGAGATCGAGCTTTTTCGCCGGGTCGGTCGTCTCATCCAGCGCCTTGCGTTTCTCGGCCGGAAGGTTCTGGTAGAAGACGTGATAGCGACGGAGCACGGCGAGGAAGCGTGTCCGGGTCTCGGGTTCGGCGTCCGCCAGGTTTCGGTTCAAGGCCCGGATAACGTCGCGCCGATCGCGATCGAGGGCGTCGAACTCGGCGAGGTTCTTCACCAGTTTTTGGCGCTCGTCGAGTGTCATCGTTCGCAGACGGGCGAGATTCTCGTCGGGTTCCGACGCACCCACCACGGGAGCGAGGTGGACGAGAAGGACCAGACCGAGGATTCTTCTACCAATCGTCTTCCGGCCGGGCATCACTCGGTGTCCTCGTTAAAGGCCGGGGACTGGTCCAGGATCTTCAAGAATTCGAACGATCCGATTTCGCGGTACTCGTCCAGGTGCTCCGCGATGGGCAGATCCCGGAGCAGTCGCGCGCTCGGGTCGGGCCAGGCCCAGCGGGCGGCGGCATAACCCACGCCCAAGGTGACCAGAGCGACGGCGATACAGACGGCGATCCGGGCGGCGATCGGGCCGGCATTCCCGGCGACCTTGGCGAGACGGCCGCCCTTTGACTCGTAGATCCGGACCTGCGATAGCGTCCGGCTCGTGAAGTCATCCGAGGGAGCGGCGCGCGGCAAGTAATCGAGGAGATCCCAGGTCTTCTGCAAGGATTCGATCTCTCGACGTGCGGTCACGCTTTGTGTGAGCTTGGTCCCGAGGGCGCGAGTCTCGGCCTCGTTCAGCTCGCCATCAAGGTAGGCGACCAGGTTTGCACGTTCGGCATCGGTCAGGCGTTGCGGCTCAGTCGCCATCCAGCACAAACTCCCACGTACGCGGGGGCGATCGCACCCGTTTCAGGGTGATCGCCGCCCGGCCGTCGGTGAATCGGTCGTGTCAGGGCCTCTGAAGAATGAAACCCTGCGGGGTATCGCGCCCCACGACAAACCGATTCGTTCGTAATCGGCGCAAGACCGATCGACTCATATTCAGCGCCCGCGTGGAATTCCGCCGCTCGCGGTCGGGACCCTGGCCATGCCGCCACCGCCCCCGCCCCCGAACGAGGCCGCACCGCCGGCTCGGCGACCGCCGCCACGACCGACACCGGTTCGCATCGTGGGGTAATAGGCAGCGGTTCGGTTGTAGTGGCTTGCCGGGCCCCGGCCCATCAGGTTGGAGGAGACGAGGCCCGTCGCTGAGGTCCGCACCAGCCGGGATGAGCCCGATCGCGCTCCGTACGGACGACTGGGGTCCAACTCGTCCAGGCCGATGGTTGAGATTGGCTCATAAAGGCCACGCCGCTCGGACTGCACTTCCACCTGTCTCTGCGTGTTGTTGTACCGGATAAAATCCTCCGGCGTGGGCTGTGCGGCCAGGGCGGCCTGACGCGGCAGGTAGAAGCTGTAGTACAGGAAGAACGGGTCGCTGAAGCCGTCCTGGGCGTGCGAGGTCGTCGCAAATGTCCCCAGGCCGAGCACGGCCGCCAAGCCAATCAAGGTCCGTCGCATGATCGCCCTCCCCTGGATAGGCATTCTCACCAGCGAGGCCACCGTTCCTGACCGGAGATTGAGGTATCCGCCTCGATCCGGCTTGCGTCCCACCAATCCCTCGGCGCAGACGTTCCTCGCCACGATTTCAAATGCTAGTATACCCTGCCGTCGACGTGATGCAACCGCCGCGACGGTCTTTTTCTCGGACCAACTTTCGGGATCGTGCGAAGGGCTTGCTCATGGGAAGGCCGATCAACTTTCTCGATCCCGCATTCTTGAAGACGGCGTTCCTCATCTTCGCGGTCGTCTCCGCGATCGGCATCGGCATCGCCATCCTGGATCATGTCCGCCGCACCATGATCGCGCCTGAAGACGGGCCAGTGGACCTGCTTGCAACCCTGGAGGACGCCCATGAAGCCGGCGAGATCGACGACGTCGAGATCGCACGGGTTCGTGAGATCCTCGAACGAAAAGCCCAGGACCAGGTCAATGGGCCGGAACCGAAGGTGCCAAAATTCTAGGTAACCTGACGCGAATCGGCGGTCTACTTCTTGAGCTCTTCCTTCTTGGCCTGCCACCCATATTCATTGGTCTGGCCGCCGTCGGAGACGGTCACCAGGCCATCGATCAGATTGCTGGACTTTCCTTTGAGCTTGCCGGAATATGACGATCGGTGCTTGTCTCGAAGAACGGTAAACGTCACTTTCCCGCCGGTGACCTTGATGTCCGTCACCTTGACGGCCGGCTTCTGATCCATTCGCTCCCTCGCGGCGATCTTGTCGCCCGTTCCTTCAACTTCCAGCACATGCGTGTGCATCACGCCTTGACCGTCCTTGTAGCTCCACGACCAGCTTCCGACGAGCACGTCCGCATCCCTGACCCTGGGCCCCAATCCCAAACCGGTCAGGAGCGCCAATCCGCCCGCAAACGCCGCGCGTTTTGCAATCGTTGCCATGCTCGGTGCCCCCGATATACCGGCCGATTCGCCGCGTTGTCACGATCCCACGTGTGCATCTTATGCGAATTCGATGCCGGTTGTGTCGAAGCGATCCGACACCGGCGGGAATCCGGCGCTCGCGGAGCTTCGATCCGATGAGGCTGTAGCCCGGAGAGCAACGCGGTAGAAGGTCCCTGCCTCAGAAGGCTCGCCGTTGTCGCGAGGATTCGCGCGCGGGATTGATCCCGAGGCGTGACTCTCGGATAAACGAGACAAATTCCGCGACCTCGGGGACCTGGCCAAGGTCGCCGTCGATCCGATCGAGGGCGGCGGACTGGCACCGGCCTTCCTTGAACAGTATGCGGAAGCATTCGCGCAACGCGGTGATCGTCGCCGGGCTGAATCCGGCCCGCCTCAGACCCACAAGGTTCAGGCCCGTGACACAGTTGTAGCCTTGCTGGAGCACAAACGGGGGGACGTCCTTGGTGGTCGAGCCCAGCCCACCGAGCATCGCGAGACGGCCGATGCGCACTCTTTGCTGAACGGCCGCATGACCGGAGAGGATGCAACCGTTCGCCAATTGCACATGGCCAGCCGCCAGCGCGCCGTTGACCAGGGTGCAGCCATCACCGATGTGGCAGTCATGGCCGAGGTGCGAACCGATCATCAGAAGGTTCTTGTCGCCAACTCGCGTCCGACCTCCGCCCTCGATCGTGCCGCGGTGAACCGTGACATATTCACGGAACGTGTTCCCGTCGCCGATGATCAGCGTCGTCGGATCTCCGCAATACGACTTGGATTGGGGCGACTTGCCCAGGACCGCGCCATGGCCCACGAAATTATCCCGCCCCATGACGAGCGGCCCACTCAAGCAGGCGTGCCCCTCGATGACACATCCCGGGCCGATTCGGACCGACCCTTCGAGGATCGCGAACGGACCGATCTGCACATCGTCCGCAATTTCCACATCGGGGCCGATGACGGCCGTCGGATGGATGGCTTCGCTGACGGCAAGTGACATGATGCCCCTCCTCCTCCAGGCTCGGCAAACGGCGAAGGGCTTCCGGCCCCTCGGGGTATTCATCGGTCGAAATACGCCCCTCTCTGCAAACGAGTTTGATTTCTTCGATAGGATCAGTGCCCGCCGATCCGTGATAGTCGAAGGAAGAACCCATCCAGCGACCCGGATCGGCGTCGGCAATGGCGTAAAATGCTTTGCGATCGCAAGGTTGAGGCCTCACGGAAACAGACGCTGTCTCCGCCCTCAACCAATCTCGACCGCGCCCCCGCGCTTGACGCTCTGGATCTCGGCGAGGCAGATCGCCAGCGCCTGCCTCGCCAGAGTGCCCGAGAGCCGATCGGCCTCAGAACCACTGGCGACGGCTTCCACAGCCACGGTCAACTCGCGCGTGAAGGCGTCAACCGGATCACCCGAGCCGAGGTCGGGCCTCTGCACGCTGCCATCGGGCAAGATGATCGCGAGCGAGTTGAGCTGGGGCGAATCGGCCGTCGCGGCGAACGAGAAGCTCAGGGTCGCCCGTTCCAGATACACCTCGAACCCGTGCGCAAATCCCCGCCCCTTCTGACTGATGGCGCCGGAGATGGCCGAAACCGCCAGGTTCGAGTCCTCGTAAAGATACTGCGTCGTGAGATGAACGACTGCCGCGCCATCGACCACACCGCGAGCGTGGACCGATTTTGGGACGCCGCACAGCAAGCCGATATAGTGCGTGTCATGGATGTGCAGATCGATGGCAGGTCCGCCGCTCCGGTCCGCATCGCTGATCCCTCCCGACCAATCGGGCTTCGAGATCACGCGGGTCAGATGCGCCGCCTGAAGGCGTCCGTACCGGCCGGATTTGACCGCCTCTAGCGCGAACGCGAATTCCGGAAAGAACGGCAGGACATGCGCGACCATCAGCATCTTCCCGCTCGCCTTCGCCGCCGCGAGCATCCTGTCCGCCTCCGCCACCTTCAGCGCAATCGGCTTCTCCACCAGCACATGCTTTCCCGCTTCCAACGCCCGGATCGCCAGCTCCGCATGCTCATCATTGGGAACGCATAGATCCACCAGATCCACGTTCGGATCGGCCAGCAACTCCGCGACATCCGCGTACATCGCTTGCCCCGAGAGGTCCATCTGAGCCCCCTTCGGCCCAAAGTTTCCCTGAATTCCCGTCCAGTCCCCGGCCCTCTTCTTCTCGTCCCTGCTGCACATGGCGACCACCCTCCCCCCCGCCAGCCCCCTGGCCGCGAGGTAGTGGATCATTCCCATGAACCCGATGCCGACGATGCCGATGCGAACCATGCGTACTCCCCTGTGATAGCCGGGGCGGTTATAGCCGCGCGGCCAGGCGCAATCAAGACGGTAGATGGGAGTGCGAAGCACCATCGTCAGGAGGTATGCGCGACACCCGAGGAAAGAAATCGGCCCGTGATACTCGCGGGATTGCGGGCGATCTCCTGAGGAGTCCCCATCGCGACGAGGTGACCGCCGAGGGGGCCGCCGTCGGGGCCGAGGTCGAGGACCCAGTCGGAGGAGCGGACGACGTCGAGGTGGTGCTCGATGACGACGAGCGTGTTGCCGAGGTCGGCGAGGCGGGAGAGGACGCGGAGGAGGTTGGCGACATCGGAGAAATGGAGGCCGGTGGTGGGTTCATCGAGGATGTAGAGGCCGCCCGAGGTGGTCGCGCGGTTCAGGCCGGCGGCGAGCTTCACGCGCTGGGCCTCGCCGCCGGAGAGCGTGGTGCTGGACTGGCCGAGCGTGACGTAGCCGAGGCCGGCCTCGTGGAGGGATTCCAGGCCGCGCTTGATCTTGGGGACGGCGTCGAAGAACTCCACGGCTTCATCGACACGTAATTGCAAGGCGTCGCCGATCGACTTCCCCTTGTAACGGACGTCCAGGGTGGGACGATTGAACCGTTTCCCCCCGCAGGCCTCGCACGTCACGAAGAGGTCGGGCAGGAACTGCATCTCGATCTTGCGGACCCCCTGCCCCGCGCACACCTCGCAGCGACCGCCCTTCACGTTGAAGCTGAATCGATTCGCCTTGTATCCGCGAATCTTGGCCTCGCGGGTCTTCGCGTAGAGCGAGCGAATTTCGCCGAATACGCCAACGAAGGTTGCGGGTGTGGAGCGCGGCGTTCGCCCGATGGGCGTCTGGTCAACGTCTACAAGCGTCTGTATTGCGTGCAGGCCGCGTAAGGAAACGTAAGTCCCGGGTCGAGGGCCCCCGAATCCGAGGTGCCGCCGGGCCGCCCGGCCGAGAATGTCCTGAACGAGACTGCTCTTGCCCGACCCGCTCACCCCGGTCACACAGGTCACGCAGCCCAGGGGAATTCGGACATCGACGCTCTTCAGATTATGGGCGGAGGCACCCTGGATTTCGATCGCGCCGGGGCTTCGTGCGAGACGTCCGGATGGCGGAATCGGGCTCTTGTCGCCGTCCTTGAGAAACCGGGCGGTGATTGAACCGCCGGCCGCGTCGAGATCGGCGGGATGACCCTGGGCGATGATCCGGCCACCGTCGGGTCCGGCGCCGGGACCGAGATCCACGATCCAGTCGGCCGCGCGGATGGTGGGCTCGTCGTGCTCGACCACGAGGACCGTGTTGCCGGCATCCCTCAGCGCCTTCAGGCTGGCGATGAGGCGGCCGGTGTCGCGCGGATGAAGCCCGCTCGTCGGCTCGTCCAGAACGTAACACACGCCGACCAGGCCGGCGCCGATCTGGCTCGCAAGGCGAACGCGCTGCAATTCGCCACCGGAGAGGGTGTCGGCACCGCGATCGAGGGAGAGATAGGGCAATCCCACACGCTCCAGGAACCCGAGCCGGCCGGCGATCTCTCGGACCAGGGGGGGGCCGACTCGTTCCAGGTCGGAGGGAAACGTGAGCCCCTCGAAGAAGGCCAGAGCCTCGCTCGCGGGCAGGTGGACCACTTCCTGGATGGCCTTTCCACCGACGGTCACGACCCTCGCCTCGGGACGAAGCCGCGAGCCTCCGCAGGTCGAGCACGGGACGTCGATCCGAAAGGCGTCGAACGACGCTTTCTGACGATCCGTCTTGGCGTTCACGAGCTGCTGATCCAGCCAGGATCGAAATCCGGGCCGTTGCGGGTCTCCGTCGTAGAACCGTGCCCATTCCGTCGGCGTCCAACTTGCCAGGGCCTTCTTCGCGTCGAAATGCCCGGCCTTGACAGTGGCTTTGATCCAGGATTTCGCGCCCGAAAGCTCGGCGGCGACGGCTTCGTCGACGGGTTTCGACCGATCGGGGAACAGGAGATCCGGGTCGAACTCGCGCAGGCTCCCTAAACCTCCGCACGTCGGACAGGCTCCGTGAGGGCTGTTGAAACTGAACGTGCGAGGCTCGACCTCTTCCAGGCCGATCCCGCAGTCCGGGCAAGCAAACTTCACGCTCAATATGCGATCCTGCCACGATCCATCCGCCGCCTGCTCAGCCAGGATCACGGTGCCGTCACCGAGCTTCAGGGCGCGGTCGAGACTCTCGGCCAACCGCGCTCGCATCCCATCGCGAACGACCAGGCGGTCAATCACGGCGTCGATGCTGTGAACCTTCGTCTTCGCCAGCTTGGGCGGTTCCTCGGCGATTTCGAGCGTCTGACCATCGACTCGCGCGCGCAGAAGCCCTTCCCGGCGGATCGTGGCGAATGCTTCGAGGTGCTGGCCCTTCCGACCTCGCACGAGGGGGGCCAGGACGATGACTTTCGTGCCTTCGCCGAGCGTCATCACGCCGGCGACCATCTGCTCGGGCGTCTGCCGGCGGATCGGCTGGCCACATTTCGGGCAATGCGGCAAACCGGCTCGCGCATAAAGCAAGCGAAGATAGTCGTGGATCTCGGTCAGCGTTCCGACCGTGCTTCTCGGGCTGGCCGAACCCGATTTCTGGTCGATCGAGACGGTTGGCGGCAGGCCATCCAATACGTCCACGTCGGGCGGTTCGAGCTGATCGAGGAACTGCCGTGCGTAGGACGACAAGCCTTCGATGTACCGCCTCTGGCCCTCGGCGTGGATGGTGTCGAAGGCGAGCGAACTCTTCCCGGAGCCGCTCACACCGGTGAGGACGACGAGCTTGTCGCGCGGGAGATCGACGTCGAGGTTGCGGAGGTTATGGACGCGGGCGCCACGGACGCGAATGGTGGGCCCCGGCTCGACGTTGATTGAGGGTTCGTCCATGTGACGATCCGAACTCCGCTCGGACGAAAACCATTGTCTCGCGAGGCTCGATCGATCACACTCAGCGTAACGCGGCGGAACGCAACCGAGCAAGCAGGACCGATTCTGGAGTGCCGGCGATGGTCCGTGCCACGAAGACACGACTCCGTTGGACGATCGCGTCCATGATGGTCCTGATCGCCTGGATTGCCCTGCCGATCGGAGGGTACGCCCAGATCAAACGAGAACAGGCACGACGCGAAGCCCAGGTCCGCGCCCGGACTGTCTCGACCTACCTGGAGCGACTCGCCAAAGATCTTGCCGCCACTCCGCCCCCAAGACCGGCTCCGATCTACTTTCATCGAGAACAAGCTCAATGGGACACCCCCGGGAGTGTACAGCGATGAAACTCTCACGCGGGCGAAGGCGGTGGACGATCGCGGGAATGATGATCCTGGTAGCGCTGGTTGCCGTGCCGCTCGGGATCGAACGACACGTCCGCCGCGAACGTGCCATGCGCGAGGTTGCGGCGCGGGACAAGATCCTTCGTACCCTTGATGCCTCGATCGTTCTGACGGCTTTCCAGCAGCCAGCCGGCTATTTCGAATACGCCAAACATGACCTTTCCCCGTTGCACGATGACGCGGTCGTGCCTTCGCAGCCGGCGGAAATTCCGCCGTTCCACCCTCTCGACATCTGGCCCAAGCTCCCGGAAGACCCCGCGTTTCACCACCTCGGAACGTGGCCAAGCTCGCCCGACGATCGCCCGTTCCGCCCTCTGGGTGTCTGGCCCGAGCCGCGATAATCCGGTAGGGTGGTTCGATTCCTCGAAATCACTCGGAAAACCAATCGTGCGCATCGAGGTCCGCTTGTTCGCCGTCGCCCGTCAACGCGTGGGAAGCCCGACGCTGACGATCGACTTGCCGGAACTGGCGACGGTCGCGGATCTTCGCCACGCCCTGGCCGCATCCGCGCCGTCCCTGGCCGATCTCCTGCCGAAGCTGATGATCGCGGTCGATTCGGAATATGCGGACGACGATCGCAAACTCTCGACGTACTCCGAAGTCGCCGTCATCCCGCCCGTGAGCGGAGGTTCTTGTGGTTGAGATTTCCGAAGCGCCGATCGATGTCGCGGTCATCACCGATCGCGTTCGCTCGAACCTCGCCGGCGCCGTTTGCCTGTTCCTCGGCACGGTGCGTGAGATGACAGGAGACCGGCGGACGTCGTCGCTGGACTACGAGGCTTACCCGGTTATGGCCCGGAAAAAGCTGGAAGACCTCGAGGCCGAAGCCCGCCGACGATGGCCCGTGATCGAAGTCGCGATCGTGCATCGCGTCGGGCACCTGGAACTGGGCGACGTGAGCGTGGCCGTGGCCGTGAGCACGCCGCACCGAGGCCACTCGTTTGCGGCCTGCCAGTGGCTGATCGACACCCTCAAGGAGGTCGTGCCGATCTGGAAAAAAGAGGTCTGGGCCGATGGGACGGAGGAATGGGTGCATCCGGGCCTCACGCCCCGGTGTAATCCTGGATAGAATGAGACGTACCGACCGCGATTCACCCGCCCGTAGATCCGCCGCCATGACGCCATCCGAAAACCGACTGATCGACTCCTTCGGCCGGGTCCACAATAATTTGCGGATCAGCGTCACCGATCGCTGCAACATCCGGTGCGTCTATTGCATGCCGGAAACCGTCGAGTTCCTGCCGAGAGCGAGCCTGCTCTCGTACGAGGAGATCGCCCGTTTCGTCCGCGTGGCGGCGGGACTGGGGATCGATAAGATCCGGCTCACGGGCGGGGAACCGCTGGTCCGGAAGGACCTGCCGAAGCTGGTCGAGACGATCGCCGCGATCGACGGGATTCGCGACGTGGGACTCACGACGAACGGGATCTTGCTCGCGCCGATGGCGAAGGCGCTTTGGGACGCGGGACTGAGGCGGATCAACGTCAGTCTCGACACGATGGACCCGGCCAAGTTCCTCGAATTGACGAGACGGACGGGGTTCGAGCAAGTTATCGAGGGTATCCTCGCAGCCAAGGCGGCCGGGTTCGATCCCGTGAAGATCAATGCCGTGGCGATCAAGGGCGTGACCGAAGACGACGTCGTGCCCCTCGCCCGGTTCTCCCGGGAACATGGCCTGGAATTGCGGTTCATCGAGTATATGCCGCTCGACGCCGGCAACGCCTGGGAACGCGGCAAGGTGCTCTTCGCGGCCGAGATCCTGGAGATTCTCTCCTCCAGGATCGGCCCTCTCGCGCCCGATCCGAAGCATGACCCGCGTGCCCCGGCCATGGAGTACGACTTCCTCGACGGGGTCGGCCGGGTGGGGATGATCGCGTCGGTCAGCCGGCCGTTTTGCATGAGCTGCAACCGCGTTCGCCTCACGGCCGATGGGAAGCTGCGGAACTGCCTGTTCGCCCTCGACGAGACCGACGTCCGCAGCCTGATCCGATCGGGTGCGACCGACGAGGCGATCGCCTCGGCCCTCCGCGAAAGCGTCGCGGGGAAGTGGGAAGGTCATGAAATTAACACCGCTAGATTCATCAAACCTGAGAGATTGATGCACTCGATCGGGGGCTGAGCGACCGGTTCAATCGGGTCGTTTCTGGAGCGCCAACCTCGCCATCCACGCCTCGCGAAGCGAGATCACCACGATCAGGAGCAGGCTCGATCCGGCTCCGAAGAACAGGCCGCTGACGATCCCGAGACCAAGGCCAAACTCGTCCGGCTTGAAGCTCGGCCTCATACCCTCGGGGTTGCCCGAGGCGATCGTCGCGACGAACTGAGGCGAGAGCCGACCCACCTCGTAGCCGACCAGACCTCCAAGAATACCGCCAATCATGGTCGCGATAATCACGAACGCCATGGCCGACATCGCGCGATTCATCATGGCTTCGGATCCTCCATTTCAATTGGCTTGATTCGTAAACTCACAGGGATGTTGCGCCAAGACGTCCCTCTCTTGCACCCCAAGGTGTTTCCTAATAAAATGTTAGGGTGCCTGGCTTTCCCATCGAACCCAGCCTCGACCCCGACGGAGCCTCACGGCGAATGAGCGAAAGTGAATTGCCCTGGTATCGTGACGGCCTGAAATTCGAGTGTACCCGATGCGGCGCGTGCTGCACGGGGGCACCCGGCTACGTCTGGGTCGATCGGGAAGAAGTCACGCGATTGGCCGAGCATCTGAAGCTCACGATCGACGAATTCGGCAGTTCCTACCTCCGTCGGGTAGGGGATCGTTTGAGCCTGATCGAGAAGCCGAACGGCGATTGCGTATTCTGGGACTCCACTCAGGGTTGCACGGTCTACTCCGCCCGTCCCGAACAGTGCCGGACCTGGCCGTTCTGGAGCGAGAACGTCGAGACCCCCCAGGATTGGGAACGGACGTGCCGGGTCTGTCCCGGCTCCGGCCAAGGTCCCTTATACTCTCTGGACGCCATCGTCGCATCCGTGATCCGGACCCCGATATGAACCATGGGAACCCAGTCATGGAGACCGAGCCACTGCACGTTCAGGAGCGGGATGGTGATCGCCTGCGACGCGAGTTGCGAGTGATCTACGACGATCTCGCGCGCGAGGTGGCCGAAGCGGGTCCGGTCTGCGAGCTGAGCGGTCGGTGTTGCCGATTTGCGGAGTATGACCACACCCTGTTCCTGTCCGCGATGGAGGCCGAGATCCTGACGGCCGACGCGCCCCCGCCTTCGCGCCCTCTCGACGACGGCGCGAGCTGCCCCTGGCAGGATCACGCCGGTCGATGTACGGCTCGCGAAGCCCGTCCACTTGGTTGTCGCGTCTATTTTTGCGAGCCGTCGTACCAGGAACGGTCGCATGAACTGAGTGAGCGGTTTCTCTCGCGATTGAAGTGCCTGGCCAACGAACTGAATCGGTCCTGGGGGTATGCCCCGCTCCACCAACATCTTCGGGCAGCGGAAGCGGCGGGTTTTTGGCCCGGGAGAAGGTGAGGTCAGGCTGTCCCATTCCTCGGGAATCTGGCTTGAACTAGGCGTGCGCGAGGGTGGAGTGGCCTCGCGTTAATTCTCTCAGACTTGCGGACTGCCGTCGACTACCCCCTTGACACTACTCCATGCCGTTCCTACAGTTGAGCCGATCGTCGCCCGGCTCGGACCGGCCCGCCCCGTGGAGATCGTCGCCGTGACCAAGAAAGAAATCGTCAAGCAAATTTCCGAAGAGATCGGGCTGACGCAGCTCAAGACCAAGGACATCGTGCAACGCACGTTGAATGCCATCATCCAGACACTGGTCGCCGAGGGGCGGATCGAGCTGCGCAACTTCGGCGTGTTCGAAGTGAAGCGGCGGGCTCCGCGCAAGGCGCGCAATCCGCGCACCGGGGACAAGGTGAGCGTTCCGGCGAAGAACGTGGTGACGTTCAAGCCGGGCAAAGAGATGGAAGAACTGGTACGACAGATGAATCCGGAAAATCTTCCAATGGAAGACGGTCCGGATGCCGATGAGAATAACAACGGACCAACCGAGGCATCCTCGGACGCATCGCGGGCCAAGGAGCCGGCGGCGGCTGACGCTTCGGAGTAAGCCTCCTTTCCTTCCGCTCAGGTAGGAAGGGGGCCGAGAGATGGTCCCCGGCAAGGCGTACGGCCTGGCCCCCCGGATCGGAACCGCGCGACGGATCGCGCGGAGGGACCGATCCGGTGGTATCCGACCGAAGGCGGGAGGAACCCCGGAATGCGAAAGCCTTTGTGGGCCTTGTTGCTGCTCGTGGGGGGCCTCGCCATTGTCGGCGAAGGCTGTGCCCCCGTGCCGCTGCCGCACTATGCGGCTTACCGTCCCAAGCGCGTCGAACAGCTCTTGGTCGACTCTGAAAACATGCGCCAGGCCGGCGATGAGTGGGACCGCTTCTGGTTCCTCGACCAACCTTCGCACCTCACGCCCTTCCGTACCCACGGCGGCCTCGGGCCCTGATCGTGTCCGGTTGATGCCGGTCGCGTCGCTCCTCGATCCGGCGCCCGGACCATCCCGGATTCTTGTTGCGAAACGACCCCGTGCTCGGCATTGTCAATGCCGTTCGCGGGGTCGCACCGATTCAGCGCTCGCACTGTGGCACACAACTGGCGGCATTTCCGAGAGAGGGACATCGCGTGTTGATGCCGAAAGGACGTGCGTGCCAGAGTTGCGGCATGCCGCTCAAGCGAGGCCCGCTCGGCGGTGGCACGAACGCGGATGGGAGTCGGAATACGGAATATTGCAGCCATTGTTTTCGCGAAGGATCGTTCACGCAGCCCGAAATCACGGCGCTGGTCGAGGGCAAGTTGAGGTCCATGCCGTTCCCCGGCTTCCTCGCCAGACGGTTTGCCAGAACCGTGCCGACTCTGCGGCGATGGCAGCCCCAAAGCAGCAAGATCGCATGACACGGACGGAACCGGGATGATCCGGAGGGAAATAGGATGCCCGCGATCAACATTTGGGCCGTGCTTGCGGCGATCCTCGCCAGCGGCGCACTCGGCGCGCTCTGGTATTCTCCGGTCCTCTTCCTTCGACCGTGGGTTCGCGCGGCCGGTCGAGAACCGAAGCAAGATCCGATGGTTTATGCCGTGACCCTGGTTTCCGCGGTCCTCGCGGCCGTGGGATTCGCGGTCTGGCTCGGACCGCATCCCTCACTTGGGTCGGCACTGTCTCATGGGCTTCTGGCGGGCATCTGCTTCGCGGCGAGCAGCCTGGGTCTGAACTATGCGTTTGCCAATCGTGGACTCGTTCTGTGGCTCATCGACGGTGGCTTCCATGTCGCCCGGTTCGTCCTCATCGGCCTGGTGCTGGGACTCTGGCCGTAGGGGTGGGACACCGGACCAAGGCGCGGCGGACCCCTCATGGCCCGCCTGCGCCTGGTCTCGACCAGAGGCTCTCACGCCTTGCCGAGCAGTTTCTCCCTCTTCGCCTTGATACCGGCCATGAGGGTGTCGAACGACTTCGAGAAGCTGGCGACGCCCTCGCGGAGGAGCTGATCGGTCACGTCCTTGAGGTCGATGCCCACCTCGCCAAGCTCCTTGAGCTGGCGCATCGCGTCATCGACGTTTTCGGTGATGCTGAGGCGAACCCTGGCGTGATCGCGGACGGCGTCGAGGGTGGCGGGAGGCATCGTGCTGACGGTCTCGGGACCGACGAGTTCGTCGATATAGAGCGTGTCCGGATACTTCGGGTTCTTGGTGCCGACGGAGGCCCAGAGCACGCGCTGGGGCTTGGCACCCTTGGCCTTCAGAGCCTCCCACTCGGGACCGCTGAAGATCCTCTCGAACGACGCGTAGGCCGCCTTGGCGTTCGCAATCGCGATCTTGCCGAGGAGGCTTTCGAGCTTGGCTTTTGTCGCCGGGTCGGTCTCGGTCTTGAGCTTGGCCTCGATCCGCTTGTCAACCTCGGCGTCGATTCGCGAGATGAAGAAGCTGGCGACGGAGGCGATCCGATTGACCGGCTTGCCGGCGTCCGCTCGTCGCTTGAGGGCACGGATGTAGGCGTGGGCCACGGCCTCGTACGCCTCGACGCTGAACAGGAGCGTGACGTTGATGTTGATGCCGGCGACGAGGGAATCCTCGATGGCGCGTAGCCCCTCGGGGGTGCCAGGGATCTTGATCAAGGCGTTGGGGCGGGCCAGTTTATCCCAGAGGATCTGGGCCTCGCGCGTGGTGCCGGCCGTGTCGTGAGCGAGGTACGGCGAAACCTCCAGGCTCACGAATCCGTCGCCGCCGTTCAGGCGGTCGTAGAGTGGCCGGAAGAGGTCCAACGCCTCCTGGATGTCGGCCACGGTCAGTGCCTGGTAGATCGCGTCGGCGTCGCCGCCGGCGGTCACGGCCGTCTTGATGGCGTCGTCGTAATCCGCGCTCTGGCTGATGGCCTTGTCGAAGATGGTTGGGTTCGAGGTCACGCCCTGGAGGCCGTCCTCGGCGATCAGGCGCTTGAGCTCGCCGTTATTGAGGATCTCCCGGCTGATGTTATCGAGCCAGACGCTCTGGCCCAGGGCCTGCAGCTCGGCGATGGGGGACTTGGTCGCGGTGGCCATCCGAACGATTCTCCGGTTTCGCGATTGAAATTCCACGTTCGTTCTGCGTCCCGTCAGGCTACCGAAATCATGCCTGGAATGCGAGTCCGCAGAAGATCATGGCACGTCGGCGGCCTCCGCAAGATCGCAGCCGAGGCTCTTTCTCCGGCTCTTGTTGTTCAGAGCGCATTCGCGATGGATTCCAGAAGCGACCGACGGCTGTTCGGATTGACCTCGATCGCGCATGTCGGGTTGTCCACTCGCGTATTCGCAAGCAAGACGTCGAACTCGACATCGGCCAGCCGCCTCAGGCTCTCGATCATCGTTGCGCGGCCGGTCTTGGTTGGGAAGGCTTTCCAGGCCTTGCCGTCGTGCCAGATCCCGTCTCCGACAAAGAGGTATTTCCTGCCTTCATGCGAGACAAGATAGCCGGTCCCGCCGGGCCGATGGCCGGGGATCGGGATGACCTCCACGCCGGGCTCGAGCTCATGGCGTTCGAGCGGAAACACGCGAACATTTTTCACGCTCTTGAGGACGTCGGCGGCCTCAGGCTGACTACAATAGAGGGGCGCGCCGAAGCGTTCGAAAACCTCATCGCAGTGCGGCGTCTTGAAGTGCGAATCCCCGAGCAACTGCCGCGAAATCCCTCCCATCGACTCGATCGGGTCGAATCGCGCGTGAATCGTTGCGCTGACGGAGAAGCAGGGGAAGAGGAGGTTGCCCTCGCTCCTTCGGACAAGGAAGGACATGCACTTGGACGGGAGCGGCTTCGTGGGAAGAACCTTGAAGATGCTCGGGAAAATCTCGTCCATCAATCGTCTTTCCAGGGTGGTCGGAGATCGGGTCGCTGCTCTCCCTCCAGGCGGGTCGGGGATGACCTGGGTCGGCCCCTGAGGGCGGCCTACCCAGGCTACCGTGAGCCGTTCAGCGTGACTTGCTCAGATTCTCGAACCAGTACAGCCCGCTCTTGCCGGGACACACGAGGTCGATGTCGCCATCACCGTCAATATCGATGGCGGTCATCTCCAGTCCGGTGCCGGCCGTGCCGCGAGGGAAGTCCTTCTGGGCGTCGCGCTTCGCGGCGTCCTTGGGAGCGTCCTTGGCGGGTTCGCCCTGGAAGATGGGATGCTTCCTCCATTCCTTCTTGTCGCGATCGAATGTGTAGTAGGCCACTTGCGAGGCCTCCACGTCGCCAGTCTCAACCTCGTGAGCGTAGACGCGCTTGCCGCTGACCAGTTCGTTCTTCTGGCCGTCGCCGTCCAGATCGGCCCAGACCTGGGTGTGAACGGAGGTGACGGTGTCGTCGATCATCATCGGCTTGGACCAGGCCCGCTCGCCCCCGGTGCCCTTTACTTGCTTGACCCAGAGCAGCCCCCGGTCATGCCCCATGCCGTAAACCAGGTCGGTCAGGCCGTCGCCGTCGATGTCCTTGCCGAGGATCTGGATGCCCGTGGCGCCGAGGTTGAACTCGCCGTGCCAGGTCCAGCCCTTGGGGTCGGAGGGATCGCCCGTGGCCTCGAACCAGCCTTTGGGTGTGATGATGTCGAGCTTACCGTCGCCGTTGACGTCCCCCGTGCCGACGCCATGGCCCGCGGCGGCGGTGCCAAGGTCCACTTTCTTCCACTTCGGCTCCGAGGCCGCTTTCTCCAGGATATAGAACACCACGACGTTCACGGTGTTCGGCAGGATCTCGGGCTTGCCGTCGCCGGTGAGGTCAATCGCCACGGCGGCCTCGCTGGGGCCGGGGACGTCGATCTCATGGTAGGTCCACGTCTTGTCGAGCGAGCCGGGGTTCTCGACCCAGCCCACGTTCTTGCCGAAGTACGAGCACGAGACGAAATCCGGCTTGCCGTCGCCGTTCACGTCCATCGGGATCTCGGAGAAAGAATTGTAATATGTGCCTTGCTTCTTGACTTCGCGGACCTTGAAGGTCTCCTGGAAACTCGGGCCGCGATAGCCGGTGGTCCCGGAGATGATGTCGAGCTTGCCGTCGCCGTCTGCGTCGAGTACGCCGGCCGCCTCGAAGGCGCTAGCAGGGTTGACGTCGTGCTTCTTCCACATCGGAGCGCCCGCAAACGCGGGCAGGCCGAGGGCGAGGACCGAGAGGGAAAGGATCGTGGTGCGGATCGGATGCATTCTTCGTTCTCCGAGTTTCGAGGCGAGTCTCAAGAATCGTCGTTGTCGTCATCCGGGTCGTCATCGTCCGCGTGGATCTCCCATCCGAGATCGCTAGCCGTGGATTCGATCAGGGCGATCGCCGAGGACGGGTCGGGGTCGTGGATCTCGAAGTTGATCGCCTCGACGTGACCCGCCTCGATCACCACGAAACCGCGAAGGCGAAGATCGCTCACTTCAATCCAGGTGATATCGGAGGCTTCCCGGGCGACTGTCGCCGCGTGCCCGTGCGCGGCGAGTCCCTGGGTCCAGGCCTCGATCGAAATCGGCGGCGTGTTCCAGGCGGGCAAGGCGAGGAGTTCGAGCATGCGATCGTTACACCTTGGGCAAACCCCACGGGGCGCGATACTCGGCCCGCGACAGGTGCTGGTTTGCCGCGTCGTGGTTGGTGACCTTTTCCGCCTTGCCGTCCCATTTGAGCTTCTCGCCCGTCCAGAGGGCGATGTTGCCGAGATGGCCGACCGTGGTGAGCTTGTGGCCGTAATCGAAGTTGCACGAGCACTGATCCCGGCTCTTGATCGCGTTGAGCCACTCGCGATGATGGCCCGCCGAGCGGGGCAAGGTCTTCTCGGGTAGTTTGATGTCGCGGCCCTTCTCGGGGATGATCTGGTACGAGCCGTAGTCGCACACGAGCGTCCCCTCGGTCCCCTGGAACATGATGCCCATGCCCTTGCCGTCGATGCCGTGGCTGCTGGCCGAGGTGTGGCTCCAGACCAGGTCGAACCCCTTGGCGAAGTGGTAGGCCACCTCCAGGGTGTCCGGCGTCTCAGCGTTGTCGTCGATGGCGTAGCGGCCCCCGGTCGCCGTGATTGTTTCGGGCGATTCGACCTCCATGGCCCAGAGAATGGGGTCCATGATGTGGCAGCAAAAATCCATCAACTGGCCCCCGGCGTAGTCCCAGAACCATCGCCAATGGAACGGCAGGTGATTCTGATTGTACGGCCGGTTCGGCGCCGGCCCGAGCCAGAAGTCGTAATCCAGGCCGGCCGGAGGCGCCGAGTCGGCGGGCTTGCCCAGGTTGGGGCTCATGCCGGCCATCCAGACCCGCGTCTTGGAGATTTTCCCCAGGACGCCCGAACGGACGATCTCGACGACGCGATGATAGTTTTCTCCCGCGTGGATCAGGTTGCCCATCTGGGTCACACGCTTGAATTTGGTGGCGGCGTCGGTCATCGCCCGGCCTTCGGCGATCCGGTACGACAGCGGCTTCTCGCAATAGACGTCCTTGCCCGCCTGACATGCGAGGATGGTCGGGATGGCGTGCCAGTGGTCGGGCGTGGCGATCACGACGGCGTCGATGTCCTTGCGGTCAAGAATGCGGCGGAAATCGCCGTAGGCTTCGGCCTTGCCGCCAGTCGCACTCTTCGCGGCATTCACGTGCGGCTCGTAGACGTCGCAGACGGCGGCGACGCGGACATCGGGCATGCCCTTGAAGATTCCGAGCAGGCCGGTACCCATGCCGCCCACGCCGATGAAGCCCAGGGTGATCGACTCGTTGGCACCGGCGGCCCGAGCCCAGGGAGAGAGCGCCAAGGCTCCGGCGGTGGCCGACGTGGCCAGAAAGTCGCGTCGCGACAGAAGGTTCATGATCGGAAAGTCTCCCTGGACCGGGGATCGTGGCGAGGACCGACATCGGGGTTGGCGCATTGCCCGTCCCCGCGTTCGTAACAGAGGGCGGCCCGGTCCACAAGCGGCCACCGGCGAAATGTTGAACAAGGCGTGGTGTCGCCCCCCCTCGCCGGTTACAGTCGTTGGGCCGATCGACCGGTGACGAAAGACCAGGGAATCAGGCATCGGGGGTGGCTCGCGTGTCGTTCGTCGTCAAGCCCGCCCTACCCGCGCGAATCGGGATTCTCGCGATCGGCTTTTATCAGATCCACCTCTCCCCGCGCAAGGGCTTCGTCTGCGCCCATCGCGTCCTGCGTGGGGGCGACTCCTGCTCCCAATTCGTG
Source organism: Planctomycetota bacterium (assembly GCA_028291545.1). Taxonomy (GTDB): domain Bacteria; phylum Planctomycetota; class Planctomycetia; order Isosphaerales; family Isosphaeraceae; genus JAQGHR01. The sequence continues at coordinate 175,135 of JAQGHR010000052.1, read as the reverse complement.
AAGTCCGCGATCCGCGAGAACGGCCTGATCTCCGGCATCCGCGACATGCGACGGCGCCTGCGTGAGTGCCGAAAGGCGAACGAGCTTCTCCAGGCGAAGCGAGAGCTACTGCTTACTTCGCGCGTGATGGATGAAGAATTTGACGATCCTGGACACGCCCAGGGAACGGCTCGAAACTCTGCATCACCCCGAAATGGCCTCGACCTTTTGCCGTGCATTGACGTCTCCCCTTGCCTGGGTGACGTTTGCGTCGGAGCGGGGTTCGACGCGATGGGTCAGTCATGCTCCGGGTGCGATCTGCCGGCCGTCGATTGTGCCGGGTGCGGTTGAATTCCCGGTCGTTCGGGAACCTTCCGATTCGAGCCCTCGAATTCCTGAGAACGTCGTCATCCCCGGGTCTCGAAGCTCTCATGGCCGATCACATGTACCTTGGCACCGTCCGGTCCGCTTGGAGTGACCAGGCGTCGATCCCCCCGTCGAGGTTGAGGACGCCGGAGACCCCGCGCTGAGCCAGCCAGAGTTGTACCATCCTTGATCGCACGCCGTGATGGCAGTAGACAACCACGGGACCCGCGATCGACGCGATCTCCTCGAATCGCGCGGGAATCTCGTCCATGCGGATGTGATAGTCGTCAACGCCTGGGGGCGCCACGATCGAGCAGTAATCACGCTCGAAGTCTTCGCGAACATCGAGTAGGGCGAAACGGTCGCCCGAATCCATGCGCCGTTTCAGTTCCGAGGGGGCAATTTCGGACTCGTCCAAGCGTTTCTCCGCTATCTTGTCCACTTTCCGGCGAAGGGGGACGAGACTACGATTCTACAAGCTCTTACACGATCCGTGGATCGCGACCGGCCTGCGTACCGTCTTGGTCGGATGAGAGCATTTCATCAGCCGCCATGCTACAGTACAACACCCCGAAGGATTTTTACAGCGACGATCCGTCATGCCAAGAATCGCCATGTCTTGCAAGTTGGAAGACTTAGGACTCGGCCCCACTATTTTCGTTCCATGCGTCACAACTGACAGGATGAACCGTAGCTATGCCGGAGTCGTTGCGGACTCTCCGCGCCCGGGATCAGAAAGGTCCGTCCCTCCGGCTCGAATTTCCCGCGGACCGGGATTTGCTAACTGCCTCTCACTGATTACGGAGATCGCGCGATTCCGTGACGCGGTCAGGGGTGATCGAGGTTTTCGCGCAGTTCGATCCGTATGACCATGTGGAGACCATGATGAGTCTCGAAGTATCCCCGGCCACCATCCGAGTCGGATGGATCGGCACCGGTGTGATGGGTTCATTGATGTGCGGTCATCTCATCGCTGCGGGTTATCGCGCGACGGTCTATAACCGTACACCCGCCAAGGCCAAGGCGTTGGTCGATCGGGGTGCGACGCTGGCGCAATCTCCGCGAGAGGTGGCCGAAGCGTCGGACGTGGTCTTCACCATTGTCGGTTACCCGGCGGACGTGCGAGAGGTGACGTTCGGCACCCACGGGACACTTGCCGGTGCCTCCCCCGGTGCAATGCTCATCGATATGACCACGAGCGAGCCAGCACTGGCCGTCGAAATTTACCAGGCTGCGAAGCAAAAGGGGGTCCGGTCGGTCGATGCCCCGGTTTCCGGAGGAGACGTTGGCGCACGAGAAGCTCGACTGTCGCTCATGGTAGGAGGGGATGCGGAGGATGTGGCTGCGTTAATGCCCCTGTTTCAACTCCTGGGCAAAACCATCGTGCATCAGGGCGGCCCCGGCGCGGGCCAACACACCAAGATGGTCAACCAGATCCTGATCGCCTCGAATATGGTCGGGGTTTGTGAAGCCCTGCTGTACGGATTCCGTGCGGGGCTCGACCTCGAAAAAGTCCTTCAGAGTGTCAGCGGTGGTGCGGCCGGCTCGTGGAGCCTGAGCAACCTCGGGCCGAGGATCGTCGCGGGGCGATTCGAACCGGGATTTTTTGTCGAGCATTTTCTCAAGGACATGGGAATTGCCCTGGCCGAGGCTCGACGGTTACATCTCGCCCTGCCCGGTCTGGCACTCGCAGAAACCCTGTATCGGGCCGTGGAAGCCCAGGGCCATGGACGAGACGGCACGCACGCGTTGATGCTTGCGTTGGCACGGATCTCCAACCTGGAATGGCCGAAGTCAGACACGAGTACTTGACGATGCAAATCCTCGATCGCTCCGCCGGGATCCGGCCCGCGATGCCCGAATCTACTTCCGAGCCAAGCATGAAACCCTCGGTGTATCGGCCTCGGCGACGGCTCCTGCTTGTCGATGACAATGCCGAGGGCCGGCGCGCCCTGGCCCGGCTTCTGGAATTCTATGACTTCGACGTAACGTCCGTGCCCGATGGCGCATCCGCGCTTCAGATCCTCCGCCAGTCCCCTCCCCCGGAATTCATCCTGACCGATCTGCTCTTGCCCGACATCGACGGTCGCGAAATCGCCCGTCAGGCGCAGAAGCTCGTGCCCAAGCCCATCATCGTGATGATCACCGGCTGGGACTTCGGTTCCGAGATCCCCGACCGGGCCGAGTCCGGCATCGACCATGTCTTCCTCAAGCCCCTGGACATGGCCGATCTCGTCAGCACCTTGACGAAGGCGGGGGCGAGGAAGATTTGACTCGCGAGAAACGCAGGGCAAGCGTCCACGCTCACTCCCGTCCATTCGTCTCGGACGACGGATCGCGAACAGGTGCCGCAATTGGGATGGGATCGCGCTGGAGACGACCGACGCCACCTCGACGGGACGAGCCGAGGCTCGATCCCGCGGGGGTGGCGCCGCTCACGGATCGGGAGTCGCCAATAGGTCCGGGGTCAGGTAACGGCCGCGCGATGGCGACGCCGGAGTGAAACGACGATACACCCGGCGCCGAGGCCCGTGAGGATGAGGCTCGACGGCTCGGGGACGGCCGTAACCGTCGTGATGCTGCCGTTGATCAGCGTCAAGGAGGTCGGCGGGTTCTTGAAGCTGTCGCCGTCGGGGCTCGTCACGTCGGAATATTGGGTGACGGTCACGATCGAGGTCCCCGCCGACGCGTCCGGGGCGATGGTGAAGAAGACCCGGCCGAGCACCCAGGAGATCGGGCCGCCGCTGCTATTGAACGTCCGGCTATCGGACGGCATGTCGCCGAGGTCGTCGAAGTCGATCTGGAGCCCACCGTTGGCGACGTTGGCCTGAAAGCCGGGCGAGAACTGGGTGATACCGTCGAAGATGAAGTTCGCCGTGACTGCACCGATGTCAGCCCCGGTGAACGTGATACCCGAGCCCGCGTCGAGCGTCAACTGAACGTTGAACGCGTTGACGTCGAAAGGGCCGGTCGGAGGCGTGGCGGTGTCGGTCAGGATGACGACGAAGGATCCCGACGAACCGACCGCGAGTGGCCCGACATTCAGGGCCTCCAGCACGAAGTCGGCCCGCGCGGGAGCGGCCGAGCTAGCCAGCAACACGGGCATGAGCATCAGGCCGCCGCGGAACAGGCGGCCAACGATCCGCTGTAGATGCATTTCGTGAATCCTCTTCAGGTTCGACTTGGCGCATATTAAGGACACCGACGGTTCTCACGGACTCCCGGCGCTCCCGGGAGAAGGGGAGATCCTTTCCCCACGCCTACCTCCAGCATGTTCGCCCCCGAGCCGCAGAGAGAGCGGCGGGGGTTCCGGCCTGCGACGGCCCGAGCCCTGTCAGGGGCGCGAGCCGCTCGACGGGTCGAAAGGTCAGTAATGGGTGCCGACCTTGGCTCGAATCAGGTTCACATCGGCGGCATCCACCACTCCGTCGCCGTTGACGTCGGCCCAGACGTTGTAAACGCCGGCGATCAGGTTCCTGACCTGAGTCGAGTCGGAGGCCGTGACCTGGCCGTCGTTGTTGAAGTCGCCGGGCAGGACGTTGAAGCCAAACGCGGTCTGGCCGTAAATGGAGATCGCCGGGAAGCCCGCCGCGGTGATTCCGTTGCTTACGGCAAGCGACAGCTTGTCGATCCCGATCGCCGACGGCAGGCCGCGGACGGCGTCATTGGCCGCATAACTATTGCTGTTGAACGCGTACGACGGGCCGCCGTTCGTGCTCGTGAGCGTGATGCCCGAGTTGCCCGACACACCGCTGACGTCGTCGGTGAACAGGACGTCCAGCGCGGTGATGTTGAAGAACGGCAGGTTGCGGTTCAGGCCCACGATCGAAATCGTCTTGATGCCCCAGTGGATCCGGACGTCGGCGACCTTGGGGTGGATCGTCAACTGGCCGTTGACCGGTGAGATCGTGTAGTTGGGCGCCGTCAGCGTCCCCACCCCGGCCGTGATCGGATAATAGCCCGCCGAACTGGTCGAGGTGCCCGTGGTCGAGTTATTCGCCGTACCGGTGACGATGCCGGGATTCTCATTGTTGACGAACCCACTCAGGGCGTACGTCAGCGTCGGCACCGCGTCGCCGTGGCCCATGTTCTGATTGTTGGCCGTCATGATCAGCACGGCCGGGTTGACCGTCAGGCTGCCGTCGGCGTAAATGATGCCGTAGTTGCTGGCACTGAAGGTGCCGCCGGTCGCCGCACTCGCGATGATCGGGTAGGAGCCAACCGGGGCCGTATTGGTGGCGCCCGAGCTGTTCAAAGTCACCGAGCCGACCGTCTCACCGTACGGCAAGGCGCTGGTCGTGAATGCCGAGGTCCCGAGCGACAGGGTCGTGCCGTAAGTCTTCGACCGATCGCTGGCTGTGACCGTCAGCGGCGCCTGTGAGACGTTGAGGGTGCCGTTGGCGGTGTTGACTTCGTAATTCGCCGCCGTGCCGCCGCTGGCTGTGATGGTATGCGTGCCGGCCGTCGCCGCCGCCCCGGTCGTGGTGGAGAGGATCACGCCGCTGACGACCGACTGGGCCACGTCGCCGTAATACGTCACGCCCGTCACGGTGTAGGTGAGTGTCGGGTCTGCCGCGCCGTAGACCTTGCCCTGGTCGTCGGCCGTCGCGGTCAGCGCCGCCGCCTTGGTCACGGTCAGCGTGCCGTTGGCGGTCGTCACCGCATAGTTGGCCGCCGTGCCCCCGCTGGCGGTGATGGCGTGCGTCCCGGCCGTCGCCGCCGCCCCGGTCGTGGTGGAGAGGATCACGCCGCTGACGACCGCTTGCGCCGAATCGCCGTAATAGGTCACGCCCGTCACCGTATAAGTGAGTGTCGGGTCTGCCGCGCCGTAGACCTTGCCCTGGTCGTCGGCCGTCGCCGTCAGCGCCGCCGCCTTGGTGACCGTCAGCGTGCCGTTGGCGGTCGTCACCGCATAGTTGGCCGCCGTGCCCCCGCTGGCGGTGATGGCGTGCGTCCCGGCCGTCGCCGCCGCCCCGGTCGTGGTAGACAGGATCACGCCGCTGACCACGGCCGCGGTATCGGGGCTGAAGAGAGTCCCGGAGAGCGTGTAGGTGAGCGCCGGGTCGGCGGCGCCGTAGACCTTGCCCTTGTTATCGGCGGTGGCGGTCAGCGCCGCCTTGGTGATGGTGGCCGCCTGAGTCGGGGGAGTCAGCGTGTAGTTGGCGTTGCCGGTGCCGGTCAGGGAGAGCCCGCCGAAGGTCACCGTCGTCGCCGTCGCCACGTCCTTGCTGTTGTAGGTGCCGGTGGCCGTCCCCGCCAGGGACACGCTGTCCACATTGTAGGGCTTGCCGTCGCCGGTGCTGCCGCTGCCGGCCGCCTCCGTCGCCTGCAGCGCGGCCGTCCCGCTCACCACCGCCGCCGTCGTGCCGTTATAAGGCCTGCTCGCGGGCACCGATAGCCCGCTCGCGGTGAGCGCCTTGGTCGTGATGGTTGCGGCCTGGGTGGCGGGGGTGAGCGTGTAATTCGTGTTGCCGGCGCCGGTCAGCGAGAGGCCGCCGAAGGTCACGGTCGCCGCCGTCGCCACGTCCTTGCTGTTGTACGTGCCGGTCGGCGTGCCCGTCAGGCCCACGCTGTCGACATTGTAGGGCTTGCCGTCGCCCGTGCTGCCGCTGCCGGCCGCCTCCGTCGCCTGCAGCGATGCTGTCCCGCTGACCACCGCCGCCGTCGTGCCGTCGTAGATCCTGCTCGCCGGCACCGACAGGCCGCTCGCGGTCAGCGCCTTGGGCGTGATCGTGGCAGACTGGGTGGGGGGAGCGAATGAGTAGTTGACGCTGCTGGTGCCGGTCAGGGAGAGCCCGCCGAAGGTCACCGTCGTCGCCGTCGCCACGTCCTTGCTGTTGTAGGTGCCGGTGACCGTCCCCGTCAGACTTACGGTATCCCCGGTGTAGGGCCTGCCATCGCCCGAGGTGCCGCTGCCGGGAATTTCCCCCGCCTGCAGCGTGGCGAGGCCGCTGACCGCCGCCGCCGTGGTGCCGTTGTAGACCTTGCTCTGCGGCGCGGAAACGCCATTCGCGGTCAACGCCTTGGTCGTGATGATGCCGGTGGAGTTGTTGACCAGCGTCACGGCGTAGTTGTTGCCCGAGTTGCCGTCGGAGATCGAAGCCGACGGGACCAGCGACAGGCCGGTGCCGGCGTTCTTGCTCGCATATGCCTCGGTCAGCGTTGCCGTGTTGCCGTTCACCAGGCTGCCCGACGTGATGGTGGGTGTCGCCGTGGCGTTGGTTGTCCCGTCGTAGACTTTGGAGTTGGTCGCGGCTGTGATCGTCAGTGCCCTCGCGCCCTCGGTCAGGGTGCCGGTATTTGTCACCGTACCATTTCCACTCGCTTGGACAGTGAATGTCGTGGTGGCGGCCGGCGTCGTTGCCGAAGTCGAGATCGTCAGCGTCGAGGTCTCGGATTTCGTGTTACCACTGAAACTAATCGGTGTCGGGCTGAAGCTTGATGTCGCGCCGGACGGGAGTGTCGTCGTGACGAAAAGCGGGATCGAGTCGGAACCGTTGTTGCCACGTGTCACGGTGATGACGAATGTCACAGACCCAGCCGTTCCGTACGTCAGCGCGCCTACCTGCGCGGCGACCGAGATGCCCGTGAGCGACAACATGGCCCGGTCTTCCAGGGTCTCGACGATCGCCGCATGGCTACGGTACTTCCGGGCCTCGGCGGCGAGTGACGCGCCGGTAGCAACCCGGCGGTCCCGGGGCGTCTTGCGTCGGCCCAAGAGGACCTTCATGGAATTCATGAGAGACATTAACGGCGGCTCCTTGTGAGGGGCGATGGGCGGCTTGCCCGACGGGCAGCGCGTGTGTCCCAAGGCTTCGGGCCTCCGACGTTGAGGCCCTGATAACGAGTCATTCACCCAGCTTGGGTTGACGCGGACGGCGGAGCGTTCGATGAGTAGCGAAATCGGTGCTACTCATTGAGAGGGCCCGGGAACCGATCGGAGCGCATCGCAACGCGATTGTGCCCCGGCGGCTCATCTTCGAATCCACGACAGGCCATCGCCCGAGCCGGGGAGACTCCCCCGTTCGGGTTTCGCGACGCTGCGAGGAGTCCGGATTTACTCGGAACGCACGCCTCCTACGCTGACAGGACCCGAGTATAGGCCCCTTGCTATCGATGTGTCAAAGAACTTTTCTATGGTAGGCATGGTATTGTTGAAGAAAAATAACGTCCTTGCATGCCTTAAAGTTAATGTGCATCTGAGTCAACTCAGTCACCTTGCGCATCTTGGTCATGTGATCAGGTCAGGTATTCAGGTCATCGGTAGCAGACCCAACGCGCGCGGAGGACTGCCTTGCCGCTGTCTTCGTAGTTGCACGGTTTGGCATTCGCCCCGAGTCGCTGTTTAGCGTGTCCGGTGTTCTTGGTGGCAGCGGGCGGCCCTGCCCGCCTACCTGGAATTCTTCCTTGGAAGGGGCAGGGACGCCCGCCGCCACCAAGAACACGGGAAAAGCGAGCACAAGACGCGCCAAACACGTACCGCCCCGAACGGGCGAGAATCGGGGGTCACGGCGCGCCAAGAACAGTCAGGCGCATAACGAACTCCGCGATGTTCTTCCGACCTGGTGCGGCCGCGCCCGCTCGACCGCATGCCAAGAAGCGGCCTGGCGACCGCCAGCCGGACGGGCAAGCTCGCGGCCGGCGGTCCTCAGTCCGGCGGCCGATGGATGTCCCAGCGACGGTGGCCGTGGACGGCGGCCTCGGCCTGGATCGGCCGGGCGACCGCTGACGTCCGAGCGAGATCCGCGCGAGATCGTTGTGAACCGCCCGGCAACGGACAGGGAGCATCCCCGTACAGGAGGGATCAGGGCGCCTTGAGGATCAGGCCGTGAGCCTGAATATACGCATTGCGGCGCGTCTCAAGCTCCGCGAAGTCCTTCGTGTAGGCCGCGAGGGACGCCTGGAACCCCTCGGGGCCGGTGACGTGTCTCTCGTCGCCGTCTCGCAAAAAGCTCGTCAGGGCGGCCAGGATCGCACCCTGGTGCCGGGACGCGGAGAGGAGACCGTCACGCATGGTTCGGATCTCGTCATTCGCGGCGGGCATCGCCATGATCCGGTCCCGGAGAGTGAGCACGCGTGCGTTCAGGCCGGACGGGACCCGGACGAGTTCCTCGTTGGATCGAGCGCCCCGGTCGATGTCCTGGACGAATCCGTCAATCTCGGAACCGATGACATCGAACTGCGCGAGGACACGTCGCGATGCCTCGGAAAAATCATTCCACGCGGAGACGACGGATTGCTGGTCCTGGACGAGCGCACCGAGCCGGGGATCGGCCAGCACCTGGCGGCGGGCGGCGTCGATCCCCTGATGGCCCAGAAGTCCCAGCCCCACCGACATCGCCACGACGACGCCCATTTGCCGCAGCATCCGACCCGTCGAGCTCGGGCCCAGCGATCCGAGGGTCAGGAGCAGCCCGGCGGCGCACCCGGTGACCAGCCCGCCGACGTGAGCCGCCATGTCGATGCCAGGCAGGAAGAGGCCGAACAGCAAGTTGTAACCGAGGAAGGCCAGGGCGCCATTGCGAAGCGGTTTGATCAGAGAGAACGAGAGCTCATTCCGCCGTACGGCGAGATGGCCGAGGAGCCCGCCGAAGACCCCGAAGATCGCGCCGGAGGCCCCCGCGCTGATCACGATCGGATGGAACCAGAGGCTCGCGATGGCCCCGCCGACCCCGGAGAGTACGTACAAAGCGGCGAAGTTGAGACGCCCGAGGAGTCGCTCCACCAGCGGCCCGGTGGACATCAGGCACCACATGTTCATGCCGAGGTGAATCACCCCGAAGTGCAGGAACACGCAGGTGAAGAGCCGCCACCACTGCCCATCCATGGCCACGGAGGGTCCGAAGCTCGCCCCCCACCCGACCATCGCAGGCACGGCCGGCTCGATCGGCGAGATGCCCGACAGGACCATCGCCACGAATATTCCTACACATATCAAGATGATCAGCGGCGTAATGACTCCGCGTGAACTCAGGTACGATCGGGGACGGATCGAGGCGACATTACTTTGTAGCCGGCGTATCTCGACGTCGCCCGCGACCACCGCCGGCCAGGCCTGGCGAGCCGGTTCCAGTCCTGCGTCATCCGCGAAAGGGAGGCTGGCCTCGCCGAGGGCGACGGGAGCAAGGCATTTGAGGTAACTGGCAATGGCCGCCTTGAGCGCGGCGCTACCCTCCAGCGAGAGCAAGTGGGCCTCGACAATGGTAGACTCGGCGAATCGCCCATCGGAGTTCGGCAGCTCCGTCGGGAAGTCGGTATAGGCCATCGAGTTGGCTCGGAGAGGGCCGGTCCAGTCGGCCGTCTTCAGAGTTCGCGCCGTCAGGGGCGCGGCCCAATGTATTCGCTTCGTGGTCAGGGCGCAGCCCGCGTGCGGGGGAGTCTTCTTCTTGTCCCGGACGATCGCGAGCAAGATCTCATCGGGCTGCAAATGGAGGTAGGTCGCCAGGGCGCACACCAACGCGGGTTGGAAAAAATTTGGAGCGACCGAGGCCCCCTCGAAGCGTCGAAAATCATCACATAAACATAAGGCCAAAAGATCCTGAACGGGGACGTCGTCGGTGTCCACCATGGTCTCCATTTCGGCCCCCAGCAGCACGATGCTTGATCTGCCTACCTCGTCGTACGGGTCCTCACGCTCGCGAGGATTGTAGTGGGGATGAACCTGACAGGCGAGACCCAAGATCGAGGCGATCCGGGAATTCTCGAGGCTGGCAATCTGTGCCCGAGACCGAAGCTACAATCGCCCTGCAGACGATGGACCTGCGGCATCGCATAGGCCGGGGACAGGCGGACGGTTCAGGAACGGGCCCGCGTATCGACCCTGAGAGATGGCCCCGGTCGTGTCCGCGAGGGCGGAAACGACCGAGAGCCGTATCACTTCGTCATCATGGCGATCGACCAGGGTTTCGAGCGTCCTGTAACACCGAGGTCGACGGACGACACAAACGTCTCACCGCGAGTCAGTGCGATCGTTCGCGGGCTCGTCGTCTGGAACTGACCGTCTGCGAGTTTCACCCGGACCTGGACGCGTCCGAGCCTCAGTCCGCTCGATACGTCGAAGCTGTACCGCCCGCGTCTATCCGTCGTCGCCGTGGCTACCACTGTGCCCGTGTCGACGTCGAGGAGCTCGACCGTTCTGCCGGACAGTCCCTGCTCTTGCCTGCCGAGGCGTCCGTCTCGGTTGGCGTCGCCGAAGACGGTGCCGCTGATTCCGATGCGGAAATAAAACGTGTTGTCCTGGACGTTCGACAACGTGGTGTTGCGACGGATGATGTCGGAGAGCGACGTCCGGTCCAGTTCCCGTACCGTCGAGTCGCTGAAGGCCCGCTGATACCAGAACCGGTCGCCGTCCCGCAGTCGTGCGAACTGGTCGGACAGCACGGCGCGAATCAGCGGGCCGGTGCTCCCGCCCGCAACGTGGTCCTCGGCCAGCGCGCCGACCCACGCATCGATCTTGTCGACACTCCCGTAGAGTGATTGCAACTTCGCCTGCACGTCCGTATTGGAGGTGATCTGCGCGAAGCTCGTCACTCGCGGCAGGTTGTAGGCGGCCCTGATGGTGTTGTAGTCGGCCAGGCCATGGTCGCGGCCACGCTGGATGTTCAGGCTCGCAAGGTCCAGACCACCGGCGCCCGGAGGTCCGAAGAGGAAGTTGCGGACGCTGTCGACAACCAGGGTGTCCACCTCCGAGGATGGGTCGGACGACAGATACTTGAGGATGGAGGCGATGCCGTTCCGCTCGATGACTCCTGGGTTGAAGAACGCCTGGCTCAGGGCGATCGGGTCGGCGACGGGCCGGCCATCGTTGCCGAGGAACTCGACATCGTTGCCGAGCAGGCTGTGGCCGAGGCGGAAGGCGGCGGCGGAAATTCATTGGCGATGCCAGGGTTCACGGCCGGGTTGTAGCCGCGGTACGACCGCAGCGCACCCGGCCCGAGCAGCGCGGGCAGCCACTGATTGTAGGTGATCGCCTGCATCTCGCCGATGACCCGAGCTCTCGCCATCTGGTAGATCGTCTCGTCGGCCAGGCCCGGGTTCGCCCGACCGAGGGCGTCCGCGATACGGTTGTGCTCGCGGACGAAGAGCGTCTGCAGGCTGGTCAACTCGTCGTTCTCATTGGCCCGCACGTCCCCGGCCGCGAAGAGCTGGCTATCGGGCACGAGATGGGCGTCATTGGCCATCGGCAACGCACCGTCGGGGAAGTAGGTGCTGTTGTTGTAGGGCAAGAGGTCGTCCGCGGTGCCGATCACCCCGTCAGGACCCGGGCTGGTCTTGAGCCGCCCGCCGACGAGCGTTCGGAGTTTGGTCGCGGTCGCTGCGTCCGAGCCATAAACTTGCGACCCGTCGAGCCAGGCGGTCACCACGTTGACCTGTTGAAGCGGGTTGCTCATGCTTGTGCCGGTGGCCGGGTCGGTGAGCGATCGGCTCAAGGGTATGACCTGGGTGCCGGTGCCGGTCGGGTCGAAAGACGGGTCGCCGGCCGGCACGGAGATGTTAAACGGCAGTGCCGGGCTGGCGCCGGGGGTCAGGTCGAGATCGTGATCGATGAACTGGCCCCAGGCGTAGACCATCGCCGACAGGAATCGGTCGCTGGTGACATCTGCACTCCCCTGGTCGTCGATGGTGTTGCTGATGACCCTCGCGCTGGGCCGGTCCACCCCGGCAGGCGAGGATATGCCGTCGGCGTAAGCCGCAGGAGCAATCCGCAGCAGGTCGACCCCGGCGCTTCCCCAGGTGGGATTGGCCTGGTTGTTGCCGGTGCCGTCGATGGACCGGATGCCGATCGCTGCCGCGGCCGCCGAGGCGTTGGCCTGCAGGACCGAGCCCGCCGCCAGCAGGCGCCGGGATTCTAACGCCCCGAGCTCGGGGGTGAACCTTGGCGATTGCCGGTGCAACGTCCTCGGCCCCGCGCCCCCGCGGAACTTCGGGAAATGGCACGTATTTTGCAGGAAGAATATTGACAATTGAGGCATGAAAGCCACCTTGCTCAAAGTGCCACAACCAGGGGGAGTGCGTCATGAGACGGGCACGGATAGCTCGTAGGGTACCTACTGGAGTAACCAGCGACCCACGCGAGGTAGACGGGACTGTGCGAGAGGTCCTGGCGCGCACCCTCCACACGGCGTCTGGACGAGGAGTGAGACGGCCGGGGCCGTGTCAGGTAGACCCGAAGCCGATCACTCACCAACGGCCTTCCGCGGGCGAAGTTCTGCGGGCACACGTCCGAATCTCCCGCGCCATCAGCGCGAGATCCGAAGGGATCTCACGAGGGGTCGGTGTCGTCCGGTTCGTGTTGGTCTCCGATGTGGTGGCTATCGCCGAGCCATCGGCACCGTCGCCAAATCCGCGATTTGCGGACTTCGCGTGGGCGGCCTGACGGCATTCCGATGAATTGAAACGCGTAGATATGGTCGAGCGAGGATATGCGTGCGTATTATATACGACGGCGACTTATGGCTGTCAATGGTCCGGGAAGATTTTTTCGCACGACGGCAGGAATATCCCTTGGCGCTGCCGCCGATTCCTCGGCTCTTCCCGACCACTCGCCGTCAATGGTGCTGGACTATCTCGAAGACTCGGGCGAGAGATCCGCGTCTTGCGTCATCGAGCCCGGCCCGCGGCGAGAATCACGTCGACATCGGCCCAGAGGGCCCGCCACTCGTTGCGCTCAGCCTCGGGGAGGCTGACCAGTTCCTTCTCGTCGCGGACGCCGGTGAAATCGGGGTCAATCTTCCAATGACCGAGGGTCTCCACCACCATCTCGCGATTCACCGCGCCCGCAGTCTGGGCGGCTGTCTTGCAGGCCGACAACTCGACCCGCAGCCATTCGCGACTTCGGCGGCGCAGCGATGCACGGGCCGCCTCGTCGGGAATCGGATTATCCTCGCCCCGACCAACGCCCGCCATCGCGGCCGATCGCGCGGCGTTGTAGCGAACCCCGGCCGCGAGACCGTCGCTCATCTTCGGGTCGTCCGCCAGTGCCTCGCCCCAGAACCGCGAGGAGGCCGCGAACCATTTCAGGTCGTAGCACAACTGGCCCAGCGTCAGGCGTTCGACATTGTCCTTCGGCTGATCGTTGCCCCGGAGGAGTGCCGGGAGCCTCGCGTTGAGGGACGCCAGCGCCGCGCGGTCGGCGATCCGTGGTGCGAATACCGTGCGCCAGGGCGGCCTGGACCCGAGTCCATCCCGGGTCCTCGACTCCGCCGAGGCTTCGTCGAATCGTCCCTGGTTTCGCGAGAGGTGCCCGAGCTTGCAATAGGACCGGGCGTAGCCAGGCCTGATCCGGATAGCGTCGCGGAAGGCCTCGGCGGCCTCTTCGTGCCTGCCCTGAGCGAGAAGGGTGTGACCCAGGGAATCGTGGGCCTCGGCGAGCTCCGGCCTGATCCGGATGGCATAGCGGAAGGCGGCGGCGGCCTCGTCGTGCCTGCCCTGCTTGTGGTGAGCCAGACCCAGGGCGTAACGAGCGCCGGAACTATGGGGCCGGAGTGCGACCGCGATACTCAGAAAGCGCTCCGCGTCTCCGGTGCAGTCGGGTTTGATCTCGTACAACAGCGACCCAAGGTCATGATTGATCCAGAAGTCGCCCGGCGAGATGAGCTGGGCGGCGCTCAGCAACCCGATGGCCTCGGGTTGCGCACCCAGATTGCCCAGATGTCGCGCGAGCAACGTGACGGTTGCGGGCGCGAGTCGTGGCGTGGTCGAATCGGCGGCCCAGGCGATCAGGGCGGCACGGTTGCCCCTTCGGAGGGCCTCGCGGAGCGCATTACGCTCGGGGTCGATCGACTCGGCGACCTGGAGGATGTCGGCCTTTCGTGCCGCGTCGGGTTCATCGAAGGCCCAATCGTCAAGCGCCGCGGCAATCTTCGGACGGTCTCGACCCGTCTTGAGCCTCGCGGCGATCTCGCCCGCCGGCTGTTTCCCGAAACGGATGCCCACGCGACGAAACGCCCTGGCGTAGGCCATGATCCTGGATTTCAAGTCGAAGGAGCCATCCTTGATGTCGGCCCCCAGAAGCCGTGCCTCCTCGACCTCCGCCACGAGCCGCCCGTCGGCCTCGATTTGGTCGGCAAGGTCGCGGGCGGCGGCCGCCGATCTTGCGATCGCCTCGTAGGTCTTGTTGACGTCCCTGGCCAGTGCCCGCCGGGCCGGGCGGGCCGCAAGAAGCCCCTTCGCCCTGTCGGCGGCGTCGTGGGCTCGGGCCCACGCCTCCACGCTCTCCGGGCCGACTCGCTCGGCCTCGGCCTGGAGAACCTTGGCGGTGGCGAGGGCGTCTCCCACGATGCGGTCGGACTCGGCGATCCGGGCATCCCGGTCGAGCCGGAACGAGATCCACGCGCCACCCGTGGCAAAGACTGCAATGACGATCGTCGACGCCAGCGCCGCGGTCATTTTCCGGCGCGTCCGCTCGGCCTCGGCGCGTGCGTTGGCATCGACCCGCGCCAGCTCGGAGGCTCGGAGTCGCTCTTGCACGCCCGCCAGATGCGCCGTCACTTTCGTGGCGATTTCTCCCGCGTCCCGAGGCCGGTCGATCGGCTCGATGGCGAGGCAAGATTTGGCCAGGTCGATCAACTCGGGGTCGGCGCCGCAGGCGTCGAGGCGAGATCGGGCGTCGGTCAGGTCGGCGAACTCGGTCTTCCTCGCGACCTCGGCCAGGGTTCTCCCGGTGTAGGCGGGATAGCCCGTGAGGATCTCGCAGAGCATCGCGCCGAGGCCGAAGACGTCGGCGGGTTTGGCCACGCGATTGATCTCGGCGCGGGCTTGTTCGGGAGCCATGTAGGCGGGCGTGCCAATCGCCGTGACGGTCGGCACGCAGTCGGGGTCCGACTTGCTCCGCGCGGTCTCGATCAGGCTCATCATCGTGCCGGCGTGCGGCAAGTCGTCGTGCGGTGTGCCCTCCGGCGTCAGCACCTTCGCCAGGCCCCAGTCCATCACCTGGACCTCGCCGAACGCGCCCACCATCACATTCGGCGGCTTCAGGTCGCGGTGGATCACGTTCTTGGAGTGGGCATAGGCGATCGTCTGGGCGATCTGCTCATAGATGGACAGGAACCGTGGCAGCCCGTCGGCGGGCGAGCTGCGCTCCTTGAGCAGCACGGCGAGCGTGCGGCCCTTGACGAGCTTCATGGCGAAAAACGGACTCTTGTCGGGGAAGATCCCCAGGTCGTAGATCGGCACGATACCGGGGTGCTGGAGCTGGCCACCGATCTGGGCCTCTTCAAAGAAGCGGCGCAAGACGTCGGCGTTATCACGATATTTATCGAGGAGCACCTTCACCGCCAAGTCGCGGTTCAGTTCGCAATCGCGGCCGCGCAGGACCGCGCCCATGCCGCCCCGGGCGATCTCGCCGAGGATCTGGTAGCGGCTGGTCTGGTTGGTGGGACGGACGGCCGTTTCCTCGGACTCGCTCGAATCCTCGCCCTCTCGTAGATTCACGAGCGGAGGGGGTGTGTCTCCGGCAAGGGTCAATCTCCAGATGCCGGCGACCTGGGACGAGGCCATCGGGGACCATGAACTCTCGAAGGGCCCGGCAGTCGTGACCGGTGCGACCGTTGGAGGCGAAGGAACCTTCGTCTCCCCGATCTCAAGATCGATGGGTGCAGTCATTTGGGGGGATCCTCCTGTCCTCCAAGAAGTGTCCTGATTCACCATTAAGCCGAGGAAGATCACCCAGGTAAACCCAGTACTCCGAAAGTTCCGGTCGAAATCCGACCGGATTCCTGGAGACGAAGTGCGGTTTTTCCGAGGAAAACAAGGGTTTTCTTACATAATCCAACGGAATCAGATCGTCATAATTTTTTCCGTAGATCAGTGTTCTCGCCGCTTCTCCAGCTCGCTCCGGGCCGCATGGGAGATTGCATCGACCCGGGAATTTTCGCCCGCGGCCGGGGGCGAGGGACGCCGGATCGGGCGTGCCCTAAGGACGCCGAGCCGAGCCGGTAGCCCCTTGCTCTGGCCTCGTATTCGTGTTTCATTGGTGAAATCCATTCCCCATTTGAAATACGGGGCCGTGACATGAATGCCGGTCAGCCCGGGTGTGATACCCGTCTGCGATCCGAGGCGGCGAGCCTCCAGCGGGGGCTCGCGGTGCTCGAGTTGTTGGCGGCTCGGTCGGAGGGCGCGACCCTGAGCGAGATCACCGGCCATCTGGGGCTACCGGGCGCCTCGGTCCTGAGGATCAGCCGGACGCTGGTGGATCTCGGCTACCTTTCGCGCGATGACCGCACCAAGCGCTACTTCCTGACCAACAGTTTCCTGCTCATGGGTCCGCCTCGCGGCCGAGACCATGGGCTCTCCGAATGCGCCATCTCCGCGATGCGAACGATCCGCCAGGCGACCGGTGAGACGACCCAACTCTGCTGCATCGTCGAGACCGAGATGGTCATTATCGAGCAATTACTGGCCGTGCATTCGTTCAAGTATTCGGCCGATCTCGGCGCCCGATGTCCGCTCCACAGTTGCGCCCCGGGCAAGGCGATCGTCGCGTTCCTGTCGGAACCGGAACGAGACGTGATCCTCGATAAGATCCGATTCAAGCGTTTCACTCCATCCACGATCACAACCAGGCGCGCGTTTTCGACGGAACTCGAACGGATTCGGCGCTGCGGGTACGCGGTGGACCGCGCCGAGGGGATGACCGGAATTCATTGTGTGGCGGCCCCGATCCTCGATCGCCAGAATGCCGCGGTGGCCGCGATCACGATCGCCGGCCCGTCGTCGCGGATCACCGAGGACGAGTTCGAGGTCATCGGGCAGATCGTTCGCGAAGGGGCCCGGCAGGCGTCCAACGAGTTCAACCGCAGCTAATCGCGTCCCGGATCTCGCCGGAGAGGACCATCCACGATGTTGACCCCCCGCCATCTCAGGGAACGCGTGAGCCTTGTCTTCCTCCTTGGTTTGAGCCTCTTCGCGATCTCGCCGCCACAAGACGCCCTCGCGGCCGACCGGCCGACTCCGATGCAGGTCGAATTCTTCGAGTCCCGGATCCGACCGGTCCTGGTGGAACACTGCTACAAGTGCCACAACTCCGCGAAGACGGCCAAGGGTGGGCTGGCGGTCGACGATCGGGCCGCCTTGCTGAAGGGAGGCGATGGTGGGGCCGTCGTCGTTCCCGGTAAGCCCGAAGAGAGTCGCCTCCTCGCTGTCTTGCGGCATGAGATTGAAGGGCTCAACATGCCGAAAGGTGGGCCGAAGCTCGACAAGAGCGTCGTCGCCGACCTCGAAAAATGGATCGCCATGGGCGTACCGGACCCGCGCGACTCCCCCCCCTCGGCGAGCGATCTGGCCAAGGCGACATCGTGGGCGACGGTCCTGGAAAAGCGCAAGCAATGGTGGAGCTTTCAACCCATACGCAAGGTCGCGCCCCCCGAGGTCCCGGGCAACCGCTGGTCCGATCATCCCATCGACCGCTTCGTCCTGGCGAAGCTCCGGGACAACGGACTTGAACCCGCGGAAACGGCCGATCCCGCAACGCTCGTCCGCCGGCTCTACCTCTCCCTGATCGGCCTCCCCCCCAGCGCGGAGGAAGTCCATCTCTGGAGCGGACGACTGGCCGAGCCCGACGGCTTCCAGCGGTTGGTCGACCACTTGCTCGACAGTCCGCACTTTGGCGAGCGGTGGGCACGACACTGGATGGACTGGATTCGCTACGCCGACTCGCACGGGTCGGAAGGCGACCCCGAAATCGTCAACGGCTGGCAATATCGCGATTACCTGATCCGTGCTCTCAACGCCGATGTCCCCTACGATCAACTCGTGCGCGAACACGTCGCAGGGGACCTGCTCGATAAGCCCCGACTCAATCAAAAGTTAGGAATTAATGAATCCTCGATCGGACCTGCGCACTGGCGCATGGTGTTTCACGGGTTCGCCCCGGTCGATGCGCTGGACGAGCGGGTCCGATCGACCGACGATCAGATCAACGCCTTTTCCAAGGCGTTTCTCGGGCTCACGGTCTCCTGTGCCCGGTGTCACGATCACAAGTTCGACGCGATTAGTCAGCGTGACTATTACGCGCTCTTCGGCATTCTCGGCTCAAGCCGGCCGGCTCGCGTCGCGATCGATTCGCCGGAAAAACTCGGGAAAAATCGCGACAAGCTCGCCGAGCTCAAGCCGAAGATCCGTTCCGCCGTGGCGGACGCGTGGCTCGATCACGGGGCTCGCTTGCACCAACAGCTCCTGTCGGACGACGGTCCCACGAAGAAGGCGGACAAGCCGGGGGCGCTACTGCATCCCTGGTTCTTGATGCGGGGCCAGGCGGCCGACAAAGCCAGGTTTTCCGAGGCGTGGCTGCATCAGGTCGAGAGCTGGACGAACGACCGGAAGGTGAGGGAGACGCATCGTTCCCGGGTGCAGGGAACTCGCTGGAACCTCAATGAGGCCGCCGATTACGCCAGGTGGTTTCGTCATGGCGAGGGCCTACCGGATCGGCCTTCGGCGGCGGGCGAGTTCTCGGTGGCGGCGACCGGGGAGAAGGCTCTGACCGGGATCTATCCCTCGGGCGTGTACACCCACGGTCTGAGTGCGAAACATTCTGCCCGGCTGGAGTCGGGTTACCTGCGACTTGATGGTGATTACGATCTCTGGCTGCGCGTGGTCGGAGACGGCTCGGCGAGCGTGCGCTACGTCGTGCAGGACTATCCGAGGGACGGCACCGTTTATCCCATCGCGCGGCCGTCGCCGGAATGGCGATGGCAGAAATTCGACCTGGCCTACTGGAACGGTGACGAGTTCCACATCGAGCTGGCGACCGGGAAGGACGCGCCGTTGATGGTCAACGATACGGCGCGTTCGTGGTTCGGCATTCGCGAGGCCCTGATGGTTCGCAAGGGAGAACCGGGACCGCCGATGGATTCCAGGGAATACCTCGATCCCCTGTTCCGGGCGGCGATCGCAGCAAAGCCGGTCTCCCTCGATCAGCTTGCCGCCTCGTTCTCGGGTGCGGTTTGCGACGCGGTGAGGTCGTGGCAAGGCGGTTCGCTCGACGACGCACAGGCGGCCTTGCTCGGCAAATGTCTCGACGAGGGCCTGCTCCCGAACCGGGTCGATGAACTCGCCGCCGCGAAGCCGTTGATCGAGGAATACCGCCGGCTTGAAGAGGACATCCCCGTACCGACGCGCGTGCCGTCGCTGGAGGAAACAGTCGGTCGAAATCAGCACTTGTTCGAGCGGGGCGATCACAAGCGACCGGGCGTCGAGGTGCCGAGACGTTTCCTCGAAGCGATCGACGCGACCCCGTACAAGACCGAATTGAGCGGGCGTCGCCAGTTGGCCGAGGACCTGCTCCGTGATGACAACCCGTTCACCCGTCGCGTGATTGTGAACCGGATCTGGCACCACCTCCTGGGTCGGGGGATCGTGCCCACGCCGGACAATTTCGGCCGCCTGGGGCAGGAACCGACACATCCAGAATTGCTGGATTTTCTAGCCACTCGATTCAAGGATCAGGGCTGGTCTATCAAAGACGCCATCCGGTTCATCGTCCTTTCGAAGTCCTGGCAATTGTCGTCCCGGCCCTCGCAGAAGGCGCGGCAGGTCGATCCCGCGAATCAACTCCTCTCGCACGCCCACGTACGACGGATGGATGCGGAGTCGATCCGCGATTCCTTGCTCGCGATTTCGGGGAGCCTGGACCGGGACCTGTTCGGCACGCCCGTCGGCGGCAACTCGCCTCGCCGCAGCGTTTACGTGCGGGTCCAGCGCAACGCGCTCGACCCGTTCCTGCGCGTCTTCGATTTCCCAGAGCCCTTCAGCGCCGTCGGAAGTCGCGACGTGACGAACGTTCCCGCCCAGTCGCTGACCCTGATGAACGACGATCGCGTCGCCTCGCTGGCGGCGAACTGGGCGGCGAAGATCCTTTCGGACGGGGGTCTCGCCGACGAGGATCTGAAGATCCAGAAGATGTTCCTGACCGCGCTGGGCAGGCCGGCGCAGACCGATGAACTCGCCCGGTTCAAGGCTCATCTGGCGGAGACCCGGGCGGGCCATGCCACGCTCTCGAAACAACGGGCGGCTGTCCGTCTACAGATGGATCGACACCAGTCCGAGATTCGATCGCTCATCGAGCCCGCCCGGGCGCGACTGTTGAAAGCCGCCGGGGACAAGTCCAGATCCCCCGGCTATGAGCATGCCTTGCCCAAGCCGATCGGCCGATGGGAATTCGCGGACGGGTTCCGGGACTCCGTGGGATCGGCCCACGGCAAGGCCCTGAGCGGCGCACGCATCGAGGGCGGGGCCCTCGTCGTCGGAAATCAGGCGCACGTCATCACCGCGCCATTGGCGCAGGCAATCCGGGAGAAGACGCTCGAAGCCTGGGTTCAGCTCGACGATCTCGACCAGCGCGGCGGTGGCGTGATGACGATCCAGTCCCCCGACGGGGCGGTTTTCGACGCAATCGTGTTCGGCGAACAGGCGCCTCGTCAGTGGTTGGCGGGCAGCAACGTCTTCAGTCGTACGCAGCCATTTCAGGGGGCTCCCGAACAGGAGGCGGCGCGGCGGCCGGTTCATCTCGCCATCGCCTACCACGCCGACGGTCGTATCGTCGGTTATCGCGACGGTCAACCCTACGGGATGCCGTACAAGAGCAATGGGCCAACCGAATTCAAGGCGGGACGGGCCGTGATCGGGTTCGGCATTCGACACCTCCCCGTTGGCGACAATCGTATGCTGTCGGGTCGGTTGTTGCAGGCGCAGATTTACGACCGCGCCCTCTCGGCCGAGGAAGTCCAGGCGTCCTCGCGATCGGCTCCCGAGTTTGTCTCGGAGTCTCAGGTCCTGGCCACGCTCACCGAGTCCGAACGCGAACGGATTTCTCACGGCAGGGCCCGCATCCGCGAGCTTGAGGCCGAGGTCCTTTCGTTCGGGGCCGTCCCCGATTCCGGCGACGAACAGGCGGCCTGGACGGATCTCGCCCGCGCGATCTTCACCTTCAAAGAACTGATCTACGTGAAGTGATTCCAGAGAGGATCGAGGCGATGACGCACGGCACGAACCCGCGAGCTCAGATCACTCGCCGACGGATGCTCCAGACGTGCTCGACCGGCTTCGGCGCCGTGGCGCTCGCGAGCCTGCTCGGTGGCAGGGGCAGCGCGCAAGTGTCGGACCTACCGGGTGGCGCCGGACTGAAGCGAACGCATCATGTAGCCCGGGCCAAACACGTCATCTTTTGCTTCATGTCGGGTGGTGTTTCGCATGTGGACTCGTTCGATCCGAAACCGCGACTGAAACGAGATCATGGCAAGCCCATGCCGGTGAAGGTCGAGCGGACGATGTTCAACAACAACGGCAACATCATGGCCAGTCCGTTCGAGTTCACACCGTCGGGCCAGAGCGGGATACCTGTCAGCAGCCTGTTCCCGCAAGTCGCCAAGGTCGCCGACGAACTGGCCGTGATCCGGTCCATGACCTCGTCGGTGAACGAGCACGCCCAGGCGAATTTCTTCATGCACACCGGATTTCCCATCATGGGGTATCCCAGCGCGGGGGCGTGGGCGGCGTACGGGCTGGGGACGGAAAATCAGGACCTTCCCGGGTACGTCGTCCTGCAAAGCGGCGGTGCCGTGCCGCCTCACGGCGGCGTGAGCCTCTTCAGCAACGGCTTCCTCCCCGGCCAGAGTCAAGGTTCGATCCTCAAGGCCGACCAGCCGGAGGCCATTCGCAATATCCGCTCCCGAGATCCTCGGGTCTCGCAACGAGGTCGCCTCGACTTTGCCCGTCAATTCGACCGGGCGTTCCTCGAATCCACCTCCGCCGACGCCCAGGTCGAAGCCGCCATTCACAACTATGAGACGGCCTTCCGTATGCAGAGCTCCGTCCCCGAGCTGTGCGACATCTCCGGCGAGACGGAGGAGACCCATAAGCTCTACGGCCTCGATTCGAACCTCCCACAAAAGGCGGCCTACGCCCGCCAGTGCTTGCTGGCCAGGCGCCTGGTGGAACGGGGCGTGCGGTTCATCGAGTTGAGCTGCCTGACGCAAGACATCGGCGCCGGGGGCGCCCCGAACCCGTGGGACCAGCACGGCGCCTTGAAGGCCGGGCACGCCGCCATGGCCAATCAGGTCGATCAACCGATCGCGGCGCTGATCCAGGATCTGCGCACGCGGGGGTTGCTCGATGAGACCCTGATCGTCTGGGCCGGCGAATTCGGCCGGACTCCGTTTTCGCAAGGCGGCGACGGCCGGGACCATAATCCGTACGGGTTCAGCGTCTGGCTGGCCGGCGGCGGGGTCAAGGGCGGGACGATCTACGGCGCGACCGACGACCTCGGCTACTACGCCGTCGAAAACAAATCGACGGTCTACGATCTGTGGGCGACCGTCCTGCATCAGCTCGGGGTCAACCACGAAGAACTCACCTACCGTTACGGCGGTCGCGACTTCCGCCTGACCGACGTCCACGGCCACGTGATTCAGGATATTTTGTCCTGATCCGGCACGAACGCATGATCCCGGCGTCAATTCATTTGCGTCCGTAGGCCTGTGCTCGACATAATGATTACCGGGCAATATCACGCGTTCCACTCACTGGGAGGACTTCCATGCCCGAGACGATCGTGAAGTGTTCCGCTCCGGATTGCGACAAGGAAGCGACCCACAAGGTCGGCTCACCGTGGCAGGAAGGCTCGTTCGCCGAATTGCAAACGCTGGGCTATACCTGCCGTACTCACCCCGAGAAGGTCGTCGCGGGCATCCTGCGGCGCCCGAAGCTCCGGCATCCCGCGCCAAGCGAGATCCGCATCTACACACTTCCCCAGCGCTGACGCGCCGCCTCGGTCTCCTCTCCCGACCGAGCAGTTCGTCCTCGCCGCATCGAGACATTCCGACCGCCTGTTCCTCCGTATGTGCCAAACGGTTGGCACAGCGTCCCTCGGCTCCCTCGCCAGGGCCGGTGCCGACCGACGATCCGAAACATTTCCGCAGGCTGATCCAATTCATCATTGCGCCGACCGGCCTCCGCGACCCTTTTTTCGAAAATGGGACGATCGTCGTCCATTCAACGCACTTTGATCTTGGCGGTTGCTCGTGGAGTTCCTTGCGAGGAACTCCTTCTCACGGATTTCCCGACCGGCCATTCGTCACTCTCTTCATGCAGGAAGGTCCGTTCAGATGACCCGTATGCCGCGAGGAACATGGGCGATTTCGATTTCGCTGGCCCTCCTGCCGATGGTCAGCGGGTGTGGCGGAGACGAGGCAGGTCCGGCGAGTGCGTCGCAAAGCGGGGCGGCGCAACCGGGTCCGAATCCGGGAGGACCGGGAGCGCCGGGGGCCAAGTCGTCGCCGGAAATCAAACAGATCATGGTCAAGCTGGCCAAGGGGCCGAACTCGCTGACGCCGATCCTCGGCAATGGGCTGAAGGCGGAACCGCCGGTCTGGGCGACGATTCAGGGTCAGGCGAAAGAGTATGCCGAACTTGCCGGGGACCTGTCGAAGTACGACCCGCCCAAGGGTTCCAAGGAGTCATGGGCCAAGTTCACCGGTGAGTACGCCGCTTCGGCGTCCGACCTGGACAAGGCCTCCCAGGCCAAGGACAAGGATGCAGCCCTGGCCGCGCACGGACAACTCGCCAACTCCTGCAATGCCTGCCACCGCTCGCACCGCGCCATGGGTCCCGGCATGGGCGGCATGATGGGCCGACCCGGATTCGGCCCCGGTGGTCCAGGTGGTCCCGGCGGCCCGCCCCCGGGTGGCCCTGGCGGCCCAGGTGGTGGTCCCCCTCCAGGAGGAGAGCCTCCGAAGTGAGCGAATTGGTCACGCCCTTCGGTGATATGCCCCTTTATGAAGCGCCTTGATCCTGGGCGGCGGGCGGGGACGCCCGCCGCCACCAAAAGATGGCGGACTCCGCCCTTCCAGGGTGATCGCGGAATTGGCGGGGATGCTCGGCGCCCCCAAGATTTCAGAATGTGAGATGCAAACGCAAATTGTCTGAACGGGGAGCCGCCCGCCCCTCGCGCTTTCTGTACTCGAAACCCCGGGTTCGCCACGATGATCCTGGCAGAAGATCTGGTCGGGAGGGCGATCGGCCGCAAAAAATTGTCCGGAGTGAGGACTCGATTCCTCTCAGAGAATTGGGTTTCTGCTCGGCCGTCCCACGATGCTTCGCGCGTCGATGGCTGACGCAATGAAATTGGATCTCCGAAATAGGTGCCGCGTGGCTTGTTGAGCCCGACGTTGGGATCTGAGACCGAATTTGTTAGAATGACGATCGCAACGATGCGACCGAGGGGAAATTCTGAGGTTCCGCAACGTGGCGATCATCGAAAGTAAGCCCCGGAAACCCGCCGAGCCCTTACCCCTGGGTGGGGACGACCCTCCGCACGCCGGGTCGATCCTGGCGTTGTGGATGGCGCTGATGGTGCTGCTCCAGCTGGCATTCTGGATCTCGGGCGCGCGATCCACGGCGCTCGCTGACGCGGTCGAGGTCGGGGCGGCCCGGGTCGAGTCGCGGGGGATCGGCGAGGTCGGCGACGAGGTCGTGAGGAAGGCGATCGGGCTCCAGCACGATTCGCGGTGGTTCTGGACCGTCCTGGCCCTGATCGGCGACTTCGCGGTGGAGCCGATCGGCCTGGCACTTCGAGCCGGCGTCGTCGCGACCCTGTTCGGGGGGATTGCTCTGCTGAAAGGCCGGTCGGTCGAGTTCTCTCGCGGGATGTCCTCCTGCGCCATGGTCCAGGGATTCTGGGTCCTGGGGCTGGCGGTGCGTGTCGTGCTGGCCATTTTGCTGCGGCGGCCCGAGATCGAGACCTCGCCGACCCTGTTCCTCTCCCCCGGCCCGCATCCGGGGACCGTGTGGGTGACACTCAGGCAACTGGACGTCTTCGTCCTCATCGGGTGGCTCGCCCTGGCCTGGGGCGGCTGGAAACGGGGACAGGTCGGGATCTTCGGGGCGGCGATGGTGTGCGGTGTCGTCTTCTCGATCGAGGCGATCTGCCGGATCATGTTCTCCCTGGTGATCGAGGCGGGCATGCGGCTGTCGCTCATGCCCGAGATATAAAGTCTGGGTCGATCCGAAGCGAGGAGTCTCGATTCGATGCGACGTTCGTTCCTGGTGGTGCTGGCGATCATCGTCGTGGTCGGGCTGGTCTCGGCCGCCAACCTGAGCCGTGATCCCATGAGCGTCACCGTCGATTGGCAGGTCATCAAGACGCCGCCGCGCGAGGTGACGATCGACGCACCCGCGCGAGGTCCGATCGTCCAGACGGTGACCGCTCCGGGCGTGGTGGAGCCGGTCGACGAGGCGCGGATCGCCTCGCAGATCGTCGGCCGCGTGGTCGAGGTCCGGGTCAAGGATGGGGACTCGGTCAAGAAGGGCGACCTGCTCGTGAAGATCGACGAGACGGAGGCCAGGGCACGCCTGGATTCCTCCTCCGCGCGGATCGAACGCCTCCGGGCCGCGATCGCGCAGGCCGATTCGGACCGCGGGAAGGCCGATCGCGACGTGAACCGATCCATCAAGTTATCCGCGCGCAACGTCGCCACCGCCACGGAGCTGGCCGACGCGCGATCGGCCCTGACGAGGTCCGAGGCCGCGCTCCTGATCAGCCGCAACGAACTGCGCGAGAGCGAGGCCATGCGGCGGATGAGCCAGCAAGACCTGGACCGGACCGAGATCCGCGCGCCGATCGACGGCGTGGTGGCCGGCTGCGAGGTCGAGGTGGGCGAGGTCGTGATCGCCGGAACGACCAACCTCCCGGGTACGGTCCTGATGACCGTCGGGGATCTCACCCGGATGCAGGTCCGGGCCGAGGTGGACGAGACCGACGTGCCCCTCGTCAAGCCGGGTCAACCCTCCAGGGTGTACCTCCAGGCGGACCCGTCGAAGCCGATCCAGGGCAAAGTCGATCGGGTCGCGCCCAAGGGGAAGAAGACCGAAGAGGTCGTGAGCTTCGAGACGCTCGTGCTCGTCGGAAAGGCCGATCAGACGCTGCGATCGGAGATGACGGCGACGGTCGAGATCGAGGTCCGCCGCGCCGATGACGTGCTGGGCGTGCCGCTCCAGTCCGTCGTCCATCGCCGTCGCAAGGATCTGCCCGATTCCCCGGCCGTTCGTGCATGGTCCTCGCGAAACTCGCGATCGTTCGGCGAAAAGGCCAAGGACGTGGAAGGGCGATACGTCAAGATCGTCTTCGTCCTGGAAGACGGCGTCGCCCGGGCTCGTCCCGTGGAGACGGGGATCAGCGACGAGAAACGCGTCGAGATCCTCTCGGGGCTGACCCCCACCGACCGCGTGATTGTCGGCCCGTTCCGCGCCCTCGACGAGCTCAAGGACGGCAATCCGGTCACCCCGGCCAAGGTTGGCCCCGATGGCGAGGGGCGGACGTTGTGACCGGACTGACCGACCGATCGTTATTCGTCCTGATGCCGACGATGAAGTCGTCCGAGCAACCGGTGCTTTCTCGGCTCACCCTGGCGATAGGCTGCGGACCCCGGCGGCGAGAAGCCCCAGCCCCGCGACGCGACTTCGGGCGACGGAGCGCCGTTGAACGAGGTGAAGATCGGCGAGTAGTACACTCCCGGGCCATTCCCTGCGTCAATCGGCATGTACAGGCCCGGCATGTACCCCTGCCCTCGCGCCCCCTTCAGACCGTAACCGAAGGTGTTCGAGAAGCCCCAGCGGAACCATCCGGCCGGGTCGCCGGCCGTGATGTCTTGTGCCTGAGACGCCGACGCGCCGGTGAGCATCAGCCCGCTTACAAGGACGATTCCGCGGATTCGTCGCACGGGGAGCCTCCAATCCGTTGTCTGCCCCTGCCTCTCGCGATGACCAAACACTCGAATCTAGCACGGTCTGTCCCGCCCTTCGGTCATTTGGGCTACGCGGAACGGGAGCGTTACCGTTACTTTGAGGAAGGCCGGAATGACGGGTACGTCCGGCCCTCCTCACGCCGAGATCATCCCGTGAATCCGCCAGAACCCGCCGCATCGAACCGTACCCGCGATCACCTGGCCAACGAGCGCACGTTCCTCGCCTGGGTGCGCACGTCGCTGGGCCTGATCGGCCTGGGGTTCGTCCTGGCGCGGATGGGCCTGTTCCTCCGCCAGCTCGCGGCGGCCAGCCTTGTGCGCGAAAGCCATCGACTGCGATTCCAGGCGGGTCACGAGTTCCTGATCAGCGGCGTCCTCATCCTGCTGGCCGGCATCGCCATCTGCGGCTGGGCGGCGCGGCGCTATCGCGACAACCGCAAGGCCATCGATCGCGATCGGTTCGAGCCGGCCGATACCTCGGTCCTTGTTATCACCGCGCTGGTGGTGATCGGCGGCCTGTTGATCGCCGCCATGGTCGTCTGGCGGACGCTTGGCACCAGCGAATCCTGACCCGAAAGGCATACCGCGTGGCGACGGCCATCGAGGCGAGCATCCGACTCCAGGGGATCACCAAGGAGTACCGCATGGCGGCCGAGACCGTCTACGCGCTCCGAGGCGTGGATCTGTCGATCGGTTCCAACGAGCTGGTCGCGATCATGGGGCCGTCCGGTTCCGGCAAGTCGACCCTGATGAATATCCTCGGCCTGCTCGACGTACCGACCGCCGGTCAATACTGGCTCGACGGCCGCGACGTGGCCAAGCTGCCCCAGTCCGAACTCGCCCGCGTCCGAGGCCGTCAGATCGGCTTCGTGTTCCAGACGTTCGAGCTGTTGCCCAGACAGACCGCGCTGCGGAACGTCGAGTTGCCCCTGACTTACACCCGCGTCGCCAACCCCCGCGCCCGCGCCATCGAAGCCCTCCGCCGCGTCGGCCTGGCCGATCGCATGGACCACCGCCCCAACCAGATGTCCGGCGGCCAGCGCCAGCGCGTCGCGATCGCCCGCGCCCTCGTCCAGCACCCCTCCCTCATCCTGGCCGACGAGCCCACCGGCAACCTCGACACCCAGACCGGCGACGAGATTCTCGCCCTCTTCTCCGAACTCCACCGCGAAGGCCAGACCATCGTCATCGTCACCCACGAGCCCGACGTGGCCGCGAAGTGCCGGAGAATCGTGAAGATCCGGGATGGCATGGTCGAGTCGGATCTTCCGAACATCCGGGATGCCGGATAGACTTCACACGGTTATTTCGAAAGAATTCGCCGGAAGTCGGAATTGATCCTCCATGACCGAGACGCCCGACACGAAACCCAGGCGACGACGGCTCGCGCTCAGCCTGCGGAGCCTCATGGTCCTGGTCCTGGCCATCGGCGGCCTGCTCGGCTGGAGGATTTATCTCGCACGGGTCCAGCGAGACGCGGTCGAACGGATCAGGAAGGCCGGCGGGAATGTTTCTTACGACTGGGAATGGCGAAACGGCAACTCGGTTCCAGATGCCCAACCGCCGTGGCCGAATTGGCTCATCGACTTGACGGGTCCCGACTTCCTGTCGAATGTCGTCGCACTGCGATTCTTGCCCGACAACGACGTGTTACGTAAGATCGACGACGATCGGATGACGGATATCGCCCGGCTCGATCGACTCGAGTATCTCAATCTCGGAGCCACCGGGGTAACGGACGCCGGATTGGCCAAGATCCGCGGGTTGACCCGCCTCCAGTGGCTCAATCTCCTCGATACGTCGGTCAACGGTGCAGGCCTCGCCTATCTAAAGGACATGGTCGATCTTGAGATGTTGACCTTCCCGCCATCGACCGTGACCGACGCCGACCTGGCCCACCTGGGCGGCATGACGAAGCTCACGGGGTTGAGGCTCCCGGGCAGCCGTATTACGGATGCCGGGATGATTCATTTGCGAAACATGAAACAGCTAGAATACCTCAACATCTCGGGGTCCGAGGTGACGACCCTCGTACCGATCCGGCAACTGACGCGATTGAAATATCTGGAAGCGATAGGATGCCCCATCGACGATGTTGGGGCGGCCCCGATCGCCGACTTCCGCGATCTCGAAACCCTCGTGCTGGAAGAAACCCGGATCACCGACCGCGCAATCGCGTCCTTCCCCCCTCTACCAAAGCTCAAGGTCCTCGACCTCCGACGAACGAAAATCACCGACGCGGGCCTCAAAGGGCTGGGACGACTTCCCTCCCTGCAAATGCTGAGCATCTACGACACGCAAGTTACGAATTCCGGCCTGGCCTCGATGCCCATCCTGAAGACCTGCAAGACCGTGGAGGTCGCCGGGCCGAATGTGGGCCTGCTCGAAGTCGGGGAGCTTCGCAAGAAATTCGCGCATCTCCGGATCATCGGCCCCGAGAGGTATGCCCAGGAGCGCGTAGTACGAACCAATGGAAAAATCCCATGATGTTCGCCAACATGCGGACCGCCTTGGAGCAACTTTGGGCGAATAAGATGCGCTCGGTGCTGACGGTACTGGGCATCGTCATCGCCGTGGCTTCGACAATCACGGTGGTCAGCGTGGTCCGGGGGTTTACCGGGTATGTGTCCGAGTTCTTGCAGGGCCTGGGCACGAACGCGATGTGGGTCTGGCCGTATCGGCCGCCGGGGGAGGCGGGGAAGACGCTCGGGCGGATCGAGCTGACGTCGGACGACGTGACGGCCGTGGAGCGGGGTTGCTCGGCGCTGAAGGCGGTCTCACCGCTGATCCGACAGGCCACGGCGCGCCTGAGTTACGGGCGAGAAGAAGTCAGCGTGCCTCTGGAGGGAGTTTCGGCCGCGTATCATGCGATTCGCAACTTCCCCGTGGCGAGCGGGCGACCGTTCTCGCTCGTGGACGTGGAGCGTTCGCACAATGTCTGCGTGCTGGGCCGAGAGGTGATGAAGAAGCTCAAGGTCGAGGACGACGTGCTCGGCCAGACGCTTCTGATCAAGGGCCAGAGGTTCCGCGTGATCGGCATCCTGGAGGAAAAGGGGGCGTTCTTCGGAGACAGCCAGGACAATCTCGTCCTGATCCCGTACACGACCGCCCTGAAGATGTACCCGAAATCACGGCGAAAGCTCGCGTTCACCGCGCAGGCGACCTCGGAAACGGAAGTGCCGGAGGCCCGCGCACAGATCATCAATCTGCTCCGCCGCCGCCACAGCCTGTCGGCCTTTCAGCCCAATGATTTTAACGTCCGCACCCAGGACGAAATCCTCTCGACGTTCAACACGATGAGCCTGGTGGCGACGATCGTGCTGGCGGGAATCGTGGGAATTTCGCTGCTGGTGGGCGGGATCGGGATCATGAACGTGATGCTGGTGAGCGTGACGGAACGGACCCGCGAGATCGGCCTGCGCAAGGCCGTCGGGGCGAGGCGACGGGACATCCTGCTCCAATTCCTGACCGAGGCCGTGACCCTCAGCCTGATCGGCGGCGGCCTGGGAGTCGGCCTGGGTTACGGCTTCAGCGCACTGGCCAGCCTGCATCCCCAGATGGTCGACATCGTGGTGCCTGGCTGGGCCGTTTGGCTCGGGTTCGGGATCTCGGCCGGGACCGGGATCGCCTTCGGATTACTGCCCGCCGCAAAGGCGGCGCTCCTGAATCCGATCGACGCGTTGCGACATGAGTAGGCAGTGATCAGCGGTCAGTAGTTCGCAGATGCCTGACCGGCGCGAGGGGCGTATTCTCCTTCTGACCGCAGACCACTACCCACTACTTCATTTCGCCTTCTGCCGATACGAGTCCAGCCATTCCTTGCCTTGGGCTTTGGTCAGACCGGCGAAAGCAGCGTCGATGTCGGCCCTGGCGGGGGAGCCGGCCTTTTCGCGATCGACGCCCTTGAGTACGGTTTGCTCGGTCTCGCCGGTCCACGTCGCGGTCGCGAAACCGTTGGCGAGGGCCGTGTAGTAGAGCACGCGTGCGTCATCGGCGGGTAGCTTCTTGAAGGCGTCTCGCGCCTCCGCGAACTTGTTGGCCTTGAACAGGTCGAGCGCGGCCGTCATCGCAGCGGCATCCACGGCGGGCTTGGCAGGTTCAGGGACCGGGCCCGGCTCGGGCTTGGCCTTCGCGGCATCCTTCAGGGCCGTGATCTCGGCCTTCAAGGTGCCGATTTCCGTCTTGAGAGCGGCGGTGGCCTTCTCGGACTCGGCGAGCTTGCCCGCGACGTCCTCGATCTGCTTGGGGAGTGCAGCGGTCGATTCGATCGACTTGGCGAGTCCATCAACCTTGTCCGACATCGGCTTGAGGTCTACGGCCGGCTCCGGCTTGGCCATGGCGTCGACCTTCTTGGCCAGCGAGTCGAGCTCGCCCTTCAGACCCTTCAGATCGTCGACCGTGGCGGCGAGAGGCGGCGAAGGTGGTGTGGTCGGGGCCGGAGCGGCTTCCGCCGCGGCCCCAGGAGCCGCAGGGGCCGGCGCTGGTGGCTTGGTCGATCCCTGGGCGACCCACGCACCCACCAGCGTTCCGACGAATGCGAGCGCGATGACGGCCGGGAAAATCGGCATGCTTGCGGACGGTTGGGATGGAGCGGGCTTCGGCTTGGGGGCGATCGGTTTTTCGATGCTGGACATGGGACGCGGGCCTCTGAGAGCCGGGCGGAGAAGCGGGACGCGTCGGGGAGAGGATCGGCGCAAGGCGGCCTCGGTCGGCTCGAGATCCAGGCCGCCGCCCTGTCAAGTCATCAGATTATCATCCAGGAGACCGACCGGCCAGGGGCGAGCTCGCGCGAGCCCCTCGGAATCCATCGGCGTCGCCTCGCGAGGACCCGGGCGATCCCGGGCCTACTGGCAAGATGCGCTCATCCGCTGGTCGCAGGGCGATGAGGCCGTCTCGGGGCACGGAGGTCGCCGATGGGTCGGGGCGTCTCGCGCTCGCCGAACCGGGTGATCATGTAGGTGCCGCTCTTGGGGCTGCGCTCGATGTCGACGACACCGAGGTTATCGGCGGCTTCCAGAAGGTGGGTGAAGCTGCGGAAGCCGTAGTAACTCTCGTCGAACGAGGGCTTCTTGCGCTTCATCGTGTCCTTGATCATCGACGCGTAGAGAACCTCGTGATTCTCGCGCCGGAGGGCGTTGCAGGCTTCGATCAGGAGCGTGTAAAGCTCTCGCTGGCGCTCGGGCAAGCTGGCGTCGATCTGGGTGGCCATCTGCTGGTCATCCTTCTCCTGACGCTCGAGATCCTCGTAGTAGATGAACTCGTCGCAGTTATCGCGGAGGAGTTCCGAGGTCGAGCCCTTCATGCCGAGGCCGATGACATGCTTGCCGTTCTCTTTGAGCTTCGAGACCAGGGGAGAGAAGTCGCTGTCGCCGGAGACGATCACAAAAGTATCGACGTGCGACTTGCTCCAGGCCAGGTCCATCGCATCCACGACGAGGCGGATATCGGCGGAATTCTTGCCCGTCTGGCTCCGCTTGGGGATCTCGATCAGTTCGATGGCCGCCTCATGGAATGGGGCGGTGTAGGCCTGATAGCGGCTCCAGTCGGCATAAGCTTTCTTGACGATCAGCTTACCCTTCTCAAGGAGCCGCTCCAGGACTTTTTGAATCTCGAACTTGGCCTTGCGCTGGTTCTGGAACCCCATGGCGAGGTTCTCAAGATCCACGAAGACGGCCAGGTTCCGTTCCCGATCTCTCTCGATATTGGCCATGGTCCGTTTCACCCGTCGCCACGAAGGGATTCAAGAAGAGGATCCCTCCGATCGGTCAAGGGGGTGCGTCCATTGCACCGTCCGGGTCTTCTGGCTAGCGTCACGTCGCGACGGATCGGGTCAGCGACCGCCCGATCCGAACCAGCCACCGGCGTATTGATCCTTGACCGTGCGACGCGGTCGCGATTCGTTGACGATCAGCTTGCGTTCGTTGTGTTCGGCATGGTTCAGCGCGGAGATCGCAGCATCGGCCTGGTGGTCGTTCGGCATGTCGACCAGACCAAACCCGCGAGACTGACCGGTACGGGACTTGACCTGCACCTCCGCCAGCGTCACTTCGCCGAACGGCTCAAACAGCGCCCGCAAGGCATCCGAGGTCATCGAATAATCAAGGTTCCCAACGTAAATCCTCATGGCGGGCGATCACTCCTTCATCAAGAGGCGAGGCAGGGGGCCATTCACGGCCGGCGCAACCCGCGTCGGGTCGCGATCCCGTCCGAAAAAGCCCGCGCCAAGACAGTTTCACGCCGACTCGCGGCGTGGGGGAGGCAGGCTACCCATTCGATCGCCAGGTGCCGGAGGCCGGCGTCCTGAACGGTCGATGCGCAGAGCAGCCGAAGGTCGGAGGTTCTCGGGAACACCCGACGGCCTCGTCTTCTGTATTCTAGCGGAATGCCCGGGCAACCGCCAGATGCTTCCCCGACTGATGCCGGAACGGATGAGCGATGATAGATTCGGAGAGTTCCCCGGACCTTCCCCGTCTTCCGTCGGTCCGAAGGAACCGCAACTGTGAAAATTGAACGTGGCCGGGCACGTCGTCAGTCCTCGTCCTCTTCGGGCGCGGTCTCGGTGAATTCGGGGCGAGAATTCTCGGGCGGGGGCGCCGGCTCAGCTCGGGAGGTGGCCCCGCCCTGGCCGAGGAGCCGGACATTGCCACTGCCGACGGTGCTCTCCAGATCGGCAACGAGCTTCTCGTCATGGCGGATCTTTAGGCCGGAGCCCACCTTGTAGATCGCGCGCCGAACGCCCTCCACGGGGCTCAGCAGCTCCAGGTACACCTCAAGGTTGCCGGTTCGGTTCTTCATGTGGCGATGGAGCTTCTCGAAGTCCGCCGGGCCGACGGCTCCCTTGCGCAGGCTGACCACCACGCCGCGAGACAATTCGGCGGCGGCCTGTTCGATCGGGATCACGCGATTGATGATGACCTCGGCCGGGTCGCGCATCCGGCTGATGGTGCCCTTGATGAAGACGATGGCATCATCCTTGAGCTTGTCTTCATTCTTGGCGAACTCCTCGGGCCAGAGCATCGCCGGGGTGGATCCGCTGAGGTCTTCGAAACTGAGCTTGGCCATGCGGGTCAGGCCGGATCGACTCTTCTGGACATTCCGCACCGTCAGCCCGGAGATCATGCCCCCGAGCGTCACCTCCGCCTTGTCCGAGAGCCCCGCCAGGTCGCTGGTCTGGTGCGACCGGAACGCCTGCAAGAGCATCGCGTGCCGGGCCAGCGGATGACTGGACATATAAAAGCCCAGCGCCTTCTTCTCATCCGCCAGTTTCTCGGCGTCGGGCAATTCCGGCACGTCGGGCAGGCTGAGCGCGACGATTTCCGGCTCGTCCGAGTCGGATTCGTCGAACAGGCCGCGCTGGCCGCGCTTGCGATCATTCTGTCTCGCCTGCCCGGCCTGGACCGCCCGGGGGAGGACGGCCAGGAGCTGAGCACGCCGGGCCTTCAGACAATCGAACGCCCCGGCCTTGATGAGCGTCTCGACGCAGCCTTGACCGACGATGGCCGTCGGCACGCGTTCGAAGAAATCGTCGAGGCTCCGAAACACCCCGCCGGACGCCCGCGCCTTCAGGATCGCCTCGACGGCCTTGTACCCGACGCCCTTGATGGCCCCGAGGCCGAAGTGGATCTTGCCGTCCGCGGCCGGACGGAAGTCCAGGCCGCTGGCGTTGACGTTCGGGGGCAGAATCTCGATCCCCATCCGCTTGCAGTCGTCGATATGCTCGTAAAAGAACTTGTCGCGCTCGGCCCCGTCCATCTCCGAGGAGAGGATCGCCGCCATGAACTCGGTGGGATAATGCGCCTTGAGCCAGGCCGTCTGGAACGTGACGAGCGCGTAGGCCGTCGAGTGCGACTTGTTGAAGCCGTAGCCGCCGAAGAACTCGATCAGGTCGAAGATCTGGGTCGCCTCGGCCTTGGTCATCCCCTGGGAGACGGCCCCTTCCAGGAACTGCTTGCGGCCCTGGGCGATGACGTCGGTCTTCTTCTTCGAGATGGCCTTGATGCAGCCATACGCCTGCGACAGTTCGATCCCTCCCAGGCGGTTCAGGATCCGCATGACCTGTTCCTGGTAGACCATCACGCCGTAGGTCTCTTCCAGCAGCTCCTTGAGGACCGGGTGCGGGTACTCGGCGGCCTTCCTACGGTTCTTGACGTTCACGTACTCATCGACCATCCCCCCGTTGAGCGGGCCGGGGCGATACAGGGCGCTGGTGGCGATGATGTCGGCGAATCGGTCGGGCTTCATCTTGATCAGGAGATCGCGAATGCCCGCCGATTCAAACTGGAAGACGCCCTTGGTCTCGCCCCTCTGGAGCAGCTCGTACGTCTTGGGATCGTCCAGCGGGAGATTGTTGAGGTCGATGTGACGATCCGGAAAGCGCTCCTTGAGGATGCCGACGGCCGCGCCCAGGCTGGAGAGGTTTCGCAGGCCCAGGAAGTCCATCTTCAGCAGGCCGGCC
The DNA here is from genome assembly GCA_028291545.1 of Planctomycetota bacterium. GTDB lineage: Bacteria > Planctomycetota > Planctomycetia > Isosphaerales > Isosphaeraceae > JAQGHR01. Next base: position 139,600 of record JAQGHR010000052.1, on the reverse strand, counting down.
TTCTCGACGTCGCCCATCGTCCACTGGGTGGAGACGACTTCCTTCTCTTTATCTTTATTCGGCAGCTTCTGGAGCGGCACCATCTCTTCGAGAGGTCGGTCGGCGATGACGACACCCGCGGCGTGCGTGCTGACGTTGCGGGCCAGCCCTTCGAGCCGCTTCGCATAGTCAAGCAGCTTCTGAATATCGGGGTCTTCGTCCTGGAGCCGCTTCAGGGCGGGCTCGGCCTTGATCGCCGCCTCGATGGTGATGTGGAGCGGCATGCTCGGGATCAGCTTCGTCACCTGCTCGACCCGGGCGAGCGGGATATTCAGGACGCGGCCTACGTCCTTGACGGCGGCCTTCGCCCCCATGGTCAAGAACGTGCCGATCTGAGCCACGTTCCCCGCGCCGTACTTCTTGCGGACGTAGTCGATCACCTCATAACGCCGGTCCTGCTCGATGTCGATGTCGATATCCGGCGCTTCCGAGCGATTGGGATCGAGGAATCGCTCGAACAGGAGGTCATATTTGAGCGGACAGACCTGGCTAAGATGCAGGACGTAGCTGACGATTGCGCCGCACGCCGAACCCCTGGCCGAGCTGGCGATATTATTTTCTCGGGCGAACCGGACGAAATCCCAGACGATCAGGAAGTACGAGGCGAACCCCATCCGCTCGATGATGCCCAGCTCATGCTCCAGCCGATCGCGAGCCTCGGGTGACGGGTCCTGCCCGTATCGTTCGATCATCCCCTGTTCGCACAGCTCGCGCAGATACGTCTCGGGCGTTTTCCCTTCGGGCGTCTTGAACGAAGGGAACTGCCTCTTGCCGAAATTCAGGCTCTTGTAATGGTCCTCAACCCCTTCGGCGATCTCCGCCGAGCGCTTCAGCGCCTCGGCGTGCTCGGGCATCGCGGCGTACATCTCCTCGGGGCTGCGGACATGGAATTCCTCGGACTCGAACCGCATCCGGTTCGGGTCGTCGAACGTCTTCCCCATGTTCACGCAGAGCAAGACGTCGTGCGCCTTGGCGTCGTCCGAGTTCAGGTAATGGGCGTCGCTGGTCGCGACCAGTGGCAGCCCCATCTTCCTCGCCAGGTCCACGGCCCGTTCGGCATGGTCACGCTGGATCTGGACGTTGTTGTTCTGGATCTCGACGAAGAAATTCTCTGGTCCGAAGACCTTGAGATACCAGGCCGCCAGCTTCGCGGCTTCCTCGGGCTTGTCGTGCAGGAGGTGATCGGAGAATTCCGACGAGACGCAGCCCGAGAGGCAGATCAGCCCCTCGGAATGTCGCTCGAGGATTTCCTTATCGATGCGGGGCTTGTAATAAAACCCTTCAAGGAACGACTTCGACGACAGCCTCATCAAATTGCGGACGCCCTCGCCCGTCTTTGCCAGCAGGGTCAGGTGAAAATTGTGTTCGGTCCCCGAATGACCGCCCCCGGCCCGATCCGTCCGATGTCGAGGGGCGACATAGGCTTCGATCCCCACGATCGGCTTGAAATCCAGGTTCTTGGCCTCGCGCAGGAACTCCGCGGCGCCGTGGAGGTTGCCGTGATCCGTGATCGCCAGGGCCGGCATCCCCAGGTCCTTGGCCTTCTTGACCAGGGCCGGGACCTTGCTCGCCCCATCGAGCAGGCTGTAGTGGCTATGACAATGGAGGTGGACGAAGGGCCTGCCGCTCATTCGTGGACCTCGGTCACGGATCGGATTCGGGCTTTGCTGTACACGCAGACAGCAAGATCAGTCTACACTACGAACTGGCCCCCGACCAGAGATCGTGGGGCCGCCCGCTCACTGGAAACTTTGCGAAGTTGGTCGTGTCAGCGGCTCGCTCAAGAGGAGGCCCGTTACGAGGCATCGGAAATTCGAGAGTCTGGAAAGGGGACTTTTTCGGGAAATCGGTGGATCGATCCCCCCGAATTTTGAATCTTCCTTCTCGTATCCGGCTGTCGCGGATCGCCTCTTCAGACTCTCATGAGAGATCGGACGCCACGCGGGTCCAACTGGCATAATGTTTCCTGCCAGGTCGAGGAGGTCGGAACCGAACGGAGGCCAGGATGACCCGTTCGTCGGCCAGACTCGGGAACGGCCCGGGTGCCGCCATGGACGGCGATCCGATCGGGCCGGCCGTTCGACGACATCTTCCCTCGGGAGAATACCCCCGAACATCTACGGGGGACGCGGCCACCGCGAGCTTGGCCGAATCCTGGGCCATGTCCTCAGTGTCCGAGCCGCTTGAGAAGTCCCTCGATTTCCTTCGAAACGGGACGTCGCCGTCGGATCGCCCACGCCAGGCCCGTCAACGCATCGGCGAACGCGGCGAAGGCGACCGGGTCGGAGCAACCCCGTGCGGCAGCGTGAGCAGTCATGCGCAAGGCCACTGGCAGAGGGCGGCGTAGCCAGGCTGCCCAGAGCGCATTCCGACATTGTCGGCGCCGGCGTCCCGGTCGATGCGCCGAAATCGACGGGTGATGGTGGGCGATGAGGTCCTCGCAGTACACCAAATCCCAACCGGCCGAGGCGAGCTCGATCGCCAGTAATTCTTCCTCTCCACCCACGCCGAATCGTACCTCGAATCCGCCGGCATCCAGGAAGGCCGAGCGTCTGACGATCGCGCCGCACGCGAGGAAGCCGAGCACGGTCGTCCCCGGCAAGCCGGCGCGACGAGGCAACGGGCTGGCGGCCATGGCCTCGCAGGTTGGGTCCAGGGCTTCCTCGGCCCCGACCAGGACGCGGGCGGCGATCAGTCCGAGGCGGGAATGCGAATCGAGCCGATCCGCTGCGATCATAAGGGAGCCGGGCGCCCACCAGGAGTCATCGTCGGAAAAGGCCACATAGGACGTGGCGGCAGCCCGTACGCCCACGGTCCGCGCCGCAGCCCCCAGGTTCTCTCCCAGGGCGATGACCTTCACGCGCGGAAAATCCCGGCGGACGAGTTCCGGCGTCCCATCGCATGAGCCGTTGTCCACCACGATGACGGCGGGCTCTTCCGGCAACGAGCACAACAGGTCCAGGCTTCGAACAAGTTCGCGGGCGCGGTCGAGAGTCGCGATGACCACGGATACGCGGCGATCCATTGGTGGCGAGCCTTGGGGTCGGGCGCGCGGGGATTCACTCGGGGCGGTCGTCAGCACGCGGCGTGCCACCGATCGGTCGAAGCGGCCCCAAGGCGGCGGCGATCGGGTTCCTATCGAGTTGCCTGGTGTCCGAACTGCGAGCGAACGAATGCACAGGACGCCGGCTCGAGTTCTTCGCGTGAGGCACCCGTTCCCGCGATACCGTTCTTATGTCCAAACGCCGTCACAGTATCGGTTGCCTTGGTTCGCATGTCGGCATGATTATTGCTAACGAGACACGAACGTTCGATGGACCTGTTCTGGCGGACGAGGAGAGGAGATTCGAAGGAGTGGGATTTGACACGAGGCTGACTCCGGGGTCCGAGCAACCCACGGTAGCCCGAACGTCATTCGCCGCCATAGAAAGCGAGATCGGGGAACCATGTGGCGCCGCTCCATGGCGAAGCCGGATCTCGGTCCACCGAGTCGGCGGAGCCCGTAAATTTCGCAACCATCAAATAGAATAAGTATTATTTAGCAGACATTAAAATGCCACAAAATAAGCACAATTGGAAACATAGCAGGATGGGAACGGTGGTCGCTCCATTGCGCCGCGTGGTGATCTTCCGCGCCCTTCAACTCGGCGACATGCTTTGCGCGGTGCCTGCACTGCGTGCGATGCGAGCCGCCTGGACCGAGGCGGAGATCGTGCTGGTCGGACTGCCCTGGGCGCGGTCGTTCGTCGCTCGGTTCGGCCGGTATCTCGATGGATTTCGCGAGTTTCCAGGTTATCCCGGCCTGCCTGAGCGGCCGTCGCAGATCGGGCGCATCCCCGCCTTCCTCGCCGCGATTCAGGCCGAGCGATTCGACCTGGCGATCCAACTCCACGGCAGCGGATCATTCGTTAACCCACTGACCGAGTTGTTCGGGGCGACGCGGTGCGCCGGATTCGCGCTGCCCGGCGGATACGTTCCTGACCCGGATCTGTTCATCCCCTGGCCGGAGCGCGGCCTGGAGATCCGGCGATTGCTTGAGCTCGCGTCGTCCCTGGGTGCGCCCGACCTCGGCGAGGATCTCGAGTTTCCCCTGGAGCAGCCGGACTTCCAGGCGCTCGATGCAATCGACGGCGCACGCGAACTGGAACCAGGCCGCTATGTCTGCATTCACGCCGGCGCCAGCGTCCCCGAGCGCCGGTGGCCGGTGGAGCGGTTCGCGGCCGTCGCGAGGCAACTGGCTGGCCACGGCCTGAGGATCGTCCTGACGGGGACGGGGTCGGAGTCCGAGCACTTGCGATGGGCGTCGTGGCCGGACGGCTCGCTGAACCTGACCGGCCGCACTGACCTGGGCACGCTGGGTGTCCTGATCCGCCAGGCTCGCCAGCTCGTGTGCAATGACACCGGGGTATCGCACATCGCGGCGGCTCTCCGCGTTCCAAGTGTCGTGATCTCGACCGGCCATAATCCCGAGCGCTGGGCACCCATCGACTCGCACAGGCACCGCGTTCTCTGCCACGAGACGGGCGTGAACGTCGAGGAGGTCGTCGCCCACGCTGAGCAACTGCTCGGCTCCGATTTGTCCGTTTGCGAGAGGGCGGTTCAACGCGCCTGAGCTATCAGCATCAAGGAAAACCCCATGAGGCCGATACGCGTTCTAACCTGGCACATCCACGGCAACTATCTCCTCTACCTGTCGAGGGCGAATGTGGAGTTCTACCTCCCCGTCCAGCCCGAGGGGAGGGAGGGATATGGCGGGCGTGGCACCACGTTCCCATTCCCGGACCGAGTGCGGGAGGTTCCGGCCGGCGCAGTGCGTGATCTGGCCCTCGATTGCGTCCTGTTCCAGACACGCAGGAACTACGAGGTCGACCAATGTGACCTGCTGAGCGACCGTCAGCAGCAACTGCCTCGCATTTACCTCGAACACGACACGCCGCGTGAGCACCCGACCGACCAGCGCCACTGGTTCGCCGACCCCGACGGGCTGCTCGTCCATGTCACTCCCTTCAACGCCCTGATGTGGGACAGCGGGACCACGCCATCCCGAGTGATCGATCACGGCGTCTTCGTCCCGGAGGGCGTGCGTTACACCGGAGAAATCGAGCGTGGGATCGTGGTGATCAACCACCTCCGGTCGCGCGGCCGCCTGCTCGGGGCGGACGTCTTCGCCAGGGCCCGCGAACGCGTGCCACTCGACCTTGTGGGGATGGACGCCGAGTCGCTCGGCGGATTGGGCGAGGTCCACCCGATGCAGCTCGCGGCGATTGAGTCGCGATATCGGTTCTTCTTCAACCCGATCCGCTGGACGAGCCTGGGCCTCGCCGTGGTCGAGGCGATGGCGCTGGGAATGCCGATCATCGGCCTGGCGACGACCGAGATGGCGACGGCCATCGAGTCGGGCGTCTCGGGGTGTGTCGCCACGGACCTCGACAGCCTGGTCGAGGCGATGAACAGGCTCCTGGCCGATCCGGCCGAGGCCCGCCGTCTCGGAGAGGGGGCTCGCCGCCGTGCCCTTGCACGTTTCCACATCGACCGGTTTTCCCGCGATTGGGAGGAGACCTTCTCCCTCGTGACGGGCCGAACCCAGCCCGGTCGGACGCGTGTGGCGCCCGGGCTGAGCCTGGCGGTAGGAGGTGCCCGATGACGAAGCTTCGGATCGCCCTGATCAGCGAGCATGCCTCGCCCCTTGCCTTGCTGGGCGGGGTGGATAGCGGCGGACAGAACGTCTATGTGGGTCAGCTCGCCAGGCTCCTCGGCGCGCTCGGTCACGAGGTCGACGTCTTCACGAGGCGTGACCGCCCCGACCTGCCCGACGTTTTCGACTGGTCCGACGGCGTGCGGATCATCCACGTCCCGGCCGGTCCGGCGCGCCCGGTGCGGAAGGAGGAGCTTATCCCTTTCGTGGCGGAGTTCACGGCCTTTTTCACAAGATTTTGTCGCCGCGGGCGCGGTTATGACCTCATGCATGCCAATTTTTTCATGTCAGCGCTCGTCGCGGCCGATGCGAAGCGAGCCACGGACGTGCCATTCGTGGTCACATTCCACGCCCTGGGGCGTGTGCGGCGTCAACACCAAGGCGGCGCGGACACATTTCCGATCGAGCGACTGGCGATTGAGGATCGCGTCGTGCGCGAGGCCGACCGGGTGATCGCCGAGTGCCCCCAGGACGAGAATGACCTGATCGAGCTCTACGGGGCCGACCCCTCGCGTCTGGTAACGATCCCCTGCGGTTTCGACCCCGCAGAGTTCTGGCCCGTCGGCAAGCGAAGGGCTCGCGAGGCGCTCGGCCTCGACCCGAATGAGCGGATCATCCTCCAGCTCGGCCGGATGGTACCGCGAAAAGGGGTCGACAACGTGATCCGCGGCCTCGCCCGCCTCCGACACACGCACGGGATCGCCGCCCGGCTGCTCGTGGTCGGGGGCGAATCCGTCGTGCCCGACCCTAGGATCACGCCGGAAATCGGTCGACTGATGGCGATCTCGGAGGCCGAAGGAGTGGCCGGCGCCGTAACCTTCGTGGGGAGCCGGGGCCGAGACGCGCTCCGCTACTACTTCAGCGCGGCCGACGTCTTCGTCACGACCCCCTGGTATGAACCGTTCGGCATCACGCCGCTGGAAGCGGCGGCGTGTGGCACTCCTGTGATCGGCGCGGCGGTCGGTGGGATCAAGACCACCGTGGTCGACGGCGAGACGGGCTATCTCGTCCCGCCGCGCGATCCCGATGCGCTGGCCGATCGCCTGGCGAGGATCTACCGCCATCCCGAACTGCTCCAGTACTTAGGGCGGCAGGCGATGCGGCGAGCCAACGCGATGTTCACCTGGGAGAGTGTCGCCGTGGCGATCGCCCGGACCTACGGCGAGGTTTGCGCCACCAGCGCGGCGAGAGCGGGCGCCGAGGCCTCCGACGCCATTCCATCACGGGACGGTGGGTCCGCCGGGCCAAATGTCCTGGTCTCCGGGGAGTCCAAATCGCGATGAGGCCCAACCGCGCCGTATTCCTCGACAAGGATGGCACGCTCATCGAGGATCTCCCCTATAACGTGAACCCCGACCTCATCCGGCTGGCGCCGGGCGCGGCGGACGGGCTATCCCGGCTCCAAGACGCCGGTTTTCGGCTATTTGTCGTGTCGAACCAGGCCGGAGTCGCATTCGGCCGCTTCCCCGAGTCGGCCTTGGCCGCCATCGAGAAACGACTCGCGGAATTGCTCGGAAGGATGGGCGTGGAAATGGGCGGATTCTTCTATTGTCCCCACCATCCGGAAGCCTCAGTCCTCGACTATCGTCGCACCTGCAACTGTCGTAAGCCTGCGCCGGGAATGCTGGTCAGGGCCGCGAGAGAGAACCGCATCGATCTCCATCGATCGTGGCTCATCGGCGACATCCTCGACGACATCGAGGCGGGCCGACGCGCCGGATGCCGCACCATCCACATCGATAACGGCAACGAGACCGAATGGGCGCTCTCGCCCGACCGCGAGCCGCATTTCACCACCGGAGACCTCGCCAGGGCCGCGCGTCATATCACGGAGGCCTAAGCATGAATCATCCCCTGACGCGAGTGATCGACTTGTTCCGTGACCTCGAAATTCTCGTGATCGGCGAGGCCATGCTCGACCGTTATCTGGAAGGGATGACCGGCCGGCTCTGCCGCGAAGCCCCCGTGCCGATCGTCTCCCTCGTTGCCTGCCGCGACGCGCCGGGCGGTGCGGCGAACACGGCCGTCAACGTCGCGGCCCTCGGTTCCCGGGCGCATTTCCTCTCCGTCCTCGGGAACGATGCCGAGGGCGTCCGCCTCCGCCAGTTGCTCGAAGAACGGGGAGTCGACACCGACCTCCTACCCGTCGATCCTGCGCGTAAGACCCTGACGAAGTCTCGCGTTGTCGCGGCCGGTCAACTCCTCGTCAGGTTCGACCAGGGGAGCACTTCAGCCATCGATCGCGAGACCGAGCAAGACGTGATCGACCGCCTGATCGACCTCTTTCCGCGTTGCGACGCCGTGATCGTTTCCGACTATGGCTACGGCATCCTGACCCCGAGCGTCATTGCCACGCTCGGGGAATTGCAAAGGCGATCGCCCCGCGTGTTCGTGGCCGATTCCAAGAACCTGGCCGCATATCGCGAGGTCGGGCTCACGGCGATCAAGCCGAACTACGAGGAGGCTTTGACGCTGATCGGAGAACGTTGCGGAAACCATGGCGAATCGCGGGCGGAGCGGATCGTCGGCTGGGGGGATTGCTTCCTGCAGGCGACCGGCGCTCGCATGGCTGCCGTGACGATCGATACCGACGGGGCCGTGGTGCTGGAGCGGGGCCGCCCACCCTATCGCACCTACGCCAGGCCGACGCATCACTCGCGCGCCGCCGGCGCCGGCGACACATTCCTCGCCACTCTGGCCATGGCGCTCGCGGCAGGCGCCGAGACGCCTGCGGCGGCCGATCTCGCCTCGGCCGCGAGCGCAGTCGTCGTGGCAACCGAAGGCACGTCCGCCTGCTCCGCTCGTGACCTCCGAGGCCAGCTCAACGCCGAGGGGAAGCTCGCCCCGGACATTGACGAACTGGCACGTCGCATCGACGTCCACCGGCGTGGCGGGCGGCGGATTGTCTTCACCAATGGTTGCTTCGACATCCTCCATCGCGGCCACATCACCTACCTGGGCCAGGCCAAGTCGCTTGGCGACGTGTTGGTTGTTGGTGTCAATTCCGACGCGAGCCTTCGCCGCTTGAAGGGACCATCACGCCCGATCAATTCCCAGGATGACCGCGTCCAGGTGCTCGCCGCGCTGAGCTGTGTCGATCACCTCGTCATCTTCGGCGAGGACACGCCGTCTGCGCTCATCAGCGCCCTCCGGCCCGACGTGTTCGTCAAGGGTGGCGACTACACCCGCGAACGGCTGCCCGAGGCAGCGATCGTTGAAGAGTTCGGCGGCGAAGTCCGTATCTTGCCATTCGTGACGGATCGCTCGACAACGGCCATGATCGCGCGAATCCGTGCGGTTTACGGTAAGGACGGAAATCCCGTTCCCGAGCGACTTTGTTCGGGTCAACCGATCGCGGTCAACGGCAACGGGGCCCCGGCATGAACCGCGCGCATGAGTGGTCCCGAACTGAAAATCTCCTCTGCGTGCGTCTTGACGCGATGGGGGACGTCCTGATGACGACGCCCGCGATCCGCGCCCTGAAAGAAGCCAGGCCGGGCCGGAGGGTCACCTTGCTGACCTCGCCCTCGGGCGGCGCCGTCGCGCGGCTCGTGCCGGAAATCGACCATTGTTTGTCCTACGAACCACCCTGGATGAAGGCCACGCCTCAGCGCACTGTTGGTGACATAGATCGCGAGATGATCGAACGCCTCCGAACTGGCCGGTTTGACGCGGCCGTGATCTTCACGGTCTTCAGCCAGAGCCCGCTACCCGCGGCGTTGCTTTGCTACCTCGCGGACATCCCGCTCCGCCTGGCGCATTGCCGAGAAAACCCCTATCAGTTGTTGACCGACTGGGTTGCCGAGACGGAGTCCGAGGGGCACATCCGCCACGAGGTCCGCCGGCAGCTCGACCTCGTCGCCGAAGTCGGCGCGAAGCCGAGTGACGAACGGCTGTCGCTCCGCGTGACGGCGACCGCGAGGGCACGCGTGGCCGGCCTCCTGCGTCGACTCGGAATCACCGGCGCGGCGCCCTGGGTGGTCATCCACCCCGGCTCGACGGCCCCTTCGCGACGCTATCCGCCCGAGGGGTATTGCGAGGCCGCGCGACGCCTGGTCCGCGACTTCGGCTGGAGTGTGATCTTCACCGGCAGCGGCCCGGAGCGGGATCTTGTGGAATCGATCCGCTCGGCAATGGGCGAACCATCGCATTCGCTCGTCGGGGAGCTCGACCTGGCGTGCCTGGCCGCGCTCATTGAGCGCGCCCCCCTGCTGATTGCCAACAACACAGGCCCGGCTCACATCGCGGCGGCCTTGGGGAGGCCGGTGGTCGACCTCTATGCCCTGACCAACCCGCAGCACACCCCGTGGCAAGTGCCTTGCCGAGTGCTGAACCATCCAGTTGCGTGCAGCCCCTGCTTCAAGAGCGTCTGCCCCGAGGGGCACCACGACTGCCTTCGACTCGTGCCGCCCGGCGCGATCGTCCAGGCTGCGAGCGAGTTGCTCACGGCGGTTACTTGATCGTCTCCAGCGGTTGATCGCGTGACCACAACGGAGCCCTGCGCATGGACACACTCGGAATCAACGCGGCCTATCACGACCCGGCCGCCTGCCTCGTACGCGACGGCCGAGTGATCGCCGCCGCGGAGGAGGAACGGTTCACCCACATCAAGCACGGGAAGAGGCCCCTGCCCTTCTCCGCCTGGGAGCTTCCCTTCCATGCCATCGAGTACTGTCTGAGGGAGGCTGAGATCACCCTGGCCGAACTCGATCATGTCGCCTATTCCTACGATCCCAACCTCCTCCTGGGCCGGCATCGCGACGAGCCGACGATCCCGATTCCCCTCCGCACGGTCGAGGTCGGGGAGTGGGAGTCGCCATGGGACCCCCTCTTCCTCTCGGCGCTGGTGAACTCGCGGGACCAGTTGCTCGACGGCGCTCCGCACCACCTTCAAGAGCGGTTCCGAAATGCCCGGACCGGGGCTCAGTTCCGCTGGCATGATGTGCCGCACCACCTGGCCCACGCGGCCAGCGCCTTCCATGCCTCGCCCTTCTCGCGGGCGGCCGTCATGACACTCGACGGCCGAGGCGAGCGGGCCACGACGGGCTACGCGATCGGTGATGGCGTGGACCTCGAATGGCTCGGGCAGGTCCACATGCCGCATTCGCTCGGCATCTTGTACGAGCAGATGACCAGCTACCTTGGCTTCCTCCACTCCTCCGACGAATACAAGGTGATGGCCCTGGCGTCCTACGGAAAACCGCGGTTCGCCGCCGATTTTCGGTCGATGATCCATCTGGGGGCCGACGGTGCCTATACGATCGACCCGCCCCGGCTTGAGGAGCGGTTCGGTCCCGCGCGTCTTCGAGGCGGTCCGTTCGAACAGAAACACTTCGACATCGCCCACTCACTGCAGGTCGTGCTGGAGGACACGGTCGTGGAGCTTGCGAACTGGCTCCACCGCGCTTCGGGTTGCGACGACCTCGTCATGGCCGGAGGCGTTGCGTTGAATTGCGTGATGAACGCCCGGGTCCGCGACCGGGGCCTCTTCAAGAACATCTGGGTCCAGCCCGCCGCGGGTGACGCCGGCACGGCCCTGGGCGCGGCAATGTGGGTCGACGCTCGCGAGCGACCGCGCGGACCTCGGCCATGGTCGATGGAACACGCGTTCCTCGGCCCGTCTTTCGGTGAACACGAGATCGAAGCCTTCCTCCGCTGGTCGAAGCTCCCTTATCGCCGCCTGTCCAACGTGGCCGAGGAGACTGCGGAGATCCTCGCGCAGGACCGAGTCATCGGCTGGTTCCAGGGTCGGATGGAGTTCGGCCCACGTGCCCTCGGGGCACGGTCGATCCTCGCCTCGCCGATCCATGCGGAGATGCAGTCGAGGCTCAACGAGATCAAGGACCGTGAGGACTTCCGCCCCGTCGCGCCCGTCGTCCTCGAAGAAGAGGCCGATCGCTGGTTCGTAGGCGCCCGGGTCTCGCCGTTCATGCTCTTCATCTTTGATGTCCGTCCCGAGAAAGCCGACAAGATCCCGGCCGTCCGGCATGTGGACGGCACGGCCCGCATCCAGACGATCCGCCGCGATCAGAACCCTGTCTACTACGACCTGATCAAAGCCTTCCAGGCTCGTACCGGCGTGCCCGTCCTGGTCAACACGTCCTTCAACACACGGGGAGAGCCGATAGTCTGCAGCCCCCGCGACGCGGTCGAGAGTTTCTGGACGTCCCCCCTCGACGCCCTCGTGATCGGCCCGTTCCTGCTGGAGAAGACCGCGAGGGCGTGAGCCATGATCCGCATCTCCGTCGTCGTGCCGACCTACCGCAGGCCCGAGTTACTCAGCCGCTGCCTCGTCGCGATCGCGGCGCAGAACTTCGACCGCGACGGCTTCGAAATCGTGGTTGCCGACGACGCCGCGAGCGAGGCGACCCGGCGCCAGGTCGAGGCGTTCGCGGCTTCCCGGCCAGTTCAGGTCCGTTATTTCGCGGTCATCGGAAACCACGGCCCGGCCGCGGCGCGAAACGTCGGTTGGCGAGGGAGTCGAGGCCACGTCATCGCCTTTACCGATGATGATTGCGTTCCCGACCAGGACTGGTTGAGGGAGGGTGTGGCCGCGCTGACCGGGGGCTTCGACGCGGCGACGGGCCGCGTTATCGTGCCTTTGCCCGACCAGCCGACCGACTACGAACGTGATGCCGCGGGATTGGAGGCCGCTGAATTCGTCACGGCCAATTGCTTCTGCCGTCGCGAGGCGATCGAGGCCGTGGGTGGCTTCGACGAGCGTTTCTCCGCGGCCTGGCGCGAGGACAGTGATCTCCATTTCTCCCTCCTCCGCTCGGGTCGGCGGGTCGTCCACGCGCCGGCCGCCTCCGTGATTCATCCGGTCCGTCCGGCGCCATGGGGCGTGAGCCTCCGCCAGCAGCGCAAGAGCCTCTTCGACGCCCTGCTCTTCAAGAAGCATCCCGGACTGTACCGGGAACGCATCCGCGCTTCGCCGCCGTGGGCTTACTACGCGATTGTAGGGTCGCTGGGGCTCGCGGCCGTCGCTAGAGGGTTGGGTCGCCCTGCGCTGGGGACCACCTCGTTACTGGCCTGGGCCTTACTGACGGCGCGGTTCTCGGCGAAGCGGCTGGAAGGGACGTCCCACGCTCCGGGCCATGTCGTCGAGATGCTGGCCACCTCGGCCTTGATCCCTCCTTTGTCGGTCTTCTGGCGACTCTACGGGGCGTGCAAATTCGCCGTCCCCTTCCTCTAGCCTCCTCGCAGCTTTTAGGGACTTCCATCGATGAATCTGCCCAGGTTTCTCCAGGTTGAGCCGGTCGGTCAGTGTAACCTGCGCTGCCAGATGTGCCCCATCCAGTTCCGCCGCGATGGACCGCCGCACGGCCCGCTGGCGTTCATGGATTTCGACCTGTTCTCGCGGCTACTCGACGACCTGCCCAAGTTGGAGGAATTGCAGCTCCAGGGGCTGGGTGAGCCGATGATGCATCCGCGATTCTTCGACATGGTCACGATGGCGGTCGGCCGTGGGATCAAGGTCGGGACGAACACCAACTTGACCTACCTGACCGCCCGCCGGGCCGAGGCGTGCGTGACGAGCGGCCTGGTCGAGCTCCAGGCCTCGGTCGACGGGGCGACCGCCGAGACCTACGAGCGGATTCGCGTTCGCGCGCACTTTGACAGGATCGTCGCGAACCTGGAGCGTCTGGTCGACACGCGGCGGCGGCTCGAGAGTGCCACGCCCCGCATCCGCATGGTGGTCGTCGCGATGCGGCAGAACCTTCACGAGTTCCCCGACCTCGTCCGTCTGGCCCATCGCCTCTCGATCGACTCGATCTTCGTGCAGCACCTCTGCCACGACTTCGGCGAGTCAAGCCTGCCCGACCACTATCGTCCGATGCGCGAGTTCGTCGATGATCAGACGCTCGGGGCCGAAGACCCGGACCGGATCGAGCGGTACTTCCGCGAGGCAAGGTCGACCGCCCGGGAACTCGGCGTTGAGCTCCGGCTGCCGCTCACTCGGCCGAGGGTGCACCCGCCCGGGACGCCCGGCCCTTCGCGCTGCGACTGGCCGTGGCGCGGGGCCTACGTCAGCTATCAAGGCCTGGCGATGCCTTGTTGCATGGTCGCGACCCCGGACCGCCTGAGCCTCGGCAACATGGCCGAGTCCGGAGTCGACGCCGTCTGGAATGGCCGGCCCTATCGCGAGTTCCGCGAGGCCCTGTCATCCGAGACCCCGCCGGAGATTTGCCGGTCTTGCGCGATCTACTCGGGCACATTTTGACCCTGGCCGGGTTCGTCTTGACCGAAACATTCTCCGGCTAGTAGCTTGAAGAATGTTTTAGAGCTGATATGATGTGCTGGCCCCGCATAGCGTCGGCACAAGGTCGAGTCGCAGGCCCTCCACCACACGGATGTCCTTGAATCCCACACGTCGCCTCCTCATCCTCGTCGCCCCCCATCGGGGTCGATTGTTGCTCGGCATCCTGCTCGCGGCGATGGCGAGCGCGCTGAACGTCCCGGTACCGCTGCTCATCCGGGAGGTGGTCGACCGGTCGTCCTCGCTCGATACGCGATGGGCGCTCGCCGGCCTCGGGGTCGGCGCCTTCTCGGTCTTCCTCGCCCAGGCTGCGGTCTCGCTCGCGACCGCGCGGGTGGTCGGACCGGTCGGCTTGGCGGTGGTCCGTGACCTCCGCCACGCGTTGTACGCCCGGCTCCAGGGGCTCGGGCTGGCATATTTTGATCGCACACCCACCGGCGTGATCCTCTCCCGGATGACCGACGACGTGGACGTGATCCAGTCGCTCGTGTCCGGCCAGTCCATCGCGATCCTGACCGACCTGGGCACGACGGCGATCATCGCGGTCGTGATGGTCCACATGAACGCGCGACTCGCCCTGGTTTTAACGCTAGTCCTGCTCGCCTACGCGGTCACCTTCCGGTTCTTTACTCGACGCATCCGGGCCGGCAGCGTCGAGATTCGGGATCGCCTGGACAGGATCTTCGGGCATCTGAAGGGGCGGATTGACGGCATGCTCGTGGTTAAGGCGTGCGCCCGGGAAGACGCCGAGATCGCCGAATTCGCCGGGTGGATCGGCGCGGCACACGCGCCGCGGGTCCGGCTCGGCCGGCTCGGCGCGGCCTTCTCGAATCTGAGTGTCGCGTTGGGCGGGATCGGGTCGGCCTTGGTGTTCGCGGTCGGCGCGATCGAGGTCATGAACGGGCGGATGACGCCCGGCGGCGCGGTCTCGGCCGCGGCCCTCGCGGGCCTGCTCTTCGCGCCTGTGGCCCGGCTGGCCGACCTTGCCAGCGTCTTCGAGCAAGCGGCGGCGAGCACCGATCGATTGGGCGAGATCCTCGACATGAAACCCGACGTGCTGGAGCCGGTAAACCCGGTGCCATTCGGGCGGGCTAGCGGCCTGGTCGAGTTCGATCGTGTCGGGTTCGGATACAACGCGGGCCAGCCGGTCGTCTGGGACGTTCGGCTGCGTATCAAGCCGGGAATGCACGTTGCAATCGTCGGCCCGACCGGCTGCGGCAAGAGCACCTTGATGAATCTCCTCTTGCGGTTCTATGACCCGACGTGGGGCGAGGTTCGACTCGACGGGGTCCCCCTCAGTCGGATCGCCACCGCCGACCTCCGACGCCAGGCCGGCGTGGTGCTCCAGGAGCCGGTCGTCTTCGCCGGGACCCTCGCCGACAACATCCGCTACGGCGCACCCGACGCCAACGATGTTCGGGTCGAGGCCGCGGCTCGCGCGGCCTTAATCCACGACCTGGCCATTTCGCTCCCCGCCGGCTATGCCACCGTCATCGGGGAAGGCGGCCGTCGGCTGAGCCAGGGCGAGCGGCAGCGGGTGGCGATTGCACGCGCCTTCTGCGCCAACCCGACGATCGTGGTTCTTGATGAGGCGACCAGCGCTCTCGACACCGCGACTGAGGCCCTGATTCAGGTCGCGCTGAGGAACCTCCTCAAGGGCCGGACTGCGTTCATCATCGCGCATCGCCTGGCCACGGTCGTCGACGCCGACCTCATCGTCGTGATGGACGGCGGGCTCGTGGTCCAGACCGGGACGCACGACGAACTCCTGGCGAGCGACGGCCTCTACCGCGCCCTCTGCGCCCGACAGTTCGGCGACCGAGGCTCGCATGCTCCTCGGCGCGAGGGCGAGCGCATCTCATCGCGAGTCGCCTGTCCTCTCCCGCGCCTTCTGGATGTCTCGGAGGTGGCCTGATGCGCGACGATTTGCCGGCCGGTCAAACTCGCCCGGCCTGGTCGGCCCTCGGTCGAGTCGAGTCCGAGTTCCTCCGCCCCCACCGAATTGCGATGCTGGGGGCCTTGGTGGTGATGCTTGTTCAATCGCTCCTCGCCCTGCCCATCCCCCTCCTGCAAGGATGGGCCGTCGATCAACTGCTGCCGCTCTTTCGGCTCGGGGAGATTCGTACCTCCGCCGATAACGGCAGGCTGGCCGGCCTGCTCGCGGCCGTCCTGGCATCCTCGGTCGCGTGCCATGCCGGTCGGATGCTGCTCGGCTGGAAGGCGGCGGCCATCATGTCCCGCGTCGCCCTGGAGGCCGTTCGAGACCTGACGGACGCCCTGCATCGCAAGCTCCAGAGACAGGCGATGCGGTACTTTGACCGCCACCAGACCGGGCAGATCCTCGCGAGGCTGACGGGCGACGTCGGGTCGCTCCTCCTGTTCCTCAACGGCGGCTCGCTCACCCTGATTTCGGACCTCGTGCTGAGCGTCGGGATCGCCGCGTTGATGCTCTGGTTGAGCCCGAAACTGGCGCTGGCTTGCCTGGTTGTCCTACCTCTTTACGCACTCTTCCACCGCCAGTTCGCGGCCGTGATCCAGGACCGATCGCGCCGCGCCCGACAACAGGCGTCGGCTCTGTGCTCGCTTTTGAGCGAACGTCTGTCGGCGGTCCGGGTCGTGCGCTCCTTCGCGAAGGAGGATGTCGAGCTTGCGGCTCTGGATCGGCAGATCGACGCTCAGCGAGAGATAGGCTGGGACTGCCTCAGGATATCCGCGTGGCAGGGGGCCATTGCGACCCTGATCGGCGGCTGCGGGACCGTCCTTGTGGTCGTCGAGGGCGTCGTCCTGGTCCGTCGGGGCGAGATGACCGTGGGCGAGATGCTGGCGTTCCACGCGATGGTGGTCCAGCTGTACAACCCGATCGTCCGGCTCGCCGGATTCCAACCCACGATGGCCGCCACGGCCGTGGCCGCGAGCCGGATCGTCGAGGTGCTCGACGAACCGGAAGTTGCGGTGACCTCAGGCCCGCGTCACCGCCTCGATCGTCTCACCGGGGGGCTGAGCTACCGCGGCGTGTCCTTCTCTTACGGGCCGGCGAGAGGGAAGACCCTCGCCGCGATCGACCTGGAGATCTCGCCGGGGATGACCCTCGGCGTGCTCGGTGCCAGCGCGTCGGGGAAGAGCACGCTTCTCGCCCTGGCCCCTCGGATCTACGACCTGGGCGAAGGAGACGGGTCGATCTTGCTGGGTGGCCGGGACATCCGCGATTTCTCCCTGGCCGATCTCCGTCGAGCCGTGGCCCTGGTCCCCCAACAGGCCCTGCTCTTCGAGGGCACGATCCGCTCGAATCTGACCTACGCTCATCCCGAGGCCACCCGGAAGACGATCCTGGATGCGGTCCAGACGGCCGATCTCGCTGAGTTGATCGATTCGCTCCCGCTGGGCCTGGACACGCCGGTCGGTGAACGCGGCCACACGCTCTCGGGCGGCCAGCGCCAACGCCTCGCCCTGGCCCGCGCTCTCGTCGCCGAGCCCGCCATCCTGCTCCTGGACGACTGCACCAGCGCCCTCGATGCCGAGACCGAGGCCCGCATCCAGGACGCCCTCGCAAGGCACCGACCCGACCGGACACGCGTGGTCGTCTCGCACAAGGTCTCGTCCGTCCGTAACGCCGATCGGATCGTGGTCCTGTGCTCGGGCCAGATTGCCGAGTCGGGTACACACGACGACCTGATGCGTCAGGCCGGCCTCTACGCACGGACCTATCGTCGCCAGACGGAATCGCTCGTCTACGGCGCGATCGAGGAGACCGTCAGGGCCGGTGTCTGAACATCATCGTCGTGGCGTCTTGATCGATCACCTCGAAAGCGACCGCGAGACGCGAGCCATGTCCAGCAATCGGCAAGGTTAACAACTGAGTACGCCCGGTTGGATTCGAACCAACGACCTACGGTTTAGAAGACGGACTTTTTGGAACCCCTAAACTCGACAAAAAGACTTACGCCATAGCATCTTACCGAAAGCCGTCGCATTTGCAAACACTATTATACCGGATCGAAAAACGTCGAGATTATGCAGTATTCCGGTAGTCGAAACGGTAGGAAACGGTAGTCGATTCCGGCGCATGAAAAAGCCCCCCAGTTATAGGCCAGGGGGGCTCGTCTTCAAAATGGCGATTGCGGGTAGGTCAGGGATCACCTCGTCGTGGAAGTGATGGGGATGGGTTAGAACGTGGTGGCAACCGGCTTGCCGTCCAACCCCCTGCGGACAACCGCAACGATTCGGCCAGCATTCCAGACGGCCATATCCTCTCCATCGAAGACCTCCCCATCGGTTCCGTCGAAGCGATTGACCAGATCGTCTTATCGGACGATATCGCTCATCGCCAGTGCCACGACGTATTCCCGTTGTCCGAGCTTTTTGACCGCCTCGATACCGA
This sequence comes from Planctomycetota bacterium, assembly GCA_028291545.1. Taxonomy (GTDB): domain Bacteria; phylum Planctomycetota; class Planctomycetia; order Isosphaerales; family Isosphaeraceae; genus JAQGHR01. The sequence continues at coordinate 121,228 of JAQGHR010000052.1, read as the reverse complement.
GGTAGAGCCTTCCGCCCTAGATCGTGGCCAGACGGCCGGACGATCGGAGCGCGTCTCGCATGGTCTCCTCGGCGTCCAGGACGGCCGCGACGGGTCCGGGAAGGGAATCGCTCGTGTCTCCCACGATCGGGTCAAGGCTAGCCACCCAAGCCTCTTGGGTGGCCCATGCGTCGTCAAGCCCCGTCGCCAGTCGGGATAGCTCGATCGTGGCATCGGCCTTGACGCGGCGGATCTGCATGCGAGAATTCATCGGGAGTCGCCTTGATTGAGAAGGTGATTTCCGGGGCGGGCGAGTGTTCGTAGCACTCTCTCGCCCCATTCTATTTTCGGGACGACACAGTCCCGAGAGGGGTTAAGCTAAGGACTGTATCGTCTCATGTCAAGAGGTTGAACACTTTTACTTGGCTGTTGTGAAAATATCCAGACTCGCCTAGCCGACAACTTGCCGACAACTTGCCGACAACCGTCGGGCCGCGCGCTGTGTGTTTATGTTTCAATCGCGCTGATGGAATACATTGCCACGTTGCCACCATCGGAGATTGATCGTGAACCAGGCTAAGGCAAGGGCAGACGTCGCGGTCCGCATCGACGGCGATATCGCGACACAGATTCGGCTCGTGTCCGCTCACAAGAAAATCTCATCAGTGAAGATCCTATCGAGGATTCTTCGGAATCCGGTCCGCAAGGCATACAAGCAAGTTTTGGCCGAGCTGCACGCTCTAACCGAGGAAGGATGAGAACTGATGATGACTCGGGACAGGGTCTCGATCGAAGACGTAATCAGACGCGTTGCCCAAGACGATCTGATCTCCAGACTGATCGAGAGCAATCGCGACAAGATTGAGCGCCTTGAAGCTCTAGAGCGCCGGGTGGCCGAGCTGACAGAGATGCTTTGCGGCCACGAACACCGCCTCGGGATGCATGGCGAGTGGATCGCAGATTTGACCGCGACAACCCCCTGACCAGGATTCCCCGTGTACTCCATCGACGTCGAAGAATCGGGAACGGTCGATATCCTTCGCGAGCTGGACTATCTCGCCAATCTCCAGACCGACCTTGAAGCCATCCACTCCACGATCGTCGATGCGATCCACGATGCGAACCGGGCCGATCGCCTGGACGGGGTGGATAAGGACGGGATCGCTCTGGCCCCACTGGCGGCATCTACGCTTAAAAGCCGGAAGGGGACCGGACCTCCTCTTGCCGAACATGGACCGGATGCCAGAGTGATCCGCAACCTCGTTGTGGACCTCGAATTTGAGCCTAACCTAATGTCAATCCGACTCATGTGGCCGGGTTGCGAATGGCTCAAATATCACGCAGACGGATCGGGACGTCTGCCGGTCCGTGACATCCTCGGCATGCGGCCCATGACGATTGCGCTCCTGGACGCCATCGTTGTGGCGGAATCCGACTATCAGCTAGCCGAGGGCCTGAAAGAGGCCGGGCGCGGTTCGGGCATCTTCAAACGATTCAGAAACCTCTGGACTTCACCATGATTAGCGGCGGCTTCGGATCACTCGGCGACACGACCATCCGTCAGATTCAATACGCAATCGACGTTCGCGGTCAGACGGCCATTACTGACCTTCAGGACGAGCTTGGAAGGGTCAATGCCCAGCTAGCAGCGGCGGCCATAAACTACTCGGCGACGGGGAACATTCACGCCTATGAGCAAGCGTCGGCCGCGCTCGTAAGGCGTCAGACGGAACTCGGCGCTCAGATCAGGCTCGCGAGCGCAGCCATGGAGAACCATGGAATCATCACAGATTCCATGGTTCGCAAGATGCGGACCGCCGACCAGGCGAGCCGAGGCATGGGCGCAGGCGTGATCCAATTAAGTTACGCGCTGGACGATTTACAGTATGGGTTGCAAGCCGTCCAGAATAACGTCGTTCCCGTCATCACGTCGTTCGCGGGAAGCGGTCCGCTCGCAAGCGGAATCGCCATCGTCGCAGCGGGAACCATGCTAGGGGTCAATGCGTGGAAGAATTACGATAACATGATCAAAGCGGTCAAGGGGACCATGACCTCGGGAATTACCGTCTTTGAGTCGAACGCAGAGCGGATCAAGCAACTCGGCGACATCACGCATAAAACGGCCGAGGAAACGGCTGAGTTGACCCGCCGAAAGAAGCAGGACGCCGACCAGGACGCGATCCTCGCGGGCCGATCCAAGGATGAGAAGGACCGGGCGGCGCTGGTCGATAGCGCCTATGCCGAGTCGGGCGGTGCTGGCCCGATCGCTGGCAAGCTTGCCGAGGTGATGAAAGGTCAAGGTCTCGGCCGAGATGCCAACCGAGAGCAGGAAATCCAGGAATACCGAGACTCTATCGCGAACTCGTGGATGGAATCCTCGTACACGATCGACCGATGGAAAACACAACTTGCCAAACTCATCAAGGAAAACGAATACAAGACCAATGACTATCTGGTCAGGAGCGCAGCCCAGTTACTCGACGAAGCCAAGACCGATCCAACCAAGATGAAGGTGGTCCAAGGCTACATCAGCAAGTCCCCTGGATCGTTCGACAAGAACATTGTCCAGAACCTCAACGAAGCAACCCCCGAACGCCAGCAAGAGATGAAGCAACAGAAAGAGGACAATGAGGCAGATCAGAAGCAGAGCGACGAACTCACAGAGAAGGGCAAGGAACGGCGGAAAAAGCAGGCCGACGACATGGCGAAACATCTCCTCAAAGAGATGGCCCCTCGGGTATGGGGCGGCGAGTCGATCGACAAGGCGAAGGTCCAGGAGTCTCTAGATCGGGCCGGGTTCAAGAACCTGGACGCGTCCGTCCTGGACAAGGTTTTCGCCGACGCCAATAAGCAGTTCATCGCCCAGGTCAGGAACCATGCGTTAGAGAAAGGGTTGACGCCGCAACAAGCGATGGGCGATCTCCTCAAAGAACATAATGAGAAAATCGCGGCCGAGAAGCGCCATCAGGAATCGCTCACACGACAAGAGGCCAATGGGCCACCCAAGACGCGAGAGGAGCGGGAAGACGAACAGGACACCAAGGCCCGTGCAACCTCCCTCCTGGGTGGCAAGAACGATCTTGGCGACCAGATGCGGGACGCCATCACGAAACGGACCGCGCAGGGTCAAGACCCCGAGGTGATCGCTCAGGCCATGCGGGACCAGGCCGTGCAGATCATCGGCCAGCTACCCGAATTCAAGGGTGCGAACAGTGATCCCGTCATGGCCGCGAAGGCAGTCAACGTCGCCTATGAAATGGTTGATCGGATGATGGCGAAACAGACCGGGAAGATTGCTGGCGAGCTATCGGCCATCGACCCGGATAGCAATTTCCAGGGTGCAGCCGGTGCCATGGTCGATGCCGATCAACAGGCCACTCAGGCGAAGGCCGGGAAGGCAGAGGTGAAGGCCGGGCGACGGATGACGAACGAACGCAAAGATGCCATGCGGAATCAAATGGGCAATGCCTTCATGAACGAGGGGGCGAACCCGCAAGCCGCAATGAAGATGGCCAACGATGCCGTTTCAATGTACGCGAGCGGCCACGGGCTGAACGAGTCGATGGCGACCGCGATGGAAAAATTCCTTGCCGTTCAACGCCAGATGCAAGCCTCTCAGGATCGGATGATGATGAGGCTCAATATGATCCACGGTAGCGTGGATGATATGAGATTCCCGAACCTTGATCCGCAATTCCCATAATGCCGACTGCCGTTGTGGCGGGAGAGATTATTCCGATCGTTTTCTGCTACACTCCCTTGACCGGACATTGAAGGGAGTGTAGCATGCCCTCGTCAGACACAATCCACGGGGGAAACGGCCATGGCCACGACGATCAATCCGAAGATGGTTGCCTACTACCGAGTCTCGACCAAGGCGCAGGGTCAGAGCGGGCTCGGTCTTGAAGGGCAACAGACCGCCGTCGAAGGGTACGCCAGGGCGGTTGGTGGTGAGATCCTGAAATCGTTCACCGAAATCGAGAGCGGCAAGCGGGCCGATCGGCCCGAACTCGCCAAGGCCATCGCTTACGCGCGGCGGTCCGGCGCTACCCTCGTCATCGCTAAGCTTGACCGCCTTGCCCGCAACGTCCATTTCCTCTCGGGTCTCATGGAATCCAAGGTTGATTTCGTGGCTTGCGACAACGCGACGGCTAATCGGCTCACGATTCACATTCTCGCGGCCGTCGCCGAAGATGAGGCGATCCGCATCAGCGAGCGGACGAAAGCCGCCTTGGCCGCGTACAAGGCCCGTGGCGGCTTGCTGGGGGCGGCTTTGGTTGGTTCCCGCCTGACAGACGCCGATAGGGCCAAAGGGTCCGCCAAGGGCAATGCCAAGCTCGTCAGCCAAGCGAGGAATTCCGTTGCCGACCTTCTCCCGGAAATCCTACGATTGAAGGCATCGGGTAGCACCCAACGAGCGATTGCCGACGCCTTGAACACCGAAGGGCATAAGACCGCCAAGGGTGCCGAGTGGACTTCGGCGCAGGTATGCCGGGTTCTTCAACGAGAGGGGATCACGAGTGTTAAGACCCCAGAGACGGCAACCGCATAAGAGAGTACTATCCCGCCTAGAGTCGCTACGGGCGGATCTGGAGAAGGCAACAGTGGGCGGTAAGCGATGGAGCGAAATCCTCGCGAAGCTCACGGAAGAACGGGTCCGTCTCGCCCGTCTGTATGGCCCCGTAGACTTGATCCCCCCCGACAAGACGATTGACGATTAAGCCCGCACATGCGGGCTTTTCTTTTTGATCCGACGATCTTTCGTCGCAACCGCCCATTTTATCCAGAATCTCTTATCTATATTACCTCCTCCAATTTCTCACCAGTTGGGGTTTCCGTGTTGGGGAAACATGCTCTAATCGGACACGTTGGGATGGCGAGTACCACACCAACAAAAGAGGGCCGAGACGCGCTGTGAACGCGTCTCGGCCCGATGGCCCGCACCCCGGATTCAAAACTGGAGTAGAACCGCGATGAGTTTAGCACCCATCCCTGAATCAGGTCGAGAGAAGAGTGGCAACAATCATTCGGCCCCCTTGGACGTGAGCGCGATCCTCGCGGCGCTCTATGCCACAAGTGGCCAGGTCGGATTCCCCTCTTTGGTGATTCTGGCCACTGTGACCGCCTACGCAATCAAGCGAAAGGCTCGCTGATCGACCCGACATACGGATCAGGACGATTCCTGATCCGTATGCCTGCTCGCCGTCCTGGACAGGATCGCAGGGAGGGTCAACCGTAAATGCGTGCGTGGATGTCCCATGGGTGGGTGCATGGGTGGGGAGGGGACGGAATCAATCGGCCGAGGCCCCGGTTCGGCCCCGCCCGCAAACTGGGGAAGAAATGGACTTTTCCACTTATCGGCACATTATCATATAATACGATGTTCAGAACGGGACTCCTCGACTCAGCTATGAGGTGGACGTGTCAGTCTTTGGGCCAGGGATACCATCCAGCTCTTGATCCCAAACACCACCTGGGGGTAAAGGCGGCCACTTTTTTGAGCTGTGGTAAGGAGGACAGAGCCACCGTTTCGCCGACGCAAGATCAATCAAATGTCCGATTGTTACCGGATACTTACCAAGATCCTTCATCTCGTCCTTGAGTCCCTTAGGCCAGAACAGAATGGGAAAGCACTCCGGTGTAAAGTGCTTGTGAAACTCGATGCCCGTCAAATCGACCTCAAACGCTCCCGCGAATGCGTCCAAGAACTCCACCGCATCGTCACCGGTCATGCCCAAGTCCTCATCTAATCGGGTCTCGGGCCGGAGCATGGCTGAAGGCACTGGCCAGAACTCACAGACGAATTGCACAACTCGTGTGGGCAAGTTTGGGTCCATATCGAGCCCTCCTATGCTCAACCTTAGCGTTGTTTTCTGTCTGTTTGCTACGGGAAGGCCGAATCCGTCCAGGCCCCCCCACCCGTGGCATAGGGTAAGCCCCGACAATTGTCCGCGCGCGTCGAGAGGGGGGCGAATCATCACTATCACACACAACTTAGTGATGATTAAAGGGGTTGCGCCTAGTAGTCAGCATCAGCGACCCACCCTAATAGGTAGTTTTAGGGCATGCTCCATAAGGCCCCTGGACGGCCCTAGGAGCGATCTTTGACGACGCGACGATCAGGGCCAGTGAAGGGGCCGGAAACGGCAGGGGAACGGCAGCGAGGCGGCGAGAGGAGGAACCGGAACGAGAGGCGAGAGGGATGGAGAGAGACCCCCCTATCCCTTCGCGCACTCGCCCCGATTCGAGGTTTTTTCAGTAACTCGACCGCGACAGGCCCGAGGCTGATTTCTCCGCATCTGTGAGCTTGGCTGGCGAGAAGATGGGATCGTTGCAATCCGGCCCGAACCCATACTTGAGAAGATCCGGCCTGGACTCCAGACGTTGCGCCACCCGCTTGGCGACGATGTGCTCTGGGAAGGTACCGAGGGACGGTCCCCACTCGCGAGCTAGACCGGGCAGATGAGCGCCCCGAACGATCAAGGGTTTGAAGTGCTTCAGCGCCTCCAGGACGCGACGTTCGCCGAGTGGCATGTCCGGTTGGAGATCAACTTTCCAGTGCTCGGAGTTCTCGCGCCGTTCAAGGTGGATGACGACACGTTCCGCCATCGTCGCCACATCAAGATGCCCGAACCGGACGGCCAGCTCGCGATAGAGCTGGTCGATTGAATCCTCGCCGCTCAACGGCATCCGACGGAGCACCCCTCGGAAGGGTGAAGCGTCACTGGCCGCGTACTCGGGATCGAGGAATCGCTTTCCATCGGTCGCGAAGAATTTGAACAGCGCGCCGACGGCCTTCGGCGGCGACATGTGACCCTCATGAAACTTGGCAAGTTGCTCCGCGGCGCCCGGCAATAATTCGCCCGAGCGGCGCATCTTTTCCAGGACGGCGGTAACGAGCTGTTCGATGCGATTCGCAGACATGGTGAAATCTCCGATGATGTGATGGGTCAGGTTGTGGGCCGGGATTTTGCCTTGGCGGAAAACGCGGTCGCGAATTTTTCGACGGCGGAAAAGCAAGGGCCGCAAAGATCGTAGATCGGCCAGCCCGGGGCGGATTTCAGATCCGGCTTCGCGCTCGGGACCGTGATCTCCAATTGGAGATGAGCGCCTTGAAGTTGCTTGCCGCAACGATCGCAAATCACGAGCTTCATTGTTCGGTCTCTCGGGAAGGAAGATGTAGATACGTCTTCGATCCCCCCGAATCCCCCATGGGGCCGAGAGTCAACCCGTTAGCCGACCATGTCGGGTAGGGGTCTGCCGTCTTAGCGGCGGTTGCGATCCGACCATGCCGGATCTAGTTGAGCGTGATCGAGGTCCGATATCGAGTCGCCAGACGGCCATGCCGGTAGCGTGAAATTTCCATCAAAGTATACTTACGGAACCAACGGAACCTTGGAACCTATTTCCCCTATAAACGGCTTCACGAGAATGACAAAGCGTGCTGAACCCCCAAAATCTGAAAAAGGTTCCGCCGCTACAGGTTTGGCCATACCACTTGCGCCTCGTCCAATTTCCGCAAACTGATGCCCATATACCATGTTCCGTTACTCGTAATTCGCGTAAATCCTTTTTCTGTCATCGCGGAACCAAGGTTCCGTTGACTGAGAGCGGGCTCGATGGTTCCATTCGCCCATTGGCGATAACTGGCGTAAAGGTCGCCAGATTTAACTCTTTCGCCGGAACCGACCTGGCAGTTCTCAGAAATGAACGATCCGACGATATCCTCACTTCCACGATATTCTTGGGTGGCTGACCTGACTTCCTCTGGTTCCACAAGCCCGTTGGCGTACCAATCCATCGCCCCCCGGACGCACCACGCGAGGATTCCCGGATACTCGGCCCGTAGCTTCTCCGGCATCGACTTGTCGGCCTGCACACCATCGACCTTGACCGCGAAGGGGATCAATCGGACACGTCGCCAGATGCCATCGTCCGTGCCTTTGATGGCTGGCTTGTGGTTCGTCGCCAAGATGATCGTATGAGACGGCAGGAACTCCCAAAAATTCTCGCGCATGCGGCGGGCTCGAATCGGATCGCCCCCGGTCAATTCCTTGACCATCGTCTCGTTTAGCTTGCGGCCGTCTTCGGTCTCGATGGCCACGACGAGACGCTTTCGGAACAGGTCCGCCCGGTCAGTTGGATGCGAATCCCCGATCTTCGCCATGAACATCTCGGGTGGGGCTTTCATCGCATAATCGGTTCCGAATACTCCAAGCGCCGTTCCGAGCATCGTTGATTTGCCATTGGCCCCGATCCCATAGGCCACTGGCAGAATGTGATCTCGGACGATGCCGAACATCGCATAGCCGAGAATCCGCTGAAAATACAGGATGAGCCCCGGATTACCGGAGAAGAATAGATTCAGGGTGCCAAGCCACTGGGGACACTCGGCATCAGGGCGGTATTCGAGCGGACAGAGTTGCGTGATGAGGTCTTCGGCGCGATGCGGGATCAGGCCCCCGGTCCGCAAGTCGATCGTCCCATTCAAGCAATTAAACAGGTAGGGATCGCAATCCAGTTCTTCGGGCGCGATCGGGACGCCTTCGACGGTCGCGGAAATCTTGAGCATGGCCGCGATTCGCGCGGCGGATTCGCTCGCGAGCGCGTGCCGCAAGATCCTCTTTCGCTGATCGTCATTGCCCTCGTTGACGGCTTCAAGGCCGATCGCGCGAATCACCCGATTGCCGCGCTGGTTGATATCGCCAAGATCATTGACTGACCATCGTCGGCCGTCGAACGAAATCCATTTCCCCCACGCCGTGACGTGCCTGACTTGCCCTCGATTTCTCTCACGGAATCGTTCGGCGTTCCCCAGGTCCGTCAACGCGAAATTCGTCCCGAGTGACGCGGGCTCGATCGCGAATCTCGGGACTTCATTCGAGCTACCCGACAAGTAGCCACGCGGCTTGTCGTCGGCCTTCGTATCGGCCTGCTGGAGTTTGTGCTCAATCTCGTGCTCGGACCACGGAGGGACGCATCGCGTGTTCCAATCGGTCAAGATCGGCCTTGCGATGCCTATGGAGAGGTTAAACCCCTTGATGAGCGCGCAAGCCGCATCAAAGGTCTGGCCGTGTCCGTCTTGACCCGAAATGGCCGGGGCGATTCTGGCGAGATAGGCGGTTGCTCGCACGATCCGCGAATCGAGGTCTGCACCGGGTCTGACAGCACAGGGGATGGCGACCGCGACACATCCATCGGGGCTCATCTCCATAACTTGCTGGGCGGCTTGCGGAGCGCGACTATCCACCCAAGCCGCAAGATCCAAGGGCGGCGGTGTCAACGTGCAGCCCAGCTCCATCGAATCGAACGTCGCCATCCTCCATAGGCGGCCGCCAGTCGGTTCCCCTTTGCATTTGACGGTTCCCGGAATCCCCATGATCCGTGATGCGTTGCGGGTCTTCGTATCGACTTCCGCAAGACCATCGCTGTATCGACCGTGGAAGTGGTCGATAAACCGCCCCACGATCGCGTTGTGCGCCTCATCGTTGGGATAGTCGGGAAGACGCACGAGAATCCACGCGCCGTTACCGGAGCCACCCCAGATCGAGCACGCGCGGATGTCGGGATGATCCGTGAGGATCTTGTCTCGACGGTCAATCGCGTGCTGGCGCTCGGTTTCCGTGGCCGAGATGTCCGGGAGTGGTTTCTTCGGGTCGATGTCCAGGAACACCCACCGAAGGCAAACGATGTCCTTATCGGATGCGCCTTGACCCCTGTCGATCCTCGCGACCTTGTTCTTTCGTCGTGCGAGGAATAATGGGTTGACCGGGTTGACGGTCAGATAGCCGCTGATCCTGTAGAGTCTCGTCACATTGTTGACGATCGCTTCCACCGAATCGAACCATCCCCCCACCGTGGATTTGTATTGTGGGTGCGCGATGATTCGATTGTCTTTTGCAAGGTTCGCATCGAAGACCCGAAACTCAATGCAACCCTGATCGAAATCAGTAATCGCCTTGACGAATGCCGCGATTTGAGCCCGGTTGAAGGGATCGGCCGGGGGCGACTGTTGCGGGCTCGGAATCGTCGCCGAGTGGTCGCAGACTTGCGGAATCCCCATGGGGATCGTATCTTGTACTGAGGTCATCGCTCATGATTTCTGCATGCTTCCCGAGAAAGCCAAGCCTACCCGCTTGGCTTTTCTCATTGGTGTGATTCCTACCGGGAGCGGCCTTCTCCTACCGACGATTTGATTCAGACGCCTAGCGCGTCAAGCTCGCGAGCAACCGCCTCGTCTTTGCGGCGACGCGCGGCGGGAATGGCGATAGCGGCGGGAGCATACTTCCTCAGTTTGGCATCCGTCAGAGCGTCAGCGAAGCGCTGGACGGCTTCAACGCTCGTGTACACGGTGCCGCCTACTCTCGTGTGTTCGAGCCGAATGCCACGAACGCCGATGTTGATGTGGCGGTAAGCCGTCAATGGGCTCATGGGTTTTCCGCCACGTCCAGGTCCGCGAAATTCGCAATACTGCTTGATCGTGAGGAGTGTTTCGCTGGCGATTTCGATTCCCATTCCCGGCCTCCATTCGAGCCACTTTAGACACGGGTTTGTGTGTCCTCGTCTGAGATTCTATGGTTTAGATGGCGCGCGGTCTACGAGTTATATGCAGAAATAAATAATTCCAATTTAACGACTCTTATTATGAGTGTCGTTAAATTGGAATTATCCCGGCGCTAGGGGTGGTAATAACGCTAGCCGATCCGCCCCATCGCGGCGGACGCCTTCTCATTATCCGCCTCTGCATAGATTTCGGTCGTCACGAGCGAACTATGTCCGAGGACCACGCGGGCAACGTCCAGGCCGAACTCTCGGCGAAGCTGAGTACCGGCATTGTGCCGGAGTCTGTGCGCGTGCCAGTGGGGGACTCCGGCCTTCTTACAGGCCGTCTTGATGGCATGGCCGTACGCGCTCACCGCGTAGACTTCGCCCGGGAGACGACTCTTGCCCTTCCTTTTGAGCCTAACCCTATGCGAGGGAGTCATGGGGGACTTGCGGGCGGTACGCCGCGCCGCATTTCGGGTTGCCATCGCCTCGTGCGGACTGAACAGGTACGCGGTCAATTCCGTCCGAAGCCACGGCTTGACGATCTCTTGGGCTTGTGGGCCGAGATAGATCGTCCTCGTCTTCCCATGATGTTGGGTCTTGTGGCTTGCTGGAGTGTAGGCCCAGACCTTCCCCGACATATCCAGGTCGCACGATCGCATCTGGCAGACTTCGCCCGGTCGCATCCCGGTCAACCGCTGGAGTTGAATCATCGTCCAGACTTGCGGGCTGACGAAGGGCCGCACGGCATCCACGAACGCATCGGAGACGATCTTGACGGGTTCCGTCTCCCTCGCTTCGGATCGGCCACGCTTCAAGCCGGAGACGGTCGTGAGGGCATGATGGAGAGACGGGGGCGCCATCTCATTGGACACCGCCCATTTGAACATGCGGAGCACATGCCGGACTCGCTTGTTGACCTCGTTGCGGCAGATGCCGGATTCGATCATCGCGTTCCGAACGGCTTTGAGGGAGAGCGGCCCAAAATCTCGCGCTGGCGTCGGCCCGTAGAGTTTGCGGAGCGGACGGAGCGCGAGCTTGATATTCCCGACTTCCGATGTCGGCTTGCCGTTCTTCGTGTAATACGTCTCTGCATGGCGGACGTAGGCCAGCATGACCCGATCGACCGAAAGGGCAGAGCTTGACCCCTCGTCTGATGCCGTCTTCGGTGCCGAGTGTCTCCCGGCTGCGAGCCATTCGGCAATCCTGCGATCGTACTCGGCCCGGGACTCTGGCGTCCCGTGGATGCCGAGATAGACATCCCGCCCGTTCAGCGTGACGACTGCTTGCCCGCTTGCCTTGTGACGACGGTAAGACGGGGTGCGATGCGCGGTGGATGGCATGGGGAAATCTCCAGAACCCGGTAGTCTACCGGATTTGTGGGGGGTTTCCGTCCATCTTATTCAACCGCGATCTGGCGCGCAAGTTCAAGTTTACTATCGACTTGCGAAAACTACGCCCGGTTGGATTCGAACCAACGACCTACGGTTTAGAAGACCGTTGCTCTTGAAAAATAACCCTTGTTTTCCAGCGGTTTCTGGCGGAGTTTGATACGATTTGATACGATCGTGGGGCGAAATCGTATCAGAAATCGTATCAGGGGCGATGGCATGGCCCGGACGTTGAAGCTCACATGGGACAAGGCCGGGTCGAGGTGGAAGAAGATCTACAAGGGGCGTGTCCTCTACTTCCCCTTCGGGACGGGGAAGTCGGACTCGCTCGGGTACAAGCGGGCCCTCGAAGAGTTCACCCGGAAGCGTGCCGAGATTGATTCCCGGACCGAGGCCCAGAAGCCGCACCGGGACGCCTACGAGGAAGCGATCGGGCTTCGCCGGAACATGCTCGATTGGATCGGCCTCGAAGCGGAGAGGCTCGACACGGACCCGGATCTGAAGGCTTGGCGTGAACGGCTCTTGGCGGAGGTCGGGCGACTGGAGGCGGATTTCGCCAGGCCCAGCCCGCCGGAGTTGAACAGGCCGGGCGGGCTCCGGGTCGATCCGATCGCCGACGAGAAGCCCGGCGTCGTGCTGACGTGGCTCGATCGTCTGGGCTCGATACGGAGCCACAAGCGGTGGGCGCAAGACGACATCCCCGCCCACACGGTTGCGACGGCCGTCGATGAATACCTGCGCAATCAGAAGACGAGGGCGGAGTCGGGTCAGATTCGCCTGACATCCTATCAGCCCATCAAGGAACGCCTCCCCCACTTCCGGGCCTTCTGCGGCGAGAAGGACGCCTCGAAGCTCGACGAGAAGACCCTAGCGAGGTTCCACGCTCATCTCCTGGAGAGGGTGGTGGGTGGGATGTCGCCGCAATACGCCGCCCACATCCTCTCGGCGAGCAAGACGTTCATCCGACAACTCTGGCGTGACCGGGTTCTGGAGCACCTCCCCCGGAACCTCGGCAGCCTGACGATCAAGGTCGAGACCCAGGAAATCCGGACCTTCGAGGTCGGCGAGATCGACCGGCTCCTGGAGAATGCGGGCGAACGGACGAGGCTCTATCTCCTGCTCATGCTGAATTGCGGGTACTACCAGAGCGACCTTGCCGCCTTGAAGCAATCGCAGGTCGATTGGCGGGCGGGCACGATCACGAGGAAACGAACCAAGACCGAGACGAAGAAGAACGTCCCGAAGGTGACTTATCTCCTCTGGGACGAGACCTTCCGCCTGTTGAGCAAGTACCGAAGTGATGACGAGACCCTGGCGCTTACGAATCGCAACGGGCGGGCTGTGCTGCGTCGGCCGTTGCGGGCCAACGATCGAGTCAGCCGGACGGACAATATTACGAAAGCCTATCAACGGCTGTGCGACCGGTTGGGGATCAAGAAGGCGACCCCCTTGATGATGTTGCGCAAGACCTCGGCCACGATGCTGGAGCGTCACGGGACATTCGGCCGATACGCCCAGTTCTTCCTGGGCCAGGCCCCGCAGTCGCTCACGGAACGGCGATATGGCCGGCCCGACGACAGCCAGTTCGTCCTGGTGTGCCGTTGGCTTGGCCTGCAATACGGGCTCGCAACGAGCCGCTGAATGAACACGAGGAACGCCGGAGCGGATCCTCCGGCGTTCCTCGTGTCGGACGTGGTGCCTCGTCGGCTACTGATCCGGAAACACGATCGTGAGGATCAGCCGGAGCATCCTCAAGAGGTGTTCCGAGTCGCCCAACCGGACCGATGACTCGACCTCGGCGAGTATGTGCCTGAAACGGCGTTCCTCATCGGACATTGGTGCCTCCTCTGGTGTTGTCTGAGCCCAGGTTGCATGATCTCGTCTCCGACTCGGACGGCCCGCTCCCACGTCTCGAACCTCGTCGATTCCGGCGGAGCGGAAGGCCCAGGTCGAGGCGGGCGAGGGGCTCCTGGAGGGGTCGGGGGAGGCCCGTGGCGTGTTGCGACCGCCGCCACGGGCCTCCCGACTCACTCGTCGTCCTCCCCGACGATGGGGTTGGCCAGGGCGTAGTTGCAGACGGCCTCTCACAGGGCCTCGACGATCCCGAGTTCGTGGTCGTGGATGTAGGTCATCGCATCGGCGGGTTCCAGGTCGCATCGGTCGCAAAGCTGCCTCCCGGCGAAGAGCCGGATCGCCTGCTCCACCTCGCCCTCGGTCATCGGCCGCCGCTCGCTCATGGTCGGCGGCAACGAGTGGCCCTCTCGCAACACGAACTCGCCGTCGGGTGCGTGATCGAGATGGCGATCGGCGCACTCGCAGCAGGCGGGTCGATCGACCCCTTCCTCGCCGACGAAGAACGACGGCACCCACCCGAGTTCGATGGCTTGCTCTCGGGTGGCCACCCCGCCGCACCAGAGGCACTTCACGAGCGGTTCGCCTGGCCCGGAGCCGAACAGCCGGAGGATCGGCTCTCGCTCCTCCCCGCCCCTATCCCTGAGCCCGCACTCGGTCAGTGCCTCATCGAAAAGGTCGTCGAGGCGCTGGTCCAGGTATTCGGCTTCGACCTTGAGCCACTCGTGCCGCCCCTCGCCGTCCTCGCCGGGGCACTCGGTCGCCAGCCGCCTCTCGTGATCCTCCAGGGTCGAGGTCAACTCGTCCCCGAGTTGCCGGATGAATCCGACGAGGGCCCCTTGGTCCATGTTCCGCAGGTCGATGTTCCAACGCATATTCGTCTCCTCTGGTGATTCGTTCTCGCAAGGCGCAGGGTCTCTCCTCGCCCGGCCACGCACCGGGCGCAACGATGGATTCCTCATTCGACGGGATGGCCGAACCGACCAGTTTGCGACCGGCGGTCCCCATCCGGGGGCGGGGCGCTCACGGTCCCGAACCCCTATCGCTGCGACTGCCGTAGCGAAGGGCCGGATGGCCCACCCTCATCTCGGGTCAGAAATTCATCCACAAAGCCTCGGTCTTCTTGCTCCTCGGGCCTCCTCCGGCACGGGCATAGGCATACGCCTCACGTGTGACCCGCCTCCAGTCTCCTAGTAGTTCGTCGTACAGCGGGCTCGGGTAGCCGGAGAGGGCGACCTTGCCCTCCAGCCGCCGGACCACCGAGCACAGAGTGCGGTGGTCGAAGTCGGACATCTCGTACTCGCCGTACAGCGGGCTCGGGGCCCGGACCGACCTCACGTACGGCGGGTCGAGATAGAACAGGGTCTCCGGTCCGTCGATCTTCGGGAGGATGTCGAGCGCACTGCCTTCGAGGATCCGGACCCCTCGAAGCCTCTCGGAAATCGACTTCAGCCTCTTCAACCCTTGCTCCCACGATCTCTGCTGGTTCCGTTCGAACATGAACGAGAACGAGCGGCCGATGCCCCCGAAGCTCTGCCTGCGGACGGTATAGACCAGCGCCGCCCTGGCGAGGTCGTCGGTATAGCAGCCCTCCTCCAGCAACCACCTGGAGTCCATAAAGTTCAGTCGGTCCCAGCGCAGCGGCTTCAGCCGCTCGATGAGATCCTCCGGTTGGTCCCGTATCACCCGCAGGAGGGCGGCCTGGTCCGGGTTCCTCTCGATCACGATCTCCTCCTCCGCCCGAATGCGATTGAGCAGGACCATTGCGGAACCGGCAAACCCTTCGACGTAGCGAGCAGCCCTGGGGAGGTGCCCCATGATCCACCCGAAGAGGAACCACTTGCCGCCGGGATAGCGGGTGATGACGAGGGGGCGGTGGGCGGTCACGCCGTCCGAGCCCGCTTCACGATCGTGACGATCGCTACCGGTGTTCATGACTTCTGCTCCCGCTCCGGACGCCGTGGACGGGACTTCTTCCGGGGTGGATTCCCAACCTGGGCGTCCCCGAGCTTGGGCTCGACGGCATCGGGCCGGGCGTCCCCTCCGTCGGGATACTCGTCGAGGACGACGAGGCCGAGCCCGGCGTCGGCTTCATCGGGACGTGCCCGCCCGGCGTCCTCGGCGAAGATCAGGCTCCTGAGCGCCGCCATGAGGTCGTCGGGCGTGGTCCACGGCTCCAGGACCGGGGCGAGCTTGTCCGTGAGCACGGCCGCCAACTCCTCCCGGTCATCCCCCCGGTCGGGGAGGTAACGCACCCGGCCGTCGTCCACCGAGAGGACTCCCAGGTCCAGCAGGACCAGCAGGTAGTCCTCGGGGTAGGGATGCACCCGGCCCTCGTTCCATCGCAGGAGCGACTCCTCGTGGAGTTGCTGCTGGCGGCAGATCAGCAGGTCGGAGGTCAGGATCTCGCCCCACTCCGCCTCCTCGGTTTGGCCCCCGCCCTCATCCTCCTGCGCCTCGGCCCCGGCGGATCGAGGAGCCCCCACTGGATCCGAGACCGGTTCGTTGCGAACGCCCCCGTCTCCGCCGTTGCCACCGGAATCGACCTCCTTGATGCGCTCCTCCTCCTTCTTGATGCGCTCCTCCTCCTTGATGCGGTCCTCCTGCTCCTTCTTGATGCGCTCCTCCTCCTTGATGCGCCTGGCCTCCTCCTGCTGCTTCGGGGACTTGATCACCGAGAACTCGACCTTCGCCTCGGTGATGCGCTTACCCTGGATGTCCTCCTCGACGTACCCGGCTGCGGTGACCTGCACGAACAGGGCGATCGCCTGCCGGGCCGTGGACTCGGCGATCTCGTGCTCCGCCAGGAGCGAGTACCAGCCGACCTTGAGATCCTTCGCCAGGACTTGGGCCTCATGCAGCATGCGTCCGCATCGGTAAACGTGGACCGCCGTCTTCCGCATGAGGGCGAGATAGATGTCGTCCTCATGCTTGGCCTCCCGCACCAGTCCGTGGAGCCTGTCGAGATCCGCCGTCTTGTCCTCTCCCCCCGCAAGGGTTGGAGGGCCCGCCCGCATCGTTGTCGTCTTCATTCCCGTCTTCATGGCTTCGATCCCTTTCGCCTGGAAAAACCCGCAGAATCTACGGGCTCTTCGACTGGTTTCGCATCCATTCGGATCATCTTTCGTCCCTGTCATAATCATGATACGACGCCCATGCCGAAACGTCAAACGAATGGTCATATGATTTTACCACTTCGGCCCATTGTGGTAAAACTCGGCCGGGGATAAACTCGCAAAGCGGAGGTGCGATACGATGGCGAGAAGGCGGCGGAGGAGCGGGGAGGACGAGCGGTTCCGAGTCCTGCTCGTGAGGGCGGAGGAAGAGACAAGCCTCCGTCATGTGGTTAAGGAGGCTGGGATTGAGTCGGGCAGCGGCTATATGGCGATCTATCGGTGGTACCTAGGACGCCGTAACCGGAGCGGGGGAGAGTCTCGGCCCCCCTTGAGGGGCGAGAACCGGGAGAAGCTCTTCGCCTATCTCCTGCGGCGGTTTCGCTCGGACTTGGAGGCAGTGGATAAAGCGGAGGAGCTTGCGAAGCTAGCCAAGCTCGCTCGAATCGCCACCAGGGTGCCATCGGAGGGGACCAGGAAGTGGTTCGCCGAAATCCTGCGCAAGAAAGGATGCACGGAGATCAAATCGTTCGAGGTGCGTGCCGGGGACAACTACGTCTACTTGGCTGCGGGCGGCCTCACCGAGGAGGACTACGAGGCGTTCGCCCCGGCCCTGGAGGGGCTCGATCAGGAAGAGCTTAGGCGCATGGTCGATGAGAATAAGGAACGCAGGCGGGGATAAGGGGGCCGCAGACACGACGAGTGGCTTGCGAGAACGCCCCTACTGCTCGGCCGATCGTCGTGCCCTCGGGAGACGGGAGCCGTCCCATGACGATCGCCATCGTCCGTGTCGTGCCAGGGACAACGATCCGGGACGACCGTCGATCACCGCAACATCCGTCGGGGCCCACTTCGCCCGCTCTACCCCGTTAATAACAGGGCGACGCTCGTGCAACGTCCGCTCCCGAGCCATCCAAGCAGCAGGACTACTTGTCCCTCCCGATGCCGGCCGGGACGGCGAGCCGATCGAGCGAAAGTAGATCGGCGAGCCGAGTTGGGCACCGGCGCTGGGGTGGTGCCGGCGGCCGGATGGGGCTACAAGCTGGACCGTCCCACCTGCCGAGCCCAGGTCGGACATGGGCCAGGAGGCGATGCGGCCATCCTCTCGCCGAGCGAGGCGTCCCGGTCACTCAAACGGCCGCCGAGGTCGTCTCCTGCGAGTACGCCTCCTCGAAGGCGTGCTTCGCCTCGTGGGTGAGCCGATAGAGGGCCGAGGCCGCACCGACCCGGTACGTCCCCGTCCAGTCCTCGACGAGGCCGAGGCCCCGGAGAGCCTGCTTGTAATCGTTCTGCTGGTGGACGTTACCGACCATCGCCGTCAGATCATCGGTGTGGATTCGTGCCGCCCCCCGGTTGTGCCAGAGGATGCCGAGAACTTGCCGAGCAAAACGGGCGATCGGGTATTCCCCTTTCGTCCTCCGCATCTTGTGGGTCCGGGCGTACCGGACGAGATTGTCCTCGATGGACGGGGGGAGAGCGATCTCGCTAAATGGCAAACTATAAGTAGTACACTCATACTCTCCCTTCCCCGGCCCCCCGGCAGCAAGCTCACCCTCGACGCCTTCCAGGATGGGGACGATCTCGATCCGCCGCCTGTAACGCCCCTGCTGTCGCTTCTGCCGGATCCGGAGGAAAAGCTCCTTCGACCCGGACGGCATGTCGCAGGCCCCTCGGATGATCCGCTCGACCTGGGAGAAGACCTCGGCTTCCTTGCCGTCGTTCAACCGTGTCACGCAGCCGTTGTGCTTGTCCAGGACGTACCGCTGGAGCAGTTCGACCGTCCTCGCCTCCCGGTCGTGGTCGCCGTACAACTCGACCCACAGCAGCCACTTCCCAAGCTCGAAGACGACCTCGGCCATCGTGTCGTCCTCGACCAGGCCGACCCTCGCCATCCGCTCGACCCAGAGCGGCCACTCCCGATTCCTGGGGTCGGGGACGAAGGGCGTGAAATCGTCGGGGGTGATCTCGTCGAATGCGCCGTCCCTTAATGGCAAACTATAAGTAGTACAGTTATCTTCTCCTCTCTCCCGCACCCGGTCGCCCGGCACGGACTCGCCGAGGCGACACAATTCGTCAACCGGCTTGAGCGTCGTGCCCATCAAGTCCAGCGGCCGGTCCAGGGCCTCGACCGGCAGCTTTGCCAGGCTCCCCATCTTCAGGCCGAGCAGTTCGTACTTGTCGAGGCCCCAGTCGAAGACCGGAGGGCGTCCCTTGACCTCGATCCCCTCGATGTCCCACCGCTGCACCGACGCCTGGTGCTTCAGCCACCGCTCGAACTCGCAGAGCGCCGTGTCCAGGCCCCTGGCATTCGTCCCCGCCTTGTCCACCCTGATGTAGGCGTGGATCCCCCGCCCGTTGGTGCTCTTCGACCAGAAGAGGCCGGGGAACCCGTTGTCGATCAGCCACATCACGCAGGCGACGGCGCCCTCATATCTGCCCTTGCCGTGGCAGTCGATGTCGATGCAGACGATGACCTCGGGGGTGTCGTACCGGCCGTCGGCCTGGAAGTAGAGGATGCGCCACCCGGCGAAGTGAGTCATGATCAGGGAGTTCTTCATCCTGGGCAGGGAGCCCCCCGGACGGCCGGAGCGGAGGCGCTCGAAGAAGCGTACGACTTGGCACCTGGTCGTCCGGCTGAAGCCCTCCTTGCGCCGGTCCGACTGGCCCCAGCAGTACGGGTGGATCCGCTTCCGGAGCCAGGTCAGGACTTGTCGCTCGCTCGGGATTTTCGTCTCAGGATTGCAGTCTTGCTCGCTAATATACATTGTCAATTTCCTTGTTATGCGACCGGGCGTCGTGGGGCATTGCCGGCCCCACGACGCCCCCGTTGTTTTCGGCCTGAAATCCCGGCGGGGCGTCGGGGGCTCAGCCCCTCGCCGCCGCCTCCAGGAGCCCGGCGATCACCAGCGCCCTGGCCCTGTCATTCGCCCATGCGAACACGGCCCCGTCGCCGTCCCGGACCTCGTGGCCGACCTCCCCGACCCGGAGCACATCGAAGGGCGCCCTCAGCGCCAGGCCCTCTCCGGCCTCGGGCTCGCCGACTCCGGCATCGGGCCCGGCGGCGGACCAGTCGGGCGTCACCCCGTACAGGCGGGCCAGCCGCCCGATGTCCCGCTCGGAGAAGAGCCGCTTGTTGGCGATGCGTCGCTCGGGTTCCGGGACTCTCCCGCTCGTCACCGAGTAAGCGACCTGATGCGGTCGGCGGCCGAGGATCTTGGCGGCCTCGCCGAGAAGGAAATGGTGCGTCATGGGGCCTCCTTGCCTTATGTATGCGGGCGATTTCGGTTTTGCGACACGAAATCATCGCCACAATCATACAATATAACATGAGTGAAATTCAAGGTACTGATGGTCGCCTGATCGTGATCCTCCCGGTGCGACTCCGCCACGCCGGGCGGCTCGCCTGCGTCTTCGTGGACGGGACGATGGCCGGCGAGTTCAAGACGTTCGGCGAGGCGGCGAGGTACGCCAGGTCGCTCGCCCAGGGGAGGTGTCCGGAGCCGCAAAAGGAGTCGTTCGCCCCGGCCGGGGGCTGATCTGGACGGGGGCCGCCACTTTCGGGACGAAAGTGCTTTCGTGGCCACCGTCCGGTCTCCTGGAAGAGAGAGGAGTGCGTGCTTTCGGGATGAAAGCATCTCCCTGGATTCAGGAGGGCGGCGCAGCCGGGTCGTCGCCCCCCTCGTCGTTCGTGGCTACGGCGCCCTCCGGCATCCTGACAAGGAACCAGCCCTCCCTCTCGATGCGGGCCCTTTCGGTCGCCGCAGTACGGGGGCCGAGCAGTCCCGTGGGCGACGACATGAGGACCGTCCCCGCCTTCTGGATCCGCCACCTCAGATAGTCCCAGGCCGTGATCGCCGACAGGAGTCCGTCGAAGGCGTCAGACGCCGGAGTTGCACAGGCCGCTTCGAGGGCGCCCGCACAGTGAGCCGTCTCGATGCGGTACTCGGCTTGGATCGCATCCAGGAGGTCGTGTCGAACCTCCCGTTTGGAGGTCTGGGTTTGAGGTTGTTCGCCGTCCTCCTCCGCTTCCTTCAGCGTCTTGTAGCCCGCTAACGAGGGGTAGTTGAGGCGGACGAAGGCCGAGGGGTACGTCTCGAAGTAGACGACCCCGCCCCCCTCCGGTCGGTCGTACCCAACATCAACCCGCTCGAAGCCGGGCAGCCCAATCCGTCGGTTTGCCCACTGGAACGCCGCCGATGCGATCTTGTCCGCACCGACAGCCAGGACCGACGCAGACCGGCCTGAACGCTTCAGGACTCCCATCATCGTCCTGTCGCACAGGCGATACTCGAAGCAATGCCTGGGCGGGGGCGAGATCGCCTTTCCCCGAATCGGGACCGCCGACCAACTGTTGAGGAACGACGATTGCTCCTGCGGCCAGCCGAACGGAACGTCAACGGCGACGACGGCCGGGATCCCGTGGTCGGCCAGCCCGCTCACCAATCGGGCAATCAACGTCCCGGATGGGGTGATCCCGTGCTGCTTCTTGAACTCATCGAGATCGAAGCGGTGCGGCAGCAATAGCCGCAAGGAGCCGCTACCCAGATCACCGTTGATGGCGAGGACCGAGAGGCCCCAATTCCCCTCTTGTGCCGCCATATCGACCCCGAGTGCGACGTAATTTGCCCCGGCCGACGTGATGCCCGGCAACACGTTGTTCAGCAGCGACTCCTCGAATTGTCTGGCTGCGTCTGCGTACCGTGGCTTCTTGGGCCTCCGAGGAACAGCCCGCATTGGTTCGGTCATCCATCTGATCCCCGGTGTCGCCACTTCGGGCCACCCGGCCACGGCGCAGGCGCCCTCAGTAAAGCAGCATCGCAAATTGGCGTCGGTATTCGTTCACCATCGACTGATCGTCGCAAGCCTCGAACAATTCGAGGAACGCCTCCCGAACTTGAGAGGCCCTCACGCCGCCGAGTTCCACCGTCCTGATGAGGGCAGAGAACGCCGAGCCGAAGTCGCCACGGGCCGCCAAGTGTCGGGCCAGGGCGGTGCTGGCTTCCACGTCGTCGGGAGACGCCGAGGAGCGGCTCGCCGCTTCGGCTTCGGTAAGCGCCACGCCCTTCGTGAGTCCCCGCCGTGCCGACTCTCTAACCTGCCTTTGGATGATGGCGGCTTCGAGGTCTTCCCTCCATCGCAGTAGCGGCCCACAGACCTGCCCCGGTACGCCCCCATGGGTCGGGTAATATTGCTGTTGAGCTTCGCCGACCCTCCGGCACACGTCGGTATATTCGGCAATCTCCGGCCAATCGGCGAGAGGCCACCGGCGAGCCAGGACCACCCCGCCGGTATCGACGGCGTTGCGGTCAGGCAGGAAGAGGGTCGTCTCCTCCCCGTCGGCCTTCGGCGTGGGATCCAGCAATTCCCCGTCGCTCCGCTCCCACACCCCATGGGAGATGGCCTCCAGCAGGACGCCGGGCCACTCCCATATCGTCCAGCCGAGCAGCGAGTTCCCGCCTCGGCGTCGCACGACCGCTTCGACGTTCTCGTAGCACTGATCGACCTCGCCGGCGCCCTACGGATCGAAATGGACCCAGACCGGGCTCGCACCGGGCACGAGTTCGTTGCAGAACCGGCGGACCTGATCCGTGAGTTCAGATGGGGTAGTCATCAGCATGGACGACCTCCTGGCTTGCCCTCGTTCTCCAACAAGTCACGAGCGTGAGCGAATTCCTCATGCGTCACCCAGCCGGCCCCGCCGAGGACTGCGCCGCCCGGATCGCCTCTCCGGCCCATGACAGGAACGCCTCCGGGTCGCCGAGCACCTCCGGCGGCACCTCGAAGTACGACTTCAAGGTCTGCCGCTCATTCGGTCGGAACGGCTCCATGCCACGGGTCAGGTAATCGCCCTTCGACCGCTCATCCACCTTCAGGTAGAACCTGCCCTTGAACAGGATCCCGAAGATTGTCTCGCCCCAGTAGAGGCCGTGGCCGCCGAACAGGGGGCGGGAGGAGATGTCTCCGAGGGCTGCCAGCCGATCGTGGATGTCGTCGATCCCATTCATCTGCCTAGACCACCCACGAGCTTCGGCGATCCCCTATCAGGGCATCATCCCAGATTTTTGACTAATTGGACCAGGCGTTCATCATCCCGAGAGTCGATGCGGGCGTTGAGTCGATCGAAGAACGGCCTCTCTTCTAGGGAGCGTTCACGCATGAGCGGAACGGACTCAGAGAAAGGACATGAAGGCCGCCAGTCTCGTTCGGTCCGGCATCCATAGCTCTCCGCCATCGCTGGTGTTGCCGAAGGGAATCGTGAGACCCAGGTGGTGCAATCCGGCGACAAGTGCGGCGCAAGCGGCGTCGAGGGCATCGTGGTTCGGGACCATGCTGTCGGAAAGTCCTGTGATGAATGACCGCAGGATGGCGAGCCGTACCCGCCGCCCAGAGGATTTCGACTTCTTGGGGAGCGCCCCCCGGCCGCCGAATAGCTGCCACAGAAATGTGAAAGCCCCGTGGGGATGCGTCTCGATCTTCCGTTGGTTCGAGTCTTCCGAAAATAGGACCAGCGACCGGGCGATCCACCGACTCGCCCCGTCGAACTTCATGACCGTATTCTGAGTCGTCCAGAACAGGTTGACTCCCTGGCGGGACAGCAGAAGTTCGCCGCCTCGGGTTCCCGTCGAGCCGTTTGCATCCCAGCCCGAAAGGTCCGCCAGCAGCCTGGGACCGTTGGTCCCGCACGGGCCGTCGAGGCAGGTTAGAACGGATTCCCGACGGATCGCCTCGCAACGGAATCCCTCGTTCTTCAGATGCCACGCCAGCGGGTCGCCTTCCGGCCTGAAGCAGTCGCCTTCCCACCGTAGGGCGAAGGACGGCATCTCCTTCGGCCCGACCGTCATCTTGGATTCCCACGTCCCCGCCGTGGGGTCCAGACCGACGACGGTGAAGGCCGGGAGCTTGTGCGGGAAGACCAAGGTCGGAAAAGTCACCGTGGTCAAAGGAGCAGTCGCACCGCCGAGGGAAGCGGTAGCGGGACGCCGGATGGACGGAGCGCCACTTCCAAGCCGCTTGACGAACGACTGTCCCTTCAAGAAGGTTTTCTGCTCGGTGTGGCTCAGGATGGATGCGGGCAGGCCATCGCTGGGCAGACGGTCCACGTCCTTCAAGGGGCAGAACACCCGCCCGGCCAAACCGCCGTAGATGGGTCGCACGCTCAGGGGCGTGTCGCCTCGTAGACACTCTCCGGCCACCAAGGCCGTCCCGTGCAGGACTAGTTGACCACCTTGCGACGTACAGAGCCCAACGACCTCACCGCACGATGAGCCCGAAAGTGGCGGAGACTGACGATCGGCGAGCAGCAGGAACGTCGGCTCGCCTTCCGAATCTAGCATGCAGAGTGCGTCGATCTCCTCCAGCGGGTCAGGGTACTGGTTGTTCATGGTGAACCGATAGAGCCAGTCCACTTTCCACCTCCACCCGTCGTAGGGATCTCATGTCCTCTGTACAGCGAATGCGATGTCTCAGCCGCCTGCGCTGAGTCGTTCTGCCGAACCCGGTGTCGCACCCAGAATGCGTCCTACTGGGAGCCAGCAGAATTGTCGTCGAGAATCCTCCCAATCGCCGTTACCGCACCGAGGCCGCAGGCTTGAGCTTATGACATCGAACGGGTTGCGCTCGTCCTTCGTGATGGCGCAGAAGTAAACCCTTTGCTCGCAGAGCGCCAGGAGGTCGAGGAACGCCTTCACACCGTCGAGGATCCTCAACCGCCGCCAAGAACCTCGCCACGCCTCGTCCTGACGGCTTTCATGTCTGTAGAAGGCGGCATCGCCCTCCTCGTAAACCGCCCTGAAATCGGCGGTTTCCTGGATATATGTCGTGCCTCCGTGGACACGATGGCGCCTGGACCGATGCAACTCGGTCAAGCGCCATCGGAGTTCTAGCTGACCTTGGATGGTAGAGTTGTAGTCCGACTTACGACAACTCGCCTCGTAGGACTCGTTCAGCTTGGTTTCGAGAAATACCATTGACGGGTCGGGGCCCTCGACGAACACTGCCCCGTCAGGGCAGCCGAACCCTTCGCTCCCGAAATTAAGTTCGCTGAAGATTGTGGATTGAGGGTGGGTCGCCCGCTCATGCTCGAAGGGGTTGGCGACGCCTTCCGGGAATCTGAGGTCGGCCAGGAAGTCGCCGACATGAGTCGGCAGAGCGACGAACATGAAGTACGACATCAATCCCCGCTCACTGTAGCAGCCGAACCGGGTCGTCGGGGTGGCGGGCTTCAGAATAAGTTCGGCCATCGGCAGCGACCTCCTCGGCGTTCTCCAGACTATCGTCACAGAGCCAGATGATACCGAAGATCGGTAATACTGCTCGCAGTGAGTTCATGCTGCCGGGGCGACTCGGTTGATCGGTGAGCCGCTACTCATTGTTCGCAGACAAGTCGGATCGGTTCCGAAAGGGCACGTCGGATCGCCTCGTCGTCGTTGAACCGGGCGCAGAAGACATCCTCCGCCAGGGCCCTGGGCAACGCCTCGGAGAACTTGAGGTCGTCGATGGCCTTGCTGTCGGGCTCGGTCTTGATCTCATCGGCAGTGAGCGACGCTAGGTGCTCATGGAGTGCCTCGATCGACACTCCTCCTTCGATCGTGATCGAGAGGTTGTCGGACACAGCCTCCGCATGACCCTTCAGGTGATGGGCGAGGAGCCGGTTCGCCACGCCCCCGGCGAACGTCCACCATCGCACCTGTCCCTTCGGGTCGCTCACGATCGCCGTTGAGTCGTCCCGGACCCAGGGAAACTCATCACGGAGTTCGGCGATCCGGCCGCTCGCACGCCGTGACCAGGACGGTTCGATTTCGTCGCCCGCCAGGATGTCTCGGATCGCCAGGCACACCGCTTGGCCCAGCAACTGCCCCTCTCCGATCCATCGTGATTTCCCCTTCAGGTCGGTGGGCTCGACGTGGGCGACCCGCCGCCGCCAATCCAGATGGGTCGTCCGCCAGGGCCTCCCGGCCAGCAGGAGGACCGCCGGGCCGTCATCCCGGTTGAAGAAGGTGGACTCGTGGACGAACCCAAGCTCCTTCCTCCCGAACAGCACCCGGAACAACGGCGGCGACGTGAACACGGACAGCAGTTCCATGAAGTTCTTCCGCCCGTACTTCGCCTCCCCCTCGGGTGCGAACGAGAGGATGCCGCCATCGCTCCAGAGGATCCCGGAGGCGATCATCGAGTCCACGATCGCCGACCGGCTCCGCTCGTCCATCCGGTTGAAGGCGGGGACCGCCTCGACCCACCCGAACCATTCGCTGCGACCGACCCCACGCTCTTGCAGGCTCAGGGCCATCAACTGCTGGGCCAGGATGTGGTAGGGCTTCGGCGGGGGCACCACGGGCTCCACGAACCCCCGGCTGCGCAGCCGGACCAGGGCGGCGGCCCGGAGGAGGGATTCGTCGCTCGTGGCCAGGAAGAGGCAGTTCGTGACCGCCCCTTCCCGCCTCCCGGTTCGGCCCATCCGCTGGAGGAACGACGAGACCGTCGCCGGGGCGTCGATCTGGATCACCCGATCGAGGTCGCCCACGTCGATGCCAAGCTCCAGGGAACTCGTCGCCACGATCACGCAGTCCTGCCGCTGGGCGAACGCCTGCTCCGCAAGCCGACGCTCCTCGGCACCGAGGGAACTGTGGGAGATGAATGTCACGACCTCCTGCTCTCTCAGGAGGAGGGCGAGTTGCTCGACCCTGGATCGGCTGTCGCAGAAGACCAGCCGCTTCTCGCCCCCGTGCAGCAGCCCGACGACCCTGGCCGCATTGGCGAGCGACCCCACGAAATCGACCTGCACCTCGGGTTCTCTCCGCTCGCCGGACGGCGGCCGGATGACCCGCTTCTCACGCTTCGAGTCGCACGAGAGCCACTCCAGCATCTCCGGGGGGTTGCCCACCGTCGCCGACAGCCCGACCCGCTGGATGTCCCGGCCTGCGAGCTTCCCGATGCGGGACAGGACCGACAGCAGGTGCCAGCCCCGGTCGTCGCCTGCGAAGGCGTGCAACTCGTCGATGACGACGGCCCGGACGTTCTGGAAGAACTGCCGGTGGTCGATCCGGGCGGAGGTCAGGATCACCTCCAGCGACTCGGGGGTGGTCAGCAGGCAGTCGGGGGCATCTGCGACGGTCCGCTTCTTCTCGCCCTGCGGGGTGTCGCCATGCCAGCGGGCGGCCCGCCTCCCCACCAGGCCGAAGTAGCGTCCCAGGCGGTCCTGCTGGTTGTTCAGCAGCGCACGGATCGGGCTGACGTACAGGACGCTCAGCCCGGCCCACGCCTCGGTCAGCATGGCGGAGAGGATCGGGAAGAACGCCGCCTCCGTCTTCCCGCCCGCCGTCGGTGCCAGGACGACGAGGTTAGCACCGTCGAGGTAGGCGTCGATGGCCAGATCCTGGACGGGTCTCAGTTCGCCCCATCCCAGGGAATTGACGACGTGGTGCCGGAGGGCCGGGTGCAGCCGGTCGAAGGCGCTCACAGGTCAAGCTCGATGTCGTCCACGCCGGTCGCCTGGGCCTCCCGCTCGGTGGCCGTCATCTCGGCGACCGTCAGCGTCAGGCGGTAGTGCTGTCCGGGGTCGAAGTCCTCGAACTGGTCGATCCGGTCCAGCACGTCGGCGACGAGCTTCTTGAGGAATAGCCGTGGGGCGACGCCGACCTTGCCGCCCAGCTTCCCCGCCACGCCCCGTGCGAGGCCCGCCACCAGGGCGTCGGTCGCCAGCCGCCGCACCCGCTCCGGTGATGAACAGTCGGACGTGTAGAGGTCACGCACCTTCGTCCCCACCTCGACCAGGCGTTCGTGGTCGAAGGGGGACAGCCGGAGTTGCACGGCTCGGGGGTTGTCGAACCGGGCGTCGGTGCGGAAGTCCACGTGCAGCCGCTGCGCCAGGGGCTCCAGCCGCTGGATGCCCTGCGGCCCGTCGAAGAAGGCCGGCGTGCCGGTGACGAGCAGGTAGAGGCCGGGGAACCGCCCGCCGTCGATGTCGTCGATCAGTTGCCGCAGGGCGTTCAGGCCCTTCTCCCGCACGTCGCCCCGGACCCGCTGGAGGGTCTCGATCTCGTCGAGGACGAGCACAAGCCCCGAGAAGCCCGAGTCCTTGAGGATCAGGAGCAGCCCCCGGAGGAAGCTGAGGGCGGCGAAGTGGTCCACGTCCCCCTTGATCCCGGCGACCCGCTTGATCGGTGCGGCGACGTGCGGCTGCCCGGCGAGCCACCCGGCCAGCCCCTCGGCCGTGGCGTGGTCGTCCCTCCGCTGGGCCGCCCGGTAGGCCCGCAGGGCGGCGGCGAACTGGGGCGTGGCACGGGTGACCTCCACGAGCCGCCGTTCGAGCAGGTCGTCCGCCCTCCGCTGCAACGCCCCCTGGTCGTCCGGGGCGATGTCGCCCTCGGCCAGCACGTCCTCCTCCAGGCCGTAAAACCACCCGTCGAGGACGGAGCGGAACGCACCCAGGAAGCATTCGGACGTGGACAGCCCCTCCATCGCACGCCGGTAGACCGTCTCCAGGCGGTGAAGCGGCGTCTCGGCCTCGGAGATCTGGACCTCGGCGGTGGCGAAGCCCTTCTTCTTGGCGCACTCCTGCACCCAGCGTCCGAAGAACGTCTTGCCGCATCCGTAGTCGCCCCGGACCGCCTTGAACGACGAGCCGCCCTGCGCCACCTCCCCGAGTTCCCCGGCGACGACGGCGTCGAATTGGCCCAGGCCGACGGACAGGAAGTCGAGCCCCCGCTGCGGGACGGTCCCCCGGCGGAGGGCGTTGATGATCTCCCTGCGTCGTTCCCGGCTGATTTCCATCGTTCAACCCAGGTCGAATTGCCGTCGGAGCTTGGCCACGTTGAGTTCGATCTTGTTCTCGCTGCGGTTCAGGTCGAGGATCTCGTACCCGTCCACGTTGAGCAGCCGCTGGATGCGTGCCACGAGGCCGTCCAGGCGGGCGGCGGGGATGGCGGCGGCGTTGGAGAAGGCGGCGGGCGTCATGAGGCCGCCCCCGGCCTCCAGGACGGCGAGTGCCCGACGCACGACCTCGTCCTCCGGGGCGTGGCGGCGGATGAGTCCCTTCTGGTCCTTGTAGACCTGGGAGGAGAACAGGCGATTGAGCCAGCCGTCGCCCTTCGCCGCCCCGGCCTTCGGCACGTCGGCATCGTCACGGATGTTGTCGAACAGGGTCGGGGGACGCTTCGGGGGGCTTGGCCGGGCGATCGTCGCCTCCTCGGCGATGGGGGCGGACTTCGTCGGTGCCGACGACCACCAGTCCGGCCTGGGGTACTCGCACGGGAAGAGCCCGGAGTACGCACTACTCTGATCGGCCAGGATCACCAGCGGGCAGAGCATCTCCTGGGGGGTGGCGCCGCCGTGGTAGCCGTTCTGGGGCCGCCCGTAGCGGACCCGCTCCGACCAGGGGACGACGACCGAGTGGCCGCCGAGCCCGTCCCGGACACGGTTGCCGGCCAGGAGGATCTCGTCCTCGGCGAGCGCCCCGCCCGTCGGACGCCACCTGCCCCCGCCCTCCGCCGAGACGTGGCGTGCGTCCGGGCGATGCCAGACGTGGCCGTGGTCGCTGGCGAGGATGACGACCCGCCCCGAGTCACGGGCCAGCTTCAGGAGCGGTCCCAGGGGGCCGATGCGCCCGATCGTCCAGTCGTCCCGGATCTGCTGGGCACCGGCGAGCCGGTCGTCGATGGCGTTGAGGACGACCCCGACGACCTTCCGGGTCGGCGACAGGATCGCCCCGGACAGTTCGTCGCCGACGGCCCCCCGTGCCCCCTCGGTGACCTCCTTTTTGTGGAACAGCACCGGGGGGTGCTTCTTGTCGCAGCACGCCTTCAGGTGCGGGTTCGCCTCGAAGTTGCGGGCCTCGACGGCGGCATCCCCGACCGTCGGCGTCCCCGACAGCAGGCTGGCTCGGGAGACGCCCGTGACGCTGGGGATGGCGGCCACGACGGGCCTCGGGGGCTCGGCGGATTCGTCCAGGGTCGAGACCGACCAGTGCTCGTGCCGGATGTCGTCGAGAAGCTCGTGGCAGATCGCCCAACTCATGCCGTCGAGGACGACCAGGAGCACCCGGTTCCCGGCCTCGACGGCACCGGCGACGACCCGGCCCGCCACGTCCTCGACGCCCCAGACCCCGGCGGCCTCGGAGCCGACGGAGGTCCAGTCCGCCAGGGCCACGGCGAACAGCCGGTTGAACCGCTCCCTCCGCTCCAGGACGGCCCGATCGAGGGACTGGTACGCCTTCGAGAGCCCGGCGACTTCCTCGCCCCGGCACACGGACTCCCGTGCCCAGTCCACGAACGACGACTCCCGCCGGTAGGAGTGGGCGAACTCGGGGAACGAGGTGGGGTCGTGGGAGGGATGGCCGAGCCAGCGCACGAGGCGGAGGGCCATCTCGGTCCTTGCGATCTGCTCACGCCTCCTGCCGAGCCGGGCGACCCGATGCTCGGTGATCTCGGCCCGGAGTCGCTCGCACCCCCGGATGGCGTCCCCGGTCGGCGTGATGACGGCCGAGTCGATCCCGGCCCCGAACCGGGCCAGCCGCTGCTCGTAGCCGAGGGGGGTCAGGCGGCTGCGGTGGGCGTGCTCCTCGCAGAGGAACTGGCGCAGCAATTCGTCGGCACGCTGGAGGTGCCGGTGGGCGGCTTGAGGGTCGTCCCTGCGGTCGAGGTCGGCGACGGCGTCGGTGGCGACCCGCATCAGGCATCGCCCGATCGACGGGGGGATCGGCCGGTTGCCGTGGTACTGCTCCATCCGGGCGGCGGCGGCTTCGAGCGTCGGTCCGGTCCCGTCCCCGAAGACGACCTCGCAGGCGGCGGCGAGGGCCAGGGCGTCGGGCCCTGAGCCCCCCTCGACGAACCGCAGGATGGAGTCGGCGG
Source organism: Planctomycetota bacterium (assembly GCA_028291545.1). Classification (GTDB taxonomy): domain Bacteria; phylum Planctomycetota; class Planctomycetia; order Isosphaerales; family Isosphaeraceae; genus JAQGHR01. Next base: position 90,505 of record JAQGHR010000052.1, on the reverse strand, counting down.
CGTCGCCCAGGGAATCGACGAGGCGACGCCGCAGGCTGGCCCGGAGTTCGGGGGAGGCGACGAGGTAGCGTGCCGAGCCCGCCTTCGTGGTCGCCCAGAGCAGGAGCGACACGAGGTCGGGCTCGCTCTCCCCCATCTCGAAGACGTGGCGTCCGATCGCACGCCAGACCGTCCCGCCGTCGAGGATGCCGGCCGAGACGGGCGGGTAGCCGTCCGGCGGGGCGTGCTCGATCAGGGCCTGGGCGAGGGCCGGGTCGCAGGCGGTCGGGTCGAGTTCCTTCGCCCTGAACAGGGCGCACAGCGTCGCCCAGTGGTCGATGGCGAACAGGCGGCTGCGGGCCAGGCGGGCGACGACATCGTGACCCAGGTCCGCCTGCTGCAAGCGGGTGAGCACGACGACCCGCCCCCGGTCCCTCTCGGCGTCCCGCAACGCCTGCCGGACCCCGAACACCGTGTCGGCACGCACGACCCTGGCGGTGCCGAAATCGAACTCCACCTCGGGCGGCCCGGCCCAGGGGGCGGCGACGTGGAGTCCGACGGCGATGGCCCCGTCGTCACGGTCCCACTTCTCCTCGACGATCGACCGCAACTGCTGCGTGCTGAGCGCCCCGACGCTCATTGCGGCTCCTCCTCGATCGTCCACTCGACCGTGAGCCGGTAGCGGGGATGCCCTTCCATCTTTCGGAGGAGTTCCTGTGCGATCATGGACCAGTCCTGCGGCGACAGGCGTTCCACACGCCCCGAACCGACGGGCGACCAGGGCTTCACGCCGGGTCCGGGGGTGGACGGCTCGGGCCTGGGCGGCTTCAGCTCGACGGGCTTCGGTTTCGACAGGAGTCCCTTCGCCCGCTCCCGAGCCTGGGAGAGCCTGGACGGCAATCCGCCCGCCAGGGCGTGCTCGTCGGCCTTGATCCAGGCGACCACCTCCCCGACGAGTTCCGACGCATCGCCCGCCCGATGGTCATCAAGCTGGGCGACCAGGGAGAAGACCTCCCACGGCGTCGTCCGCAGGCACTCCATCGTCTCCTTCGCCGACTTCAGGCTGCGGCCCATCGTCGTGGCGTTCGTCTCCAGCCGGGCCTGGGCCATCGCCCCGACCAGCTTCGTCGGCTCCTTGCCGTCGCAGGAGGCGAGCAACGCCTTCACGGCCTTCGCCGTCCTGACCCGGTCCGCCTTGCCGGCCTCCTCCTCGGGCACGCCCAGGTCTCTGAGCACGAGTTGCAGGCGATCGGGAAGCCCGTCGCACTCCGGGCGGTGCTCCTTGACGGTCTCGCCCACCTTCGAGGACAGGGCCGCCAGGTTCGAGGCGTTCAAGAGCTTCGGGACGGCGTGGCCCAGGATGTCGGCCGAGCGGGCCACCGCCTCGTGCCAATCCTTGAGGTCGGGGAGGGCCTGCTCCTGGAGTTCAAGTTCGTTGGGCAGGTCGTCGAGGCCCGGCGTGTAATTGCCGCCGTAGCGGACGAAGGAGCGGTTGGTCTGGTCGGCGTAGACGAGGATCAGCAGGTTTTGGACCTCTCGGGGGAGCCCCCGCTCGTCCGGCTTGTCCATCCACTTGCGCAGGTCGGCCGCCGTGGGGTGCGGCTGCTCGGAGGCCGCCAGCAGGCGATTGAAGTGGTTCTTCCAGAGGTTTTCCAGCTTGAAGTGCGTCTCGGACATCTGACCCAGTTCGAGCGGGTTGCAGACGTTGCGGAGCTTCTGGCGGACCGCCTTGTCCTCGACGAAGACCCGGCCATCGGGCGTGCGGGCCGCCTCCTGGCAGACCTCCAGAACCTGGCGGAGATCCTTGCCGGGCTTGATCTCCTGCCCGAACTTCGGGTGCTTCGGGAACTGATGCGCCAAGGCCTGGTCGAACAGGTGCTCCAGGGCCTCGCCGAGGTTCGCCCCCACAGGACGCTGGAGGACGAGCGTGGGGTAGAGCGACTGGAAGTGCGACTCGGACATGTCGTAGGCGGCGTCCAGCGTGCCGGGCGTCGGCTCGGAGCGGATGGCGAAGGCCGCCTCGACCGCCTGGATCAGTCGCTGTGACAGGGCGCTCTGCTGGTTCTGGAGCAGCAGCCGGGCGGTCTGGCGGTCCTGGAGCGAGAGGTGCTGGGCGTACTGGTCGAGGTTGTTGCCCAGCAGCAGCCGCTCGATGATGACCAGCTTGCCGAGTTCCGCCTGGGTTCGGGGCGAGAAGAACGACGGCAGCCAGGCGAGCGTCCGGTGCCGCTCGTTCTTCTCCCGGAACTTGTTGATGCGGTCGAGGTCTTCGATCGGCGAGTGGCCCTCGGCATCGAACGGGAAGTCGATGATGAGCTTCCAGTCGTCACTGGACCGCAGCGACTCGTCGGGGAGGGACCGCACGTTCGTGAAGAGCACGTCGCAGGACCGCTTGCTGCCCCGCCACCAGAAGGTGTGGGAGATGTACATCTCGTCCTGCTCGGGCACGCCCATCGACTTGAAGAGCATCTGCCTGAGCTTGTACTGGCGGTTGCCGGGGTTGTCGTAGACCCGCCCCGCCTCGATGATCCCCTCGGTATCGACGCCCGAGAGTTGGATCGAGACGGTCGGGTTCGTCGGCTCCTCGCCGACCCGGATCTCGCCGATCATCCCCGCCCAGGTGCGGAGCTTCTGGGCGACGACCTGATGCTCACGTCCGGGGATGCGGGAGCGGATCGAGCCGTGGTTGAGGGCCGCCAGCCGCACGCAGGTCATGTTCTTGAGGGCCTCGACCCCGTGGACCAGGGCCGCCAGCAACAGGCTCTTCAAGAGGCGGTCGTCGTTCTCGAAGAGCTTGATCCGGGTGGCGATCTCGTCGGAGTCCGCCGCCCGCTCCCGGTCTACCTCCAGGTCGATCTGGTGCTGCTGCTCCAGCATCGGGCGGAGCTTGTTCTGGTACAGATTCTTGGCGTTCTGGAAGTTCACCCGCATCACGTCGGTGAACGCCTCGTCGCCGTTGGCTACCACGTCCCACAGGTCGCCCAGCGGGATCACGTCTCCCAGCCGCAGGGTATCCCGCCGGTTCACGAGCAACTGGAGCATGATCTTCAGGGCGGTCCGCTCCCGCTGGAGCGCACTGGAGACCGCCACCAGGGCCTGGATCAGGGCCGGGCTGAACGGGTAGACGAGCTTGAACATCGCCCGGTCGGCCTCCCTGGTCAGCAGGACTTCGAGGATCTCCTGCCGCACCTGGGCGGTCTTCTCGAAGGCGGCTTCGAGTTCCGCCCGGCAGGCGGCGTCCCTGGGGCGCAGCACCCGCCGGTTGGCGATGACCGGGAGGTTGCGGTCCTCCAGGGTGATCGTGTGGAACCGCCCCTCCCAGTGCGAGAGCACGTCGGAGAAGTTGAGCGACTCGGCTCCGGTGACGTTTTCACCAATCAGGTCTCGCAGGTCACGCTGGCGGGCGACGAAGCTAATGATGGGGGCGGGCCGGTCCGACTTGCGGGACTCGACGAGCTTCGCCAGCTTGTTCCCCTCGGTCTGGACGAACCCCACGTCGGCCGAGTGCGTGGCCAGCCAGAGGATCAACTCGTCGAGGAACAGGATCAGGGCGTCGTAGCCGAGGGACTTGGCGTGGGCGCTGATGACGCTCAGGCCCACGTCGAGATCGACGTAGGCTTCGTCCTTGCCCTGGGCGATCCCCTTGAAGGCGGGGAAGATGTGCTGCACGAGGTCGCCCACGAGGCGTGTCCTGTCCTCGCTGGAAGGAGGAGCCTCCAGGGCGGCCTCGAAGCGGGCGGCATTCCAGCCCGAGGCGAGCTTGCCCCAGCCCGTGCCGCCCGCCGCCTGGTTGCCCCGGTTCAAGTCCTCGAAGAACTTCTCGTCGCCGAGCCGCTGGCGGTAAGTGACGGCGTTCTTGAAGATATCGTCGGCGAGGTAGACGCCCGGCAGCGGGGCGTCGGGATGATGCTCCAGGACGTGATCGACGTAACCGCCCAGGATGGCCGACTCCATGTTGCGGGAGCCGATCATGTGGTAGGGCACGAGCAGGAACTTCTTCTCCTCGACCCAGCCGTGCTTGGCGCAGACCTTCGCCAGGTCGTCCCTGGCCCGCACGGCGGGGACGTGCTGCAACATCAGGTGCAGGACGGCCATGAAGTGCGACTTGCCCGCACCGAAGCTGCCGTGCAGGTAGCACGCCTTGCTGTTGGTGGCATCGACGGCCGAGCGGATGAAGCCCAGGGCGTCGTCGAACGATTCCAGGAGTTGCGGCGTGACCACGTACTCGTCGAGCGTCTTCTCGGGCTCGGTGACGCCCTTCGAGAGGTTGAGGACGAAGTCGCCCTTGCGGACCCGCTCGGGGAGGATCAGCAGTTCGCTGATGAGCTTGTCCATCGTCACGTCCTCGCCCGTCGCCGGGCCGTGGTCTGGGGAGGCTGCCAGTTGCGGATGTCGTCCAGGATCAGGCCAAGCTCGTGGGCGTCGTTCTCAAGGAGCGTCTGATACGACTGGCCCGCCGTGTCGCCGAACTCGGGGTCGATCTCGGGGTGCCACTGATGGATCCAGGGCAGGAGTTGGTCGAGGCCCGCCAGGATCGGCGTCAGCCGCTTGCCGTCCCAGCCCTCCCGCTTGCGGGCGTCGTAGTAGGCCACGAGGGCGGTGGCCTGCTGGAGATGGTCCCACCCGGCCCAGCCCACGACCAGGCTGGGGTCGCTCTCGGTGTGGAGGTGGGGATAGCTGATCCACCGCTCCTTCGGCACGTCGAGCTTTCCCCGGAGCCTCCAGTAGTCGGTCTTGAGGAAGTCCGCAGTAGCGTACTTGGGTGGCACGGGGAGGTCGCCCACGTCCTCCCCGGCGTCCTGCTTTCGCTGGAGATCCCAGGTGCGTTCCCAGACCTCTCTCTTACGGAGCCCCGTGGGCTTGTAGCGAAGGATGGGCAGGAACGGGACCGACTCCGACTCGATCAGTTCCCGGACGAGGGCCGCCACATCGTAGTCGGGGCGGCCACGATACAAGGCTGCGACCTGGAGGAACTCGCCGTCGCCGCTGGCCGTGTCGGCAAGCTGGGCCGTGGATTGCAACGTCGCCTCGTTCCCCCTCGGGCCCTTGCGGTAGTTCGGGGCTTCGAGCCGGTCGAGAAGCCAGCGGCGAAGGGCACGTTGTTCCTTTTCCCGCCACGGCTCGTCGTTCCAGCGACGCTTGAAATCGGGCCGTTCGATAAGGCCGATCTCCTTGATAGACTCGATGACCTGAATGCGGCGTTCAACAAGCGTTCGGTAAGCCTCGGGCCAGTCCGACGGGATATCGGTGATAGGAGTGGAGCCGTGCCGATCGAACCACGTCGTTCGCAACTCGCCTTGTACCATCCGTCGTGCCAGGACGACCTCGAAGGCCCGCTCGCCCAACTTCAATTCAGGCAGGTCGTCGCCGGTGTACCGGTATTCGACGCCGAGTAGGCCGTAGTGTCGGTAGCACTCCCAGTCGAGTTCTTCTTGTAAGGCGATCATCCGGCCCCGGATTCGGCTCACCGCCGCTCGTTCCTCATCCAAGCCGGTCTGCGATGGGATGCCCCGCTGCATGATTGCATTGGGGAGCGATGATCCGCAGTCCTTGGCCAGGCGGTCTAGGAGACGGGCAAGCGCAACGGGACGTTGTTCCGGGATGGGCAATTCCCCGACTCGGGTTGCGTTCATCTGATAAAAATCTTCAAACGGAGCAGTTCGCTGTCGAGCCCCCTGAATATCAACAGTACTTCCCTTGTTGTGGCAGACCTGCTTGAGCCAGAAACAGGCGGAGGAACTATTGAGAATGCCAAGCAGGGCGAGGTGGTCATCCTCGGTGGCCTCGGCCGGGAGCTTTAGGATCGGGGCCGTCCGATTGAACACCTTGCCGCCTCGGTCGAGCACGAAGTGATTGTGCGTGGCGACTTCGGCGAAGGTTATCGAGAGTGGCGTGCGGAGTTTATCATGGTAAAGTTCTTGCCACTCATACCACTTGGCTCCCTTCTGAAGCATGGGAGTACCGAACCGTCGACGCTGGCTGATTGATGCTCGGCAGGGCCACAGAATGCGAATCAGGTCGGAGATGCCTTCCTCGGGAAGGAGGCGAAGGTCGGAGTCATAAGGCCACAAAGCCGTCACCGGCTCGGCCTCCCAATAATCACGAATCATGTCCCCCATCAGCAACGGGATGGTATTCCGAGCCCGGAGCCTCGCCGCATCGAGACTCCGGGGTAGAACATATAGGTCATCTTCGCCCGTGACCGATGCAATGCCTATACTGAAGGCGAGGTCTCCCAGCGATGCGGAAGCATTCTCGTCGAGTAGTTCCTTGAGTTCTGCCGCCCCTCCGCCGCCGATGCTCCACGGATGGGTGTTGAACGTGGTTCGGGGGATATCCACCGAGGATGTGAAACCGTCCTCGGACCCCAGCCGATCGACTTGGCTGATGATCGACTGCCACACGTGCCCCTGGGACGGATCTTCGGGTGTGCTGGGCTCTCCCTTGATTCCCAGCACAGCCCGCACCGTGTCTCCTACCGACTTGCGACCCCGGCCGAACAGGATGACCGTCGGCGTGCCGTGGCCGGGAATGTAGGCTCCGGACGTATCGAGGACGTGGGTCAGGTCTGTGATGCGGAAAAAGTCCTCGATCAACTTCTTGCCGAACTCCCGCTTCATGAACGAATTGGCGGTGATCATTCCCACGTAGCCCGCATCGGGGCTGGTTGCTTCGGTGGTCTGTTCGATGCGCTCGCCCTTACGTATCGCCAGATCCCAGAAGCGTTGCGTAAAGGGGACGCCGAGGGAATACTTCTGATGGCAGGTCGAGTATATTTGCCGATACGCAGCGTTCTGTGCCCTGTCACGGACGATGATGTACGGCGGATTGCCGACGACGACGTGATACCCCTTGTCGAGGATCTCGTTGGCGGCGGCCGGATCTTCAATACGAAGCTCCTGGGCGGTCTCGAACTCGAACTCTCGCTGAGACAAGATGCGCTGGCGTCCGCCGCCATAGGTCGGTCGGCTCCCTCGGAGAAGGCTGTCGCCGACGGCGAGATTCAGTTTCCAGGCATAGCTCTGCTGATGCAGCCGGTCGATCCCGCACGCCCGGACCGCTGCGACGAGCATCCTGAAACGTGTGATTGCGATGGCGAACGAGTTGATGTCCACGCCGAAGATGCTGTCGAAGGCATTCTGGGCGGCGACGACAGGATTCCCCCGGACCTCCTCGGACTTCATCCATCGGGCGAACAGCCGGTCGAACGCTCCCAACAAGAAGTGCCCCGACCCGCAGGCGATGTCGATGATTCGCAGGCCCTTCAGCCCGAAATCCCTGATCGCTGGCTCCAGCGTGCGATCGAGGATGAACTGCTGCACGAACTCGGGTGTCTGGAGCAGGGCATACTTCTTCCGGGCGTGTTCCGACAAGTCCTGATAGAGGTCGCCGAGGAACTGGGCCTGTGGTGCGAGCCGCTCACATACATCGACGAGCGGCTGCGTCCGTACTTCCCTGGTGTCGAATGGTCGCTTCAACCCGCCCCGATCGGCGTCGATCTCCTTGAAGAACAGCAGAAGCCGGCGTGCGGCGTCACCGCTCGGATCGACGGCCCAAAGTGGGTTCTTGTTGTTGTCGTCGAACAACTCCTTCGTGGCCGGAATCTTCCCGACTTCGAGGAAGACGAACTTGAGGTATTCTCGATCCGTCTCGTGAGGCCGACTTCGGAAATAGATCTCGTAGGAACCGTCCGCCAGCTTGCCTCGGTCTCCCTGGCCGGCGATCCAGCACTCGTCGATGAGGTGGTTGTCTTCCAGAAACCGCACGAAGACGCAGGCGAGCACCCACGACACTGCGACCTGTTCGAGGTAGTCCTCCGACCACTCCTCGTAGCTCTGCGAAAGTCGCCCGGTTTCGTGGACTTTCTGGTAGTTCTCCCGGAGAAACGTCTCGATCGTCGGGACGCTCCTGGATCGACCGATCAGGTCTTCGGTCAGGAGTTCCACCTGCTTCTGCAACTGCGGCACGAGCGTCTTGATATCGACCATGTTCAGCCGCCTCCCTTCTTGGCGGCGACGGGACGAGCGACAGCCCCGTTCGGATGGCCACGGTGGACGTTGTCCACCCACGCCTCGGACACCCTGGCCCGTTGGCCGGGCGTAATCAGCGGGATCTCAGCGTTGTCGAGCATCGGCAGGTCATGCTGCCCGTCCGTCGCCACCAAGACCCAGAGACCGGGGCAAGGCACCTCGTGGCCGACCTTGTCCCGGAGCGTCTCCAAGATCGCCATCTGGTCGTATCGGGCGATCAGCCCCGGATTGACCAGCAGCAGGTGCTCGCTGCGGTCGCACAACTCGGTGACGACCTTCGGGGCCACCCGAGCGACCAGATGCAGGAGGTTGTTCCAATCCTGGCCCGACCAATCCGCCCCATCAGCGTGCTCGATGATCGCCCAGTCGATCTCCAATTCATCGGCTTCCCTGCGGAGGGCCTCGAAGAGGAGGTCGTCGAACGAGACCCGCTCGATGGGGAACCGCCGTAGAAGCTCGTCCTCGCACCGACGCATCCGGCTGGGGCGGACGGTCAGCACCAGGAACCCGCCGTCGCCGTGGGCGTGCCGCAACCGCTCCTCGAACTGGCGTGCCTCCGCCAGGTCGGGCGTGACCTCGACCTTGCGGGTCGAGGTCGCCGTGGTGTGCCGCCTGGGGATCGACGAGCCCGAGGTGACGAAGTTCGTGGCGTCCCGGCGGCGATAGACCTTCTTCTCGTCGTCCCAGCGGACATCGAGGCCGACCCGATGCAACAGTGTGTCCAGGTCCGGTCGGCTCGGCAGCGGCTCGGCTTCCGGATATCGGCTCCTCAGCCGATCCTGGACCTGCTCGATGGTGAAGCCCTCCTCGCCGTCGCCGAGCCCCAGCCCGGACAACGCCCCGATGCCCAGGCGCAAGGCACGTTCCGACGCCAGCCCACGGGGATATAGCTCCTGGCGGGAGGACACGGCGGCCGTGCGGCTCATGGCGGCGGCGAGCTTCAGCAGTCGCTCGTTGCCGAGCGGCTGGCAGCCGTGGGGCTGCTGCGGCGGGCTGGCCTCGTAGAGTTCCTGGAACACCCGCAAGGGGGGCGGCAGCGGGTCCGATGCCGCCAGGCGGTCGGCTTTCCGTCCAAGCTCCTCGGCGAACGCCGCCAGTTCCTGGGAGCAGGCCACGACGACCTTGCCGCCGACCCGACGGACCTGGAAGCGGGGGACCGCCATCGAGGTCTCGGTCTCCACCGCCGCCCTGGCCACCGCCGACGCCGCTCGCTGCTGCCGGACCGGCTCCAGTGTGCCGGCGGAGGGCCTCACTAGGATCGTCAAGTCGATGATCTCGGGGATCGACACGACTCCGCCTAGCCGCTGGATCTGCTCGCAGAGTTCGTGGCGGAACGAGGTGATGGCGGCGTCCTTGCTCCAGCGGATCCGGTCGGCCGTCACGACCTGCCCCACACGGGCCCGGCTGATGCCGAGCAGATCGGCGATCTCGGACTGGCCGGGCCAGCGGTCGGGGGGCGTGGACTCCACAGCCGGCACGCCGAGCAGGGCCGTGCGGATGCGCCACTCAGCGTCCTTCTTGGGGACCATCACGCCGACGGCCCGGTGCTCCATCCATTCGAGGCCGGGAGGGCCGGAGGGCAGGTCCGAGGGGGGCTGGTCCTTGTTCCGGCCGGTCTCGACGTTGGGGAACCGGCCACGCAGGCCGGTGAGGAACTCGATGATTTCACGACGGGTCTGATTGCCGACACCACGCATCAGGTGGATGTCGCCGATCGGGTATTCCAGCAGGTTGCGGACGGTGAGGATGTCGGCACGCTCCAGGGCGTTCTGGGCACGGGTGCTCAGGCCCAGGGCGGCGACCGGCGTTGTCAGGTCCGCCTGCTCCAGCGAGACCCGAAGATCGACCTCCTCGCCGCCGGGGGTCGTGATCTTCCTCTGCTCCGCCTCCTTGAAGACGTTCTGCCAGGCCCACCGCATCTCGTCGGCGTTGTGGAACCGCTCGTTGGGGTCTCGGTGCAACGCCTTGAGGAAGAACTCGACGAGGCCCTCCCGGACTCCGGGGTCGAACTTCTCGGCGTCGATGACCAGTTCGGCCTCGGTCATCGCCGGGTCCGACTTGCCGTCGCCCCACCGGGGGAGCACGCCCACCCCGAGGGTCATCTCGTAGAGGGTCACCGCCGCCGAGTACCGCTCCGCCTGCAAGTCCCACCGCCGGGGCTTGCGGTGGGCGAGGAACGGGTCGGTGTAGCCGGGGGTGCCGACCCGGATGTTGTCCAGCGGTGCGTGCGCCAGCGAGAAGTCGAACAGGATCAACTGGTTCCGCCCCTTCGTCAGGGAGCGGATGCCGACGTTGTCGGGCTTGATGTCCCGGTGGGCCACCCCGTGCCGTTCCAGCGAGGAGACCGCCGAGAGTAGGTCGTCCCCGTAGCGGGCGAGCATCTCCAGGCCGGGCACGCCCTCGGACCGGAGCACGGCGGCCAGGGTCTTGTCGCCCGCCTTCTGGAGGACGAGGACGGTCCTGCCGTTGATGACCAGTTCGTCCTCGATGGCGACGATGAACTCGCTGTGGATCGAGCGGAGGGCCTGGGCCTCCTCGTGCAGGCGATCGTCCTGATCCTCGGCCATCGCCACCTTCAGGACGAACTCCTCGTCGCCCTTCGTGACCAGCAGGGCCGTCGCCGTGGCACCCTGGCCAAGCACCCGCTGGACGACGAACCCGTGTTCGAGCCGGTCCCCCCTCTTGGCCTGCAATGGGTCGAGGACGACGGACTGGGCCGGTGCGGTCAGTTCGTCCTCGACATCATCGAGGAGCGTCAGGAAGTCCTCGACCGAGCCGATGCGGGTCAGTACGTCCGGGTGGGTGCTCCACCGGATCAGTTCCTCCAGCTTCGGCCCGGCCCCGTCGAGGACCGAGGAGATGCTCAGACCCTTCTGCTCCCGGAGGATCCTCGCCAGGTCAGTCGGCCCGGTGGCGGGCGGCCGGGAGGCGAACAGGTGGAAGGCGATGGCCCCGAGCGAGAACACGTCCGACGCCTCGGTGACCTTCCGACCGTCCGCCATCGCCTCGGGCGACATGTAGACGAAGGCTTGCGACTCGACCAGATCCTCGATCACGGTCGCCCGCCCCGTGGTCGAGGCGGTCTCCCGCACGCCCACCTGCCAGTTGTAGATCTGAAGCCTGGGCGTCGCCGAAGAGGCGTCGGTGACCAGGATGCTCTGGGGGCTCAGCGCCCGGTGGATCACCCGCTTGCGGTGGGCGTAGCGGATGGCGTCGGCGACCTGGCGGAGCAGGTCGAGCCGCATGTCGGTGGTGAGCTTGACGGCGTTGGTCGCCAGGTAGTGGTCGAGGCGGACGGCATTGGGGTCGAGGTAGCGGAAGAGCAGAGCCGGGCCGTTCTCGTGCTCCTTGTAGTCGAGCACGGGCAGGATGCCGGGATGGTCGAGCGTCTGGATGATCTGGAACTCACGGGCCGCCGCCCGCCTCAGCCGCTGCCGGTCCTCCTCCGAGGACGCCTGGGCGACCGTATACTGCCTCACCCGGCAATGCACGTCGTCGAACGACGTGTGCTTGGCGAGCCAGTCCTGATAGCCCGCCCCGTCGGCGATCAACTCGCCGAGGACGTAATCGCCCACCCGGCGGGCCCGCTGCGACGGGCGGATGCCGGCCTGCTCCATCGCACGGGACAGGGCCTTCGCAACCCTCGTGTCGATCGTCGAGCGGGGGTCGGGATCCACGCCCGGACAGTCACGGTCCATCAGGGCGGCGAGGATGCCCTTGCGCTCGGGCCGATCTCCCTGGGCGGGACGATCCTTCAGGCAGACCCGGTTGCGGGCGGTGCCGGCGAGGTCGCATTGCACGTCGTCCGCCGAGAGGAAGACGAGGGCGTCGAGCCAGGGCAGCTTGACCTTCTCGGCGGCGGGCCGGGACTTGAGCAGCGACGACAGGGCCTTCGCCTTGCGGTTGGCCAGGACGACGGGGTTGTCCTCGGACCTCGCCTTGCCGCCGGTGGTGCGATACCAGGAGCCCGAGTCCCCGGAGATCCGGCCCTCCCACGCCTTGCACTCGACCAGCCAGAAGCCCTGCTTGGTGAGGACGAGGAGATCGACCTCGTAGATCGCCCCGTCGTCGGCCTGGAACTCGAAGTTCGACCACGCACGATACGGATCGTGGTCGGGCAACGCCTTGCGGACGAAGTCCAGGCCCCGCCGTTCCCACTCGAACTTCGAGGGGGTGATGATGTTCCAGCGGGGAGATTCCATGCTGAGCTTCGGCCCCAAGCCGCCCTTTCTCTTCAAGGCGAGGCGGGCCGACCCCTGCGGGCGGTCCGCTCCACCTGTCGCAACATCGAGTCGAGGTCTTTCTGGCGGAAGAGCCGATAGCGATTCACCGGATGACGGTGCGTCATGATCTTCCCCGCCTTCTCCCAGTTGCGGAGCGTGTTCGGGGCCACCCCGAGGTACTCGGCCGCCTCCGAGATCCTGAGATAATCCCGCAGGTTGGTCACGCAGCGATCCCTAGAGAGACGACGATCCCCGCCAAACCTTACCAAGCCCATGACGGGATGCAAGACGTTGCCGCCGGACGCATTCAATTTCGTCGCCGTGGATGCCCTTGAGACCGCAAGCAGAACGTGATCACGTACCCGCACCACCCGCCTCCAGTAGGAGCCAGAACGAGGCTGCCTTCCTGCCGGACGTGCTGCTCTCAGACCACCCACGGGATCCGATCGACGACGAGAATCCGCTCCTCGTGGGCATTCGGGGCGACATTTATGGCGGGAGGTTAGCACCCCATCTCGCACGGGGATGCTGTACTCATAACTGCCGCCTGATCCTCGATCAATCCCTTTTCCTCCAGCGTGGCGAGGCCACCGGACTTCCTCATGGACAGCGAGAATCCGGTCGTTGTGAGTCGATCCTTACTGGTTTGCGATCAGATTGATGCAGCACTCTGCCCTCTCACGGAAAGGCCCCATGAGGTGATCTGGACTCAACAAAATCTGTCGGTTCCTCAGATGGATGATGAGGATGGAATAGATGAAAGCCCAAGTGGTCTCGCAGGCCGGATCATCGTCATCGCAGGCATACTGGCCGATGACCTGCGATAGACGGTCGTATGCCGGCGGGTGAGTATTCCCTTCGTTGGGTCCGAGGTAGACATCCAGAGTAGTCAGCCATGTCAGTGCCACTGCGATCCCGAATGCACGTAGCATGAAGGTGTTATCGAACTCGATATCTTCCAGCATCCATGCGGCGGCACCACGGTCCGCATCCTTCTCCTGCTGGATAGAGCGATCGCCGACACAGGCCCCGTCGCTGTTCTTCAGGTGAGTGATCTCGTGGAGGATGATAAACGTCAGGGCATTCTCGAATACGGCACGTGTCGCATGCTCGGAGACCGATTCAGGATCTATATCCAGTAGCCTGACGAGTGACTCCGGAGGCGGCGGTGCCTGATCGGATCGTCTGATCATTTTCACGGCCGTGTTCACGTCCATAGTGACGGCCCAGGTCAGGAGTTCGTCGATCTCACGGAGGGCTTCCCTCTCCTCCGGAGCAAGATCTGCGCTCGTCCTGCCCTGGTGATGCAACTTCAGAAGAAAATCAAAGGCCGTGTAATCCGTGTGAGCATGTACGAACAGTCGCCCCAGGCAAGCGATCCCCACAATCACCCGGACACCGATGGGGTCTGCTTGAAACTTGATCCGTTCGGCGGTGTCATCGACCTGAAAGGTCACACCCCCGAGTTGTCGTAGCAGCGCATCGAACTCGGTGGCCCGTTCGGGGAGGATCGCCCTCACGAGGGCGGGGAAATCCACGTCTTCGTAGTTGGGTGTGTCGCCTTGCACGTCTGCTTCTCCCGTGGCCGCCTCGGCTAGGGCGAAGTCACGATTGGGCACAATGTTCATCGAGGCGATTCTGTCGGTGACGCTAATAATCTTGGCCAAGACAAGTCAGCGATACAACCAGTTCCCGTGATTTCGCCGCTTGAGGCTCGGCTGGTCAGTCCGGCTCCATCGTCAGGTACTTGCGATTCGTCTCCTGCCCCTAGTCGATCTCCCTCGCCACGACGCTCACATGACGTAACGCCGTTCCGTCGTCCAGGAACGGCCCGACAACGCTCGTCCGCCGCTTCAACTCATTGTTCAGCCGCTCTACCGTATTCGAGGGAACTGATTCCAAGCATGTCCTGACACCTTCGTCTCCGTCGTCAACACCACCCGACGACCGGAGGCAGCCATGGCCAACCAGCAGCAGTTGCGTGAGAAGATCACCGCCCAGATCGTCGCCCACTTTGAGTCCGGAAACGTGCCGCCCTGGCGTCGCCCCTGGCCGGTCGGCCCCAACGCCGGCGCACCGGCCAACGCCGTGAGCAAGAAGCCGTACCGGGGGATCAACCCGATCCTGCTCGACATGGCGGCGGCCCGTCACGGCCTCACATCCCGCTGGTGGGCGACCTTCCGGCAATGGAAGGATATGGGGGGCCAGGTCATGCGACGGCCCGACGGCGTGCCCGAGGGCCAGTGGGGCACTCAGATCGTCTTCTGGAGCCCGATCACGAAGAGAGTCAAGGATGACACCGGCAAGGATGAGGAAGACCGCTTCTTCATCATGAAGTCCTACACCGTCTTCAACGTCGAACAGGTGGAGGGTGGCCAACTTGACCACCTTCGATCCGGCATGGCTGACACCGACGGCGACGACGCCACGGTCATCGACTACGAGCCCGCCGAGGAGGCCATCGCCGCCACGGGTATCAGCATCCGATACGGAGGTGGCCAGGCGTTTTACAACCCGGCGCTGGATTACATCCAGGTGCCTCCGAAGCCCACGTTCACCACCCCGATCGACTACTACGAAACCGTGCTCCATGAGCTTGTCCACGCCACCGAGCACTCGACCAGGCTGAACTGGAGCCGCAAGGAAGCGGACAACTCGTATGCGATGGGCGAGTTGATCGCCGAGATCGGCGCCTGCTACCTGGCACGAGAACTCGGCGTCCCTGCGTCGGACAACCTGGGCAACCACGTCGCCTACCTGGCGAACTGGCTCCGGGCGATGAAGGGCGACCCTCGCTTCATTTTCTCGGCCTCATCGCAAGCCTCGAAGGCGGCGGACTATCTCCTGTCCTTCAGCCGACCGACCGCAGACGTGCCCGAAGAAGAAGCGGTCATGGCTTGCTGACAAGCGATAGGGGCGGCGGGACGAACGCCGCCCTGACACCGGCGATGAAGGGGCGAGAACAACTCAACCCCCCGAATCGAGGACCGACATGAGCACGATGGTCGGAGAGATGACGATCGAGGACGCTGCACGGGAAGCGGCGGGCAACTGGCGGACGTTCACCTGCTTCGTGTGGGACCGAGCCCGAGACCTGGACGACGCCGACAACTGGGCGATCCTCTACACCCACAACCGGGACAGCGACCTGCTCGACGAGAGCAATGCCGCCGCCATCGCCAAGGCGCTGACACCATACAGCGAAAGCGACGACCCCGAAGTGGTTTTCGAGTCTCACAGCCATTGGGCCGTGGGCCACGTCGATGGCTTCTCGATCCGAGTTTTCAAGGACGGCGACATCACCGAAGCGTTCCGGACCTATCACGGACTCGCCGAGCGGTTAGCCGAGTATCCGATCCTTGACGAGGGCGACTACGGCAAGCGGGAGCACGACGCCACGATCGAGAACATCGACGACGCCGCATGGCGGGTCAAGCGTGATTACGAACTGCCGGAAGGCTGGCAGGGCGACGTGTTCTCGTGGTTCCGGGAGCATCGCCAAAGCGCCGTCGAGAACCGGGACGATCGGGGAGGCTACCCCGAGGAGACGGACCTGCGGGACGCCTTCAACGCTCTCGGCTACAGGCTCGCCTCCTGACAAGGGATGACACCGGCGGAGGGGATGCACATAACACCCCTCTGACCGGAGCCGAGAAGATGCTCGCAACGATCGACCTGAGCGACGACGTGATGGCCGAAGCCGCCCAGGATTTCTTCGCCTCCGAGTGGGCGGACGCACGGGAAGAGGCGGGCTTCTGCTTCGCCGCCGGGCAGGAGATCACGGACATCTGCCCCGATCAGTCCAGGGAGAAGCTCCTCGGATTGATCCGCCCCCACGTCGCCGACCTGGCACGGGCGTGGGGTCGTGGCGTCGGCGAGATGTTCGCCTCGATGGAAATCCCCGAGGACAAGTGGGCAGACGCCCTCTACTACGTCCTCATGGGCTGCCGAGGACACGGGGTCGGCCTCGAAGATGACTACGACGACAACATCGAGACCGCCAGGGCGAAGCTGGGCATCGAGATCGACCCGTCGCCGTTCCATTCCGAGTTCTCGGAGTTTGCCGATCTTGCCTATGAGATCGTCGAGGCGGAAGCGCTCACGCCTGACACCGACCCCGATCCCGACGACACGTTCCAACCGGGAGAGCGTGTCCGGCTCGATGCACGGATGCCGAGCGGGGATCGCCTCAAGGGCACCGGGAAGGTCGTCCGCTGTTGTCCGCCGGGCGAGCAGAATAACGCCGTCGAAGGCGTGGTCGTCACGATGGACGAGGGCGAAGGCATCGAGCCCTGGTCCTACTCGGGCAGGACGGTCTTCGTCGATGCCGAGGAGTGCCAGTCGATCGGTTGAATGACACCGCCGGAGGGAGTGTGACGAACACCTCCTTCGGAGTCCTGACATGCCCCGCAAGACGAACACGCCCCGTTATTACCGCACGCCGCTCCGCTCCCGCAGCGACATCGCCGCCCACCTCGCCTCGGTCGGCGGTTACTACTCAACCTACGGGCATGACGGTCGGAGTTATTTCGCCTTCAACGTCAAGTGCCACGGGGTCGATCTCGATTTTGACCATCTGATCGAGGTCTACCGCAACGCCGGTTATTACGGCGACGGCGAGACCTGGCTCGACAACCCCGAGTGGCTGGAAAAGGCCCAAGCCAAGTACGAGGAGGTCGAGGACAAGCTCTTCGATTGGGCGTGGAAGACGCCGGTCGCCTCGTGACCGATTCCGACTGCTCCAACAGCCTGTACGACGGCACCCCGGTCGAGGTCGAGTACACCTGGATGGGGCGCTCCGGCGGCTACGTCGGGATCGGTAGATTCTACGGGTTCGACTTCTCGAAGGACGAGGATCGGGATTACTGGCACGAGGTCTTCCGGGGCAATCCGCATCGCAGCGGCACGGACGACTGGCTGGACTGGGATCGGACCTATCCGACGATGACCTACCCGATGCTCCGCAAGCTCTACGCCCTCGTCGTCATGCTCTCGCACGACTTCACGCCGGAGAAGGCGTCGTCGGAGGTCGAGCACCATGCGGCCTTCTCGTTCATCGAGAATGCTTGCTCTGACATCCCCCGCTACGACTCGATCCAGCGACTCTTGCCGCTGGCGGGATGATGCTGACACCGGCGAAGGGGGCGTGACGAACACCCCTGCACCGGAGATGAACATGTCGGATGAGACGCCCGAGGAGTGGCTCGAACGCCTGTTCGAGTTCGAGTACTGCGCCGAATGCGGCGGCGATGCGGAGGATCACGAGGTCTGCATCGTCCCCGGCATCGGGACGTATTTCGCCCGATGCCGACGGCCGCATGGGGCCGGGGACGAGGGCGCAGCGGCGACGAGACCTGACACCTCCGAAGTGAGGGCGAACAGCCCCCACCTCGGAGAACAGTCATGATCGTCTCGATCGTCGGATGCCGCTGCTACGTATACCGTGAACCCGGCGACCCCGTGTTCCGCCCCAACCGGAGCAAGCTCTCGTGGTCGGCACCGGGCTGGTACGGGGCGGAGTCACGCCTGCTCTACAAGGTCCAGAAGATCCTCAACCAACGGGACTACGGCCTGCTCAAGAAGAGGATGTGGCGGGACGGCCACATGTTCGGCTGCGAGCACACCCAGTACCTCCGCAGCCGTAATCTCAAGGCCGTCCCGAGCCTCTACCTCTACCACGCCAACGCCGCCCTGGAGGTCGCCGCCGAGTCATATAACGTGCTCGGGCGGGTCCGGCTCGATGTCGTCTATGGGGCGGGTCGTGAGGACGATCCCGATTTCGAGCAGGAATGCTGGGAGTGGGTGCGGAACAGGGAGATCGAGCATTCCTGCTATCAGGTCTCGTGGGAGGCAGAGGCCACGATCGACGGCTTCTCGACGATGCGCCGGCACTACCGGGGCTTCACGAGTCTGGTCCAGGCCGAAGCCTTCCTGCGGACCGACCCCGGCGAATCATGCCGGCTCATCGACCGCCATGCGGGCACGACTGCGAAAGTCGTCGGCTGACACCCCGGAGGAGGGCGTGACGAACACCCTCCTCGGAGTCTTGACGATGATGATCACGGCCTCGTGCACGCTCCATGATCACGAACTGACGGACGTTCCCGTCTTGAACCCCGGCGGTTGGTTCGGCAAGACCTGGCTGATCGAGATCGGCGGCTCCAATACGCCGCTCTTCCTCGTCGCCGAGGCCGACACGATCTCCGACGCCATCGACGAACTCAGCGACGACCCGACCTTCGGGCATCAGCTTCACGTCTCCGAGTCGGACCTCGGCGACTATCCCGAGGACTCCCGCCACTACGACGGGTCGGGGCGGGTGATCGACCTGGATCACGTCCTGGTCCACGGGCGGGAGGGCTGCGACCAGCCGTTCCCTGTGCGATATCACGGGGAGTCGCTGCCCCGTTCCGGAATGGCACCCCACCGCTATGCAGCGTGGCAGTTCAACTGAGGGACGACCGTCGGCACGGACGCTGATCTGCTGACACCTCCGGTGATGGGCGTTGAACACGACGCCCCTTCCGGAGGACAGCATGAGCGAGTTGCTCGACCGCATCAACGACATCCGAATGACTTGCCGCCCACGCTGCACGTTCTCGTTGGAGCGAGGAAAGGGCGAGACCTACTGGCACTCCAGGCCGGTTCTCTACGTCCACTCGGTCTACGACCGAAGCTCCGTCCTCGCCGGGCAACCCAGGCGGCTGTTCGTGGAGCAGTGGGAGACCTGGGAGCACGCACGAGCCGCTCTCTCCGAGTTGCGCAAGAAGGATCGCACCTTCAAGTACGACGACTACGGCGAGGGCGGCGGGACGAGCCACATCCCCTCGTCCGTGCTGACCCGCCATCTGCCCAACGACGAGGGCTGACACCCCGTAATGACCCGCCGAGGTGCACGTCGCCTCGGCGGCTGCCCAGCTAGTCCCTCGGTCTTTATCCAACCGCCCCAAAGAGAGGCCGACCATGCGAGTTCATCACGTCGAACGTCCGCCACTTCGACAGCAGCGTGCTAGGGAGAGGCGGCCCCGCCGAGCGTCCCATCGCTGTCTCGCCCCCGTCCGAGATCATGCCCCGGACGAAGAAGACGACGGGGAGGCCATCGGACTGTACCCTACGACCCAGGACACTCAGGCCCGACCTTGCACTGGACGACAGCACGTACCGAACCCACTTGGTCACCTGCGATTGAGCGTCGTGATCCACGTGCGCATGTATGCTAGGGATTTCCACCGGGCAGAGGTCCGACAATGCGGACTCCTGAACCCGGACCGGGGGAACCGACTCCTGGCGATACCGATGTGGGTGAGGCGGGGGCGGTTAGGATCCCCGTTAGGGGGGGAACTACGACTCCCATGGCCCCCTGTGGACCCTGCGAACCCAAGGTTGCAGAGGGCGGTGGTCCTGCTGCCATAGAAGCCGGGCCAAAAGGCGGGACAGGGAACAGAATCCCTGGGCCGTGGGTCGCATCCCATCCCCAAAGCTGCTGGTAGGCCGCATCGACAAGAAGGGGATTCAATGTAGCGCAAATGTGGCCATATGCGTCATTCAGATAGTCAATCGTTTCGTCCAGCAGATCAGTGCCAACGTCCAAAAGCCCGGACCATTTCGTCGGATCGTTTCGATAATTCCGTACGGCCTGCGACCAGGCAAGCGGAGTGTGGTTGAGAACATGCTCTTTCTTGAGGGCGATCGGCTCCTTGCTCACCGAACCGTCTGGCTGGGTGACAAGCAACGTCTGGGGCAAGCCCTGGTGCGTCAAGTAATTTCGATATCCCGAGATGGCATCGTATCGAGGCTTCCAGGTGGCACCCCAGTCCAAAAAGAGTGGAATTGCTCGATGGAGGCGACTCGCAAGATAATCCGTTACAGCCTCCTGGAGACCACGGAAAAGCTGCAAGGCGTTCCCGCCATACACAATGGAGTTATGCCAGTTGCTATAGCGAGGCCCACCCCACTCCCCTCGGCGGGCCAACGACAAGTATTCAGACGCCTCCACCAGATGATAAAAGACTGAGTAGCTCCGTTGTGCAAGAAAATGCGTTTCATCACTAGCAGATGCTCTCATGTCCTGATCCAGAGGGCGGTTCGTCGAAGGGGTGACGTGGTATTTCCAGAACCTCTCGCAGTTCGAGAGTGAAACGTCAAGCCCGTGTCTCGTGGCTCCCTCCCGCTCCAGCCAGTCACCGTCGTTACGAAAGCGGAGATGGTCATAATAAGCGGCGGACGAAGCCCAAAGTCCGGGGCCGAAGGCCATGATTACGAGTCCAAATCTTGTTTGATGCGAACATCCCGCCACCTCGACGGGTTGGAGGGTGATAGCGGCTATTCTCCGCACTCTGTGGCCTTGGTGTCGAGCCCAAAGCACTTTTGCTCACTCTCAGTATGAAAAACGACCACATGCGACCTGAAGCCTTCATCGAACCCATGTTCACGACTGCTCCGAAGTGGCGAGGAACCGGGCGACTAGAACCTCGACCGCTACTGGGACCGCACCTTCGCCGAACCCGCCGAGCAGAGGATGACCGGCTGACACCGTGACTCGGGGCATCGGGGTCGCAACGAGCGACCCCTCCCGAGGCGACCCGAGGCGAGGACGCACGATGCGGACAATGTGTGAACGGCAGGCGCACCTTGAGATCGAGATCCACGACCATGAGGGTCAGATCTACTTCGGCTTCGAGGAGGAGGCGGCGAGGAAACCGGCACGACCTCGGGATCACTTCCGCAACGTCCATCACGGGTGCGACGAATGCGGCGAGGCCACGCCTGACGTGGACCTCTGGGCCGAAAACCATGAGACAGGAGAGGAAATCTGGCTCTGTCGGGAGTGTGGCTCCCTGTGAAGTCGTTGGGCAAATGAATGACTCAGGGACGGTCACCTGACCGTCCCTGAGTGACACCGGCGAGGAGGATATGAACAGCCACCCTTCCGAATAGGATCGACACGATGAGCACGATCGAGAGTACCCGAGCGAAGTTCCACCCCGGCCGGATCGGCGTTACGCCCGGTGCCCTGGAAGCCATGCAAGCCAGCGGCCAGTGCCCCGAGGTCTTCCTCGGGGCGCATCTTGATGGCTATTGGGGTGCCGATCTCTGCGAGGAAGACCGACTCCTCAACGACGAGGCCCTGATCGACGGCTCCCGGCTGCTCTCGGCGTACAGGACGCTGCGAGGAGAGAAGCTCTGGATCATCACCGAGGCCGCCGACGACAACGGACGCCGCTCCAGCACGACGGTGTTGTTGCCGGACGAATATTGACCCGCTCCGGCACTACCTGAACCAGATCATCGCAACCTGACACCGGCAAGACCAGTGTGAGATCAACGTCCGCAACCAACAAAGGACAAGCCATGACCGACCCGACCGAGCCCGCCCGCCGCCAGATGATCGCCGAGATCAACGCCGACCCCGGCAGCCGAGAGGCCCTCGAAGACAAGCACGGGCAGGTGTGGGACACGGGGCAACTCCAGGATGACTATGACGTGATCGGCTTCGCTGCCCCGCTGGTCGTGGTGCGCCGCAAGTGCGATGGCGTGAAGGGCAGCCTGAAGTTCCAAGGGTCGCCGAGGTTCTACTTCAAGTTCGAGCCCGCCTGACACCGCCGACGAAGGCCGAACCGGTAGAATCTACGGGTTCGGCTCCTTCATCGGGCCGACGATGACATGCGACATGCCGGTAGATTATACGGGCTTGGGTTCCGCTTCCGGGCCGACGATGACGCACGCCAAGCCCGTAGATTCTACGGGTTCCGGTCGGCCCCCGCACTCTGTCACCGGTTGCGTGTCGTGCCTGTCTTCGACGAGCCGGGTGAACTGATCGTCCAACTCGCCGAGGCCGGGAGCTATGGCCTGCGGCTCCTGGGGGTGGAGCCCTTGAGCGCACATTGATGATGACGCCTCGACCACCGGCCTGATCGCCCGGACTAACCGTAGCCTCGCCATCCCTGACACCCCGGTCAGGGCCGTCGGAATCAACCAACGGCCCTGATCGGAGACGCAGGCGATGGACATGATCGACGGAATCGACTGGCGGGCGGAGCAGGACAGGTTCATGGCGCTGGCGTTCAAGCGGACGACGGCGGCGGCTCACGATTCCTTTAGAAAGTGGCACCGACGCAAGCGGGACGATGCGGTGGCGGAGATGATCGGCAAGATGTGGGACCAGTGGAGCCGGCTGGTCGTCAGGGGCAAGAACCCCGAGCCGATGATCCGCACCCTGCTCAAATGGGCGATCTTGTGGGTTCGGTACGACCGCAAGATAGGGGGTCGAGGACAAAGCCCTGACGTTTACGACTACAGGGCCGGGATGACCCGACACGACATGGATTTCCAGGGTCGTCCCCACCCAACCGAACGGTCGGATCCGATCAACGGCTGGCTGGACTGGGCGGTGGATGCCGGTGCGGATGATCCGGCAGAGCTTGCGGCGGCACTGGATGCGTTCGGCTTGACCAGCGAAGACCTTGCGGCTTGAACATTTCGAGTGGGGCGGCGGGATGACCTGCCGCCCCGATGACACCGGCGTGAATGGTGCGGAGAACGAGCATCATCTCCGAGTTGCCATGCACGAGTCGGCGGCGACTCGTGCATGGCTCCCCGATCACGGCAGGGTGATGCACATGACACCTGCCCGAACATTGGGTCGTTCAACATTCAAAAAGACCCAAGAAATCCAGGACGAATCGTGAAAAAATGGTTCCCTACCCCCGGTCGGTGGACTGACAACGGTGGTTGCCTTCCTATTTGTTTGCGATTTCGATTTTCTCCGTGTACGTCTCAAGATATCCACGATCGAGGTCCCGAAAAAATCGCCGCTGCTGAAAATGCGCCACTGCGCCAAGGTTCGAGACATGTGCCGGCACCTGCGGCTCTCCTCCCCCGACGGGCGGCGGCATCCGGCCCTCGATACAATGGCGTGAGGCGGAAACGGCCCGACGCCGGAACCCTCGCCACTTCCGCAGAGGTCCGCAACGGAGCAACCGATGAAGACGACCACGGCGACCACCTTCGAGGTCTCGGATGTCGTGCGGGCGAAGAGCCCCCTCCCCGAGGTTTCGTACAAGCAGGCCGTCGAAGCCTTGCTCACCAGGGGCGTCCCCGAGCACCACCGCCGGAGGGTCGAAGCACTGGCGAGGCGGGGACTCTCGATCGCCCTGCCCGAGACGCCACCATCCCGGCCGGTCGAAGCCTGCACCCGCTATCACGGCAGGCTGCTGGGAGGTGTGGCGTTCCACCCGGTCGTGGCCGCCGTCCACCGGGCCTTCCTGGACCACCGCCCCCTGATCCTCTCCCCGGATACCCTCTGGCTCATGATCGCCCAGGCGGTCGCCAACCACGTCAACGCCCACGCCGAGGAGTTGCGCCCGAGGCTGGTCCGCCATCCGGGTCGGCTGACGATCGACGTGCGGCGAGACGACTTCGTGAAGGGGTCGCCCGAGAACCCGTGGCCCGAGGTCTTCGCCGAGTTCTCGAAGAAGGTGCGGGACCACGTGGGGCCTGCGATCGACCTGTTCGTGCCCACCTTCTCGACCACCGGCCCTGTGGAACGGGCCGCCTCGGAGGTCGTGCTCCTCGACGCCATGAGGTCATACTTCGATTACGCCCTGCATACCCTCTGCGGGATCCCGGCGATCGCCCTGGAAGGCACGACCGAGGACTGGCAGTCGCTCGCCGGGCGGGCCGAAGCGTTCGCCGAGTTCGGCCTGGCGAGGTGGATCGAGTTCCTGCGACCGATCCTCCGTCAGTTCGTCCGGGCCTCACGAGGGGACGTGGACGTGGCGTTCTGGCGGTCGTTGTACAAGATCAACAACCAGAGCGGTGGCCCGGTCATCACCGGCTGGATCACGGCCTTCTTCCCCTATTTGAAGGATTATCGCACGGGGCACGCCAGCGTGCCGATCGGGGGATTCTTCGAGGATGAGGGCCGAGGAGTCGAGGAGATGCT
Organism: Planctomycetota bacterium; assembly: GCA_028291545.1. Taxonomy (GTDB): domain Bacteria; phylum Planctomycetota; class Planctomycetia; order Isosphaerales; family Isosphaeraceae; genus JAQGHR01. The sequence continues at coordinate 66,329 of JAQGHR010000052.1, read as the reverse complement.
CTATTCGTTTGAGGACGAACGGCGGGCATTCGCCCATGGTCCGACGATCGAGTCGTTCCCAGGCGGGCTGTCGTGCGCCCCATTCCGCTGGGAGTACCTCGACAAGACCTTCCCGATGGAGTTCCTGGGCGGCTTCGTGGGCGTGGCCCAGGACTCGGGGACGCTCGCCCTGCGCCCCGAGATCGGCTGGGCGGTGCGGGAGGCGGTGGCGTCATCCTGATGTACGCCGGATCCGTGGGCGTCGCTGGACCGGTTGCTGTCGGTCGGCGTGCCGCCGTCATCATGTCACCAGAAGCTCCAGGGTCGTCCAGGAGCCGTCGTTGGTTCAAGTGAGCCACGTCCCTGCACGAGCCATCCGGACCGCCTGTGGTCCTTCCTGGCGGTGTGCCACGACCCTCAAGCCCGATCGGGGGCGACCCCGGCTTGAAGCGGTTCGAGGTGGCCCGCTGGTCCTCGTCGCCATGCTCGGCGACCCTGCTCACGACTTCCGGTAGAGTTCGAAGCCGCCTCGTGCCTCGGGCGGGAGGAAGCGGCCAAACAGGCCCCTCCTTCGGATCACCCACTCCCCGGCGATGCACCCCACTTCCCGGTCGAGCCGACCGGAGTAATGGACCTTGTGCCCACGCCTCGTCTCCGATCCGATCTGCTTGCCGCCCACGGACCACTCGACCTCGGACGCCCCCCGGTACGCCTTGGTGAACTCCACCAGGCCGTCGGCGACCTTCCCCTCGATGTCGGACGTTTCCGGCAGGCGGGAGTTGACGATGACCTCCCCGACGCCGAACCGGCGGATCGACGCCTCCAGCCGCAGCCTCCGGCCGGGGGAGAGGTCGTCCCGGTTGGCCTCGATGAGCGTGTCGAGGAGTTCCTCACGGCTGGTGATCTGGTCGTACATCTCGCCCGTGATCCGGTCGCACTCCTGGCGGACCTCGGCGGTGATCGGGAACGTCCCGAGTTCGTGTAGGCGGTATCGGTAGAAGCCGACCCATCGCCCCGTCAGGTCGATCGGCCCGAGACCGTCGTCCGCCATATTTACCCTCGCTCGCTCGCAGAATTTGAGCGTCCAACTTCGGTCAGACCGCATCAGCTTCTCAGGACCGCAACGAACTCGTCAATCGTCCCGACGCCGGAGCAACCCAGCGATGGCGGGACTCGGTTGCGACGCATCAGGCGGCGAGCCGCTCCATCGAATCCTCGTAGTCGAGCACCATGAGTGTCAGTTGCTCGGGCGAGGGGAGGCGTAGAGTCTTTCTCCCGCCTTCAACTTGCTCGATTGGCCTGATCTCTTCGCCTTCGGCTACCCTCGTGAGCGAGCGGATGACCTCGTTGAGCTTCATGCAGACGGGAGAAGAAGGGTCAGAGGCGTGTGTTCCTACCAAGGATGCCTCCTCCTCTCCCTCTCCTTCCCGTCGCTCATCCCGAACGTCTTCGCCCTGCGTCGCACCGACGACTTCGACGCCTTTCTCCCAGGCCAGCATCTCCATGAGCGCCTCGCCCGCCCTCCACTTGCAGGCCCGCCCCTTCTTCCTGGTTCCGAAACGGTCCAACCTCGGCGCCACGAACGTCCTGTCCTGCCAGTCCAGCAGGCCCAGGCCGGAGAGGTAGTCCCTGATCGCCTTGAACCGGTGGCAATCGAACGCCCTCCCGACATCCCCAGACTCGTACATCGCCGACCACAGGCCCTCGAACCGCTCGACCGGCAGGGTGCCGTCGGCGTTCATCCGCCCCGTGAAGAACTTCAGGCACGCCAGGAAGATCGCCACGTCCTCGGTCCTCACGATCGTGCGCCTTGTAGTCCTCAGCGTGTGATGCGCCATCAATGAGGCGGCGACGTTCCAGTAGTGGCCGCCCTCGGCAAGCTGCGCCAACTCGCCCTCGCCGATCACCTTGCCGGTCATCGAGCCCGAAGCTCGTGGCTTGGCGGAGACCTCGCTCGTCATTGAGCCCCGGACGGCGATCTCGGCGACGGTCCTCGCCGTGCCTGGCTTGGGCGTGATAGAGACCTCCGCCGGTGCCGTGGTCCGGAGCCTGGACATCAACCTGCGGACATCCCGGTCGGTGACCACGGTCGTCCGCTTCCACTCCTCGAACCGGTGGACCTCACGGGGGATCTTCGCCAGGGTGCCGGCCGTGTAGTTCGTGACCTCGCCGTCGTCGCCCCAGGTGAGGACGGGCGGCAGCCCCTTGATCTCGAACAACTCGATGTCGAACCCCTTCGAGAGCAGATGCTCGTTCAGGCGGCGCTCCAGGCCCTTCAGGAGTTCCTTCACGCCCTCGGCGTTCAGGCCGAACTTGTCGAGGATGAAGTAGCCGTGGCGCCCTCGCCCGTTCGTGGACGGCTCGTGGTAGAGGTCGAGGAAGAAGTTGGCCTTGAGGTACTCGGCAGCCTCGGATGCACCCTCGGGCGAGCCGGAGGCGTGGCAGTCGATGTCGAAGTTGAAGAGGGCCAGGGCGCACTTCGACGACCCGGCACCCGTCAAGTAGAACGTCTCGTCGCCGTCCCAGTGGGCGTCCAGCATCTCGTTGTTCAGGCGATCGACGTACCTCCAGCGGCGGTCGTCCCGGAATGCCGCCAGGATGTCCCGGTTCCGGTTGCAATGCACCGGGTGCGAGGACGACTTCTTCGTCTTTGGGTCGGTCGTCGTGACTTTCAGGCCGAAATCGAACGGGCAGGTCAGCCGCCTGAGCCACGCCTGGGGCGTGTCCCTACGTTTTCTCGTCTTCTTCCAGACCGCCTTCCTTGGTGCCTTGCACGCCGAGACGCTTCCATGCTGCGACAATCCATTCACCTCGATTCCTTGCCGTGACCGTCGTCGGACTCGGCCTCGCTATTATCCGTTCCCTCACGCACGAATTCCAGGATCATGCCCCGGAGCACCTCGGAGACGGTCCTGTACTGCGACCGGCACTTCCCCTCGAACTCGGCGTAGAGCGAGGGTTGCAGCATGAACATCACCTGCCTGGTGAGCTTCTCAGTGTTGGGATTCGCCGTGCGTGCCATCGCAATAATATAGTCGCAACGCTCCATGTTTCATGGCACAATCCCGGCGGGTAATCCCGATTTTGGGCCGAAACTCTCCTGCGGCTGCGACGCTCTCACGAATCGGTCCATCGGGATCGCCTCAACTCTGCTGATAGCTGGTGGCCGCCACACCGCAATCACGGCAAACGAACATGTAGTGGATTCCCTCGGCGTACTCGTCCCAGTCGTCGTTGGAGATCTGGGCAACGAATGGCATCGCCCGATCGCAGCTAGGGCAGCAAGGATATTCGGCGTCCTGGATCCAGGTCGGATATCCCCCGACCTGCGAGAAGCGGACGCCCGGCACGAGCCAGTCCGCCGCTTCGAGCCAGGGGCGTGGCTCGTCGCCGAAGCCGAGGCTGTCGTGCCTCATCCGGGGCCAATCGGCCGTGCCATCGGGCAGGTAGCCCGGCTTCCGGTTGCCCTCGTGCCACGACGACCCGCCGTCCATGTCGATGTCGGTGAACACCGTCCCGTAGCAGGTGCAAACGTCGCAGGTGGCGATCCGGAGGCGACGGCCTCCCAGGCCGAGGTACGCCAGGGCCGGGGAGGCGAGGTCCAGGTCGAGCAGCGTGGTCATGCCCCGGTCGCACCAGCGGCACGTCTCCTCATGATCGGCCACGACCCCGGCGATGCCCGCATCCCTCACCTCGTCGCCCGGCTGCACGAGAGGATGGCAGGTCCGAACGAAGAGGTCTCGCCGTGTGCCTTCGCCCGTCAGTTCCCAGCCCGCCTGTTCCGCATACCGATGGGGCGGGATGTGGAGACCGGAGGCCCATCCGGGCGGAGCATCCCGCCAGCTTCGGAAGGCGTCCCGCACCCCGTCGCCGCCGATCCAGGCCAGGGCGAGGAGCATGTGGTCCGGATTCTCGCCGGGCAGTCCGTCGAGGATCCGTGCGACGACCTCGGTGGAGCCGCCCTGGTAGATCACGGGCGGGTAGAAGATGCCCAGACCGACCAGGGTTGAATGGAACTCGTCCAGGGTTCCGGGTCGGAGGCAGGCCAGGTTGCGCAGGATCTCTTCCGTGCCGCCGGACTTGCTGGGGTCGAAGGACACGAGGGCGCTCCGGGCGAGTTCCCGTGCCTCCTCGGGTTCGAGCGTTCGGTAGAGTTCCGCCGCCTTCTCCTCCTGGAGGACGAGGTTCTCCTTCGTCCCGAAGGATCTCGTCCCGTGGAACTCTCTGATCAGCGGAAGCCTGTCGGACATCTTGCCCTCCTCCCGCTTTGTGGTCGAAATCGACCTGAACAACAGGTCGATGCAGATGACGGTGCGAGGCATCGGCGTATTGGGGATGTCCACTTTCGGGTCGAAACCGGCGGCGTTGAAGATCCGGACCTTGCCGCTGCATCACGTCGGCTGGTCGTCGGTCCCGAGGAATCCCTCGACGCTCGTCCTCGTCCCGCATTGATCGAGAAGCCGGGCTGGCGAGCACGATGACTCGGCGGCCAGCCCGGACCGGTCTCATCACTCAGTTTGGCGATGTCTGCATAACCGGCGTATCAGCATCCGTCGGAACCATAGCCGCTCGTTCGACCTCTGTGATCGTTTGCGGCCCGCCCCAATGGTGGGAGGACATCTCGATCGGAACTTTCAGGCCGGAGGCCCGCAGCCACGACGCCGACAGTCCCAGGGCGAGCCGGGGCAACATGCGGTTGATCGGACCCCCGTCCACGCCGTTAAGGACCAGCGTCCAGGTGTAGCCCTCGTCGCACAGGCCGAATTCCTCGGGTGTCAGTCCCGACCGCCTCGCAGCGTCCATGACATCGGCCACTTCACGGCGGGATCGCTCGTCGATGACGAAGCCGTCGTTCCCGAAGACGACGATCCGCTTGCCCTTGGCTCGGTAGGCGCCACGGTGGATGTGGAAGCGGTGCTTCGCCAATCGGTTCGCCCGCCGCCCGGCGTTGCGGAGGCTGCGGAGTTCGGAGGCGATACGATCGTCCCCCAGGATGGCCGAGTTGCGGTTGTGCACGTCCATGATGCTGTCTCCTGTCTCGTTGATCGTCCTTGATCCCCTCCACCGTCGGAGGTGACATGAACATACCAAACGGTCACACCGAGTAAAGGCCCTCGTCCTCCTGGTCGTTGATAATCGTGCGACGGGGCGAACTTCGACGGGCTCGCCCCGCTTTCGGGCCGAAATCGGTCGGTCTGGTAGAATGTTCCCATGGACGAGACGAAGGGACATCAATGCCGGATCGTTTACCATCCGGCGTACAACGTCACCGCCTTCGGCCTAGAGCGGCTTCACCCTTTCGACGGCCAGAAGTATCGCCGCATCCACGATGCCCTGGTCGCCCGTGGCCTGCGCCGCCCACGGGACTTCCTGCGACCCCGACCGGTCGGTCGCCGAGACCTCGTGAAGCTGCACACGCCCGCTTACCTGGACTCCCTGCGCCGCCCCGATGTGCTCGCCGGCGTCCTGGAAGTTCCGATCGTCGGCCGGCTGCCGGGGTGGGTGATCGACTGGCGGATCCTCCGCCCGATGAGATTCGCAACCGGCGGCACGATCCTGGCATGTCGGCTGGCCCTGGAGCACGGGATCGCCGTCAACCTCGGCGGCGGCTACCACCATGCGGCCTCCGCCTGGGGCGCCGGGTTCTGCGTGTACGCCGACGTGCCCCTGGCCGTGATGCTGCTGCACGACGAGGGCAATGTCGGGCGGGTGCTGGTCGTGGACCTGGACGCCCACCAGGGCAACGGCACGGCCGCCGTCTTCCACGGCTGGGACTGGGCGTCCATCTACGACCTCTACGAGCGGGACATCTTCCCGGCCCGCAAGGAGCCGGAGGACTTCCCGCTGCCGGTCGGCCCCGGTCTGACCGGCGCCGAGTACCTGGGGATCGTCCGGGACACGCTGCCCGGTGCGCTGGATGCCGTGCGGCCCGACCTCGTGGTCTACAACGCCGGCTCGGACCCGTTCGTCGGCGACCCGCTGGCCCGCTATCGGCTGACGCAGGCCGACCTGGCCGAGCGTGACCTGCTCGTCGTCACCACGGCCCGTGAACGGGGCATCCCCGTGGCGATGGTGCTCTCGGGCGGCTACTCGTCCGAATCGTGGCGGATCCACGCCGACGCCATCGAGGGCATCCTGACCCGGTTCGACCGGGTTTGAACGCCGCTCGGGTCGGCGACTTCCAGCCCCAGACCCCGCCGTCCTCCCGTCATCGTCGTTTCTCCCGATTCCCAACGAACAGCAGGCCGTGAGCCTCCGTGATCGTCGGCGGTTCGCACTTCTCCGCAAGGCCCCGGATGACGCTCTCGGGGACCGGGCGTCCACGTCGCCTGTTCTGGTCGAGGATGACCGGCAAGGGCGGCTCGACGTACACGATCTCGATGCGGGCGCTGTAGTCGGCGAATAGGTCGATCCATCGCTGGCGGGTCCGCCGCAGCAGGTTCGTGGCGTTGAAGGCGAACGACCGCCCCGACCGCATCCGTTCACGGCAGCGCTCTCGGGCCACCTGGATGACCTCGCCCTGATCCTCGGTCGCCTCGATCTCCAGGTCGCACCGGACTTCATCCAGCGAGACCACGGGGAGGTCGGGCCGGTTCCCGGCCAGCCACGAGTCCTTGCCGCTGCCGGGCAGGCCCGACATCATCGTCACCGTGCAGCGGTAGTCCTCGAAGGGGACGTAGTGGAGGTTCGGCTCCTGCCGTCGGTAGAAGAGGAATCGGGCGTGATCGTTGGCGAATCGGTACGGCCCGTCGAAGCACCCATTCTCCTCGGCGACCGCCCTCCAGAGTTGCAGATCCTCCTCGGGTCGCCCCATCTCGGCCGTCCTGCGGCCTCGGGTGTCGGCCAGGGCGAACAGGTAGAGCAACTTGTTGCTCATGAGCCAGGAGAGGGAGACGATCTCGTGGGCCGGGTCGGGCTTTTCGAGGAGGAACGCCGGGCGGCCGTGGAACCGGACCAGCCGGGCGACCTCCTCTCGGGTCGCCAGGTCGCAGCCCAGGTCTCGCAACGCCGACCGGCACAGGTGCTCCCCCTTCAAGGCGTGCTTGGGGGACGTGATCCGACCGGTGGCCGGATCGACCTGCGAGGTGAGCGGCTTCCCCGAGTCGTGGAACAGGGCCGTGAAGGTCAGGATCGTCCGCTCGTGCGGGGTGATTTCCGCCCAGCCGTCAAGCTCCGGCAACTGGGCGCAGACCATCTTCGTGTGGGTCCAGACATCCCCCTCGGAATGCCAGCCGGCATCCTGACCGCAAGCGGCCATCGCCCGGCACCAGGGCTGTTCCCCGGCCCAGGCCACGGTGTCTTCGAGCGAGGCCCGTGATAGGTCGTCCCAGTTCATGACCAGAGGTCCGCCCCGTCTTCCAGGTGGTTGGGCGTCATCGCCCGGTACTGCCAGTGGGCGCTGCGCTTCACCTTCTCCACGAACTCGGGCCGGACGAACTTCGCCCGCCCGGTCACCACGCCGCCCGCCTCGGTTCGGAGGTAGAGCCCCTCCATCCGCTCGTCGATCCGCCCGGTCAGAGGATCCTCGAACCGGCCGTCGAAGTGCGAACGACCGATCATCGCCTCCAGCCGTGCCCGGTCGGTCGCCCCGGTGTGCAGCACGGGCACAGTCCGGATCCCTGTCCCCTCCAGCAAGCCGAGCCGTCGATCCAGGCTGAGGAACGCCCCGGCCTCCTTGTGGTAGATGTCGAACTCGAAGAAGTAGTGCGGGAGCCGATGATAGTGGATCGAGTGCCGGGCGTAGAGCCACTCGCCGAACAGGATGAACTGATCGCCCAGCCGATCCTCCAGCACGGGTCGCTTGACGGAGGCCCATTGCTTGAAGAGGTCGTACTGCGGGTGCATGCCCTCGGTGATGAGGTGACCCCGGCACTGGAGGGCCATCGCCCCGCCCGCCGTGAAGTGGAGGCCGACGTTCGTCCCGTCGATCTTCTCTTCCACGATTAGCGACCTGTCGGCGACGAAGCGCAGCGACTCGGCCTCGCCCATGTGCTTGTCGTCGTCCGTGCCCCTGGAGCCGAAGAGGTGGGGTGTCCTCGGGTACTTGACGAACTCATCATGCGACCGGCCCATCCCCGGCCTCCGTCCTCTCGAACCTGGATAGCTGCTTCGGAACTCCAGCGTCTCATGCGGCGCTCAATCCAGGAAGGCGACATTCCGCATCGCCCTGGACTGGTTCTCGGTGTTCATCAAGACCCGATGCCAGCCGTGCAGCGTGATGGTGCGGTGGTCGGCGTGGCGGACCCGCCCCCGGACGTACACCTCGGCGTTCCGCTGCATCACACGCCAGCCCCAGTTCTTCGCCTCGGCCTCGGCATCCGGTCGGCGGATGACCTCGAAGAATTCGCCCCTGCGGTCGCTCCGCACGTCGAGCGCAATGGCGACTCCCAGCCTGCGGCGGGAACCGGTGCCGTCGGCCGGCTTCATCCTCGCCCCGATGCGGGCGAACTTCCCTTCCAGCGTGTCTCGGTCGAACATGGCGTGCCTCGGATTCGTGTGACTGATCCCGAGACACGCCGGGAACGGGGCGGGTTCGCCGACTCCCTCCTATTCGCCCTCTCGAACAGAATATGGTCGGGTCGATGCGACCCGGATGGGCCATCGGGGCACCATCAAAGCGCCGCACCCCGGTGCCCCCGCCCACGGAACGGGTCGAACTGCCCCCTCTGCCTCTTCAACGCCTCGAACGCCTCCAGCCTTGGGCGCAGGGCTTGGAGGATTTCTCCCAGCGACCAGACCTGATAGGCGTTGCCGTCGAAGCCCACGTCCAGGGCGGGCCAGGCGTCGGCGTCCTTCAGCGGGCTGGAACCCGGCTCCCGCTGGTAGAGGGCGTGGACGTGCCCGTAGAGGTGGACGTTGGGCTCGGCCACGGTGGCGTGGTGCTGCCCGTTCCAGGTCAGCATCGGGTAGTGGTTGAGCGTCAGCCGCACCCCGCCGTCCTTGATCTCGGCCTGCTCGTGGGTGGACGAGAACAGGTCACGGATCTTCCGGTCGTCGTGGTTGCCCCAGATCAGGTGAACCGTCCGGCAGGCGATCTGGTCCCGGAACCAGCGTGCGTTCTTGAGGTAGTCGCCGCCCCGGCCGAACACCCAGTCGCCGAGGCACCAGAGCGTGTCGTCCGGTCCGACCCTGGCGTTGATGTTGGCCGCCAGACCCCGGTTCATGGCGTCGATCGACTCGTCGCTCATGCGGAGCGACTGCATGTCACCGCCGCTCTCCTCCAAGTCGAGGAACCGGGTCCGGTCGTCCTCGGTCATGAAGGCGAGTCGGCGGCAGAACTTGAGGATGTTGCCGTGGAAGGCGTGCGGATCCGAGCAGAAATAGGTGGGCATGTCGTCTCTTCCCGGCCCGATTGCCGGATGTGGGTGTTCCCGTTCTTGAGTGCCGACATCGTATCGGGCGGTGATGTTCGGCTTCCACCCCAATCACGACGATGGCGTCGGGCGGCCCGCACGTTTACCGTAGAGGCGATCCGGCGACCTTGCGCCGAACGTCCGTCGGTGATTCCTTTCATCTCAACCAGGATGTCGATGGAACGCAGGAGGCCGTGATGTCGAGCTTGTGTGCCGGGCTGTTCGCACTTATCCTCGTCACCTTTCCGTCGCCGGCATATGCTGACAGCTATGCGGCGTTCAGCAACTTCCGGCAGGCGGACCCGACCGGGCACTTCTACATCGTCGTGAAGAAGAACGGCGGCCCGGCCGACCCCGGCCGGGGAACCCCCGTCACGTTCGAGATCGCAGAACGGCAGCCCGGCAGTCCTCCCCTGGCACCGGCGGCGGACGAACGCAAGGGGCTGCGAGCGGTCGTCGCAAATCCGGAAGTAAAGGTCCGGGAGGGGGACATCCTCCTTGGCAAGGGCAGCCTCGACCGTTGTCCGAGCCGGATCTTGATCTCCTCCACCGGCCTGGGCTTCGTGGGGCTCGACGTGCGGGGCTACAACTACGGGAGCCTTCGGAGCGGCGATGCCCTCGTCGTGGTCGCCAAGGACGGCACCGTCCGCCATCGCAAGGACTTGATCGACCTGTTCAACGAAGGCGAAGTCGCCCGATTCATGAGGTCGGCCGGCGGAGTGTGGTGGTGCGGCGGGGGTTGGATCGACGAGGGCCGCAAGGAGATCATCGTCGTCGGGTCCGGCTCGGGCCAGGAGGACGAGGCCATCCCCCGACTCTTCCGGATCGTGGACATGGAGAGCGGCAAGGTGCGGGACGGCTCGCCGGATGTCGTGCTCACGGCGCTCTCCGAGGTCAACCTCGGGGAACTGGATCAGGCGATCGACCTGACGGCGGAACTGAAGCTCGATCGGGCGAAGCCGGACCTCGTGAAGATCTTCTCGTCCGAGAAGATCCGCATCGAGTCCCGCCTCCATGCCGCCGTCGCACTGGGAACGATGGGGGATCGACGGGGCGGCGACTTGATGCGCCAGGTCGCTTTCGACAAGACCGGCCCGAGATACTATGCGATTCAGAATCTCCCTGCCGTCCTCGGCGACGAGGCGGCTCCGGTGCTTTGCGAAGTTGTGCGTCGGTCCGGGAAGGAGTGGTCGAGCACCGCCTGGCAGGCGATGCATTCGGTGTCGGGCAGAGCGGCAGTCCCACCGTTGCTCAAGCTGCTGCAAGAGGATAAGCCCGATGGCGTGGACTTTGCCCTGGAGTGCCTGGGAAACAAGGGGCCGGAAGCGGCAGCGGCCATCCCCGACATGATCAAGCTCCTGGATTCGGAGCCGAAGACCAAGAGCCCGCTATGGACTCAGCAATTGGCGGCCATGGCACTCGGGCGGATCGGCCCCAAGGCCGGTGCCGCCCTCCCCTCACTGATCCGCCTTTCCGAGAAGCATGCCCCCGAGGAATGGGCCAAATTCAAGGATAATCAGCCCGAATTACGGAACGACAACTTCGGTGGGAAGAAGTACGCCGACGACTACTTCGTCGATGCGATCTGCAAGATCAGGCACTAGGCCCAAAATGCGGGGACTGTCATGAGATCGGTCATTTTTCTGAGTTATTACTTGCTCATGTGCTCCGGGACCGCCGATGCCCAGCAACCCAAGTCGCCTCTTCCGGGCTCGGACGAGAAGGTCTATGCACGAGCCTACAAGCAGGGGCAGGACGAGGCCGACAAGGAACTCAAGGACGATCGGGCGACGATCTACACATTCGGACTCCGCAGCCTCTTCGAGCACCTCGACCGAGACACCGGTCTCCCCTACGAGGGCATCGCCGGGTGCGAGGTGGACGATGAGATCCTCGGGCGTGCCGCAGGCCACAACGACCGAATGCTAGAGCACATCAAGAAGAACGGTCCACCCGGCTACTCGTTCAAGCGCTGGGAGAAGGAACTCTTCGACCTCAAGGGGTTCTACGAGCCTCAATCACGAGACGGCAAGGTTCACCGCCTGTCGTTGGGCGACCCGGCCATGAAGTCCCCGGACGGCGGCGTGACGATCCGTGCGGTCAAGAGGACATTCACCAAGGATGACGGGAGCCTCGGGGATTCGCTCGCCGTGGAGATCACCGTGGACGGGGTCGTCAAGAAGCCGCAGACGGTCTTCTTCGACGAGGGGGATTCGGACTTCTGCTGGGGACCGAAGGGATCGAACTTTGCCGTGGTTCGAAGTCGAGGCAAAGGAGAACCCTGGTTCATGGCCCTCGACCTCCGCACGGGCCAGCGCCTCCGTGAAGGCCGATAGCACCGCTCTCAGGGCCTCTCGACGCATCGCTCCGTGAGCCAATCGGTCATGAGGTCGAGGTAGCCCGGTGCGAAGTCGGGGCCGTCACCCGGCTTCCTCGCCTTCGATCGCTCCCTGACCTCCTTCGGACCGCCCGGCCTCGTGACCTTCAGGCCGTGGTCGGCACCGGGGACGACCTTGATCGTCACGTCCTTGTTCCCCGCCTTCGCCAGCCCACGACGGATGATCGGGAGGTTCTGCTCCGGCGGCAGCGACGTATCCTTCTCGCCGTAGATCGCCAGCACCGGGCACTTCACCCGCTCCCATGACGGGCCGGGGTCGAACTCGACCATCTTCCTCGCCGAGTAGAACAGGGCCCGGTCGCAACGCCCGGCGTACTCGAACCAGGGTCGCTTCTCGACCGCCGCATGCGACTTCTCCAGATCCTCGAACTCACCCTTGCCCCGGATCAGGTCCATCCTCATCTTCGTGAATGCAACGGCCTCACGGATGTCGTCCTCGGCGAAGCCGTCGGCCCGCAGTTCGGCCTCGACCCGCAGGCTGTCCTGCCGCCAGGCGATCACCTGGGAACCGCCGACCTCGATCAGGAACGCCACGTCCCCGGACAGCGAGGAGGCGAGCACGGCCACCGTGCCGCCCTGGCTGTGCCCCCAGAGCCCGACCCGATCCTTGCGGACCTCAGCCCGGCCCTGAAGGAACCGCACCGCCGCCAGGGTCTCGTCGGCCCGATCCCGGAACGTCTGGGCGTTGAAGTCGCCGGTGGACTTGCCGATCCCCGGCTTGTCCCAGGCGAGGCAGGCGAAGCCGTGGCGGGCGAAGTGCCGCCAGAGGTGCGGGGCGACCCCGTGGTAGTTGCGGTCGCTGCGTCCCGACCCGAAGACGAGGGCGATGGCCGGGTGCGGACCGGGAGTGTCCGGCAGGACCAGGAAGCCGCTGAGCGTGTCGTCCCCGCAACGGAACTGCACCTCCTCCGTGCGGGTGCCTGCATCCATCGGGCGGGCCGGATCCCTTCCCTCTCGTGGGTCGTCCGCCCCGATGGCCGCCAGTCCGATCTCGTCGATGGTGCGAGCTTGGGACTGGACTTCGTGGTGTGTGAGGATGAAGCCGCCCACTATCAGCGAGGCCAGCCCCCGAGTGATCGCCGCCATGACACCCTCACGAAGCGGTCAGGAGGGCCGCACCGATGGCGGGCCCGTCAAGGGTCATTCGGCTCGCAGGAGGGGTTATTCGCCCGGAACCGAGGGTCGATCGGTCGCCCGGACGGCCACGGCCCGGACTCCCGCCGCCTCGATCTCGCCGACGACCCCTGCGGCGACTTCGGTGTTCCCGGAGTCGTTGACGACCACGGCGGCACCGTCACGGGCGAACCGCAGGGCGACGGACCGGCCGATGCCGCTGGCCGCCCCCGTCGCCAGGGCGACCTTCTTGCCGAGCCCCGCCATCTCCCTGCCCCGATCCTCCGATGATGGGGCGGACCTCCCGTCCGCCCCGATCTCGTTCACACGTCGATCTTATCCCGCATGCCGCCGTAGAGGATGCCCTTCACCAAGTCCCGCTCGTAGAAGTCGTGCGGGAATCCCAACTCGATGCGGCTGGCCGAATCCAGGCGTGCGACTTGCGGCCCGTCGAGATTCAGTTCCAGGCAGGCCAGGTTGTCCTCGAACTGCTCCAGGAGCCTCGCACCGACGATCGGGATGATCGGCACGGGACGCTGCCGCAGCCAAGCCAGGGCGACCTGGGCGGGCGAACGGCCGACCTCACCGGCGACGGCCCGGACCTCGGCCACGACCGCCTTCGCACGCTCGTCGGCCCGGTTGTAGCCCTTCATCATCTCGCTGTTCATCCGGGCGTCGGCGGCCGACTTGCCCTCGGCGTATTTGCCCGTAAGGACACCCCCCGCCAACGGCGACCAGGCCGTCACGCCCAGCCCCATCGCCTCGGCCATCGGAAGGAGTTCCCGCTCCACGGTGCGCTCGATGAGGCTGTACTCGATCTGCAACCCCACGAACGGCGTCCAGCCCCGAAGCTCGGCAAGGGTGTTCGACCTGGCGATCGCCCAGGCGGCCATGTCGGAGACCCCGGCATGAAGGATCTTGCCCTGACGCACGAGGTCGTCGAACGCCCGCATCACCTCCTCCGGCGGCGTCATCTTGTCCCAGATGTGCAGCCAGTAGAGGTCGATGTAGTCGGTCTTGAGGCGCTTCAGGCTGGCCTCGACAGCCCGCATCATGTTCTTGCGTTGGTTGCCCCCGGCATTGGGGTCGGTGCCCGGCATGGCGTTGGTGTACTTCGTCGCCAGGACGGCCGAGTCCCTGCGACCTCCGAGGAACTCGCCAAGGAGCGTCTCGCTCGTGCCGTTGGTGTAGATGTTGGCGGTGTCGATGAAGTTGCCGCCGGCCTCGAAGAAGGCGTCGAGGATCTTGCGGCTCTCGTCCTTCGACGATCCCCAACCCCAGTCCTCGCCGAAGGTCATCGTGCCGAGGCACACCTCCGAGACACGCAGGCCGGACTTTCCCAGCAGCTTGTAACGCATCGCTCGATCTCCATGGTTCGATGAAAATTGGAGCCCGTTCGGTCAGTTCGGCCCGAATCCCGGCACGACCAGCCCGAGGCCGCCGCTGGCCTCGACGTACTGGCCCGTCACCCAGCCCGAGTCGGGCGAGGCGAGCAGCGCCACGGCGTCGGCGATGTCCTCGACCTTGCCGACCCGGCCCAGGGCGGTCATCGACGAGAAGGCCCCCTCCACGTCCGGCTGCTCCCGCATCCCGGCGTTCATGTCGGTGGCGGTCAGGCCGGGGGCCAGCGTGTTCACGGTGATCCCCCGGCCCCCGAGTTCGGCGGCCAGGGCGATGGTGAACGTGTCGATCGCCGCCTTGGTCATGCTGTAGGCCGAGTATTGCGGCATCGGGCGGCGGGAGAGCCCCGAGGAGAGGTTGATGACACGCCCGCCGTCCCGCAGCCGGGGGATGGCGTGCTGGGTGGTGAAGAACGGCCCCTTGACGTTCGTGGCGAACACCCGGTCGAAGTCGGCCTCGTTGGCCGTCGCCGTCGTCCCGGTCACGGCAATCCCGGCGTTGTTCACCAGGATGTCGAAGCGGGGCTCGCCCCGGCGGATGGTCAACTCGGCGTCGAGCGCCTCGAAGAACTTGCCCAGTTGCTCGACCGACCCCACGTCGGCCTGGAGGGCGAACGCCTCGCCGTTGGCCTTCTGGATCTCCCCGACGACGGCCTGCGCCGCCTCGGCGTTGCTGTGGTAGTTGACGCAAACGAGCGCACCGTCCCGAGCCAATCGCAGGGCGATGGCCCGGCCGATGCCCCTGGACGCCCCCGTCACGACGGCGATCTTTCCCTTGAGTCTCATGACCGTTCTCCATGCACGGAGTTTCCTCGCCCCGTCCACGACGACCGTGGACGGGCTGCACCGATGAGGTCGAAGGCGATGGCCGCAAGGGCCCACTAACCCGGTCCAGCCCCGCCGTTCCGCCCGGCGAGTCGCTTTACGATCCCGTCGAACACGACGACCTCCTTCGGGTCGAGCCGCCGCAGCCTCTCGCTGAGGACCAGGCTCAGCGCCTCCCGGCCCCGCACGAGCGCCTCCCTCCCGGCGTCCGTCTGTACGAGGCGGAACTTTCGCAGGTCGCCTGGTTCGGCTTGCCGCACGAGGAGCCCCTTGCCCTCCAGTTGCTTGACCATGTAGGTCACCGTGGGCGGCGGCAGGTGCATCCGGCGGGCGAGCACGGCGGGGAACGGGTGCTCCTCGACGGCCGCCAGCAGGAAGAACGCCTTGGGCGTGAGTCCCAGCGCCTCCAGGTCCGACTCCGAGTCGTCCATGACCGACTGGATGAGTTGCCAGAGGTTCGCCAGGATGCCGCAGGCATCCGGCCCCTTTCCCGACCCGCTCTCCGACATGGTAAGCATCGCCCCTTCGGAAGTCAAATAGTTCAACAATGGAATTATAGCACGACCCTATCCCATCATGTCGGGGATTCCATCGTTACTCGAATGTTGCTCCGCCAAGGACCGGCTCGGTGATCGCAGACTCGTCAAGTCCCTCGTCCGTCGGCCGGACTTAGCGACCCCCTGGCGATCGGCACCGAGCCGGATTTCCGGGGGTTTCCCTCCCCCATCAGGACCGATTGCTCATCCCGACACCCTCTTCCTGAGCAGCGTCCGCAACGGCGGAACCGCTCGGATCGGCGTCCTCAATGTCGTCCCCTCGCCCCGCACGACCCTCTCGTCGATCACGAACGTCTGCCCCCTGTCCGCCTCGGACGCCTCGAACATGACTCCCTCGACGACCTGCTCCACGATGGCACGGAGCCCCCTAGCTCCCGTGCCCCGCTCATAGGCCATCCTGGCGACTTCCTGGACAGCCTTGGGTGTGAACTCCAGGTCCGCCCCATGCGAAAGCCGCAACAATTTGCGGTATTGCTTGAGCAGGGCGTTAGCGGGGTCGGTCAGGATGCGCACGAGGTGGTCCACGCCGAGGTCGTCGAGCGTGGCAATCACTGGCAGCCTTCCAAGCAACTCCGGGATCATGCCGAACGCCTCAAGGTCACAGGGGAGGACGTGGCGCAGGAGGTCGCCCTCGACTTCGGCATGGTCGGTCGCCGCACCGAAGCCAAACCCGCCGGCATCTCGCCCCAATCGTCTGGAAATGATGTCCTCCAGTCCGGGAAAGGCCCCACCGTAGATGAAGAGCACATCAGTCGTGTCGAAGGGCACTGTCTCCGCCTCGGGATGACGGGGGCCGAGTTTCGTGGGGATGAACGAAACCCAACTCTCCATCATCTTCAGGAGGGCGTGCTGGACGCCCTGTCCGGTGGGGTCTTTGGACATCCCCGAGTGGCCGTGGTACTTCCGCAGCTTGTCGATCTCGTCGATGAATATGATGCCCCGCTGGGCCGGTCCGAATTCGCCCCCGGCTGCCAGCAAGAGCCTCACGAGCAGGTTCTCCACGTCGTCGCCGACGTAGCCCGCCTCCGTGAAGGTCGTGGCGTCTCCGATGACGACCGGGACATTCAGGGCCTTGGCGAGCGCCTGGACCAGCAGCGTCTTGCCCGAGCCGGTCGGGCCGATCAGCAGCAAGTTCGACCGCTCGATGGGCACGTGAATGAGGTCGGGTGCATCATCAAGGGGGTCGGGGCCGATCACCCTCCCGCCGCATCGCTGGCCGTCGGCGAGGCGGCGGAAGTGGCTGCTGACAGCGACGGCGAGCTTGCGCTTGGCGGCCTGCTGCCCGACGACGTGGCGGTCGAGGTGGGCCACGAGCGACTTCGGCGAGGGGACGGAGCCAAGCAGGTCGGCCCAGGTGGGCGGGGGAGTCGGCCGAGGTTCCGGTTGCGGCACGGGGGTGTTCTGGGCGCTGGACATGACGACTCCGGGGTCGGGGCGCAGGGGATCGGGCCGCCCTTTGTTCGGACGGCATGTGTGCCCTACCGTGGTGTCAGGCGTTGGCTGGGCACCCCCTTGCGGCCCGACTCCCGAAATCATGACGGACCGCAGCGAACCATCGGCCAACCCGAGGCGTACATGTCCGTATCCGCCTTGTCCCGACCGGCGGGTTTGCATAGAGTTCAGAGTGTCGCCCACGGTCCTCGTCGTCTCCTGGGGTCGAACATGTCCTCAATCCGCCCCAAGTGGAGGTTCCCGTCGATCGCCCTCGTGACGGTCCTGGGTAGCCTCTTCATGGCCGGTAGGGCGACCGCCTGCGAGACGATGAAGGCCGATAGCGGCTGTGCTACCGTCAAGCCCTGCGGTTGCTGCAAGCCGTCGGCCACGGTCACGCCCGCTCACGAAGTCGCCAACTCGATCACGGCGAGCCGTTCCGGCCCGATCCGGGGCACGACGGCCTGCGAGACCTCGCCGACGGTCGGTTGCGTCTGCGGCACCGAGCGACCGGCGGCACCCGAGCCCAGGCCGGGCCCGAAGTCTTCGGACAACCGTTCCGCTCCCGCAAGAGACCTCGGGCTCTTCTTGTCCGACCTGCTTCCCTCCTTGGTGCCACCGGACCGGAGTACCACTCCGGCGGTCGGCCACCCCTGGCGCACGCCCCTCTACCTGCGCACCTCCCGCCTGTTGATCTGAGACCGCCCCTGCGTCGAGGCCCTTGCGTCTCGCTGCGCCCGGCGTCCGTCCCCGTTCCACGAACGGCACGATGCGACCCTGCGCCCCGAGAACGTAGTGGCCCCGTCGCCGGGGGCGAGGACGACGATCCGCACCCTGCGGGTCGTCCTCCCCCTCCCCGGTCTCCGGGGATGGGATCGTGCGGCCCGCACCGGGCGTGCCGCCGGCATCAGGTCAGCGAATCGGGAGGAAGTGCGATGGAACGTCGTCGGATGATGGGCGTGCTCGGGGCGATGGCCCTGGCCGCCGTGATGGGCGTCGGTGCCGACGCCGCCGAGAAGACGAAGGCCACCAAGGCGGCGTGTGCCTGCTGCGGTGACGCCTGTTCCTGCTCCGCCTGCACCTGCGATGCGACCGCCAAGGCGGGCATCACCGGCAAGGGCTGCGACTGCTGCGACGGGGCGGCGTGCTGCCCCTCGACCGCCAAGTCGTCCAAGGTCGCCGACGCCAAGACCAAGGCGTGCTGCGAGAAGGACGCCAAGGCGGCGTGCTCGTGCTGCGGTGACGCCTGCACCTGCCCGGCTTGCTCTTGCGATGCCGCCGCCAAGGCGGGCACGGCCAAGACCCGCAAGGGCTGCGACTGCTGCGGCGGTGACGCCTGCTGCACGTCGCCCACCAAGGTCGCCAAGGCCAACGTGGTGGTCGTCCGCTGATCCTCGGGAGGGCCGGTCCCCGGTGGCTCGGGGACCGGCCCCGGTCGGAACCCGAAGGTCGGACACACGGGAGCGGGCCGCAGTGGGCGGCCCGCCCCATCACGATTGTACGGCATCAACGAAGGGAGAATCATCATGGATCGTCGAGAACTGCTGAGCGTCCTGGGTGCGGGGGCTGCGGGCCTGGTCGCCGTGGGCGGTGGCACCGCCCGTGCCGACCATGAGGGGCACGAGCACGACGGCCACATCAGGACCCTGGGCGAGTGCGCCAAGGTCTGCAACGAGGCGGCCCACCACTGCCTGACCGAAGTCAAGAAGGGCGGGCCGCACGCCGAGCACCACGCCAAGGCCCACGAGGCGGCGATGGACTGCCAGGCGTTCTGCACCCTGGCCGCCGCACTCACCGCCCGCAGCAGCCCGATGGCGAAGTACGCCCACCAGGCGTGTGCGGACGCCTGCCGTGACTGTGCGGCGGCGTGCGAGGGTCACCAGGACGCCATCATGAAGGCGTGCGTCAAGTCCTGCCAGGAGTGCGAGAAGTTGTGCCGCTCGATGGCGGGCGGCACCCGCTGATCCCGGTGCGTCCCGCCCCCGACGACAGGGGGCGGGACCGCCGCCGTCCAGCAGCGGGTCGCCCGCCGGGGATCGCATCACGGTGGTAGTGGCGGTCGGCCCTGATGAGGGCGTGTCCAAGCCCCCGGCGGCCGACCCATCGTGCGACGTGCGGTCCTTGGCTTACGATCGTTGGAAAGCGACCCGGACATCAACTCGATCGGGGACGACCTCGGTGTCGAGGACATCGTGGCATCCGGGCCGCAAGTTCCCCGGCTTGCCGCCCGCCGCCTTCAGGCCGAAGCCGCACGATCGAAGCGAAATCGACCGAGTTCAAGCCGCCGGCCCAGTACAAGTGACGGAGGAGATTCAATCATGGCGATCGACCCGATCTGCGGCATGACGGTCGATGAGGCGATCGCCCGGAGTGCCAAGCGTGACGGACAGAGCTTCTACTTTTGCGGCGAGGGTTGCCGCCGGAAGTTCCTCGCCGGGGGCGCATCGGCCTCCGCAGAGCACCACGACCACGGTGACGCCCATCACGGTCCGGCGTCACGAGAACGGCCACGGGGATCGGGCGAATACGTCTGCCCGATGTGCAAGGGCGTCGAGAGCGACCGGCCGGGGGACTGCCCGAAGTGCGGCATGGCCCTGGAGCCGGCACGTCCTGCGGCAAGGCAGGAGGTCATCTATACGTGCCCGATGCACCCGCAGATCGAGCGGGATGGCCCCGGTAGCTGCCCGATCTGCGGCATGGACCTGGAGCCGAAGGCCGCCCGGCCGGATGCGGAGGAGGACCATTCCGAACTCCGGCGCATGACCCGCAGATTTTGGGTCGCCGTGGCCCTGACCGTCCCGGTGCTGCTGCTCGCCATGCTGCCGATGTTCGGCGTTCCGGTAGACCACTGGTTTGGGGCCACGCCGTATGCCTGGCTGCAACTCGCCCTCAGCACGCCCGTGGTCCTCTGGTGCGGCTGGCCGTTCTTCGAGCGTGGCTGGAGGTCCGTCGTCACCCGGAACCTCAACATGTTCACCCTCATCGCCCTGGGGACCGGGGCGGCCTACCTCTACAGCCTCGTCGCTGTGCTGGCCCCCGGCCTGATCCCCGAGAGCTTCCGGCGGCACGGGGCGGTGGATGTCTACTTCGAGGCGGCGGCGGTGATCGTCACGCTGGTCCTCCTGGGTCAAGTGCTGGAGTTGCGTGCCCGACGCCGGACCGGGGCCGCCATCCGGGAGCTACTCTCGCTGGCCCCGCCCACGGCCCGGATCGTCCGTGACGGCCAAGAACGGGAAGTCCCGCTGGAAGAAGTCCACCAAGGCGACATCCTTCGTGTCCGACCCGGCGAGAAGGTCGCCGTGGACGGCAAGATCACGCAGGGTCATAGTTCGGTCGATGAGTCGATGATCACCGGGGAGCCCGTGCCGGTCGGCAAAGGGGAGGGCGACGGGGTGATCGGCGGCACGGTCAACGGCACAGGCTCGTTCCTGATGGTCGCCGAGAAGGTCGGCCGGGACACGGTGCTGTCCCGGATCGTCGCCATGGTCGCCGACGCCCAGCGGACCCGTGCCCCGATCCAGAAGGTCGCCGACTCGGTGGCGGGGTACTTCGTGCCCGCCGTCGTGGTCGCCGCCGTGCTCACGTTCCTGGTCTGGGCCGTCGCCGCACCGGAGCAGCCCGCCCTGGCCTGGGCGTTCGTCAATGCGGTGGCCGTTCTGATCATCGCCTGCCCCTGCGCCCTGGGACTCGCCACGCCGATGTCGATCATGGTGGGCGTGGGCCGGGGGGCGAAGGAGGGCGTGCTCATCAAGGACGCCGAGGTGCTGGAGACGCTGGAGAAGGTCGATACGGTCGTGGTGGACAAGACCGGCACGCTGACGGAAGGCCGACCGAAGCTGACCGAGTGCGTTGCCGCCCCGCCTTTCTCCGAGGAGGAAATCGTCCGGCTCGCCTCCGGCGTCGAGCAGGCCAGCGAACATCCCCTGGCCCATGCCGTCGTCCAGGGTGCCCAGGAGCGTGGCCTCGCCGTCCCGGCCGTGGAGGGGTTCGACTCCGTGACCGGGGGCGGTGTCCACGGGATCGTCGAGGGCCGGGCCGTGCTGATCGGCAAGCGGTCACTGCTCGCCGATCGGGGCGTTCAGGATCTTGCCGTTCTGGACGACTGGGCCGACGAGTTGCAGCGGCAGGGCCGCACGGTGATGTACGTCGCCGTGGACGGGCGGCTCGCCGGACTCCTGGCCGTCTCGGACCCGATCAAGGGCTCGACGGCGGAGGCGGTACGATCCCTGCACGGCCTGGGGATGCGGGTGATCATGCTTACGGGAGACAACGAGAAGACGGCCCGAGTCGTCGCCGAGACGTTAGGGATCGACGAGTTCCACGCCGGGGTGCGGCCCGAGGACAAGCACGAGCGGATCAAGGCTCTGAGAGCCGGGGGGCGCAAGGTGGCGATGGCGGGAGACGGTATCAACGACGCCCCCGCCCTGGCCGCCGCCGATGTCGGGATCGCCATGGGGACGGGGACGGACGTGGCCATCGAGTCGTCGGGCGTGACGCTGGTCAAGGGCGACCTGCGGGGCATCGTGAAGGCCCTGAAGCTCGGCCGGGCCACGATGCGGAACATCCGCCAGAACCTCTTCTTCGCCCTGGTCTACAACGCCCTCGGGGTTCCGATTGCGGCGGGCGTCCTGTACCCGGTCTCGCACCACCTCCTGCTCAACCCGATGATCGCCGCCGCCGCCATGAGCTTCAGTTCCGTCTCCGTGGTGGCCAACGCCCTGCGATTGAGGACGATGCGTCTGTCGTAGACGAGAAGACCCCGCCCACCGCAGGTGCGGTGGGCGGGGTCTATCACCTTCATAAGGAGTCGGGCCGCTCACCAGGGCATGTAGGTGTACGGGGTCGAGTTGTAGTAGCTGGTCGTGACCCCGCCGAACGGGCTCGGGCTGTAGCCCCGATAGCCGCCGTTGGCCGAGTTCGTGTGCTCGTGCGGCTGCGAGTCGTGAACCCCGTTGCCGTACCAGGCGAACGAGCCGACCGGGGTCTGGGTCGTGTGCCAGTGGGGCTGGAAGTCGTGGCCGCCATTGCCGTAATACTGCTGGGTCGGGACGCCGTATCCCTGTCCGTAACCGCCGCCCCCGTAGTAGCCGCCGCTTCCATACCCACCGCCGTAGCCGCCGCCCCCATAGCCCTGTCCGTAGCCGCCACCGCCGCCGTAATAGCCGCCGCCGTATCCCTGGGCCTGGGCCGGGGTCGTCCCGAGGACCAGGAGGCCGGTCACCAGGACGCCCGCCAGGGCCATGCTTCGCAGTGAAAATCGCATGATCGTGACCCTCTCGTCTCGGAGGCCCTCGGTGCGACGGGTAGTCCAGCCCGTTCGTCGCCGATCTTGCCGAGTCGCTGGTTTCATAGCCAAAGCAGGCGGTGTGCCGAGCCGGACCAAGCCCCGGCAAGACATGCGTAGTTCGAGTCGCAACTCGTTACGCCGATAGCAGAGATATTTTTTTCAACGACGGTGACGGCGGACCCGTCCCACCCGACCTTCCTCGGAGAACGTGACAGATTCCTGGGGGCTGTGAGGTTCCTCACCACCAGACCCGACGGTTCTGATGCCGCCCCAGGAACCGATCGACACGGATGCCGATCTCGCCCCACGCCGGTCGCCTGCAATTCTCGACGGTCGAGGCGATCATGAGATGGCCTTGGCGATCTCGAAGGCCGCCGCCAGCCCGCCGGTCAGGGCTTCTTCACCGCCTCGCCGCCGGACTCCACCGAGGTGTCGTCGCTGTTGCCCCAGTCGGACGAGCCCAGGTAGTAGTTGCGGGTCGGGACGCCGAGACGCTCGAAGACGAAGGCGTCCACCGACGCCCGGCCGCCGCCCTGGCAGTGGGTGATCGCCGGCTCTCCCCGCTTCATGCCGGCCTCGGCCAGCTTAGCCCGCAGGGTGGCCTCGACCAGGAACCGGCCGTCCTTGTCCACGAGGGTGGGCCATTCCAGGTGGCAGGCAGTCGGGATGTGTCCGGCCCGCTTCGACCGCTTCTCGGCCCCCGTGGTAACGCCTCACGGAGGACGACAATCTCGCCAGAGGCGGCCTCATGCCCGTCGGTCCTCTGATCATGACACCAGGTCCCGTGCTCACGACGAGACGGCGCAGCGGGTGCCGCCAGGGTGATGTACCATCGAGATGATCCATTCGTCGGTCCCCGACCCCGGTCGCCGGGAGGATGAAGCCATGGTTTCCGGGGTCGGAGCAGATGAGGGAACCCTCCCCGGAGACGGCCGTCACGGGCCGGATCGATCCACCCCGATCGAGTCCTCCATGCCCGTCGAGGCGCTGCTGGAGCGGCTGCGGGCCACGCCCCAGGGCCTCTCGGGCGAGGAGGCCCGGCGTCGGCTCTCGTGCCGGCCCTCCCGGCACCGGTCCGGCGGGCGGCGGGCGAGGGCGCTGGGCCTGTTCGCCGGCCAGTTCAGGAGCCCGATCATCCTGCTCCTGCTCGCCGCCGCCGCCCTCTCGGCCTTCCTCGGGGATTCGACCGACACCCTGATCATCCTGGCCATCGTGCTGGTCAGCGGCCTGCTCGGGTTCTGGCAGGAATGGGGGGCCGCCGACGCCGTGGAGCAGCTACTCGCCCTCGTCCAGGTCCGTGCGACGGTGCTTCGGGACGGACGCCCCGCCGAGGTTGCGATCGGGGAGATCGTTCCGGGGGACGTGGCGCTGCTCAATGCCGGCGACCTGATCCCCGGCGACGGACGCATCCTGGAAGCCAGGGACCTGTTCGTCAACGAGGCGGCCCTGACCGGCGAGACCTTCCCGGTCGAGAAGTCGGTGGGGGCCGGACCGCCGGAGGCCCCGCCCGCCCGACGCACCGACGGCCTCTTCCAGGGGACGAACGTCGTCAGCGGCACGGCCACGCTCCTGGTCGTCCAGACCGGAGGGGAGACCGAGTTCGGCCGGATCTCCGAGTCGCTGCGGCTCGGGCCCCCCGAGAGCGACTTCGAGCACGGCATCCGCCGGTTCGGCTACCTGCTGCTGGAGGTCACGCTCCTGCTGGTCCTGGCCATCTTCGCCATCAACGTCTTCCTGCACCGGCCGGTCCTGGAGTCGTTCCTCTTCGCCCTGGCGATCGCCGTGGGGCTGACCCCCCAACTCCTCCCGGCGATCATCACCGTCAACCTGTCCCACGGGGCACGGCGGATGGCCCGGCAGCGGGTCATCGTCCGCAGGCTGGCTTCGATCGAGAGCCTCGGCGGGATGGACGTGCTCTGCTCGGACAAGACCGGCACGCTGACCGAGGGCAAGGTCCGGCTCCGCTCGGCCCTCGACATCGACGGGAACCCGAGCGAGCGGGTCGGCCTGTTCGCCTACCTCAACGCCGCCCTCCAGGCCGGCTACACCAACCCGATCGACCAGGCCATCGTCGCCGGCCAGCACCCGGACATCTCCGGCTACGAGAAGCTCGACGAGGAGCCCTATGATTTCGCCCGCAAACGGCTCAGCGTCCTGGTGCGACGGGGCGATCGGCACCTGATCGTGACCAAGGGGGCGTTGGGCAGCGTCCTGGAGGTCTGCACCGCCGCCGAGACGGCCTCGGGCGAGGTGGTGGGGCTGGAGGCCGCCCGCCCCCGGATCGACGGGCTCGCCGCCGAGTACGGCGGGCGGGGCGACCGCATCCTGGGGGTCGCCTGCCGGGACGTGGGCTCCGAGGCCGGCATCGGCCGTGGCCACGAGTCGGGGATGACCTTCCTGGGCCTCCTGGTCCTCGACGACCCGCTCCGGCCGGGGATCGCCGAGACCCTCGGCCGGCTGACCGCCCTGGGCGTCACGACGAAGCTGATCAGCGGCGACAACCGTCTCGTCGCCGCCCACGCCGCCCGGCTGGCCGGGATGCCGGCGACGGAGATCCTCACCGGGGCCGACCTGCGGCTGATGAGCGAGGAGGCCCTGGTCCGGCGGGCAGGCCGGGTCGCCGTCTTCGCCGAGGTCGAGCCGAATCAGAAGGAGCGGATCATCCTGGCCTTGAAGAAGGCCGGTCACGTCGTCGGCTACCTGGGCGACGGGATCAACGACGCCCCGGCCCTGCACGCCGCCGACGTGGGGATCTCGGTGTCCGACGCCGTGGACGTGGCCAGGGAGGCGGCGCAGGTCGTCCTGCTGGAGAAGGACCTGGCGGTCCTGGAGGCCGGGGTGCGGGAGGGCCGCCTGACCTTCGCCAACACCCTGAAGTACGTCTTCATGGCCACCAGCGCCAACTTCGGCAACATGTTCAGCATGGCCGCCGCCTCGCTGTTCCTGCCGTTCCTGCCGCTCCTGCCCAAGCAGGTGCTCCTGACGAACCTGCTGACCGACCTGCCGGAGATGACCATCGCCGCCGACGGGGTGGACCCGGAACTGGTCGCCCGGCCCCGCCGCTGGGACCTGGGCTTCATCCGCCGGTTCATGGTCGTCTTCGGGGCGGTCAGTTCGGCCTTCGACCTCCTGACGTTCCTGGTGCTGCTGCGGGTGCTGGGGGCCACTCCGGCGCAGTTCCGCACGGGTTGGTTCGTGGAGTCGGTGGTCTCGGCCTCGCTGATCGTGCTCGTGGTGCGGACCCGCCGCCCGGCCCTCCGCAGCCGCCCCTCCCGGCCGCTGCTGGTGGCCACCCTGCTGATCGTCGGCCTCACGGTGTCGATCCCCTACACGCCGCTGGCCCCGTCGCTGGGGTTCGAGCCTCTGCCGGCGGGATTCCTGCTGGCGCTGGCGCTCATCGTCGTGCTCTACCTGGCGGCGGCGGAAGCGTCGAAGTTCGTCTTCTACCGGCGAGAGGCTTCGCTCCCGAGCCAGTCCGAGGGGCGGGAGGTGTCGTGAGGCCGCCCTCAGATCCAGCACGAACCGAGCGATGTGGAGGAGAGTCATGGCCCCGATGATGAAGAGCTTCGTGATGAAGGGGATCGGCGAGGTGGGCTTCCTGGACAAGCCCGTCCCCGAGCCCGGCCCCAATGACGCCATCGTCAAGACCACCCGTGCCCTCGTCTGCACCTCCGATGTCCACACCCTGCGGGGCGGCATCGGCGAGCGCACGGACCTGACGCTGGGCCACGAGGCCGTCGGGATCGTCGCCAAGCTGGGCGGTGGAGTGAAGGGCTTCCGGGAGGGGGACCGGGTGCTGGTCGGGGCCATCACCCCGGACTTCACCTGCGAGAACTGCCAGCGAGGCCACACGTCGCAGTGCCAGCACACGCTCGGCGGCTGGCGGTTCGCCAACGTCAAGGATGGCGTCTTCGCCGAATACTTCCACGTCAACGACGCCCAGGCCAACCTGACGCCGATCCCGGAGTCGATCCCCGACGAGGTGGCGGTCTACTGCGCCGACATGCTCTCCACCGGCTTCATGGGGGCCGAGCACGCCGCCATCCCGCTCGGCGGCACCGTGGCGGTCTTCGCCCAGGGGCCGGTGGGGCTGATGGCGACGGCCGGTGCCCGCTTGATGGGGGCGGGACTGGTGATCGCCGTCGAGGGCATCGCCGATCGCCGAGAATTGGCCCGGCATTTCGGGGCCGATGTGGTCCTGGACCCCTCCGAGGGGGATGCGGTCGAGGAGGTCCTGCGGCTGACGGGGGGGACCGGGGTCGATTCGGCGATCGAGTGCCTGGGAGCCCAGGCGACCTTCGAGGCGTGCGTCAAGGCGACCCGGCCGGGCGGGACGGTCTCGGTGGCCGGCTACTTCGGGCACGGCGACTCGGTTGCGATCCCCCGGCTTGCCTGGGGGGCGGGGATGGGGGACAAGACGATCCGCACCGGCCTGTGCCCCGGCGGCAGCGTGCGGATGCGAAGGATGCTGCGGCTGATCGAGATGGGGCGGGTGGACCCGAGCCCGCTGACGACGCATCGGTTCCGGTTCGAGGAGGTGGGCAGGGCGTTGCACCTGATGGAGACGAAGGAGGAGGGGATCATCAAGCCGCTGATCACCTTCGGGGCATGAGGTGGTGGTCCATGCCGTCAAGTCCGGGTGAACGCCTTCGAGCGATGGCCGGGAGGTCATCCCGGACCGGCGGGGTTCGGCGGGCTCCACGCCGAGTCCGTCGGGGCGTTCGAGAGCACTTGGTCTCCGGTTATGCCCCCTCTCCCTGCGGCCCGTGTCCGACGAGCCCGACAGAGAAGGGGCACGTCCAGCACCATCAGGGACATGACACCGGGGCCGCCCGCAATCCGGACAGGATCTTCTCCAGGGCGGCCGGGTCCACCGGCTTGACGAGGTGGTGGTCGATCCCCGCCTCCTGCGAGCGGAGGCGGTCTCCCTCCTGGCCCCAGCCGGTCAGGGCCACGATCACGACCTCCCCGCCCCAGGGACGCTCCCGGATCGTCCGGGCCACGTCGTACCCATTCAGGACCGGCAGGCCGATGTCCAGCAGGATGACCTCGGGGCGGTGCTCCTCGGCCGCCTCGACGGCCTCGCCGCCGTCGTTCGCCGTGCAAGTCTGGTGGCCCATCAGCTTCAGGAGCCGGGCCATGGTCCGGGCCGAGTCGAGGTTGTCGTCCACGACAAGGATGCGGCGGGACTCCGCTGGCTCGGCCGGCCCGGTCTCGTCCTCGGGGGCCGTCGGTTGCGTCGGGGTCGCCACCACGATCGGCAGCCGCACGACGAACTCGCTGCCCGTCCCGTGGCCGCCGCTCCGGGCCTCGACCGAGCCGCCGTGCATCTCGACCAGCCTCCGCACCAGCGTCAGGCCGATGCCCAGGCCGCCCTGCGACCGCTCCAGGGACCGATCGACCTGGGTGAACAGGTCGAAGACGTGCGGGAGCATCTCGGGCGAGATGCCGACGCCAGAGTCCCGCACGCTCAAGACGACATCGCCCCCCTGCCGCTCGGCTGTCAGCCGGACGTGACCGCCCCGCTCGGTGTACTTGGCGGCGTTGTTGAGCAGGTTCAGGATCACCTGACCCAGCCGGGTCGGGTCGGCATCCACGTAGACCGGCAGGGGCGGCAGGCTGACCGTCAGTTCGTGGCCGCACTGCTCGATGAGGGGGCGACTGCTCTCCAGGGCACCCTGGACCACCGCCGCCAGTTCGACACGCTCCTTGCGAAGTTCCAGCCGGTTGCGGCTGATGCGGGACACGTCGAGCAGGTCGTCGATGAGCCGCACCATCTGCGACACCTGCCGGGCGATGACATCCCTGGCAGACTCCAGGTCCGGCTGCGTCAGGCCCGCCATGCCCAGGCATGCGACGGCGTTGCGGATGGGTGCGAGGGGGTTGCGAAGCTCGTGGGCCAGTGTCGCCAGGAACTCATCCTTGTGGCGTTGCGCCTGCTCCAGTTCCAACTTCCCCTGCCTCAGTTCCGCCTCCAACTTCCTGTGGGCGGTGATGTCCCGGATGATGCTGGCGGCGAGGACGCCCCCCTCGGTCGGCAGCGGGCTGAGGCTGATCTCGATCGGGAACTCCTCGCCGTCCTTCCGCAGGCCGTAGAGGTCCAGGCCCGTCCCCATCGGCCGGGTGCTGGGACCGGCGACGTAAGCCTCACGGTGCTCGACGTGCCGGCGGCGGAAGCGTGCCGGCATCAGGATCTCGACGGGCTGGCCGATCAACTCGTCACGGCCGTAGCCGAAGAGCCGCTCGGTCTGGGCGTTGATCTGGTCGATCCTGCCGTCCGGGGTGGCGATGACCACGGCGTCCGGTGCCGCCTCCAGGAAGCCCTGGAATCTCTCCCGTGTCACCCGCACCCGCAGCAGGGCCTCGATGGCGGCGATCAGCGCCCTCGGCTCCACGTCGGCGGACGGGTGGCCATTGCCGACCTCCCCCGAACCCTCCGCCCGGCCCCCGGCCCCGAAGTGGCCCCGGAACAAGGGCAGGATGGGGATGGAGGCGGTGGCGGGGTTGGCCCTGATCCTGGAGCAGAACTCCATCCCACCCTCGTCGGATGGGGCGAAGTCGATGAGGATCAGGTCGGGCTGCTCCGAGGCCAGGAGCAGGGCTTCCGCACTCGTGGCCGCCTCCCGTACGTCGAAGCCGGACTGTTCGAGAATCCCACGTAGGGCGGGGCGGCCCGACTGCTGCGGGCCGAAGCTGAGGATGCGGGTGGGCCGAAGTTCGGGGATGCCAGCCTTCCTTCCTTGGGACTGTGCAGGTCGATCGGATCGCAAAGGTCGGGGGCGGGACATCGCCACGACGGAGAGCCCCGCATCCCCTTCGGAGGCGGAGGCCCTGACCGGGGTGCTTACGAGGACGCCACGGCCATGGCCTCCGCCCCGCCGTCACGCTATCTCGTCGAGCCCGGCGAGGATCAGGTCGGCCAGGGCGGCAACGGCGTCCTCGGCGTCGGGACCATGGGCCTCGATGTCCAGGGTCGTGCCGCACCCGGCGGCGAGGGTCGCCAGGTCGAGGATGCTCTTGCCGTCGGCCCCGGAGCCCCGACAGGAGACCACGATGTCCGAACGGAACGTCTTCGCCAGCGTGACAAACTTGTCGGCGGGCCGCATGTGGAGCCCGAGGGCATCGACGATCACGACCCGGCGGCGGGCCGGGGCGGAACCCGTCGGCGATTCCAGGACGGCGGGAGGCACGGGTGATGGCGACATCCAGGTCGGTCCTCACGAACAACGGGGGTGTTTCCCCTCGCTGTTCCGCACCGGGGGCAGCCCCACCCTACGCCGAAGACCTCGGTCTGTATATACGTGCAGATCCACGGCCGCCCCGACGAGGACTGATGATGACGATGTGCCGACACGCCTTCATCAAATACGGTTGGTCGCCTCCCGCATTCGCCTTCCCGGCCGGTCGGCGACGGGAAAACGGTCGGCCCCGGCGAACCGACCGGATCTCCCACGGGATTTCACCGAGGAGAATCGACCCAGGCCCGATATAGGCAGGCGGGCCCTTTCGCCGGTAGAATCACGCCCTTGAACGAGAGGGCGGCAAAACCTGGGCCGACCCGCCGACACGGCGTGACGGCTCGCCGCAAGGCCGGCACGGCACGACGCATCGGACTCGGGCGGGGCAGGTCCATCGAGGCGACAGGACGACGGGGAGGGCGGCCGATGGATGCCGACCGGCGGGCGGGCGGTGAGGAGTTGCACGAGCAGAGGGAGTGGCTGCGGGTCACGCTCGCCTGCGTCGGCGATGCGGTCATCACCACCGACGCCGACGGCGGCATCACCCAGATCAACCCGGCGGCCCAGGAATTGACCGGCTGGACTTCGGCCGAGGCGGCGGGCGTGCCCCTCGAAGCCGTCTTCCGCATCATCGACGAGGAGAGCCGCACGCCGGTCGAGGGCCCCGCAGCCCGTGCCCTGCGGGAGGGCCTCGCCGTCGGGATGTCCAACCACAGCCTGTTCGTCGCCAGGGACGGCACCGAGCGGCTCATCGACCACAGCGCCGCCCCGATCCGCAACGGGGCGGCCGAGATCGCCGGGGTCGTCCTGGTCTTCCGGGACATCACCGAGCGCAGGAGGCACGAACATGAGGCCCACGACGCCTTCCGGAAGTGGCACAGGCGGAAGCGGGACGATGCGGTGGCCGAGATGATCGGCAAGATGAGGGATCAGTGGTCGAGGCTGCTCATGCGTGGCAAGAACCCCGAGCCGATGATCGGCCCGCTGATCCACTGGGCGAAGATGTGGGTGAGGTACGACCGCAAGATCGCCGGGCGGGGGCGGAACCCGGATGTCTTCGACTACAGGGCTGGGATGACGAGGCACGACATGGATTGCCAGGGCCGTGCACACCCGGCGGAGCGGTCGAACCCGATCAACGGCTGGCTGGACTGGGCGGTGGACGCCGGGGCGAACGATCCGGCAGAGCTTGCGGCGGCACTGGATGTGTTCGGCTTGACCAGCGCAGACCTCGCCGCTTGAACGGTGCGACGGGGACGGCGACGACACGCCGCCCTCGCTGACACCTGCCGGAAGGGTGCAGGGAACGAGGCACGACCTCAGAGTTGCCATGCACGAATCGGCGGCGACTCGTGCACGTCGTCCCGGTCAGCGAACGGTGAAGCCCATGACACCCGTCTGAACATCGGGTCGTTCAACATTCCAAGAAATCCAAAAAATTCAGGATGAAAGTCGAAAACCGGAGACCCTACCCCCGGCGGATGGAATGCACACGGTGGTTGCCTTCTTGTTCGTTTTGGATTTCGATTTTCTTCATGCACGTCTCAAGACCTCCAAGATCGAGAAGATGAAAAAATCGCCGACGCCGAATCATCCTCGGCTGGCCAGGGGGGCACCGGCTGGGCGGTGATCTAGGAGAAAATCACACATCTAACTCATCGAGAATTCAGTTATTTCTAAGCACAGATTCACGGGTTCTCATTTTATTCTTGCGAAGCTCCAGAAAACGCTGGTACGATCCGTAGCAGGGAACACAAGGGACGAGTCTCAATCCGGGCTGATGTCCCCCCGCATGGCCGGGCCTGCCGACCACTCGGGAGATCCCGGTCGGGAAGGCTTGGGCAGCCGCCCTGTTCTGGGCATTCGTCGTGTTCGTTTAGGCCGCAGGCGATCGCTTCGTATTATGGCTTCAGGCCGATCGACATGATCGCCTGCAACATCAGAGGCACGGTTTGCGGATGGGAGAAGAGTGGGGAGTACGCTCAGGCAGGCGACTCAAACCTCACAGAGGAGTCGTGGCGATGAAGACGTGGAAGAAGGTTCTGCTGGTGGTATTCGTGGTCGTCGCCCTGGGTGCGGGCGTCTGCGCCGTCGCCGGGATCAACCCGCTCAATCTCCTCGCCTGCGACCCGGGGCAGCCCAATTGCGGCGGCTGAGACATCCAATCACGAGTTTGCCGTTCGTGCTCTCAAACGCTTGATGCCGTGTCCGATCCGTCGGTTTGCGACCTGATCCTGTCGATCTGTTCCTGTCGGAGTCTCCTGACGATTCGATAGGTCCAGAAGCCCTCCATGGCCAGCGTCAGCACGAAGAGGGTGCTGAGCCCATAACGCCAGGCGAGTTCCGTGGGCGTCCCGGCCCGCAGGCCGCCATGCAGTTCCTCGTTCCGCAACGCCAGTAACGGAAAGTCGTACAGGGCGTGGAGCAGGACGGCGACGAACAACCCCCAGAGCGTGACCCACCGGGGGCGGCCTCGGAACCAACCCTGGCCCAGGTAATAGCCCTGGATAGCCCCGAAACAGGCATGTGCGGGGATCGCAGTCAGCCCCCGGATCACGGTCATGGTCAGTGCCCCGTCGCCGAGATGCTGGGCGTTCTCCACGGTGGCGAAGCCCAGGGCGGCGAAGGCACCGCAAACCACCCCGTCCATCGGTTCCCTGAAGCCCGGTTGGCGGGCCGAGTAAAGTCGAAGGACCAGGAACTTACCTCCCTCTTCGGGGACTGCGGCAACGAGGAGGGCGACATAGAGGGCGGCCCCGAGGGGGTCGGAAATCTCGGGGCGAAGTCGATGGTGCCAGTTGCCCAGTAAGTAGTCGGGCAATACGATCAAGACGGCTAGCAGGAAGGTGGTCCGCAACACCGGCAAAGGGACCGGCGAATTGTCGGCCCTGTAGAAACAATGCAGGAGGACCAACGAGGGGATGATCGAGGCCAGGAGCGACAGGCCGAGTTCAAGATCGAGGAGCATCCGACCAGCTACCTCTTCCGAGTGTGCGATCGACGTAACGGCGGTGAGCAGGCCGAGGCGATGGATTTTGCGGGGTTTCCGAGCCTGGGTCAAGGCTCTTTGTGCGGCGGGGTGAGGCGTGTCAGCCTGTATGGCAGGGTCATCTATAGGAAGCATTCCGGAGGCGGGTGCCCCAATCAAGTCCAGGAGTCGTGGCGATGAAGACGTGGAAGAAGGTTCTGCTGGTGGTATTCGTGGTCGTCGCCCTGGGTGCGGGCGTCTGCGCCGTCGCCGGGATCAACCCGCTCAATCTCCTCGCCTGCGACCCGGGTAATCCCGGTTGCGGCGGCTGATGTGATTCGCTCGCCCCAAGTTTGAGAGGTCACTACGATGAAGACGTGGAAGAAGGTTCTGCTGGTGGTATTCGTGGTCGTCGCCCTGGGTGCGGGCGTCTGCGCCGTCGCCGGGATCAACCCGCTCAATCTCCTCGCCTGCCAGCCCGGTGATCCCGGTTGCGGCGGAATAGAGGGCCGATGAACACCCGGCACCACGGCCTCAACCTGCCCCGTTCATTAAGCCTGCTCGCATGAAACTACTCACCTTTCGCCTCTGCTCCTTGTTCGCCCTGGGCGTCTGCGCCTCCTTGCAGACGGACTACCTGCTGGCGAACGCCGCCTTCTGCGGGGTCCGGCACGGCTGCGACGAGGTGATCTTCTCCTCCTACGGTCGTCCCCTCGGCGTGCCGCTCCCGGCAGCGGGGTTGATCGCCTTTGGCCTGTTCTTCGGCATGACCTTCGTCCCTCCCGCTACCCGCCTGCTCACACCCGTGGCCATCCTGGCCGGGTTCGCCGGGATCGGGCTGTTCGCAATCCAATGGCTCGCCCTCAAGCGGTTCTGCCCGCTGTGCCTGCTCGTCGATCTGGGCGCCATGCTGCTGGCCATCACCGAACTCGCCCTGCCGAGCCCCAGGCAAGACGGAGCCTCAACGCCGCCAGCCGGTGAGTCGCCGGTCTCCGGCCTGCAGGGTATCCGAGCGGTTTCTCGCCCCCGATGCCGGGCGTGGGCCGCAGCCGCCTGCCTGTCGGTCACGGCTCCCTTGGCCTGGGGCGTCCTGCAACCCAAGCCCCCGGTGCCGGATGCCGTGAAGGCCCTCTGGAAGCAGGGGGTAATCACCGTCGTGGAAGTCACCGACTTCGAGTGCCCTTTCTGCCGCCGGAACCATGAAGTGATGGCGTCGTTCTTGAAGGATCACGGCACCGGCCTGCGATTCGTGCGAAGGATACACCCGCTACCCCACCACCCGAATGCCCGTTCCGCCGCCCGAGCGTACCTGGCCGCCGAGCGGCAAGGACGGGCCGAGGCGATGGCCCACGACCTTTTCACGACGAACGATCTCAGTCCCGATGGATGCGAGCAACTGGCGAAGAGTCTCGGCCTGGACATGGACGAATATCGGGCCTGCCTGAGCGACCGGTCCACCGACATCGAGATCGAGATCGAGAAACATTCCGCATGGCTCGACCGGGGCGACCTGAAGGGTCTGCCCCTGATCTGGGTCCACGATCAGATGCTCGTCGGATTGCAGACGCCGGAGGGCCTCGGTGCTGCCTTGCGGCGGGCCGAGCGTTCGATCGGGAGTCGAACCGAAGGCGATCGTCGATAATTGGCTCGCAAGCAGCCCCGATGAGCGCCGTCACCAAGCCACCGGCTCTCTGTCGAGTTCGAGCTTCCTGATGGGAATACTGCGGAAGCCGCACCTAGACCTGTCCCACCAATCCCTCCAAGTGTGCGGGCCAGGCAGACCGAGGCCGCATCCGACTCGGGGCACCGCAGCCGCATCGACTCGTGTTCGCCTGATGGAGGAGTCACCACTTGCCGACCGTCGGGTGCGGAGCTATCGTGTCGGATCAGGTCGTCACCATGCAGATGCGATGGCAGGTCCGCCCAGCCCTACCATCGTCGCCGATGGGCGAGGGAGGCATGACCGTGGACGAGTCGATTGTCCGTACGCTGTCGGATCGAGTCGATCGGTTGGATCGGGAAAACCGCCGCCTGAAACGGTTTGGGCTTCTCGCAGTCATCGCCATCATCGGGGTGGTCGCAACGGGCGGGGCGAAGCTGGAGGACAGGGAACTTATCCTCCGTGACCCGAACACCAACAAGGTTCGTGTCTCGATCGGCACCAATGCCGACACGGGATCGGCGGGCCTTCAGATCTTCGATCGGCAAGGCAGGAAGCGGATCGCATTGGCAACTCGTGCCAAGGACGATGCACCCGTGCTCATTTTCACTGATGAAAATGGGAACGAGAAGGTGCAGTAGAGCACGTAAGGGAGCCCAAGCTATGCGCAAACGGATCCTCGCCCCGGCGTTTTTCCTGATCCTCCTGGCCCAAGCTGATGGGGCCGACCAGATAGAAGCCCCCAAGACGGTCGATGAAGCGATGGGCCGTCTGGAGAAACTCCTGGGACGCTACACCCAGCAGGACAATCGCCAGTGGCGGTTCGTTATTGACGACGAGCTACGGACCACGCCGGAGCCGGGGAAGCCGCTTGCGGTCGTTCGCAAGGGGATTCTGACATACGGGGTTGCTCTTCGTTCAGGGGATCTGATCACCTTCGACTCGAACCAAATCCAGCAAAGGACGATCTACGACGTGAAAGCGGGCGAGCGGACGCTTTCGAGGAAAGTCCAAACCGATTCGTGCGAGCGCTATTCCCTGCGGCGTACAACTTCCGGAGAGTGGTTTTTCGACGCAGTTTTCCTGAGTCATAGCATTCCGGAGTTCCGAGATCGCCCTTACCAGAGCGGTCGGGTCATCTGGCTGGCCGACGGCATTGAGTTGGTAGGATTTGGGACGGATGAGTTCTTCCGCCAGGGCGGCAAGCTGGAACCGGGGGCCTTCGTCGGCAGGCGAAAGCTCGCCCGTACCGGTGACCAATTGATCGAAGCCTACCGCAGTCAGAACTATGAATTGGCCAAATCGCCGGATGGAGACGTGCTGCCAATGCCCGATTTGACGAAGCCCGTCGGCGAACCTTTCAAGCACGAGATAAAGTCGGAGCCTCTCAAAGGCGATTCAGAACTGTAGACGTGGCCGAGGAGACAACCGTCCCTCAACGTGAGGGATCATCGAGCGGAGTACGCCCTCAAGTACCGTAGCTTCATTGGGTGACCTTGCACTGCTCACCCCGTCACCCGCCTCCTGAGCAGCGGACGCAACGGCGGCACCGCCCGGATCGGGGTCCGAACCGGAGTCCCCTCGCCCCGCACGACCCGCTCGTCGATCACGAAAACGTGCCCCCGATCCGCCTCCGACACCTCGTACATCACGCCCTCGACGACCATCTCCAGCACCGATCGTAGCCCCCTGGCCCCCGTGCACCTCGCATGGGCCATCCGGGCGATCTCCCGGATGGCGTCGGGGGTGAAGTCCAGGTCGGCCCCCTGGAGCCGGAGGATCTTCCTGTACTGCTTGAGTAGGGCGTTCTTCGGGTCGCCGAGGATGCGAGCGAGATCCTCGACGCCCAGGTCATCGAGCGTGGCGATGATCGGCATCCGCCCGACGAACTCCGGGATCAACCCGAACGCCTGCAAGTCCTCCGGGAGGACATGGCGCAGGAGATCGCCTTCTCCAACAGGACGCTCGTCGTTCGCCGCTCCGAAGCCGAACCCGCCGGCACTTCGCCCCAGACGACTGGAGATGATCTCCTCCAGGCCCGGAAACGCCCCGCCGCAGATGAACAGCACACCCGTCGTGTCTAACGGCACCGTCTCGTCGCCTGGGTGCCTGGGACCGAGCTTCGTCGGGATGAACGAGACGAACCCCTCAATCATCTTCAGCAGAGCGTGCTGCACGCCCTCGCCGCCGATGTCACGGACGGTGGAAGTCCGCCCTGCGAGCTTGTCGATTTCGTCGATGAAGATGATGCCGCTCTGGGCCTTGCCGAAATCGCCGCCCGAGGCGAGGTACAGCTTCACGAGCAGGCTCTCCACATCCTCTCCGACGTAGCCGGTCTCGGTCAGCGTCGTGGCGTCGGCGATGACGACGGGGACGTTCAGCCGCTCGGCGAGTGCCTTCAAGAGCAGCGTCTTGCCGCTGCCGCTGGGTCCGATGAGGAGGACGTTGGATCGCTCGATGACGACCTGCATCAGGTCGGGCGCATCAGCGATCGGGTCGAGTCCCGTCATACGCCCGGTCCAGCGTTCGCCGTCCACCAGCCGCTTGAAGTGGTTGGAGACGGCGACGGCGAGCTTCCTCTTGGCAGCTTGCTGGCCGACGACATGCCGGTCGAGGTGCTCGACGAGCGACATCGGGCTCGGAATGGAGGCGAGCAGGTCGGCCCAGGTGGTCGGGGGCGAAGGCTCGGGCTGACCGTGCTGTTGCAAGGGGATGTTCGGAGCAGTTGACATGGGGATTCCGAGGTCGGGGCGCACTCTGAGCGGGCCGTCCGTGGTCGGACGGCTATCGTGGCCCGTTGTCGGTGTCAGGCGTGGTCGTTGTTGGGCGGCCTCGCCTCATTCATGGAGGCCAGTCGCCAGGATCAATTTCGGGTTTGGCATCTCAAATGCTAAGGGTTGTTATCAGATTTCGGCCTGGTTCGTCCTCTACGTCGCTTCGCATGAGCCGTGAGCCACGCCTTCGAGTCACAATTCTTCGGCACGCAGGATGGTGCAGCCAGGGTATTGTCGTTTCAACTTGGCCTCGACCTCGTATACGCCACGCCCCTCGACCGTCGTGCCGATGAAGCTGCCGGCCCTGGTCTTGATCTTGAACTTGTAGCGACGATGTTTCTGCCACATCACGGCCACGGCAAGATGGCAGCCGGAAACCTGGCGAGGAACGTACGCCGCTTCTTTGTTCACTCGGTCGAAAGGTTGGGAATTCACTTCGGGAAATAGATGAGTTCCCCTCGTGCCACCACCTTTGCGTTGCCGGATGGTTCGATAATCTTGTTCTCAGTGCGATATGCTCCCTTCCCTTTCACGTACCAAGTCGTAATTTCTGCATTGTCCTCGTGTTTATCGAGCTTGATGCGAGTTCTCTCCACGATGACTGCGCAGGGCCGATCATCCAGCATGAAGATTGATTTGACGAAGAACCGTGATTGGTGGATCGGGGAGGCTTCCTCCCAGGAATCGCCCTTCTTGGCACCGAGCTTCAACTTGTGCGACCACGAGATTTCACTTCCTGACGGCATCCCGACCTCGATGTATTCTTCTCTCAAACGGTAGCGCTCGGGAGGATCGGCCTTCTCCAATTTCTCCAATTCTGAGCGGGGCACGCTACCCACGATCTTGCCTTCCACGATCTTGTAGATTTCCTGAGTCGTTTTGTTTAGTTTGCCATGTGATGGCATGATGTCATAGATTACTCTCATGATGTTTTCTGCATCAAATGCAACATCTTTTGAATACATGACGACCTTGATCTTGCCCTCCAGGAAGGGGTAATACTCACTGGTGAGAACCTCGTTGGGGAGTTCAATCGCACCAGGCGGAACAGCGATAAAGCTCTCGGCCTCCAAGAGTGTCCTGATGATCGCAGGAGGCTCGACCGTGCTCACAACTGCCGAAGCATCGTTTGATCGGGCTTCACGCTTCCCTCCGGCGGTTGGAGCCGTCAAGGAGTGACTTGTGCTCGAATCCACCGTCACCACTTGCTGGTCGCCAGTCGTCCTCTTACCGTGATCCCCCCTGGCCATCATGACCAGGACAACGAGGCTCCAGGCACCGCCGATTCCCCACCATTTCCTGTCTCGGCCAAGGGTCGGATGCCGCCACAGAAGGTAGAGCCCGACCGGGGAGCAAGCGAGGATAGCGAGGCCCACCCATTTCGGCCTCATGTTGCCGTCCGGACCCGCCAACTCCCGCTCCGCTCGCTTCATCATGCCGGTGACATCCGCCGGCACCCACTTGTCGAGGTTCAAGTCGGGGTACTTCCTCTTGAGGAAGCGGACGACCGGAAGGAGGCACAGGATGAGGACACCGGAGTAGAGGGCGACGATCCAGCCCCCGAGGATGGCCCAAGCGATCCCGATCCTGCGCCACCTCTTGTCGTGACGGAGGGTCGGATGCTGCCCGAGCAGGCGGAACCCCAGCGGGAAGAAGAGGAACATCGCCAGCCCGATCCGCAGCGGACCAGGCACGCCACCTGGCCTCTCGAAGTCGGCTGCCGATCCCTGATGGGCCGTCTCCACCGTGCTCGGCGGCACAGCCTCTCCGCACTTCTGCTCGCCAACCTCGTCGAACTCGTGAGTCATCGCTCTAACTCCGGGACTGTCGTCGTCTCATGCTCTTCGCCGGTGCCGGGGGAGGCGTGGTGCCTCATCCCACCCGGCAATCGCCCGACGCTCGGCGGTGTCAGGGGCGGTCAGCATCCCCGGCCTCACTTCGGCCCGCACCCCATCGTCTCGGGGCGATCCCGATGATAGGATGGGCGGGGGTTGAACGCTAGTTATTGACTGTCTATTTATCGACTGTTGTGGCGAGGGGAGAGCGAACTTGGGGTCACTGAGGAGAGCGAACTTGGGGTCACTGCGGCCCCCTCTGGAGTACCTCGTGTTGCGGCCTGAGCGATATACCCGTGGATGTCGCCCGTAGCCGCTGTCACCCTCACTACGCTCGAAGAGCCCACCCGAGGGGAGGCTCCGGATCCAGCAGGATGAAGCCTCCCAAGCATCCGCCCGAAGAACGGGCCGAGCATCGTCCACCGACATCGTTCCGAGCGGCGATGCGGATCCCACGACCATCGCCCGTGATGAAACGTAGTCCGGCTCAATCCTCGACGATCGCCACCGTCCGCTCATCCCGGCCTCGTCGCACCCGGAATGAGAGCTTGCGGGAGAAGGCCACCTTCGTGGCGAGGACATGAGCCTCATTCGGGCACGGGCCGTCGTCGATCCCCACGATCTCGTCGCCGACTGCGATGCCCGCCCGGCTCGCCAGGCTGTCGGGCAGCACGTCGTTGACCACGAGCACGCCCCGCACGGCCCCCCATCGCATGCCCAGCGTCCGCCCGGACGACCCCTTGACGGAGACTTTCCCGACGGAAGCTCCAGCGTCGCCGATGTCTTCCGCCCATTTGATCCCGGCTGTTCCATGTCGGTACGAATTGAGGGAGATCGACAGCGACAACACCTTCTGCCACTCCCCGTCCAGTGGAGGGAGGCGGAATTGCAACTCGCCCGCCCGAGCGAATTCGACGGGGGCCTTCATCGAGAAGCGCATCGTGCTCTCCCGGTCCGAATGCGTCGTGCATTCCACTCGGACGATGGCGGTCCTCCTGAGTTCGTCGTCCGACTCGACGGTGATGGAGGTGGTCATCGTCGGCGTGATGAACAAGAGGGCCAGCGTCGAGCCGGGGCGTAGATGCCCGATGTCCATCGAGGCGACGCACGGCAGCCGCAACGCCCGAGGGAAGCACACGCCCGTCGGGGATCTCAGCAGCTTCGGATCGGTCGGCCCGAAACGAAGCGAGGAGCCACCGTCGCCGACGACCGCCCCTTTCCCGACGACGTTGATGGCATAGCCGCCGGTGATGGGGACGAGGCCGTCTGCGGGGCGCAACGCCTCGGCGGGTAGCACACGTCCCAGGTGGATTCGGCCCTCGCCCTCCTTCGAGATGGAGACCCGGAGCCTGACCGGAGGTCCGGGGACCGTGCCTCGTCCCCCCGCCCGGTCCCCCGGATCGACGCCCTGCAAGAGGGGCTTGGAGTTGCGTACCAGCCAGATGTCCATGTTCCCGTCCGGGGAGATCCGCTGGGAGGAGAAGTACAACTCGCCGGTCTTCTCGACGTACCGTGGCAACCACCCGGCGAATTCCTCGACGCCGGGGAGCGAGAGGCGTAGGGGATTGCCGAAGGGCTTGTCGGGCGACTTCCGACTCCAGGCGAAGAACGTCGGCCGGGGATTGGCACCGTCCTGGGCCAGCACGCCCAGCAGTGTCAAGCCGTCCGGGGTGAGGCAGGGGCAGGTCAGGAGCCCTTCGA
Source organism: Planctomycetota bacterium (assembly GCA_028291545.1). Taxonomy (GTDB): domain Bacteria; phylum Planctomycetota; class Planctomycetia; order Isosphaerales; family Isosphaeraceae; genus JAQGHR01. Next base: position 25,810 of record JAQGHR010000052.1, on the reverse strand, counting down.
CGCCTTGCTGTAACTTCAAGGGACGTGGGGCGCCCCAGCGGCCCTGCGGCGTGGTGCGGTTCGCCTCCACGACCCGGAACGTACCGTTCTTCGACGACCCGTCGTTGAAGAGCAGCGTCCGCCCGTCTTCCGTCAGGTACAGGTTGCGGGGCGAGTCGATCGAGGCTAGTTCCGGCACCCCCTGCGGCCTCCCGAACGCCGCCGCCGTCGAGGCACGCCTCGCCACCATGATCGAGTCGCCCGGCTTGCCATCCGCCCTCCGAGCGATCAGGAACATCGTCAGGCCGTCGGCGGAGACCGTAACGTGCCTGCCGTGACCGACCAGCCGCTTCTCGGCGAAGAACGAGCCGGCGTTCTTGCGGCTTGCGGTCCAGACCTCCCCCTCGACCGCACCGGGGGGCTCGGCGATCCAGTAGAGCGTCAGCCCGTCGGGTGACGGCCAGGGGGAGGTCTCCTTGTTCTTCGTGTTGATCTCGGCGACGTTCACGATCTCGGGGGCGGGCTCGCCGGCCCCGGTCGCCTTGACTTCGGTGGCGACCAGGAGGGCGGATTCGTAGGTCACCACGGCCTCCTGGCCGACCCGGAGGTCCGCCAGGGACGCCTCCGCTCCGTCCACGGTGATCTTGGCCTTGCGACTGACCTCCAGTTCGAGGCCGCCCTTACCTGCCCCATCCTTGGTGCGAATGGTCAGCGTCCGGCCCTGATGATCCACCGAACGGATTGACCCCTTGGCCGTCTTTGACTCGGCGGCGAGCACCGGTGCCGCCATCGCCAGACTCAAGATCCACACCAGGACCGCAACCGTTCGTGCGCCCATCCGCCCCTCCGTACTCGATGATCGTGATGGAGGCGACCGGATCTCGGGCGCCTCCAGTGTGGCTGGTGTCAATCATCCGTCATTCTTCCAAGCTGCTCATTCTTCCAAAACCCAGATAATCTGGCCCTGTCTTGCCAACCCGGAACCTCTGCGGAGGATTACGATCCCGTCCGAGCACCGATAGATGTAATGGTTGTCCACTTCACCGTTCCTGATTGCAGGGCCTCTGGCAGGTGGCCCGAAGGTCTCCTTCCAGAGATTCTCCCACCACACATAGGTTTGCTCCCGTGAACGGTCATAACCTGCCGAACCGTCTTTCATCATCGCAAGGAATTCGGACCTCGTGGTCTCCTGGGGGACGAGCATGGGTCTGATGAGCCTGCCAGCTTGGTAGAGAGCCGTCCCCATCGACTTACCCTTCTTCGGCCCGGCGCTGAAGTACCAAGTCTCCTCTCCATCCACTAAATCATCCTTGTAGTTCCTCTCGAACAAGAGAACGCCTTCCTCGTTCCAGCAACGAGCGCCCCCTTGTTGCTTGCCGCCAGAGAAAGTCGAAACCTTACTGAGTTGTCCGTTCTTGTGCCACGTTCGCATTTCCCCCTGGCGCAGACCACTCACATAAGCCACCTCCGACTCCTTCTGGCCGTTAGGATGCCATTGCGTCTGTAACCCGTGCTCCTTGTCGTCGAGGCATGCGCTCGATGTAGAAAGTACGCCATCCGGGAACCAGTATTGGACCGCCCCACGGGCCTTCCCATGAACAAAAGTCATTTCTCTTAGCTTTGATCCGTTCGAGTGCCATGTGGTGTGAACCCCATGCAGTTCTCCGTCAAGCCAGCGGCATTCTCGATTCTTGCGGAGCTTCTTGTCGTCGTGCCATACGATGCTCCGGCCGTGTCGGACGAACTTTCCCCGTGAATCAACGTAGCCCATCTCTTCGAGACATTTCCCGATCATCTCGTCGTCGTCGTCCCTGGCGGCTTCGACATCCGATTTTTCGACGAGCTTCGTTCGACTGTCTCTCACCGCTCCTACGGGGATGGACTCGTAGTCGTCCTTCGAGAAGTCATGGTAGTAATCCACCTTCGAGAAGTCCGACACACGGGCGATGGTCGAAGCGACCGTGGGTCCTGCCGCCCCCGTCTGGTCCTTCGACCTGTCCTCTGTTCTCAAGAGCTTGACGCCCGGACCCTGCCTTGGCTCGTCCAACCGAGCCGCCGCTTCGGTGGCAGGTTGCGCTCGTGCACTGCGATTACTCGTTCCCGTCTTGACCGCCATCAGTCCGATCACGACTACGCAGCTACCCAGGACTCCGACCAAGATCCTCTTTGGGGTGACGTGACGCCCGTGCCCGATCCCGGAGAGACGGTCGATCTCCCGATCCAGGACCGCCAGGTTTGACCGGCACTCGGCGATCGGGCGCACCAAGCGTTCGGGACCGCTGCCATCGCCGTACCGGTCATACGAGGACTCGCCGAGCCGACGCAGGAGCGATCCTTCCTTGAACGCCAACATTCTCGCCTGGGCTGTGGTCTTGATCCGTGACGCCGCATCCGACGCCTTCTCGGAGAGCGACCTCGGCCGCCCTCGATCGACCTGGACGCAGCGTAGGCGTTCCCTCTCCTGCTGCAAGGCACCGACCTGCGAGAACAGATCGGCGAACTCATCTCGGAAGCGACCGGCGGACAGGATGTCCCGGCCCAAATCCAGGTAGGCAGCAGGGAGTTTCACGGTCGTCAGGTGTGCCTTACGGGTTTGGGCGGTCGCCAAGCGGGCAGCAGCCATCGACTTCGTTCCGAAGGATCGCAAATAGGATCTGATCAGGGCGAGCCAAGACTTGGACGGGATGCCCGAGTTGACCGAGGCGAATCTCGCCGTTTTCGGCGGTTCTCCCTGCTCGACCTTCTGCTCGCCAACCTCGTCGAACTCGTGAGCCATCGTTCTAACTCCGGGACTGTCGTCGTCTCGTGCTCTTCGCCGTTGCCGGGGGAGGCGTGGTGCCTCATCCCACCCGGCAATCGCCCGACGCTCGGCGGTGTCAGGGGCGGTCGGAATCCCCGGCCTCACTTCGGCCCGCACCCCATCGTCTCGGAACGATCCCGATGATAGGATGAGCGGGCGTCGATTGCTAGTTATCGACTGTCTAGTTATCGCCTGTTGTGGCGAGGGGAGAGCACCCATAGCCTGCCCGGATGCAAGAGCACGACATCCGCATCCGCTTCGGGGCCAGGGTCCGGGGCCTCCGCACCGACCGGGGCTGGTCGCAGGAGGCGTTCGCCGACCGGGCGGGGCTGCATCGCACCTACATCGGGTCGATCGAGCGGGGCGAGCAGAACGTCAGCCTGGAGAACATCGAGAAGGTCGCCGCCACTCTGGGCGTGTCACTGGCCGAGTTGTTCTCACCGTTCACGGACGCCGCCCCGCCGCCGTGATGCGGACTCGTACCGCACGCATCGCTCATACCTCCTCTTCGCTGACACCACCCAATCGCCGGACGACCGGGACGGTGCCCTCCGATGGGCCGCCGGTCGCCCAGGGTCCGGCATGAGGGGGCGGCATGGATTCGATGCAAGGTGCGGCCGATCGGGAGACGTTCCGACGCCACGTCCGGTCGGCCGATTTCCAGACGATCCAGGTGATCGCCGAGGCGATGCGGTCGGAGTTCGGCGAGGAGATCGACGCCCATCCCGGCGGCCCCGGCGTCAGGGCCGGGGCGATGAACCGGGCCCTCCGGATTGCGGCGTGGGTCATCCTCAAGGAGGCCGGATCGCTGGAAGATGACGAGGCGGACGTGCAGATGGCGGTGCTGCGCCAGGTCGCCCTGGGGCGGCTCCACGAACTCGGCCTGTTCGGTCCCCCGGCGGAAGTGCTGGTCGCCTCGGAGCCGAATCTCTACGACGCCTGGCTCGCCTACATGGCGTTGGCACCGTCGTCCGTGATCGACGACCTGATAGGGCGCACGCCGGGCGGATGAGGTACGAGGGGGCGAGCCCGACCTCGGAGAAAAGAGATGCAGCAAGTGCAGTCGGAGCGGCGTCTCCGTCACGCTTAGGATAGGTCTTCTGCCGCCCCCTCAGGCTAGGCGACGGGAAGTACCTAACTCAAGGGAGGGACGGCTGGTTCGATCTCAATCGTGACGGGCTGCCACTTCCCACGTCGTATGGTCAGCCCCGACGAACTTGACGTGGCCTTGGCCTTGATGCCACCGCAACTTCCCAGGTCTCGGCCGCCTCGTCAGCGAGGTGGAGCGTCTGGGGGCGCACGGGGTGGGAAACGCACCAAGGTTTTGATAGTCTCCGGTCACAGTGCGGCGGCACCGGGAAGGCGGGCCGCTTCGGATGATCACAACTGCGTGAGGGATCGGCATGCCGAACGTCACCGAGCCCCACCCCCCGTCCCCCGAGTCGCAACCTCCCGATCCGGGCCCGCCTGAACAGGCGGGATGGCTGCATGACATGCTCGGTTGCATGGGCGATGCCGTCATCACCTCCGACGCCGACGGCTGCGTGACCTCCTTGAATGCGGCGGCCCAGGCATTGACCGGATGGACGCAGGCGGCGGCGGCCGGCACCCCCCTTGAGGGCGTCTTCAAGATCATCGACGTGGCGGGACGCCGGGTCGTCGAGAGCCCCGCAGTGCGGGCCTTGCGTGACGGAGTGGTCGTCGGCCTGGCCAACCACACGTTGCTCATCGCCGAGGACGGCTCGGAGCGATCCATCGACGACGGTGCCGCCCCGATCCGCAACGCAGCCGGGGATGTCGCCGGGGTCGTGCTGGTGTTCCGGGACGTGACCGAGAGGAAGCGGCTGGAGTCGGAGGGACGGGACGCACTCGCCTACGCAAGGGAGATCATCTCGACCCTCCGGGAACCGTTCCTGGTCCTCGACAAGGCCCTCACCGTCAGGACGGCGAACGACGCCTTCTACGAGACCTTCCGGGTGCCCAGAGAGGAAACGGAGGGCTGTTCCCTCTACGACCTTGGCGACGGCCAGTGGGACATCCCCGACCTGCGGACGCTGCTGGAGGCCGTCACCAGGGAGAAGTCCGTCCACGACTTCGAGGTCGAGCACGACTTCCCGGAGATCGGGCAGAGGTGCATGGTGCTGAACGCCCGGCGCTTCCCGCCAGAGGCCAAAGACCCCGACCTGATCCTCCTCGCCATCGAGGACGTGACCGAACGCAGGAATTCGGAACTCGCCCTGAAGCTCTCCGAACTCCGATATCGCCGACTGTTCCAGACGGCCAAGGACGGCATCCTCATCCTCGACGCCGAGACGGGGAAGATCATCGACGCCAACCCGTTCATGGGCGGCCTGCTGGGCTTCGAAGTCGCCGACTTCATGGGGAAGGAACTTTGGGAGATCGGCCTGTTCGAGGATGAGGGGATCAGCCGGGCCGCCTACGAGACGCTGCGGAAGGACGGCTACATCCGCTACGAGAACCTGCCGCTGAAGGCCAAGAACGGCCGAGAAGTCGAGGTCGAGTTCGTCAGCAACGTCTACGAGGAGGCCCACCGGCTCGTCGCCCAGTGCAACATCCGGGACATCACGGAGCACTGCCGCCGGGTGAAGGAGCATGCGGCGGCCCTGGACGACCTCCACCGCCGCAAGGACGAGTTCCTGGCCATGCTCTCGCACGAACTCCGCAACCCCCTCTCGCCCATCCTCAACGCCGTGCATCTCCTCCGGGTCGAGGGCGACGAGACCGAGGGCCAGCGTGAGGCCCGCAGCGTGATCGAGCGGCAGGTGGGGCAACTCTCACGACTCGTCGATGACCTGCTGGAAGTCTCCCGCATCACCGGGGGGAAGATCCGCATCCGCACCGTGACCGTGGACATGCGGGGGATCGTCGAGCGGGCGGTGGAGTCGGCCCGACCCCTGTTCGACCGGCGCAGGCACGTTTTGACGGTGACGATGCCCCCCGAGCCGCTGATGATGGAGGCCGACCCGACCCGGCTGGAGCAGGTGGTGGTGAACCTGCTCAACAACGCCGCCAAGTACACCGACGAGGGGGGACAGGTCGGGATCGGCGTCGTTCGGGACGGGGAGAAGGCCGTGCTGCGGGTGTGGGACACGGGCGTGGGCATCGCCGCCGATCTGCTCCCGCTGGTCTTCGACCTGTTCACGCAGGCGGATCGGTCGCTCGACCGCTCGCAGGGCGGCCTGGGCATCGGGCTGGCGCTGGTGCAACGGCTGGTCGAACTCCATCACGGGACGGTGGAGGCCCGCAGCGAGGGGGTCGGGCGTGGGAGCGAGTTCATCGTGCGGCTCCCGGTCCTGCCCGAGACGGCGAGCCACGCCCCGGAAGCCCCCATGCGACCGTCGGAGCGGGCCGCTCGGGGATGGCGAGTGCTGGTGGTCGATGACAACGAGGACTCGGCCGAGATGCTGGCGAAGTTGCTGAAGAGGACGGGGCACGACGTGCGGACGGCCTACTCGGGCCCGGCGGCACTGGACGTGGCGGCGGCCCTCCTCCCGGACGCCGTGCTGCTGGACATCGGCCTGCCGGGGATCAACGGCTACGAGGTGGCCCGGCGACTGCGCCTCCTGCCGCACCTCAAGGGCGTGAAGATCGTCGCCATGACGGGGTACGGGCAGGACACCGACCGCCAACTCGCCCGAGAGGCGGGCTTCGACTCGCACCTGACGAAGCCGGTCGATTTCTTGAAGGTCCGAGACCTCCTGACGACCCTGCTGACGCCGCCGGTCGGCGGGAGTTGAAATCCGCCAGGTACGATGACCCCTCCGTTCAAGGGCGGGCGGTCTCCCGGTCCGGTCGTGCCTGCACGACGGCTCCGTGCCCCGGACGCTCGGCGTCCGCCCATTCGCCGACCGGCGGCCGTCGTCGGAGGTCGCACGCCGATGCCGCCCCCGGCCCTCGACCAGATCCTACTCCAACCTCGGACCCGGCATCATGGGCCGACTCGCAGCGGCCAGGGGGGGCCGCCGTCCCGGACTCCCGTCGCCACCTGGCGGATCATCGCCTCCAGCTTCGTGAAGTCGATCGGCTTGGTCATGTGGGCCGTGAACCCGGCCTCACGGCTCTTCTGGATGTCCTCCTCCATGCCGTAGCCGGTCAGGGCGATCGCAGCGATGCGGCCCCGCAGGGCGACGACCCTTCGCATCAGGTCCAGGCCGGTGCCGTCGGGCAGGCCGATGTCGCTGATGATCAGGTCGAACTCCCCCGCCTCGAACGCCCCGTACCCCGAGGCGATGTCGTTCGCCGTCGTCACGGCGTGGCCCAGGCCCCGGAGCAGCCTCGCCATCATCCGCAACGTCGCCGGCTCGTCCTCCACCACCAGGATGCGGAGCGACGAGGGCCGGTCCAACTCGACCGCCCGGCCGTCCCCGACCGGCCGGCCGTCGCCCTCGATCGCCCCCTCGGGCAGGGCCTTGAGCACCACCCGGAATGTCGTCCCCCGACCCTTGCCGGGGCTCTCGGCCTCCAGGGTGCCGCCGTGGGCCTCGACGACGCCCTTGCAGATGGCCAGGCCCAGCCCCAGGCCGCCGAACTTGCGGGTGATCGTCGTCTCGCCCTGCTGGAACGGCTCCCAGATCGTCGGCAGGATCTCCGGCTCGATCCCGATGCCGGTGTCGGCGACCTCGATGACGATGCGGTCCTCGCCGTCGCCGCCTTCGTTGCGGGTGCGGACGGTGATCGTCCCGCCCTCGGGGGTGAACTTCACGGCGTTCTTGATCAGGTTCCAGAACACCTGCTGGAGCCGGGCCGCATCGGCGTTGACGTGGTGATGACGGGCGACCGCCTCCACCGTCAGCCGCAGGTCGTGGCCGGAGACCTCGCTGCGGCAGATCCGGATCGCCTGGTCGATCACCCGGTGGCAGTCGGCGACCTCCCAGTGCAGGGGCATCTTCCCCTGGACGATGCGCATCACGTCCAGCAGGTCGTCGATGAGCCGGGCCTGGAGGTTGACGTTCTGGCGGATCATCTCCAGCGTCGGGCGGATCTCCTCGGGCTCGCCGGGCCCATCCAGCATCGACGAGGTGGCCAGCAGGATCGGGTTCAGCGGCGTCCGCAACTCGTGCGAGAGGACGGCGAGGAACTGGGTCTTCGCCCGGTTGGCCGCATCGGCCTCGTCCTTCGCCGCCCGAAGTTCGGCGGTCCGCTCGGCGACCCGGAGTTCGAGTTCGTCGTGCGCCTTGCGGAGCCCCGCCTCGGCCGCCTTCCGTGCGGTGATGTCGTGCATCGAGACGACGGCACCGAGCTTCTCCCCCCGGTCGTCATGGAACGCCTGGCCGTAGGCCAGCAGCGTCCGGTTCCGCCCCTGCTTGGGGGCGATGACCATCTCGACGCCCTCGACTCGCTCGCCCCGCAACGCCCGGAACAGGGGGATCTCCTCCCTGGTCAGCCGGGTCGCCCCGTCCGACCCGAAGAGGTCGTAATGCTCGGCCCAGCGGCCGGCGGGCAGCGGCTCGGTCGGCAGGCCGTGGAACTCCTGCGTCGCCCGGTTGAAGAGGGTCAGGACGCCCTCGGCGTCGCACGCCACGATGCCGTCCTGGATGCTCTCCAGCAGGGCACGCAGGAACACGTTGGCCCTCGACAGGTCGGCCGTGCGCTCGGCGACCCGTGACTCCAACTCCCGGTGGGCTTCCCTCAACGCCTCCTCGGCCCTCATGCGGACGGTGATGTCGTCGTGGACCAGCACGACCTCCCGGATCCGCCCGGCCGGATCCTTCAGCGGGTAGGCGACGGCCGAGACCCACCGCCGTGCGTCACGATGGCGGGTCCGATCGGGGATGGTCTCGTTCGGGTCGTACTGGATGGCCGGGACGGCGGACGGCTCCCCGGCGAAGGCCCGGCGGATGGGGTCCAGGACGCCCTTGGCCCCGAGCTGAGGGTCGTTGAGGATGTTGTAGTCGGCGATCTGTTCGAGGGTGACGCCCCACAACTCCTCCCACGCCCGGTTCACCCGCAGGGTGCGCCCGTCCGGGGCGAAGACCTGGATGCTGAAGGGGGCCTGCTCCATCAAGCCACGGAACCGCCCCTCGCTGTCACGCAGCGCCGCCTCGGCCCGCATCCGGTCGGTGATGTCGATGGCGATCCCGCCCACCATCGCCGACTCCCCGTCGGGTCCGGGCATCGGGAACTTGCTGACGAGCGAGTGGTGGATCACCCCGTCCTCGTGCTCCAGAACCTCGACCACCTGGACGCCCGCCCCGGCCTCCAGCGCCCGGCGGTCGTGCCCCCGGAACTGGGCGGCCGTCCGGGGCGGGAAGACCTCCTCGTCGGTCCGGCCGTAGAGGTCCGCCCGGGCGGTGCAGAAGGCCCGCTCGGCGGCGTCGTTGACGTAGGCATAGCGGCCCCGCTCATCCTTGATCCAGGCCAGGCCGGGGAGGTGCTCCATGAATCGGGCGAACCGCTGCTCGCTCAGCCGCAACGCCTCCTCGGCCCGCTTCCGCCCGGTGATGTCCAGGCCGACGCCGATCATCCGGGCCGGTCGGCCGGCCTCGTCGGCGAAGACCTTGCCGGTGCCCAGCATCCAGCCGACCGAGGCGCCGGGCCGGAGGAAGCGGAACTCGGCCTCGTAGCCGGAGACCTCCTCGATCGAGCGGGCGATCGTCGCCTCAAGGCGGTCTCGATCGTCGGCGTGGACCAGCCTGCGGAAGCCCTCGACGGTCCCGTCGAAGCCGCCGGGGTGCAGGCCGTGGATCTCCTCCAGGTTGTCCGACCAGGCCAGTGCGCCGGTGCGGATGTCCCAGTCCCAGGTGCCCATCCGGCCCGCCGCCATCGCCAGCCGCAGCCGCTCCTCGCCGGCCCGCAGCGCCGCCTCGGCCCGCCTCGTCTCGGTGACATCACGGGTGAAGCAGCGGGTGTGGACGAACTCGCCGCCCTCCCACATGACGCTGGAGTCGATTAGCACGTCCTTGAGGGAGCCGTCCTTGCACCGCAGACGGGCCGGGTAGGCGTGCAGGGACTCCCCGGCCTGCAACCGCCGCAGGATGTCGCAGATGACCGCCTCGTCGGCGTGGAACTCGGCGATGGGGCGGCCGACGTACTCCTCCCAGTCGTAGCCCAGCAACTCCAGTTCGGCCCGATTCGCCCGCAGGATGGTCCCGTCCGGACCGACCCAATGGAGCCCGACCGTCGCATTCTCGAAGAAGTCGGCAAGCTGTGCCTCGCTCCGCCGCAGCGCCTCCTCGGAACGCTTCCGCCCGGTCACGTCCCGGAAATACGACGAGAGGCCGTCGGGGGACGGGTAGGCGTGGACCTCGTACCAGCGGTCGTGCGGCGGGTAGAACGCCTCGAACGAGACGGCCACGTTCTGGTCCATCGCCCTGCGGTAGTTCCGCTCGAACTCGGTGCCGAGCGTCTCCGGATATTCCTCCCAGTGGTCCCTGCCGAGCAGGTCGTCGGCGGTGCGGCCGAGCAGCGCCTCCGCCTGCCGGTTGAGATAGACGAATCGCCAATCCCGGTCGAAGGAGGCGAAGGCGTCGGTGATGCTCTCCAGGATCGTCCGGGCCCGCTCGCCCTGACGCTGGGCCTCCGCCTCGGCCCGCCTCCGCTCGCCGATGTCCCGGAAGACCAGTACGGACCCGACGACCCGGCCGGCTGCGTCCCGGATCGGTGCGGCGCTGTCGTCGATGGGTCGCTCGGTGCCGTCCCTGGCGATCAGTAGCGTGTGGTTGGCCAGGCCGACGACGACGCCTTCACGCAGGGCCCGGAGGGCGGGGTTCTCGACCTCCCGACGAGTCGCCTCGTTGAGGATGCGGAAGACCGAGGGGAGGGGCTGCCCCGCCGCCTCGGGAGTTGACCAGCCCGTGAGCGACTCGGCGACCGGGTTCAGCGACCGGACCCGGCCCTCGGCGTCGGTGACGAGGACGGCATCGCCGATGCTGGCGAGCGTGGTCCGCAGCTGCTCCCGCTGCCGGACCGCCTCGTCGGCGTGCCCCTCGGCCCGCTTCCGGGCGTGACGCAGGGCCCCTCCGAGCAGGGCGATCCCGACGCCGACCACGAGATAGACCACCAGCCCGGCCTGGTTGTCGAAGCCCCTGACGGCGAAGCCCGAGCGGGGAGGCAGCAGGAAGAGGACCGAGGCCACAGCACCGAAGGCAGTCGCCAGCAGCGCCGGCCCCCGGCCTGCGTAGGCGGCGACGACCAGGACTGACAGGAAGAGCGTTGCGAAGGGGAAGAGGTCGCCCAGTGCCGGGTCGAGGGCCAGGCGTGCGACGGTCGCCAGGATCACGGCGGCGACGGCGGCACCATATCGCTGGAGCGGCGGGCGAGGATCACTGCTCATGCTCGGTCGGTCCCGGCCTCCGCACGTCGGCGGGCGGCGTTTCGTATTGAGGCGGACAGATGAATCGACATCCTCCAGTATAGCAGGGCGGCGACCCCGCTCTCATGCCCGACGACCGAAGCCCGTGGAGACCGGCCCGGCCCCGCCGGGGTGCCAAGCCGCAGAGACCATCGACACCGGGAACACCCCCAGCGACCGGTCCGACAGGGGATGGCTCTTCGCACGCCTCCGCCTGCGAGAAGTGACGTACAGAAGCGGCGACACCAGCACGACAAACGGGAGGCAGAGTAGGCAGAGGGCAAGAACCAGGGCGCAGAGGATCGAGCAGATCGGGATCCCGATCAGGATCATCATGGCGCATTCGAAGCCCAGGTCGATGAGACGCTCGACTCTGGTCTCGGAGACCGTCCTCACGCCGATGATCTCCGGTCGGTGAAAGTCGCAGGCGGGGGCGACGCAGGTGTACGAGCGCCAGGAGAGCAAGGCGGGCGGGGCTCGTGGCGCATCCTGCATGAAGCCGCCTGACGCCATGGTGGGTGTCAGCCTCGCAGCCTCGCACCCCCTTGGAGGGACGACGTGAGCCTAGCATCCCGGCAGGACTGGCCATGAGCGGGCTCCGAGGCGACCGCACGACCCGCCCGCCGGACTCCTCCCCCGAGACCCCTGAGAAGTTCGGTGCGATCCCCACCCCGTTCGACTACGATCGAGCAAGCCGGGCACGGGGACGTGCGTGGGCTCACATCCGTGATCGAGGACCGATTGCAGCGGTCGAGGTAGACGATGATCCTGGCGACCTACAACCTCCGCTCGGGAGGCACCGGCCGCTCCCATCGGGCGAGAGTCCTGGACGAGTTCCGGCCCGACCTCTGCCTCGTCCAGGAGACGGTGGCACCCGAGGAACATCTCCCGCCTCTCCTCCACGGGGACTTGCAGCAGCGGGTTTCCTGGAATGCGGTCGAGGGCCGGCGTTGGGGAAGTGCTATCTATGTGGGACATGGTGAGGCCCGGACGATCGAACTGCCCGACTTCCACGGCCACGTCGTCGGCGTGGAAGTGATCGGGGACCGACGGCCCTGCAAGCGTAAGAGGCCGCTGCGGGCCTTCAGTATCCACGCCCCGATCCGAGGCAACTACCATCCGGCCAAGAGCCGGATCCTCGACATGATCGCCGATCACGCCGGGGACGGAGAACTCGTGATCGGCGGCGACCTGAACGTCACGGCCGGCGAGCGGCATCCCCTGGAGGTCCGCACCACGTCGGTCGCCGACCGGGCGATCCTGGGGAGGCTCCGTGACGTGTTCGGGCTGGCGAACTGCTGGCAGGAGGCGAACCCCGACCGTCCCCTGGCCCAGACCCTCCGATGGTCAAACGCCCCCACCATTCCCTATCATTGTGACTGGCTCTTCGTGCCACGGTCCTGGCGAACTCGTCTTCGAGCCTGTGAGGTCATCGCTTCACCCGAGTGGGACGGGCTGAGCGATCACAACCCCGTCGTGGCACGATTCGAGGAGGGAAGCGAAGCCCGAACTGCCTCCATCCTTTCGAGTTGACCCACTTCTCGATGTATGATGGGATGAGCGGGCGGGAGTCGATGGCGACGGAGTCCAGGCAGGACGATGCGAATTGCATGATTCATGACACCCGTCTCGACCTGTCCGTCCCCTATGCCCGCAAGGAGGAGGCCAAGGCACTCGGGGCTCGCTGGGACGGCGACCGGAGGACTTGGTACGCACCGCCCGGCACCGATCTCCGTCATTTCGACCATCGCTGGCTGCCGAGTGGTTTCGGAATCGTCAATGAGCCGGTGCCGGAAGCAACCCTCCCGATGCCGGACGGCGAAGCCGAAAAGGGCGTCTCCCTCTCCGAACTCCTCGCTCGGGTCAAGGGCGTCATCAGCCAGGGGCTCCCCGATGCGGAGTGGGTCCGTGCCGAGATCAGCGAACTCTCGTCCAAGAACGGCAACTTCTACCTGCAATTGACCGAACGCAACGAACGGGGCGACCCCCTCGGCAGGGCCAAGGGCATCATCTGGAAGGGGCGGGCCACCGGCATCGCCCAGAAGTTCGTCGAGGCGACCGGGGAGGGCCTCAAGACGGACATCAAGATCCTCTGCCTGGTCCGGGTCCGGTTCGACCCACTCTACGGGCTCGATTTGACCATCGAGGACGTGGACCCGAGTTTTACCCTGGGAGACCTCGCTGCCAAGCTGGCCCGCATTCGGCTGCGGCTCGTCGAGGAACGCCTCTACGAGCGGAACCAGGCCCTCTCCGCCCCCGTCGAGTTCGTGCGGGTCGCCGTGATCAGCCCGGAGACCTCGGCGGGCCTGGGCGACTTCCGTCGTGAGACCGACCGGCTCCAGAATGCCGGACTCTGCGGGTTTCACTTCTTCGGGGCGACCTTCCAGGGCCTCGACGCCCCCTCGTCGATCCGCACCGCCGTCAACGAGGCCCTCGCCGTTCACCGGCATCGTCCCTTCGACGCCCTGGTCATCATCCGGGGCGGCGGATCGGTCACGGACCTGGCCTGGCTGAACGACCTGGAACTGGCACGATTGCTCTGCCAGGCACCCATCCCCCTATTCACCGGCATCGGCCACGAGCGGGACAACACCATCCTCGACGAGATCGCCCATCGTCGGTTCGACACGCCGTCCAAGGTCGCCCTCCACATCGCCCAGACCATCCGGGACAACGCCGTCGCTGCGATCACCGCCCTGGAGCGGATCAAGGCCCAGGTGGGCCGCATCCTCGGGAGGGAGCAGACCGCCCTCGCCACCCAGAACGAGCGGCTCCGGGCGGGGATCAGTTCTATCCTGGATCAAGCCGAGTGCGACCGGGAGCGATTCTTGGCGGTAATCCGCACGGCCACTCACTACCGGCTCCGGGAAGAACGGACGGCAATCGAGGCCCAGGCCGAGCGGCTGAAGACTGGTGTCCGGCTGGTTGTCCAACGAGCCGAGGATGAACACGAAAACTTTACGGCAGCGATCCGCACCGCCGCTCGGTATCAGATCCGGGAGTCGAGTCGGGCCCTCGATTCCGGGTATGCCCGGTTAATCGGTACGGCAGATCAGACGCTCTGCGAGGCGAGGCTTGCGACCAAACAGTCGATCGAGGCCATCGCCCACCGCACCGAGTTGCGACTTGGAGATGAAAGGGCGGCCATTGAGAAGGCGGCCGACGCCATCGCCTTGCAGGCCGAGGCGAGGATCGAGGCGGCCGGACGTGACCTCGATCGGCATAAGGGCCAGATGGTGAGGGAAGCGGGGCGATGGGTGACCACGGCCTCGGCAGCCCTCGGAGACGCTCGCAACTCGATCGAAACGGGCTCGGCCTCGATCTGTAAGGACGCCCACGCTCGGACTGAGACGTTCGCACGGCTCGTCGTCGGCCTGGGCCCGCAAGCGACCCTGCGACGGGGCTTCTCGATCGTCAGGGATTACGACGACAAGCCGATCACCTGCCGTGAAGCAGCGGTGCGTACCCCGACGTTCGTGGTCCAGTTCCACGACGGGGATGTCCCCGTCACCAACCGACAGTTCATGGAGGGGGATGACCGATGAGCGAAGTCCAGGAACTCGACAGTGCGAGCTTCAACAAGAACTACAGGGTCTTGAAGGAGACGGCCGACTGGCTGTCTGGTCAGAAGGAGCCCGACATCGACCAACTCGTGCCGAAGGTCGAGACGGCGATGAGGGCTTACAAGATTTGTAAATCCAGGCTTGACACGGTGCAGGCCACGCTCGGGCAGTATTTCGAGCAGGATGGTGCGCCCCCCGAGGATGCAACGCCGACGAACGGGGATGGCGACGGGCAAGCCCGCAAGCCGAACAGACCGACCCAGCCCGGTGGCGATGACGACATCCCGTTCTGATCTCGGGGCGACCTCGGATTCAAGGAAATCGGCTCCACTCGGGGAGGACGGCTCTGGCAAGAAGATCGTCGCCAGATTGGATTCTGGACGATTGGAAACCCGTTCGCTACGATACTGCATATTTGTCCCCCCACTGCGAGCAGGCATCCTGAGAACGAGGTTAAGATGAATAAAATAGGCAAATTGGCACTGACTGCGACCTCTCTCGCCCCTATCCTCGGGGCCTTGGCCGTTAACTCTCTCGCCAAAGGCAATTATGGCGAGGCGGTGCGCTATCTACTAGCGGGGGGAGGCATGGTCCTTGTATGCTGGCTCCTCCTCTTGGCTTGCAGGAGACTTCAGGAAGAGCCGCTTACCACTGCGAAGGTGAAGACGGCCGACAAGGAAGTCTTGTCTTTCCTCGTTGTCTACCTCCTCCCCATCTTTACAAAGAACATCATTTTTACAGATGACTGGATCACGCCTGTCTATGTCGTTGCCATCATTGGAGCTTGTGTTTATAATTCAAACGCATTTACATTCAATCCTGTAATGTCTTTGATGCATTATCATTTCTATGAAGTTGAGGTCAAGGACGGTATGGCCTACCTCCTGATTACTAAGCAGACGCTTCGCCGAAACGACAACACCCTCGAAGTGAGAGAGCTTTCGGATTACATCTACCTGCAAGCCTGACGGAGCCGTGGATGTCAAGTGTTGCGAAGATGCAATTCTACGTTGTCACGAGGGATCAGTCAGGGGGCTTCGACCTCCAAAGACTCGACCTGGAATCCAGCCTTCAGGTAAGGCTCACTCAAGAATTCTTGAAACAGAGCAAAGAGTTCGTTGATGTTGGCATTCAGAAATTGTCATTCCATGCCACATTCACACCATCGCCGGATTCGATAACTTCGATATCTCCGTTTGACATTCCTCTCATACTTTCCAGGGGCATGGACAAGCCCCAGGAATTCCACAAAATTCAGATGCCATTCACCCCCAAGGCACCGGTCGTCAGAGCCATCTTGGGCATCGACAACGGGACGGTGACGGGACAAAAGGGGTACTATTTCCAGCACTTTGACCGATCACACATCCTCCAGACGGGGAGCACGGTTCTTTTCAGGGGCGGGATGTTCTACAGCATGGTTGATCCCGGTGTTAAGATCGCCGATCGTCTCATGGCCGTCATCTCGGGCAACGAACTCCTCTTCCGGTCGTATTTCAAGACCAACCAATTCTTAGATTTGTCAGCACATTTCCGTGAAGCCTCCGACGAAGATATTACGACGGTCCTTCAACACGAGAAACTCACCAAGGCAGACCCTTCGCTCATTATCAAGATGTGCAAGCCTGTGATGCGGAAGAAGTTTTCCGCAATCTTGTTCACCAAAGTGCTCGACCACGAGAAGGCAACTCCGGACCGCATTCAAGGCGGCATGAAGAGATTCTTCGGTGTCAAGCTCGACATCAAGATCGACAGGACGGGTAAGAGACGGATTGTCTTTCCAATCGACCCTCTCGAAGTGGGTCATCTACTCGCCTACCTGACGGACAGCGTTTACGAGAGCGATTTGACGGGGGAGCATCGGACCTCTAATTCTCATCGTCCTCTGTCTTGATGCCGCCGCCCCGACGCATAGTCCTTGACGCCAGGCATCTGCCACACTGGCGAGCCCCGTATGCGCCAATGGCGGCATGACTCAATCTCCAAGGGACGGCTTCGTGACGACCCGCTTGACGATCGACCGCTTCGAGGGCGACAGGAAGCAGGTCGCCGTCCTCCTGACCGACGGCGGCGATCCGATCAACTTCCCCAAGGCCCTGCTCCCCAAAGGAGCCAAGGCCGGGGACATCCTGTCGTTCTCGATCGAGAAGGACGCCGGGACGACGGCCAAGGTCGCCGACCAGACGGCTGCCGTCCAGGCGGACTTGAAGAAGACCGACCCCGGCGGCGACATCAAGCTATGAGACGCCTCTCCCCGCTCCTATTCGTCCTGGGAATGCTTCTGGCTCCGAGCCCCGCCACGGCCCAGGAGAGGCCCGCCCTGGAGCCGAACGCCACGGCCACCTTCGACTTCCTCGACGTGGGCCAGGGTGACGCCATCCTGATCCGATCGCCCGAGGGCAAGACGGCCCTCATCGACGCCGGGCCGTCGAAGGAGATCGTTCCGACGCTGAGGAACCTCGGCGTCCGCTCCATCGATCTCGTGGTTGTCACGCACCACCACGTCGATCACTACGGCGGCATGGACGACGTAATTCGGGCGTTCCATCCCAGGATCTTCCTCGCCACCGATTCCTCGCACACGACCCCGACGTACCTCAAGCTGCTGACGCTGGTCCGGGACAGCGGGATGCAGGCGATCATCCCGACCGATGTCCCACGCAAGATCGAACTCGGCTCGGTCGTGCTGACGGTGCTGCCCCAGCCACCCGAGGATCGCAAGGACGAGAACGACAACTCGATCGGCATCCGGCTCCAGAACGGCTCGTTCTCGGCCCTGCTGACGGGCGACAGCGAGGCCGGGGAACGGACATTCTGGGAGGCGAACTGCCCGGATCTGCTCCGGGATTGCACGGTCCTGAAGCTGGCCCACCACGGCAGCCGCAACGGCACCGACGCCCGGTGGCTGGGGATCGTCCGACCCAGGCTCGCCGTCGCCAGCCTCGGGGCGGGCAACGGATTCGGTCATCCCCACGCTCAAACCCTGGCGTTGCTCGAAAGGCGAGAGATCCCCCTGCTGAGGACGGACCTGGATGGCACGGTCTCGATCCAGAGCGACGGGAAGCGGTGGGAAATCGTTGGTCCGGGGCGTGTTGCACGAGGCCCGCCCGTTCGCCACGATCCCGGAGCAGCGTCAAGCCGATCGACGCCCGACATCCGAACGAACTCGGCACGCCTGATCGACATCAACTCGGCGACCCAGGAGGAACTGGAGTCGCTGCCGGGGGTCGGCCCGGTGATCGCCCGGCACATCATCGAGGGCAGGCCCTACCGCTCGGCGGACGACCTGCGGCGGGTCAAGGGGATCGGGGAGAAGCGGTTCTCGGAGATCCGGCCCCACGTCACCGTCAGGTAGGTCGGTGAGCCAACGGGCTCACGGATCGATCAACTCGCCGAGGCCCGGAGGCCCGGCATCCGATCGGCGGCGACTGCGATGTCCCTCACGCCGCCATTGCCGCCGTCTCTCGCATGCGGCAGACCGTGCCCAGGTCGATCGGCTTATTCGTCATGACTCCGGGGGCGACACGGCGGATCTCGGAGAGCCGGGACGGATCATCCCCGAGCCTCGGACCCGTCGGCGGCCCTCCGGGCATCGAGTCGCCGGGGCGGCCTTCGCCCTCGGCCCGCTCACTCGATAATGCGGACCTGCTTGATCCCCTCTTCCCACCACTTCGAGAGCGGACCCCGGCCCAGGCTGTTCAGGGCGTTGGCCGCCGTCGCACGGGAGAGGTTGAGGTCTTCGACTACCGATTCCTCTCCGAACATCGACGCCTCGTGGACGACGTTGCCGTCCGGGGCGACGACCCGGCTCTGCCCGTGCGATCCTGTCGTGTCCTCGTCAGCCGGGGCATTGGCGTGGACGACGTAGACCGTGTTCTCCACGGCTCGGGCCTGGATCTGCGCCCGGTAGGGGCCGATCTTCGACTCCTGCCGGACGCCCGACTCGTGCGAGACGTAGAAGACGACCCTGGCACCCGCCAGGACCGGCAGCCGCACCAGTTCGGGGTAGCGCTCGTCGTGACAGATGATGATCGAGCAGGGCACGCCATCGACCCGGAAGACCGAAAGGTGATCGCCGGGGGTGGGCCAGGTCTCGGCAAGCTGGACCTTGTGGTAGCGCTCGATGACCTTCCCCGAAGGATCGAAGACCGTCGCCGAGTTGTAGAGCCTCTCCCCGTCCCGGTGGGGCGTGCCGACCACGGCGTAGATCTTCGCCTCCCGGCAGGCGTCGGCGACCTTCCGTTCGGCCCCGGCCAGCCGGTCGGCGGTGGTCGCCTTCGCCAAGTCCTCGAAGTAGCCGGTGAGGGCGCACTCGGGGAAGACGGCGACCCGGACACCCTCACCTGCGAGGCGGCGGATGTGGCCTCGGATGCGGGTGACGTTCTCGTCGAGGTCTCGGGACGAACGGAACTGGACGGCGGCGACCTTGAGCGACAGGGGCGTCTCGGCCCTCGGCTTAGGTCCATGAACCGAATCGTCCTGCGGGCCATGCGGGTCGGCGAGCAATACGGTGAGCGAGAGGAGGTACATGGACGCCAAGGCGAGCCGGGTCTGGTACATCGGCTGTCCCCTGAGTGGATAGGTTGGCCTTCTTCGAATTCATGGAGGCGTGCTGCGGTGTCGGCCCTCCAAGGATAGCGGCAGACGCCTCCCTCCACCTCGGGATGCCGCAAGCGGCGACCAACCGGCTTGAGGCACTGCAGATCTCTTCGCCGGTAGGGAATCGGGGGTTCGGACGCCGCTGATTCGACGACGGGGCTTCGCCGGGCACGAGGCATCTTGCGATGGACGCCCCCGGCCATGCACGGTAAGTTCCGGCCAGCAGCAGCGGTGATCCTGCGAGGCGACCTCCCCATCGAGGTCGGACCGCTCGACCGGGGCCTGGACCCCGATCTCAGCCTTGAGTACCGATCGGAGACGTGATGAAAGCGCCCAAGGATCTGGGGATGATGGTGCTGGCCGCCTGGCTGATCCTCTTCGGGGTCTTGACGGCCCCGTTCCTGAAGTTCAGCTTCTCCCACAGCGGGGACGTGCTGGCCGTCCTGGCGATCGCTGCGGGCGTCCTTCTCTTCATGAGGCGGTGATGCCGACGAGTGTCGAGGTACAGAGGGCCGCCGAGCCGACCATCCGGGACGCCCCATCCTGCTCCTGCATCGGGCAACTCCCACAACGAACGGGATGACACCCCGAACGGCGGGAGCCTTCAGCCGCCCGCTCGGCGTGAGGCCGGGACTCGGGGCTCGGTAAGGATCGGCAACTCGAAGTCCGTCCCGCAAGCATCGCAGCGGACGGATTCCGACCCTGCCCGTAGCTGGAGCCAGGTCACGTCGTCCTGCCCGCAGCCGGGGCACGACACGCCGTCCAGCCGCACCTCGGGCTCCGGTTCCCCGACCAGCGAGACCCCGAAGTTGCCCGACTCGGCCAGCAGGGGCAGCAATTCGGGCGGGTCGGCGGGGATGCGGATCTCCGTCCCGTTTCGTGGGACGACGAGATGGTCGTGCAGGGATACCAGGCCATCCGAAGCTTGCTCGGAGCCACGAGCGACCCTGGTGCCCTCGGGGCAGTCGATCACATAGAACTTGCCCAGGGCGTAGTGCCTGACCCGCATCCCTTCCCCCTTGTCGGGATGATCCATCCCGACAGGGATTATGACCGGGGCGATCGGGGCTCTGAAATCGATACTTCTGTCTCCATTGTCCTTTCGTTCACCGACGCCACCAGGGCGATAACTTCATCGAGCATGGACCGAGTTCGTGCATGGACGGATGTTGCGGACCACCGGGATGGATGAGGGGGCATTGCGGCGGGCGACGGGGGAAATCACGGCTCGGGCGAAGAAAGCCTGGGACGACCCCGAGGAGTTGCCGAAAAGACTCAAGTGGTGAGTCCCGTCGCCCGGAGGGGTCATGCTCAAGAACATCATCCTGGAACGCCCCCTGGCCGTGATCGACCTGGAGACGACGGGGATCGACACGAAGATCGACCGCATCGTCGAGGTCAGCGTCCTGAAGCTCTCGCCGGGAGGCCAGTTCGACCACCGGACCCGGCGTGTGAATCCCGGCGTCCCGATCCCGCCCGAGGCCACCGCCATCCACGGGATCACCGACGACGATGTGGCCGACATGCCAACCTTCCGGGCGATCGCTCCGGGATTGGCCAGACACCTCGACGGCTGCGACCTGTGCGGCTTCAACATCCTCAAGTACGACCTGCGGCTCCTGGCCGCCGAGTACAACCGGGCCGGGATCACGTTCCCGGTCGCCGGGCGGAAGGTCATCGACGCCTGCCACATTTTCCACCAGCGGGAGCGGCGTGACCTGACCGCCGCCTACAGGTTCTACTGCGGCCTCGACCACGACGGGGCGCACGGGGCGGCGGCGGACGTGCTGGCGACCCTGGCGATCCTCGACGCCCAGGTCTCCAGATACGAGGACCTGCCCAGGACGATCGACGGGCTGCACGACCACTGCACCGACCCGAAGGCGCTGGACCTGAGCGGGATGTTCGGGCGGTGCGAGGAGGGGACGATCGTCTTCATCAAGGGGAAGTACAAGGGCCGCTCGCTGGACGACATCGCCCGCACCAAGCCCGACTATCTCCAATGGATGCTACGGGACGACTACTTCGACGACACCAAGTCCATCGCCTCGGAGGCGCTCAGGCAAGCGTCATGAACGGACGAGGCGGGGTCCGACCGAGAGACCTCGGGGAATCACACCCCCGTTTCGTGAGGCGGTCGGCGACGACCGACGACCTCTCAAGCCGATCGTGGTCGATGAGTTTCATCCACGTCTCCTTCAAGAAGATCGAGGACTCCCCCTACGGGGCTAGTTCCCGTCCCGAGTGGATGGTCACGAGCAGCGAGGAGTCTTCGATCCCCCGGAGGGCATGGGTCTCCCCGGCCGTCAGGTAGATCAACTGGCCCGGCCGGAGTTCCTGCGTCCTCTCCGATGCCGTGAACGCCACCCGGCCCTCGACGCACTGGACGACGATCTCGCCTGGGGCGCTGTGGGCCGGGATCTCCTTGCCCGCAGGCACGACCAGCCGGATCACCTGCATCTGTTCGGTCTTGATCAGGGTCCACGTCTTCGTGGCGGCGAGGTCCGGGCCGAGCGGCCCGACCGAGACGACCTGATTGGACTCTGCGTGCGGGATCGCCATGATCGGGCTCCGGGAAGGGGAGTCGTGCCACATCGAGGGTATTCGTCGGGGTGGCCATCCGCCAGGTGTCGAGTCGCCCTCATGTCGGTCGGCTGCCCCGCCCGACCAATCCGGTTTAGGATACCTCGAATCCTCGACCGATTGGGTGTCTTGATGACGGGGATGTCGAGATGAGCGACTGGAGGCCGTGGATGCAGACGACTGTGCGTCACCTCGCCGAGCAACGGGCGGGCATCCGATCGGGCACGCTCAGCGTCGGCTTCGTCCAGACCTTCCGGGCCTCGCTCCGGAGGAACTCGGTGGTGATCGGCAAGCTGGCCAGCGTCACGAGCCGGGGCGACCGGATCGTGATCACGCCGTTCGACCCGGCGAACGTCCCGGCCGTCGTGAAGGCCCTCGCCGACGCCAGGATGAACGCCTACGCCCTGGACCCCAGGACCGTCTGCCTGGGCATCCCCCCGATCAGCGGCGAGCAGCGGGCCGAACTGGCGAAGCACGTCAAGAAGCTGGGCGAGGAGGCGAAGGTCGCCGTCCGGTCGATCCGTCAGGATGCCCGGAAGGAAATTGCGGCCCGTGGCCGGGGCTCTGAGCGGGCGGTTCAGGAAGCGACCGATGCGGCCGTCGTGGAGATCGAGAGGCTGGTGAAGGCGAAGCTGGCCGAGGTCGGAACCTAGGCCCGGCTTTGGACCTTTTCCCGACCAAATCGTGTCAGAAATCGTATCAAGCCGTCGTGGTCGGAAATCGTATCAGAAATCGCTCGCCATAACGTCTTTGATTTCAACGACTTGGGAGTACGCCCGGTTGGATTCGAACCAACGACCTACGGTTTAGAAGACCGTTGCTCTATCCGGCTGAGCTACGGGCGCAATGGAGGGAGTCTTTACGTGGGACAGGATTGATCCGGGACCCATGGGTGGTGCGAAGGGACGAGAGGCTTGGGTAAGTCGCATTTAGCCCATGGGAATAGCAGTTTACTCACGTGGGTATCGGTTGGCTAGTGCCTCCCTGGTGTGGCGAACACCTGTTTCAGGATGATGAGATACATGATTCGCCGGGGGATCCTCCGGATCTCGAGCGGCTAGGACAATTCCGCGATCGGAGAACCGTCTTCGATGATCCAGCGGGGTCGCCCGGTTGTGTCGAGGTAGGTGGTTTCCAGGGGTACGCCCATGTGGCGGTAGATGGTAGCCGCCAGGTCGCCGGGTGTCACCGGCCGGTCCTTGATGTGGCCGCCGTCGGCGTCGGTGGCACCGATCACCTGGCCGTGACGGAGGCCGCCGCCGGCGAGGGACATCGACATGACGACGGGCCAGTGGTCGCGCCCGTCGCTGCTCCCCTGGGTCCCCATCATCGGGGTCCGGCCGAATTCGCCCATGGCGATCACCAGAACGTCGTCCAGCCGGCCGCGCTGGTCGAGGTCGGCGACCAGGGTGGTGATGAGGTGGTCGAAGAGTGGCAAGAGCGGCTTGAGACCCTTGCTGATGCCACCATAGGGCGGGATGTTGTCGCCGTGCGTGTCCCAGGTGCCCGAGGCCGAATGGTAGCTCAGGTCAATCGTCACGAACGCCACGCCGGCCTCAACCAGCCTGCGGGCAAGCAGCGCCTGCTGGCACCAGAGGTGCTTCCCGTAACGGTCTCGGGTGGCCTGAGGCTCGCTGGAGAGGTTGAACGCCTCCTGTGCCCGTCGGCCGATCAGCAACTCGACGGCCTCGTGGCCATATCGGTCCAGGGCTTCGATCGACTCGGAGCGACCAATCCTTCGACGTAAGCCGTCGAGATCCGTCAGCAGGGCCCGGCGGTCGAGCAGCCTCGACTGTGACAGTTCACCGGGTAGACGGAAGAAGTCGGCCTCGGTCGTCCTGCCGGTGTCCACGCCGACGTCGGTGTAAATCGGAAGTTTGGCGGCGCGGTTGGCGATGAACGGGTCGAATCGCGTGCCCAGGTAGCCGCCGTGGGCGATGTGGCTCCGAGAGGTCTGGAACGCCACATAGGGGGGTATGGCGGCCCGGTTCGCCCCATGGTGCTTGGCGACGATGGAGCCGATCGCCGGGTACATGTCGCCGCTCGGGCTGAGCCGGGGCTCGGCCTCCCGGTTTGCGGTCTGGAAGACGCGATTCGGCTCGTGGTTACTGAATCGCGCATCCACCGAGCGAATGATTGTGAACTTGTCGAGCATCGCGGCCTGCTTCGGCAGATGCTCGCAGAAAAAGACCCCGGGCAGCTTCGTCGGGATCACGTCGAACGGGCCACGGTTCTGGGTCGAGCGACCGGGCTTGGGGTCCCAGGTATCGATGTGGCTGGGGCCACCGGCCATCCACAACAGGATGACGGCCTTGTTACTGGACCTCGGGCCGTCCGCACGTGCCCGGTCGCGGAGGAGCCCGGGGAGGCTCAGTCCGGCCAGGCCCGCCATGCTGGCCTTGAGCATGTTGCGCCGGCTCCCGACCACCAAGCCCTCGCGCCGGCGGGCGTTGAAGCCCGAAAACGCATGCCGATGCCCCTGTCCAGGTCCGCCACGCTCGTCCATAACTTCGCCCCACTCGGTGCGGCGAGCCCGTCTGTGCTCACACGTGAGGGCCTCATTATGGACTGCGCGTGATGCCGGGCGTTATCTGAACAGGCTGACAGGAGGTCTATCTGTTCCCGTCGCCCGCGAGGGGCTCCCGGCACCACAACCGCTGGCGATCTCACGAATTCGGCCGATCGGTCTCAGAATCACGAAGGGTGGATCGACGAGCAGGGCGAAGTCCGCGACTCCACGGCTTGTGACCGGAGGACCGGTGCCGACGAGAGCCGTGCGAGTCGGCGTCCGTCCCCGCGGGCCGCGTGTCCGGCAGGACGATGTCCCACGCGAGGCCGACGAAGGCCAGGACCCGCAACGTGAGATAGGTGACATCCAGCTCCCACCACAGGTGCCCGTGCGAAGCGGCCCGGGGCTGGGCGTGGTGGTTGTTGTGCCAGCCCTCGCCGTTGCTGAGAATCCCGATCAAGAAATTGTTGCGGCTGCCTTCATCGGTCTCGTAGGTGCGATAGCCCCAACGGTGCGTTACCGAGTTCACCGACCAGGTAATGTGCCACACCAAGACCGTCCGAACGAATACGCCCCACACCAGCAGGCTCAGGCCGAATTGAACGCCTGTCGAGAGCCGGCCGGAGGTGCCCCAACCCACGACGGAGCCGGCCAGGAAGAACACGGCCCATTGAGCGAGATTGATCCAGAGCCAATTCAGGCCGCGTTCCAATTTCCGGTAGAATCGGTCGTTCAGCAGGTCTTTGGCGTACCGCTCGTACAGGGCCAAACCCTTCAGCTCGCGGTTCTCCACGAGCAGCCATTCCATATGTCCCCAGAAGAAGCCGGCGAGCGGGCTGTGGGGATCGGGTTGCTCGTCGGAATGTTGATGATGGAGCCGATGGACCGCCACCCACCGCGCCGGCGTATCCTGCAACGCACACACTCCGAGCGTGGCCAGGCCGTGTTCCAGCCATCGGGGGCATTGGTAGCCGCGGTGTGTGAGTAAGCGATGGTAGCAGAGATTGATCCCGAGAGTGCCGAAGACATATACTCCCGCCAGCGCGGCCGCCACGCTCGCCCAGTGGAACAACCAGGGCAAGCACGCAAGCATCGCCAGTGCGTGCATGCCCAGGACGCCGGTCGCATAGGTCCAGCGGACGTGGTTCCGCTCCACCGTGGCGGGTCGAGGGAGCACGTTCGTCCTGAGATCGCCCTGCTGGCTCATGTCCGGCTCCATCGCCACCGCCCGCGTGAGTCCACGCTGGGATCTCGAACCCTTCCGTCAGTCTGTTATCGTCCGGTGAAGGGGTCAACAATTGGCGTAATGAGCGGCTTTCGTGGCAGATATTCCAACTTTGTCGCGGGCGGAGTAAGGACACTCGGACATCTGTGGCGACCCGGCAAATTTGGAACGCGCGTGCGGGGTCGTCGCTGGTCAAGCAACCGACATGCGAGCCCGGTCGCGCCAGCGCCGGGAGTCCTTC
>JAQGHR010000032.1 GCA_028291545.1 Planctomycetota bacterium | reverse complement strand
CAGCCGCTCCCGAATCCCTATCCCCCCTCCCGGACCGGGCAATACGTCAATCCTCCCTGCGGGAACACGCGGGCCGAGGGGGTTTCGACGCCCTTGAGGATCTCTCGCGCGGCCGACCATAACTCCGTCTGATCCGAAAACAGGCCGATCGGGCCGAGGCGAGGACCCAATCGTTCGCGCAAGGGCGGGGCGTAGACGAGCACGTCGCGATCGACGACCAGCTCGCGCGCCCAGCGGATCATGAATCGGCTGGGGCTGTTGAATGTCTCGGCGGCCTTGTCGGCGAGCTTCAGGCCGCGGCGGGCGAGCCATCCGCCGAACCGACCGGCGCCGGAAATCGCCTTCAGCGCCCCGATGGGGAAGGAGCGGTCGATCTCCTCGGGATCGGTCCAGAAGAAGCCGACGAGGAGCCCGTTGCGACGGGCCGCGGCGCGGTGGTTGATCAGTACCTTGAAGCTCATCATCGGGTCGCCGGGCCACGGGTCGTTTCCCGCGACCACCACGTCGGCCGGCTCGCCGTCCGGCGACCGGAATCGCCGGCCCGCCTCGTCCGAAAGCCGGTCCTGCACCGCGTCCACGTCCCCCGCCGCCACGCGGAAGACCTGATCCTTCTCGCCGATCAGATGGCTGATCGAGAAGCACGGCCCGCGCAGCAATCTGGCGGCCTCGCGAATGGCCTTTCTCATCGGGTTGGCGTTCAGGTCGCCTCCGAGCAGCTTCCCCGCATCTCCGCCCAACCCCTGGCGATGCAGCGCCCCCAGCGTCGAGCGATGGCTGCATCCCGGAAAGATCAATTTATAACCACCACCGAATCCTGCCTGGAGATGCGGCAGCACCGACCCGACGAGGATTCTCAGGTCCGCCTCGGCGACCGGCCGGAACACGCGGACGGGCACGCCCTCGGGCGTCGTGCCCAGATCCACGTATTGCGAGAGGTCGTCCACCGGCGGGCTGAAGCAACTATACGCATCGGCCACCGCGTCTCCCACCCGTTTACGCATCTCCTCCGCGTCTACCGCGTGGTGCCGGCCCACGCCGACGCTGATCGAGACGTCCTCCGAGCGTACGCCCGCCTCGTGAAGCCTTTCCAGCACGATCGGCAGCACGTCCCGCACCGGCGTCCACCGCGACGGGTCATCCACCACGATCGCGACTTTCCTTCCCGCCCCGACCAGGGATTCGAACCGTACGCCCCTCTCGGGCCGATCGAGCGCGGCCCGCAGGGCCGCCGGATAATCGCCGATCGCCCCGGAGAGATCGGGCCAGGCGACCTGAACGTTCCAGTCCGGCGGCAATTCGAGCGGGAAGATCCCGCCGCCCCAGGGCATGGGGATGGTCGCTGACCGCCCTGTGTCGATCGAGGCCATGAGGCTTCTCCTCCGTGATTCGCCGCGAGTGGAACGTCATGGCGGGCCGTGGTAAGCTAGATGTTACCAGGGAACTCTTCCGGAGTTCGACCATGTTCGGCGACGGCGGATTGACCTTTCGAGAATTCGTCATGCGAGAGCCGCTGCCGCTCTCCACCATCCACGACGCCGTCCTCGAATTCCTCCGAGGCCGCGACGACGCGGTCCTGTTCGGCGCGCAGGCGGTGAATGCTTACGTCGACGAGTCCCGCATGACCCAGGATGTCGACATCCAATCTCCCCGCGCCGCCGATCTGGCCGCCGAGATCCGGGAGTATCTCGGCCAGAAATTCCAGATCGCCGTCCGCGAGCGCGAGGTCGCCGGAGGACAGGGCTTCCGGCTTTATCAATTGCAGAAGCCCAAGAATCGTCATCTGGTGGATATCCGACAAGCCGACCCGTTGCCGCCCTCGCAGCGCGTGCAAGAGGTGCTCGTCGTCACGCCGCCCGAGTTGATCGCCAATAAGATCGCCGCTCTCGTGAGTCGCCGAGGCCAGCCGAAATCCGGTACTGACTGGCGCGATCTGGCGATCCTGCTGCTGACTTTTCCCGCCTTGAAGACGAACCTGGGCGAGGTCCGCGATCGACTCGAAGCCAACGGTGCCCCGCATTCGGTCCTGACCGCGTGGACCGAGATTGTGGCCCAGGAGATCCGGCCCGAAGACGACGACGCCGGCTATTAACGATCGAACGATCGGGCGAGGATTTTGCTCCATGTGCGGCATCTGCGGCGCGGCCTGGACGGATATGGCGCGAGCGATCACCGAGCCGCAAATGGCGGCGATGGTGGAGAGGCTGCATCATCGGGGTCCGGATGATTCGGGCGTGTATCGGGACGACCATGCGGTGCTGGGGTTCCGGAGGCTCTCGATCGTCGACCTGGCGGGCGGGCATCAGCCGCTGAGCAACGAGGACGGGACGATCTGGACGAGCTTCAACGGGGAGGTTTACAACTTCCCGGCGCTGCGGCATCGGCTGGAGGCGAAGGGGCACAACCTGCGGTCGAGCGGGGACACGGAAGTCGTGGTGCATCTGTACGAGGATGAAGGGCCGGGCTTCGTCCGCTTGTTGCGGGGCATGTTCGCGCTGGCCATCTGGGACGCGCCGAAACGGACCCTGGTGCTCGCTCGCGACCGCATGGGGGAGAAGCCGCTGGTTTATCGCTTCGACGGGGCGAGGATCAGCTTCGCGAGCGAGCTGAAAAGCCTGCTGACGCTGCCGGAAGCGGACGTGCCGAGGCGGGTCAACGTGCGCTCGGTCGATCAATACTTGACGTATGGCTATGTGCCGTATCCGAACACGATTCTGGAGGGCGTTTACAAGCTTCCGCCCGCGCATTACGCGGTGTGGAAGGACGGCAAGCTCCGCATGGAGAGGTACTGGGAGCCGAGCTGGGACAAGGAGGTGACGCGATCCAAAGGGGAGGACGTGGAGGCGCTGCGGGAGACACTCTCGGACGCCGTGCGCGAGCAGATGGTCGCAGACGTGCCGCTGGGGGCGTTCCTTTCGGGGGGGGTTGACTCGACGATCATCGCGGGATTGATGCAGAAATTTTCCTCGCAGCCCGTGAAGACATTTTCGATCGGTTTCGATGATCCGGCCTTCGACGAGAGCCACTTCGCCGAGATGGCGGCGGCGCACCTGGGCACGGAGCACCATGCGTTCAAGGTCCGGCCCGAGGCGTGGTCCACGATCCCGAAATTGGCCGAGCAGTTCGACGAACCGTTCGCGGATAGCTCGGCGCTGCCGACGTGGTTCGTGTCGGAAGAGACGCGAAAGCACGTGACCGTGGCCCTGACCGGCGACGCGGGAGATGAGCTGTTCGCCGGTTACGATCGCTATCGCGCGGTGGCGCTGGCGGCGATGCTCGATCGTCTGCCGGCCGGGACGCGGGGCGTGCTGGCGGGTCCGGTGGCACGGGCGATCCCGGCGTCCTCGCGGGCGAAGACGCGGTTGAGGAAGGTCCGCAGGTTGCTCGAAGGGATCGCCGAGACGCCCGAGGTCCGGTATGCGCGGTGGATGACCTCGTTCGATGAGGCCGGCAGGCTCGCGCTGTACTCCGACGAGTTCGACGATCGGCTGGCCGCCTCCGGGGCCGACGACCCGGCGGCGCTGCTGTTCGACGCCTGGGACGTGGCGGCGAAGCGCGATCCGGTCACGCGGGCGATGGTCGCCGATCTGCTCATGTATCTCCCGAATGACCTGCTGGTCAAGGTGGATATGGCGAGCATGGCCCATTCCCTGGAGACTCGCGCGCCGTTCCTCGATTATCGCGTGGTGGAGTTGGCGCTGGCGATGCCGATCGAGCGCAAGCTTCGGCTCCGTGGCGGCCGGTCGAAGGTCGTTCTCAAGGACGCCTTCGCCGAGTACCTCCCCCCGGCGATCCGCACCCGCCCCAAGATGGGATTCGGCGTGCCGCTCGACCGCTGGTTCCGCAACGAGCTGAAGGACGAGCTACGCGCGATCCTGCTCGACCCGGTCTGCCTGGGCCGGGGGATGTTCCGCGAGGAAACCGTGGCATCGATGATCGATGAGCATGTCAGCGGACGCAAAGATCACGCGTACCGCCTGTGGGCCCTGTTGATGCTGGAGCTTTGGTTCCGGGCGTATCTGGATGCGGGCGTGGCGAAGACTTCGGCCGGGCCATCGTGAGTTCGGGGAACGGGGTCCGTCGGAGGCGATCCGGAGGGCTGCGTTTCCGCCCCTCCGGGGCTAAACACATACGCACCCTCGGGATTGCGCCGCCCGGTGGGCGGACTGCCCCACCCTGCAAGACGGCCACGTCGAACCCGTCACCTTGCCGTCCTCGCCTTACTGGCCGGCTCCTCCTCGGAGGCGGGCACACGCTTTTCCAGGCGCTCAATGCGTTGTTCGAGGCGAGAGAGCCGCTGTTCGAGCTGATTGAGGCGATCGACCGTAAGGGCGTTGCGCGGCGGGGGGGTCAGGGTGGGTCCATCGAAGGCCGTGGGCGTCGTACCCGGCGCTGGGGTCGTCCTCACGACCGGAAGGCCGAGTGCGGGGCCACCCTCGGGCCTCACCGGATGGAACGGGTCTCCGAGCCTGGCCGCGGGCGTCGGGCTGGTCGCGGGGCGGCTGGCTTCGAGCGCCTGGATCAGGCGGTCGAGCTTCTGCTCCATCACCTTGAGCCGGTCGACCTCGGCCGCATCGGGGGCGGCCTGGGCGGGGGCGGGCGCGGGGGTGACGGCCGGAGTGGGATCCTGGGCCAGGACGCCGAGGCCGGTTGCGCCGAGGACCACGGCGCCGGTCATCGCGGCGAGCTTGATCTTGTTCATGAACATGGCGTGCATCACCCCTTTCGCCAGAGCGGCGGCCGAGGCCGGGACCGTCCCGGCCGCGATCGTCGCGAAAGATGGGGCCGCGAACGCGATCGCGGCCTCCGTCGTCGTCTCCACCCAGATTGCGGGCAACGGCACCGCCGCGCTGGCCGATTCGGCGGCCAGGATCGTGGCGATCGCCCCGGCAGCGGGAGCGAGCCCCCGGCGCGTGAGGCGGTCTCGAAGGCGATCGCGCGCCCAGGCCAGGCGGCTCTTCACGGTGCCCACGGGGCATTGCAGATGCCCGGCGGCTTCCTCGTACGACTTGCCTTCGAGGTAGCACAGGACCACCGCCGCCCGGTATCGGCCGGGCAGGCGGCCGACCTCCTCGTGCAGGACGGCCGCGACGTCGTCCGGCTCCTTCAGGGCGAGGGCGAACCCCGCCCCTTCGGCCTTTCTGCGCTCATGCTTGCGACGCCGCACCGAGTCCGCCCGGCTCGTCGCCGAGACCCGAAGCGCCACGCCGTGGAGCCAGCTCGCCACCGATCGCGTGTCGCGGATCGATTCGGCCTTCCTCGCCAGAACGAGGAACGTCGATTGGAACGCGTCATGCGCATCATGCGGATCGCCGAGTGCCTTCTTGCACACCCGGAGAACCATCGGTCCGTGCCGTTCGACCAGCGCCGCGAACGCCAGCTCGGACGAGGCCCCCTGGCGCGAGACGGAGCGTTCCAGCAATTCCGCATCGCTGAGGCCGGAGATGGCCCCGACCTGGAACAGCGTCCGGAACTGCCGCAGAACGTCGCCTCGTCGCCCGATCGCCACGAATCTCGCTCCCTGTGCCCGGTGGTCCCGTGAGGTAGTGCGACGGGAGGGGCGTAAGGTTCGATCGAGTTTCCGAATTCCCGCGTCGTTCGATCGTCGTTAGCGCCCGCTCGCCCCCTCGATCTTCAACCCGCGGAACCGCGCCGTGAACGGGGAGGCGTCCGAGCTGACGGCCATCACGCCGACCTTGGCGGGACCGTCGAAGTTCGCGTTGATCGAGGGTAAAGGCATCCAGTTCTGGCCGTCCTGACTGACGGACGCGGTGAGGATCGCGCCGCGACGTTGCAGGCGGAGCGCCTTCACGCCGGGCGGCCCGCCTCCGCCGTTGATGGGGTTGCGGCCGTTGTCGGCGCCTTCGAGCAAGACGTACGGCTGAACGGCGCCGCGGTTGACGGCGGCCTTTTCCAGGCGGACGAACCGCGCGTTGTCGAGCATGAAGACCAGGCCCTCGCCATGGAAGGGGACGCCGCCGGGCCGCACACACTGGGTCGACGGCTTCAGGTCGTCGGGCACCTCCACCTCGGCCGTGAAGTCTCCGGCCACGTCGCGAACCACGCGAGGCGCATCGAACTTGCCGCTGGCGACCGCGAAATCGTGGAGCGTGCCGGGGACCGTGATCTCCAGAAGATCGCCCTTGATCTGCGCAGGGCAGTCTCCGACCGGATCGACCAGGCCGCCCCAGCCGGGAAGCTGGAGCCGGGGGGCGACCGCCGTGGCCGTCGCGGTGGGTGGCGAATTCGGCGTTCCGTGGACGATGGAGGCCGCCCGGGTCTCCGGCAAGTCGGGAGCGTTGATCCCGCCGCCGGCCTTCACGGGCGGCCGTTGCTTCAGCAGGGCGAACGAGTCGAGGAACGGCTTCGTGGCCTCGTCCGTCGCCTTGGCCTCGGAGCCGATAACGAGGACCTGATAGAGCCGGTCCCCGACGAGGTAGATGCGCAACCGCCCCACGCCCGTGCCGGCACCCCCCGTGCCCTGGGCCTCGAACTTCAACTCACGGCCGGGGTGGCCGTCGAGTTCGATCGACTTGCGGCTCAGCTCCTTCGATTTCGCGAAGGCAATCGAGCCATTGGCCGAGCCGTCGAGCATGGTTTGCACCGTCTCCGGCCTCACCAACTGCGCGGGATAATCGGCGTAGCTGACGGTGTAGTTGAAGACGGTGCTGCTGAACGGGTCCCGTTCGAGGGCCGTTGCGGTATGCATCTTGATCAGGCCGACCTGCGTGGGCAGGTCCTGGTCCATCTCGTTGGGCGTGCCCGGCATGAGGATCTTGTAGTTGCCCGCGACCGAGGTGAACGTCGTCTTCGAAGCCCCGCAGCCGCTCAGCGACGCGGTCATCAACACGAGCAGAGCAGGCAGCCGCTTCGGTGTCATCGCGTGTCGTCCTTCCCCATCCCCATCGGATGATTCTCAACCCGGTTTCTCGTGAAAAGCCAGGGCAAATTCCCGCAGTCGATGGCCCGGACAGACGGAGATTCAAGGCATGGGTTGGGTCATTTCGACCCGGCGGGCTTCGCGGTCGCGGCGAGCGCCTCGGGGTCGTCGAGGACGAGGTAATGGCCGTGGTCGGACGTGACGATCAGGACGGACTCGTCCCAGTTGCTGTGCGCCTCGATCCATTCGAGAATCACCCCGATGGCGGCCTCACCACTGTAGACGGCGCCGATCGCGTTATCGAGGTTATTGTCGTGCAGCGCGAAATCGACGTCGCCGGCCTCGACGAACAGGGCGAACGGCTGACCTTTCTTCGCGGACAGGACCTTGAGCGAGGCCCGGGTCATGTCGGCGAGCGTCGGGTTTTCCTGGAGGTCGTCGGCGGAATAGCTTTCACGCGTGCCTTTCAATCCGGCGGAGGGGCGGAAGTCGCCATTGGCCGTACGAAAGGGGAGGTGGTTGACGGTCGTGCCGAAGAAGCCGAAGAGGCGATGGTCGCCGTTCGCGGCCGATTCCGCCGCCGCGGCGAGAGCCTCGTCACCCTTGACGTCAATTGAGGTGGTGACCACGACATATTTGCCGCCGTTCTTCACGTCGATCGCCTTGAGGTCCGCGTCGGCGATGTGCAAGTTCTGGTTGGCGGCGGCGTTGGCGCCCTGAGACTTCAGGCTGGCGTCCACCAGGATCTGGCCGTAGCCCGCGCCCAGGACCACGTCCAGGCCGGGGAGCCTGGGGCCCTTGCCCGTCTTCTGCACGATGCTCTCCCGGCCGAGCATCTCCCGGCCGATGTCCTGATAATCGTCGCGATGGACGTTGTGGGCGTACATCGCCGCGGGCGAGGCGTGATTGAACGGGACGCTCGTGACCGTGCCGACCTTCCAGCCCTGGGATTGGAGCCGCTGATAGAGCGTGGGCACGAACCTGCCGTCGTCGGTCACGTTGACCCCGTTGTTGTAGCTCTTCACGCCCGTGGCATATTCGGCCGCGCTGGTGGAGCTGTCCGTGTACGCGTGGGGGAGGCGGCCGACGGCCAGGATGCCCTGCTTGTCGGCGGTATTCCCGTTCTGGCCCTTCAGGTATCCCGGCGCCTGGAGCGGGCCTTCCGTCCACGGATTCGGCCCGGCGATCATGGCGTCGTAGCCGCCCAGGAGGCTGTCCGGCGGGATCGAGAGGGTCTGGGTATCGACGTTGGTCGTGTTCTTGTCATGGGTGGGGCTGGTCACGCAATAGCCGAACCGCGACGGGGCCTTGTCGTAGTCCTGGAAGATCAGGCCCGAGCCCTTGCCCTCGGTGTAAACCCGGCCCGTCTTGGCGATGGCCGCGGCGCGGGTGGTCTCCCAGTCCATGCCGTCGAACCAGACGGTGAAGATGTACTTCGCCCCCTTCTCGGCGGCCTCTTTCTGGACCCGGTAGAGGTCGCTCTGGTCGCAGTATTCGGCCCGGGGATTCGCGGTATTCGGAGGCAGTTCGGCGTACATCGCCTTGATCTTCTCGGGGTCGCGATACGCGCTGTTCTTGCCCGTCACGGCATCGAGATCGGCCTTCGCGCCGAAGACGTAGATGGGGATGAGTCGGTTGGTATGGCTGGTATGATTCGAGAACACGTTCCCGGCACCCTGCGAGCCCCAGTGATACGCGCGGGCGACGCTCTCGTCCTTGTTCCTCACATAGGCGTTCTGCAGGTCCCGCAACGGGTCCTCGGCCCGCGCCGAAGCCAGAGCGAAGAGTGAGCCGAGGGCGACGAACAGGAGGAAGGGGCTGCGATGACTGCGCCTGGAGCAAATCGGTTGGTCGGTCACGAGGCTCTCCGCGAGCGTCTTGGTTGGGTTCTCTCGGGGTAACCCATTGTGACGAATCCGTGCGAAGGTCCCAAGAGGAAACGAAGAGTTTCACGCGGAGGCGGGGAGGCGGGGAGGAGGCGGGAAGAGGAGGCGATGCGGGAGCTTCCACCGTTCGCTTCAGCGTGCATTCTCCCCTCTGCGCCTCCCCGCCTCCGCGTGAAACGCTTTCTTGGTTTCCTCCGCTCTGGCTCCGGTTGACGCCTCCCATCCCCCTGCCCTACGATCGTCCCGGTTCGACCGACGACGAGAACGAGGCCCGGGCCGATGTGGGACGATGACGACGAAGAAGACGATGACCTCGAACTGCCGGACGACGATGACGACGAGACAATTCCCTGCCCGTATTGCCGCAAGCCGGTCTACGAAGATGCGGAGCAGTGCCCGACGTGCGGGAAGTATCTCTCCCGTGAGGATACGCCCTGGCGACGTCCGGTGTGGCTCGTCGGGGGCGTGATCCTCTGCCTGTTGATCGTTTTTTGGTGGACTCTCGGGTGATGAGCGGCAATTGACCGGCGAGGACGGGAGCGTTTCCGATGCGGGTCGCGCTGATCTACGACATGGATGCCTGCCGGGGGCCGACCGGGGTGACCCGGCACGCGATGGCGCAGATCACCCGGTTGGCGTCGCGGCCGGAGATCGCGCTGAGGGTGGTTTCGGGACGGATCTCCGAGCCCGACGGCCTGACGTTCTGGGAATCGCTGGGCGACGTCCCCCGCCGCGAGCTTCCCTTGCGGACGCGGGACATGCTCCGGCTCTGGCGGCTCATGCCCTGGCCCCCCGTCGCGTGGTGGACCGGACCCGTCGATTGGATCTACTGCCCGGCGGAGTATTTCGTGCCGACGAAGACCGCCCGACGCGCGGTCACCAGCCACGATGTTTTGCAGGACATCACCCTCGGCGGGCCGAGGCGCCGCGAGCGCCTCGCCCTGGCTTTCGGCGGCGCGGATCTGGTCCTGTCCGTCTCTCAATTCAACACAGGCAAACTTGTCGAGGCGTTCCCCGAGCTTCGCGATCGCGTGGCTTACGTCCCGAACGCGGCCGAGGATCTCTTCTTCGAGCCGGCGACCGAGCGTGAGCGGTCCGCCGCGAGGAGCGATCTGGGCCTGCCGGCCGGTCGTCCCTACCTGCTCTCGGTGGCGAATTTCCAGGCGAGGAAGAATCTGGTCCGGCTGGTCCGCGCGGCGGGACGATTGCCCGAGGTGGCCCGGGGCGATCTGGCCCTGGTGCTGCTGGGCGCGGGCTCGGAATCGGAGGCCGCCGCCATCCGGGGGGCCGTCGCCGCCCTGCCCCGATCGGCCGTGGTCAAGATGCCCGGATATCGCCAGGGTCGCGCCCTTCGCGCGGCCTATTCCGAGGCCGCCGCGCTGGTGTTCCCCTCGACGTGCGAGAGCTTCGGCATCCCCGCCGTCGAGGCCATGGCCTGCGGCTGCCCCGTGGCCCTGTCCGATTCCACCGCCCTGCCCGAGATCGGCGGCGCGGCCGGTTGGTATTTCGACCCGGACGATGACGAGGCCCTGACCGCGACCCTCCGCTCCCTCCTCGACTCCCCCGACGAGCGTGCCCGGCGGATTACCATCGGTCGCGAGATCGCCTTTGGATACCGCTGGGACGACGCCAACCGACGTCTGATCGAGGCCCTGCGATCGCTCTAGATGCCCAGATCCTCCACCCAACCCCTCAGGATCTCCATCGACCGCGACACGGCCGCCACATTGGCCGGCTCATTCAGCCAGCGGCTCACGCCCGAGGGATGCGGGAGCGGGAGATACCGCACCCCGTCGCGGATCTCGGTCGTGCCGACCACATCCGAGAGCGACGACACGCGCCCGAGATGCGTTCGGATCGCCAGCAGGCCCAGCAAGAGGACGATCTCGGGCCGGATGAGGCGAACCGTGCCATCGAGCCACGGATGGCACAGCGCCTGCTCCTCGATCGACGGCACCCGATCGCCCCGCGCGCCCGGCACCCGACCGGGATAGCATCGCGTGACGGCCGCGAAGTGGATCTTCCGCCAGAAGTCCGCGCGGGGGATTCCGCCCCGCTCGAACCAGGTCCTCAGCTTGTCCCCGGCGATCCCCGCGAACGGCCGATCGGTGATCGTCGCCCTCAACCCCGGGGCCTGCCCGATCAGCAGGATTCTCGGCACCGGTGCATCGAGTTCCGGGTCGCGGACGACGGGGACGGACTCGCCCTCGTCGAGATAGCCCCGCATGTGGCAGGCCCGACATGCTCGGATGCGCGCGTCGTGGGCGACGAGGAGCGATCGCCTGCGGTCTCGGACGGTGGGAGGCATCAGGCCGGTGGCTCCGTGTTCACTGTCCGCTCATGCCTCAGACCAAGTTATGTGGCCTCGTCTTCATCCGGCGGCATGACCCAGAGGTCGGCCACCGGCACGGCAAACCCCGGCAGGACCAGGCCCGAGGCGATCTGTCCATCAACGAAAACGGACTCGGCCCAGACGTCGCCGTCGCGCGTCAGGACCGTCACGCGGCGCAGTTCGGGGTCGAGGATCCAGTATTCGAGCATGCCGAAGATGCGATATTCTTCTTTTTTTATCTGGTAATCGCGGTCGCGGGCCTCTCCCCCTTCCGACACGACTTCGGCGACCAGGGACGGAGGGCGTCGTCCACGCCGATCCTTGGGCACGCCGCGGAGGACCACCGCGTAATCCGGATTCCGGCCCGAGATCATCCCGGGGAGCCAGAGCCGGAATCCGGAGGCTTCCCCGCTGCGGAGGACCAGATGGGGATGTTGTCGACGATAATCGGCGATCGCGCATGCGAAGTGGTCGACGATGAATCCGTGAGGGTCATCGGGGACTTCTGTCACTTCAAGGACTCCCCTCGCGAGTTCGTAACGATAGCCTTCCTCGAAGTCGGCGTCCTCGAACTCTTCGAGCGTCATCTTGCGGCGATGATCGGCCGGGCCGATGCGGAGGGTCTGTGCGGCGGTGGCCATGCGGGTCATGCCTCCGGTCGGGGCGATTCTTCTCCAGGATCATCCATCATAGCCCGCTCCGAGCGGGCGATTCCAGGCGGACGGACGGCGTCCTCGGCGTCGAGATTTTCGCGATACCATCGACCGGGACCGAACGGCCCGCGACGGGATGGCTCCGGCGGCGGAGGTGGCCGGGGAGCCAGGCGGCGAGCGACAGGCCGAGGATCGCGCCGGCGCCCCAGCGGAGCCCGGATCGCCAGAGGGCCTCAAGAGGTGCGTACCAGGAACCATCCGTGGCCTGCGCGAGCACGACGCAGGACAGGCCGGCGCAGAGGAAGCTCAGGACGCCGAGGCGATCCGTCCAGGGTCTCGGCGACGTCGGCCGGCGCAACAGGCGGACGACTGCCCACGCCGCCGGCACGAGGTAGAAGACCACGGTGGCGGTCGTCGCAATCGCCTCGAGCCGAAGATCTACCCATTCCTTTGTTTTGACGTATTCCATGTAGTGCCGTTGATGGAAAAAGGGGAATGAATAGACCGGCTCGGGCCAGATGCGCCAGGGGCCGTACCGGACCATCTGGTCGAGGATCGGCAACAGGCCCCACACGGCGACGAACGCCGCGAGCGTCGCCCAGATGCCCTTCAGTCGTCCCGAGTGCCGAGGATCGCCCCGGGTCGCGAGCCACGCGGCCACCGAGACGACGACCAGGCACGCACCGCCGACGACGCCGAGCCACGGGTTGACGTGGTTCCAGGCGAGGCTCATCACGGCGGCATCCAGCCGGTCCGCGAGGTCCGACGGGCTCGGGAGCACTCTGGTGGAGAGCAGAAGGTGAATCGCGAGCAAGGACGCCAGCCATTCCCCCAGGCGTGGCAGCCGGCGGTATCGGACGAGACGTCGCGCCGCCGCGACGGCCACGGCGAAGCCGGCCAGGATCGAGGATCGGAAGCCCAGCTCGATCCGCCGGTAAGGACGAGGCGTTATTACCGTGTCCTCCAGGATGAACATCTCGACCGTCGGCCAGGCCCTGGCCAGCGCCAGAGCGCCGGCGGCCCCGGCGGTCAGGATGATCAGGTCGAGCAGGTCCATGCCCCGCGGTTCGCTCGCCTCGTCCATGAGCGAGCCTCTCCCTTCCAGAATGCAACCGGCCCGACGCC
This sequence comes from Planctomycetota bacterium, assembly GCA_028291545.1. Taxonomy (GTDB): domain Bacteria; phylum Planctomycetota; class Planctomycetia; order Isosphaerales; family Isosphaeraceae; genus JAQGHR01. The sequence goes on along the minus strand of JAQGHR010000032.1, from coordinate 16,196 downwards.
ATCGGAGTGATAGCGACGGGCCGGGGTGTTGTCGAGATCAACCACGGCAGGTCGCAAGGGCGACCGGCCGGGCGGGCGTCACGGGGTCGCCGTGGTCGCCTCTTCACGCGGGTAACGGCTGTAGCCCGGTCCCTTCTCGGCCAGGGCTTCCAGTGCCTCCGGTCGAATGCGGACTTCGGCTTCCTGGTGGAGCTTGAAGCCGGTGCCGGCGGGGACGAGGTGGCCGAGGATGACGTTCTCCTTGAGACCGACCAGGGTGTCGATCTTGCCGGCGAGGGCGGCCTCGGTGAGGACCTTGGTCGTCTCCTGGAAGCTCGCGGCGGAGATGAAGCTGTCGGACTGCACGGCGGCCTTGGTGATGCCAAGGAGCTGAGTGCTGGCCGAGGCCGGCTTGGGACGGACCCATTCGGCCTTCTTGGCGCCGGCCTCTTCCACGCGGAGATTCTCGGCGTCGAAGTGGTCGCGGGGGACGATATCACCCTGGCGGAAGTCGGTGTCGCCGGGGTCCTTGATCTTGACGCAGCTCATGAGTTCCATGTTCTTGGCGCGGAACTCGAACTTGTCGATGACCGAGCCGGGCAAGAGGCCGGTGTCGCCGACGGAGTCGACGCGGACCTTGCGGAGCATCTGGGCGACGATGATCTCCAGGTGCTTGTCGTCGATCTCGACGCGCTGGCTGCGATAGACGTTCTGGATCTCGCGAAGGAGGTAGCGCTGGACGGCTTCCTCGCCGGAGATCTTGAGGATGTCGTGCGGCACGAGCGGCCCTTCGATCAGGGCGTCGCCGGCCTTGACGCGGTCGCCGCCGTGGACGCGGAGGTAGCGGCCGTGGGGCACGAGGTGCTCGCGCTCGATGCCGCTCTCGTTGCGGACGATGATCGTCCGCTTGCCGCGACGCTTCTCCTCCAGAAGCTCGACGCGGCCGTCGATCTCGGCGATGACGGCGGGCTCTTTCGGGCGGCGGGCCTCGAAAAGCTCGGTCACGCGCGGCAGACCGCCGGTGATGTCCTGGGTTCCGCCGACTTCGCGCGGCGTCTTGGCCAGCAGGGTGCCGGCGCCGACCTGGGCCGAGTCGGCGACCTCGATGCCGGCACGCTCGGGGATGTAGTAATAGGCGAGCGTCTTGCCCTCGGCGTCCTCGATGAGGATCTGAGGGTGGAGGTCGCCCTTGTGCTCGATGATGGTGCGGCGGGTGTGGCCGGAGGGGTCGATCTCCTGCCGCATGGTCTCGCCTTCGACGATGTCCTCGTAACGGACCTTGCCGCCGACCTCGGTGAGGATCGGGACGTTGTGGGGGTCCCACTCGCAGAGCATCGTGCCCTTGGTGACCATCGACCCGTCTTCGACCTTCATCTCCGAGCCGTCCGGCACGTCGTACTTCTCCAGCTCCCGGCCCTTGGGGTCAAGGATCTGGATTTCGCCGTTACGCGAAAGTGCGATGCGCTGGCCGTCGGCGTTGGTGACGAGGTTGATGCCGACGTACTTGACCTTGCCCTCTCGCTTGCACTTGACGTCTTTTTCTTCCATGCCTCGGGTGGCCACGCCGCCGATGTGGAAGGTACGCATGGTGAGCTGCGTGCCGGGCTCGCCGATCGACTGGGCGGCGATGATGCCGACGGCCATGCCGGGCTCGACGAGTTGGCCGGTCGAGAGGTCCATGCCGTAGCAACGACGACAGATGCCGAGGGTCGCCTCGCACGTCATCGGGCTGCGGACCTGGATCTTCTCGATCTGCATGTCCTCCAGCTTCCGCGCCGCGGCCACCGTGATCATCTCGTTCTCTTTGACGACGATCTCATCGGTGATCGGGTTGACGATGTTGACGCGGCTGACGCGTCCTCGGATCGACTGCGAGAGCGAGACTTCGACCTTCTCGCCCTTGTAGATGACGCCCTTGGTGATGCCCTGGCCCGTGCCGCAGTTCTCCATCGTGATGACGACGTTCTGCGCCACGTCCGCGAGCTTTCGCGTGAGGTAGCCGGAGTCGGCCGTCTTCAGGGCGGTGTCGGCCAGGCCCTTACGGGCACCGTGCGTCGAGCTGAAGTACTCGAGCACGCTCAGGCCTTCGCGGAAGTTGGCCTTGATCGGGGTCTCGATGATCTTGCCCGAGGGCTTGGCCATCAGGCCTCGCATGCCGGCGAGCTGGCGGATCTGCTCGACGCCGCCGCGAGCACCGGAATCGGCCATCAGGAAGATGGGATTCAGGTAGACCTCGCCGTTGCGGACGTCGTTCTTGAGCTGCTCCATCATCTCGGTGGTGATGCGCTCGCGGGCGTGGGTCCAGTAGTCGAGGACCTTGTTGTACCGCTCCTGCTCCGTGATGATGCCGCGCTGGTAGAGCTTGGCCGCCTTGGCGACGTCCTTCTCGGCCTCGGCCAGGATCTGGTTCTTGCTCTCCGGCGTCTTCAGGTCGTCGGTGGCGAACGACAGGCCCGAGCGAGTGGACTCGCGGAAGCCCAGGTCCTTCATGTCGTCCAGGAGCTTGATGGTCTGGGCGCGGCCGAGGATCTGGTAGCAGTCGGCGATGATCCCCTGGAGCTGCTTCTGGCCCAGCGCGAGGTTGTAGTACGGCATCTTCGCGTGGAGGATGTCGTTGAACTTGACCCGGCCGACGGTCGTGGTCACGACCAGGCCCGGCGTATATTCCTTCTCGCCCTCGCCCCTGAGCTTCTTGTGCGACGGCAGCCGCATCTTGATCCGGGCGTGGACGCCGACCTTCTTCTGGCTGAACGCCAGGAACACTTCCTGCGGGCCGCTGAAGACGCCGGACTGGATGCCGTTCTCGTTCTTGTACTCGCCGAACTCGCCCGGACGATGGACGGTCAGGTAGTACGAACCCATGACGATGTCCTGGGTCGGGCTGATGATCGGGCTGCCGTTGGACGGGCTGAAGATGTTATTGGTCGACATCATCAGCGTCATCGCTTCCACCTGCGCCTCGATCGAGAGCGGCAAGTGGACGGCCATCTGGTCGCCGTCGAAGTCGGCGTTAAAGCCTTTGCACACCAGGGGATGGAGCCGGATGGCGTTGCCTTCCACCAGGATCGGCTCGAACGCCTGGATACCCATCCGGTGCAAGGTCGGGGCGCGGTTCAGGAGGACGGGGTGATTTTTGATCACCTCTTCCAGGATGTCCCACACCTCTTCGACTTTGCGCTCGAGCATCTTCTTGGCCGACTTGATCGTGTCGGCGTGACCCAGCTCCTTAAGGCGGCGGATGATGAACGGCTGGAACAACTCCAGCGCGATCTTCTTCGGCAGGCCGCACTGGTGGAGCTTCAGGTCGGGACCGACGACGATGACCGATCGGGCCGAGTAGTCGACGCGCTTGCCGAGCAAGTTCTCGCGGAACCGACCCTGCTTGCCCTTGATCATGTCGGTCAAGGACTTGAGCGGGCGATTGCTGGAGCCGAGGACCGGCCGCTTGCAGCGGTTGTTGTCGAACAGCGCATCGACGGCCTGCTGGAGCATCCGCTTCTCGTTGCGGATGATGACCTCGGGCGCGTTCAGGTCCACCAGCTTCTTGAGCCGGTTGTTGCGGTTGATGATGCGGCGATAGAGGTCGTTCAGGTCGCTCGTGGCGAAGTTGCCGCTATCCAGCAAGACCAGCGGGCGCAGGTCGGGCGGGATGACTGGGATCGCTTCGAGGACCATCCACTCGGGGCGGTTGTCGCTGTCGCGCAGGGCCTCGACGACCTTGAGCCGCTTGGTCAGGTCCTTGAGCCGCTGCTTGCTGGTGGTCTCGGTCAGTTCCTGGCGGAGCTGCTTGGAGAGCGAGACCAGGTCGAGCCGGGCCAGGAGCTTGCGGACGGCGTCGGCGCCCATGTCGGCCTGGAAGCTGTCGCCGTACTGTTCCTTGGCCTTGCGGAAGTCGTCCTCGGTCAGGAGCTGGCGCTCCTTCAGGGGGGTGTCGCCGGGATCGACGACCACGTAGTCCTGGAAGTAGATGATCCGCTCCATGGACGTGGTCTTCATGTCCAGGAGGGTGCCCAAACGGCTGGGCATGGCCTTGAAGAACCAGATATGCACGACCGGCGCGGCGAGCTCGATGTGGCCCATGCGCTTGCGGCGGACCCGGGAGTGGGTGACCTTGACGCCGCAGCGGTCGCAGATCATGCCCTTGTACTTCATCCCGCGGTACTTGCCGCAGGCGCACTCCCAGTCCTTCTCGGGGCCGAAGATCCGTTCGCAGAACAGGCCGTCCTTCTCGGGCCGGTAGGTGCGGTAGTTGATCGTCTCCGGCTTCTTGACCTCGCCAAACGACCAGGAGCGGATGTCGTACGGGGACGCGAGACCGATCTTGACGGCCCCGTAGTCATTGATACGATCGTAGGCACTTTCGCCCATGCTCACGAGACACTCTCCTCTGCAACGAGGTTGGGGGGTGCCGTTGCGGGGTGATTGTTGCAGGTAGCGCGGCCCAAACAGCCGCGCCTTCCATCACAGTGGCCGTCCGCGGCGTCCAGGTTCAATTCAGTCCACGTCCGTTCCGAGCCGATTCCAGTCCCGGGAAATACCAATACGACCGCCAATCGTCCCCCCCTGTGCGAAAGGGCCGACGCGGTCCTCATGGTCATCCATTACCTTCGTACGTACACCGGCGGCCTCCTGGCCGGAGTCCACTTCCAACGCAGCACACCGAGGCCCTCGGGCGACCTCGGGAAAATCACGGAACTTCGGCACAAGCGGCCCCGGGCTGTCCAGCCGTGGTGTCGGTTCTCGCCCATCATACGCGAACGCGGGGCCGATCTCAAGGAAAAATCTCCCGAATCCGAAAGATTTTCGCGAATTCCGGCGCGACGGATCGGCGATCGTCCGTTTTTCTCGCTTCCCAGGGATGACCACCCATGGCCGACCTGTCCCGCAAGCCCGAGTTCTGGGTGGACGAGCTCTGGGAGAAGCACGAGTGTGGCGGATATGGTCGCCACAGCGAACCCCATTCGGTGGCGCTCACCCTCCAGGGCCGACCGGTCACCCTGATCTCCCCATTCCCGCTCGACCCGGCCCGGATCGAGTCGCTGACCCTTTCCGAGTCCGGCGACCTCCTCCACATCCTCGCGCGCGAGCCGCGGCCCGAGGAAGACCCGCCCTACGCAGGCATCCTCATCGTCGCCCATCGCCTTGAACCCGATCGATACGCCGTCGTGGTCTGGCACCTCCTGTACGGCTGGGCCCTGGGCCGCCTCGGTTTGGACGGCGGCGACGAATCTTGACGGGCGGCTCGACCCCAGCCACCCATTTGCGGATCTCAGTCGTCATAGTCAGCGCAACCCACCCGGCAAGCCTCAGGAACGCTCCTCCTCACCGACCTTGCTCGACCATCCACCGTCCATCGAGCCGGCGGAGATCCGCAGCGACGACTGGCGGCGGGGCCTTCACCCGCCTACACTCCGATCGGCCCGGCGGCCTCTCAGCCGGGATGGCGAGAGCAAGGGCGGTTGAGCGGGGGATAGCGTCATGCGATTCGACAACTCGGGACGAACCGGATGGGGCCGCGCGCTCTGGGTGCTGGGACTCGTCGCGATCGCGGGGCCGGCGGCGGCCGACGGGCCGGAGAAATTCACGTCGGAACATATCGCGAAGCTCCGGGCTGTTACCGCCGTGGCGATCTCGCCCGATGGGCAGAAGGTCGCCTATGTCCTCTCCGTCCCTCGCCGTCCCCCGGCCGAGGACGACGGGCCGGCCTGGGCCGAGCTGCATGTGGTGGATCGCAAGGGCGTATCGCGGCCGTTCGTCTCGGGCGAGGTGAACGTGTCGGACGTGGCGTGGATGCCCGACGGGTCGGCGATCGCGTTCCTCGCGAAACGGGGAAAAGATGAACACAAGGCCCTGTATGAGATCCCCGTGGAAGGCGGCGAGGCGAAGCGAGTCCTGTCCCACGGGTCCGACCTCGCCGGATTCACGCTTGCCCCCGACGGCAAGCGCGTCGCGTTCCTGGCGACCGAGCCGGCGGCGAAGGCGAAGGAAGAGCTCAAGAAGAAGGGGTTCAATCAGATCGTCGTCGAGGAGGACGTGAAGCCGGTCAAGGTCTGGGTCGCGAGCCTCGGCGATTCCGACGCGAAGCCGAAGGCCCTGGACTTGCCGGGATCGGCCTCGGAGCTGCGCTGGAGCCCGGCCGGTCCGAAGCTGGCCGTCGCGCTGGCACCGACGCCGTCGGTGGATGACAATATGATGAAAAGGAAGGTGCATGTTGTTGATGCGGACAGCGGGAAGGTCGTGGCGGTCGTCGAAAACTCCGGCAAGCTCGGCAAGATTGGCTGGATGCCCGATGGGAAGAGTCTGGCGCTGATTTCCGCGGCCGATATCAACGATCCGGCGGCGGGCCGACTCATGGGCGTTCCGGCAGAGGGAGGGAGGCCACACGATCCTTTCCCGGAGTCGAAGCAGGACGCGTTTCCCCAGTCCAAGGGCCACACGGTCGATTTCGGATGGCTCCACGATGCGCGAGGCGTCATCCTCAGTGATCAAGGAGTCAAGACGACCGTGTGGACGACCGACGGAGAATTTGGCTTTCCGGCGACGATCCCTTCCGGAGACACGGTCTTGACCGCCCTCTCCGTCTCCCGTGATGGCGACGCTGCGGCGTTCGTCGGCCAGACGCCGGCCCATCCCGGCGAGGTCTTCGTCGCGAAGCTGGGCGAAGAACCGAAGAAGCTCACCGACAGCAACCCCTGGCTCTCGAAGATGGCCTTCGCGAAGCAGGAGGTCATCAAGTACAAGGCCCGCGACGGCCTCGAAATCGAAGGCATCCTGATCCGCCCCCTCGACATCCCCGAGGGCCGGCGCGTCCCGCTGGTCCTCGACGTTCACGGCGGACCCGAGTCTCACGTCCGCAACGGCTGGAACACCGGTTATTCCATGCCGGGCCAGATGCTGGCCGCGAAGGGGATCGCGGTCTTCCTGCCGAATTATCGGGGCAGCACGGGGCGGGGTGTGGCGTTCTCCAAGCTCGGCCAGGGCGACCCGGCGGGGAAGGAATTCGATGACCTGGTGGACGCGGTCGATCACTTCATCGCCAGCGGGCTGGCCGACAAGGACAAGATCGGCGTCACGGGCGGGTCGTACGGCGGCTATGCGACGGCCTGGTGCGCGACCAGATACAGCGACCGATTCGCCGCCGGGGTGATGTTCGTGGGGATCTCGGACAAGATCTCCAAGACCGGCACCACGGACATCCCCGAGGAAGAATTCCTGGTGCATGCCCGGCGTCGCCCGTGGGACGACTGGAAGGCGCTGCTGGAGCACAGCCCGATCTATCACACGGGGGATGCGAAGACACCGTTGCTCATCATGCACGGCAAGGAGGACCCCCGCGTCTTCCCCGGCCAGTCGCTGGAGCTTTATCGGTTCCTCAAGATCCGTGGCAAGGCGCCCGTGCGTCTGGTGCTCTACCCCGGCGAGGGCCATGGCAATCTGCGAGCGGCGTCGCGGCTGGATTATAATCTGCGGATGATCCAGTGGTTCGAGCACTACCTGAAGGGACCCGGCGGGCCGCCGCCCTCCGCCGAGATGCAATATGGCTCGGCACCGATCGAGACCCCGAAGGCTGCGAAATGACGGCGGACGGGTGGCCGGGTCGAACTCGAAAATGGCTCGTATTTACTCGTGAGCACTGAGCAAGTACGACCCGCGCCACCCGACCGAGGCCCGATTCCGTCGTCGCAGCCGGACCCCATTGCCCCGCCCCCTCTCGCCCGGCGATACTGATCGGGCCCGCTCGATCGCGGGGAACCCCGTTGTCCATCGCCTCCGGGGGTCGCGACGATGCTCGTGAAGGTCTTCTGCCCGAACCCGGCCTGCGAGGCCTCCTACGGCGTGGCCGACAGCGTCGTCGGCCAGGTCGTGCGCTGCCAGGAATGCGGGACCAGGTTCACGGCCGGAGCCAACTCGCCGCCGACTCGTGCGCCTACCGGACCTTTCGAACCCACGAAGGTCGATCTACGATCGCCGACCGAACCTTTCCAACCCGAGCAACGCAATCTCCCCTCTTCGTTCGGCCGCTATCGGATTCTGAAGAAGCTCGGCCAGGGCGGCATGGGAGTCGTCTATCTGGCGCATGATCCGACGCTCGATCGCAACGTCGCGCTCAAGGTGCCCCGCCTCTCCGAGGGCGATAACCGCGAGATTCTCGAACGCTTCCAGCGCGAATCCAGGGCCGGCGCCAGCCTCGAACGCCACCCCAACTTCTGCCCCATTTATGAGGCTGGCCAGGTCGAGGGCTGCCCCTACCTGGCGATGGCGTACATCGAAGGAAAGACGCTCACCTCGCTGGTCAATCACCAGAGCCCGATGGAGCCTCGCGACGCCGCCGCCATCGTCCGGAAGATCGCCCTCGCGATGGCCGATGCGCACGACAAGGGCCTCATCCATCGCGACCTGAAGCCCGCGAACATCATGCTCGACACGCTCGGCGTGCCGATCATCATGGATTTCGGACTGGCCCGAAGGGACGCTTCCAAGGACGCCGAGTTGACCGCCAGCAACGCCCTGCTGGGCACGGTCCACTACATGTCGCCGGAGCAAGTCCGGGGCGAAAAAGGGACGACGAGCGCCGCCACGGATATTTATAGCCTGGGCGTGATTTTGTATGAGCTGATCACCGGCCGCAGACCGTTTGAGGGCACGCCGACCTCGGTGGTCGCGATGATCATGATCGACGAGCCGGAATCGGCATCGTCGCTCCGGCCGGGTCTGGATCCCGCGCTGGACGCGATTTGCCGGAAGGCGATGAGCAAGAGGATCGACGCCCGTTACGGCTCGATGCGCGAGTTCGCCGGGGCAATCGCAGGCAGGCTCGCCGCGAAGGACGGGGCTTTCCCGCCGGTTCCGGGTACGGAACCCGTGCGACCCCAGGAGGATCGTGGGCCTCCTTCGTTGGTTCGCAAGTTCATGCTGGGCGGGTTCCTCGGGGCGATGCTGGGCGTCATCTACTACGTCGCCACCGACAACGGCACGCTCAAGATCCAGGGATTCGACCCGGCGATGGAAGTTCGCATCGACGGCAAGGAAATCAAGATCACGAATCTCGGCGAGCCGATCACGGTTCGCGCCGGCGAGCACGACCTGCTCATCAGGCAAGGCGGCGTGCGAGTCAGGACCCCCGGGTCGTTCGTGGTGCGGCGCGGTGAGGAAAAGATCGTCCAGGCGGAGTTGATCCCGAAGGTCGACGTGGCCCGGAACTCGCCCCCGACGGCCGCGCCCAGGTCCACCGTGGAAACGCCGAAACCAGCGACACCGGTCGAGGCCGAGAAGACGCCCCGGTCGAAGCCCGTCGATGCCGCCACCGCTCCGGCCAGGACGGAACCGAGCATCGCCTTTGCGGGCGTCGCGGCAGGGAACGTCAAGCGAATCAAGCTCGGCGATCTGGAGATGGCCCTGAGCTGGTGCCCGCCGGGCAAGTTCACGATGGGCTCTCCGCCGGGGGAGGAAGGTCGGGGCGCGGACGAGGGGCCGGTGGAAGTGGAGCACACGAAGGGGTTCTGGATGTTCCAGACCGAGGTGACGCAAGAACTTTACGAGGTCGTGACCGGCAAGAATCCCAGCCAGTTCTTCGGGTCGAAGAAGCCGGTGGAGCAGATCAGTTACGCCGAGGCGGTGGCGTTCGCCTCCACGCTGACGCGGACGCTGAGTGAGTCCGACGCGCTGCCGTCGGGCTGGGAGATTCGGTTGCCCACGGAGGCCCAGTGGGAGTACGCGGCGCGGGCGGGGACCCGGACGGCGTTCCCGTTCGGAGACAGCCTGAACAGCAAGCAAGCCAACTTCAACGGGAGCTCTCCCTACGGGGGCGCGGAGAAAGCCCCCTACCTCGAAAAGACCGCCGTCGTCGGGAGCTACCCGGCGAATGCCTGGGGATTGCTTGACACCGTGGGCAACGTGGATGAGTGGTGCCTGGATGAGTACGCCGAGAAGCTCTCGGGGGGTGCCGATCCGTTCGTATCGCCTTCGGAAGCGTCGGACCGTGTCATCCGGGGCGGTGGCTGGAACACCCGCGGCCAGGACTGCCGTTCGGCGCACCGGAGCCGGTTCGCGCCCACCTTCCGGAGGGACTTCCTGGGCTTCCGCCTCGCCGTGGTCCCGTCACGCCCCTGAACCCACGGAGGAGGCCGCGTGGCGAGAGGATTCAGTGGTCGCTCGCGACTCTCGACGCGATAGTGTCCCGTAGAGGCCGCGTCTTCCTCGCCTCGCACGACGGCCGGTCCCCCTCACAATTCGCCGCACTCCACACGAAGAAGTGGACCCAGTGCCTCCCAGGGGATCGGGTTTTCCGATCCGGGGGACAGGAATAGGCGTGGAACGAGGGGAACGGTTCGGCGACTCGTGGAGGGGGACGGAGCAGGTTGGAACGTAGTTAGACCCAGTTCCTTCACGCTCGCCGCTTGAGCAGCGTGAGTGGGTAGCCGAGGCATCGATGCGTTGGAACTGGGTCATGTTGCCGGGCGAGACCAACCCAGGCTGCCGGGTCCCTTGCCGAAATCGGTGGGGTCATCCGAAGCGGGGCGAGCGCCGCCTGATTCTTCTAGATCCCAAGTCGAACGGCCCGGCCGGCCGATACCCGAAGGGTGTCGATGCGATCCGGATCAAATGGCACCGGCTTTCGGGAGTCCGAATGCGTTCGTTTGCCGCGGTATGTCTGGTCCTGCTCGTCGCGACGCCCGCACGCGCGCAAGTCTTTGCGTTCGCCAGCGCCGATCGGGTCAACCGGAAGATCGCCGGGCATGTGGACGACTATACCCATGGCCTGGGGCACGATCGCCGGATCTATTCGCCGATCTTGAACCAGCCAAGGGACTTATACGTTTACCTTCCGCCCGGTTACGACCCGAAGAAGGCCTATCCGCTGCTGTTCTACTTCCACATCGCGAGGGTGGACGAGTCGGAATTCGTCGGCTCGGGCAGGCTGATTGAACTGGATCAGATGATCCAGGCGGGCGAGTTCCCGCCGACGATCGTGGTCTGCCCCGACGGCACCATCACGGGGCGGAACCATGTGTTCGAGCCCCACTCGTTCTACCTGAACGGGGTCAACGGGCGGTTCGAGGACCATGTCCTGAACGAGGTGATTCCGTTCGTGACGTGCCGGTACTCGGTCCGCCCCGAACGCCAGGCGCACGCGATCTTCGGGCTCTCGGGCGGAGGGCTTGGCGCGCTTTCGATCGCGATGCGGCACCGCGACTATTTCGCGACCGTCGCGAGCATGTCGTCACCTGTGAATCTGTTGTACGACAATTGCGACCACGACATCCTCGAGGATTTCCGCCCGGAGAGCTATCGCTGGAAGCCCACGTACGACCCGAACGAGGTCATCGGCCGCTTTTTTTTCGGGCTGCGGCAGGTCCGAGCCCGTCGTTATATCGAGCCCGTCTTCGGCGACGATATCCCGACGGTCAATGCCGGGATCACCGCGATCAACCCGGCCAACCTGCTCTTTCAGTCGGGAATTCAGCCCGGCGAGCTGGCGATCTACCTGCACTATGCGGGTCGTGACGGCTATAACTTCGACGCTCAGAATCAGTCCTTCGCCTGGCTGGCGGCCCGGAGCGGTATCTCCGTGACGATGGCGTCCGACCCCTCCGCCAACCACAACCTCCGCTATTTCCGCCAGAACCATCACGCCGTTTTCTGCTGGCTCGGCCAACACCTGTTGCCGCCCGCCGGCGCACCCTGACCCGAGCCGCCGGGGTCACCTCGACTCCTTGACCTGAAAGTAACCCCAAAGTTCCACCGTCTGTCCGTCTTGAAGCGCGACATCCACCCGGTAGCTCACCGGCGTGGCCGTATCGAAGCTGCCGAGCGGGAGTTTTGCGGGAGCAGGCCCGGAAGCATCGTTCGCGATGGTTTTCCACTCGCCAAGCAGGTCCGTTTGCACCCGGATCTTCATCGATCGAACCCGAGCGTCCCCGGGCCAGGTGAACTTGAGGCTCACCGGCTCCTTGGCCTTCGGCACGATCGGATCTTGGAGCGCCGTGAACCCCGAGAACAGGTCCGTCGGATCCGGCGGAACTCGCTCCTTGCCGTCGCCCCAGCCCAGGACCTTCTTCTGCGAGGCCGTGACCCAGGTCTGGTTGATCCAATAATTGTACTGCGCGAAGCACATGACCGAGTCATCGCCCGGCTCCGGATGCGGCAGCCCGATCGCGTGCCCGACGCCCTCGTGATAGATCACGCAGTCCGAACCGCTGTACGGCACCCTCCATCCATCCGCGCTCACCAGGCCCACGCCCATCCTCTGCCTCGCGTCGTAATAGGCCCGCGCCCCGCCCGATTCCGCGCCCGGAAAGTGCCGGCCCTCGCCCGAGACATTCCCCTCGAACGTCGGCTTGCCGTCGATGAGCCTCGTCCGCGTGAAGTCGTCCAGTTCCCGCCAGTTGATCTCGCTCAACACCAGGATGATCGGGAACCCCTTCCTCCTGGTGTCCCCCGGCCATTTCAGCGCCTTCCTCGCCGTGTTCGTCGAGTTGAAGAATGTCTCATTCGCGTCGTTCCCCCTCAGCGCGTCCGCCGTCCGGTCCGCGATCAGCGGCTCCGGATGGGTGTGGATTTCCAGCGTCGACTTTCCGCCGGATTCCCTGGTGTGGAACGCCGCGATCCTCTTCGTGTAGTAATCGACCCTCTGCTTCCAGTCCCCCAGCGCCTTGCGATCCTTCGGTACGAGATACACGACCGTCAGGTCGATCGTGCTGATGTCGTGCTTGCCATCGAACGTGTGCGTGCCGTCGGCTCGAATCGGGCCTGCCGCGAAGGCTATCACGGCCGAGAGAAGCATCGTGGTCATGAAGTCGTCTCGTGAGGTCCGGGGTTCTCAATCCAAGGGACGCACCATGTCCCGGTGGGAAGCCAGGGCCAGACAAGGTGTCCATGGCCAGATCATATCAACAGACCCGCCCCTCCGCGACAAAGGCCGCCCGCGCCTGGTCGCTGAGCGTCCTGGGCGATCGGTCGGCCTGGACCTGCGGAACTCAGAACGGATTGAAGGTGCTGGGATCGATGAATGTCGCGGACCCGCTTCCGGTCTGAGGGCCGCCGATCGTGCTCCCCGGCGATCCTCCGAAACCTATTGAGGCCACCGTGCCGTTATCCATGCCGGTGCTCGCGGTGCCCGTGTCGATCGGGCCGAGGATGTCGCTGCTGGAGACCGGGCCTGCGCCGATCGGGTCGAGGACCGTGCTGATGACGACCGTGCCCGGGCTGAGGTTCAGCACGCTGGAATTGGTGCTCGAATCCGTCACCGTCGTTGCCGTCGTACTGGTCCCGGTCCCGGTCGTGTCGGTTCCAGTTCCGGTTGTCGCGGTCCCGGTCGTGTCGGTTCCAGTTCCGGTTGTTGCGGTTCCGGTCGTGTCGGTTCCAGTTCCCGTTGTTGCGGTTCCTGTTGTGCCCGTTCCGGTCCCGGTCCCGGTGCCCGTCCCGGAGTTCCCGCCGAGAAGCTCGGCGGAGTTCAGAAACGCGCTTCGAACGGCGACACGCGAGCGGCCCGATCGCAGGGCATCGATCCAGAAGGCTTCGCCCACCGGGTCGGGAGCATGGCCGAGGATGCTCGTGTAGAGCGAGTCGACGAACGTCTTGGCCGACGACGAGCCTCCGCCCGACGGGGTCGCGACGAGTCCGCCTCCGATGGCCTTCGAACTGGTGGTCTGTCCGCCGTTTCCTCCGGCATTGTCCACGGATTTCGCGGCTCCCAGGACGGCGGATCGGACGACCGAGCGGGGCACTCCCGACCTGATCTTGCGGACCCAGAACGCTTCTCCCGCAGGGTCGACCGTTTGGTGCAGGACCTTGGTGTACAGCGAGTCAACGAACGCCTTCGCACCCGACGCGGCGCCGGGCGTCCCTCTGGATGCGCTATGAACCATGCCCGAGGTCGTCGCGGTCGATCGAACCTCGGCCTGGAGGGCTCCCGAACTGCGGCTCGACGAACCGGACGGCGTCGCCGAGGTGATGGTCGACAGGAGCGATCGGCCCTCGAGCGTTTCCATCCGGAGGTCACACGCCCTTGCAGGCCGCTTCTTGGGGAATCTCATGATCGATCTCCCCCGTAGCCGCCCCTTTCCGGGCGTGACCGCCCGGCGGCCTCGCCACCCAGGACGGCTCCGGAACATGCTCGAAGTGCGGCGAGACAAGGAGAAAAATGCAATCCTCGTGCCATTTAACCAGCGCATGCAGTTGCATAAATGTTGGAGTGGCCGCCCGGTCCTGCGCTCGATCCCGAGAAACGGCCGATGCGCAAGTTGCACTCAACAGAGCGATTTCGGCGATCCGGAGACGTTTTGCGGGAGAGGCATTGCGGAGGTGGAACAGGAGCGGATCGTCCTCGACCGGCGCTGCCCGCCGGAAAACGCATGTCTCGTCAGAGCACGTCCGCCGGGCTCCTCACGCCCAGCGGCCCGCGCTGGAGAACGTGGGTGTAGATCATCGTGGTCCGCACGTCGGCGTGCCCGAGCAATTCCTGCACGGTGCGGATATCCGAGCCGTTCTCCAGCAGGTGGGTGGCGAAGCTGTGGCGGAATGTGTGGCAGCTCGCGGGTTTGGCGAGGCCCGAGCGACGGACCGCGCCTCGGACCATCTTCTGCACGCCGCTCTCGGCCAGGTGGTGCCGGCGGACGACCCCGGTCCTCGGGTCCGTGGCCCGGTGCTGGGCCGGGAAGAGATATTGCCAGCCGATCTGCCGGTCGGCCGTCGGGTATTTCTCCGCCAGGGCGTGCGGCAGATGCACCCGCCCGAAGCCCTCGAACAGGTCGCGGCGGTGGGTCGCGCGGACCTCGGCGATCTGGATCCGCAAGGATTCGGCCAACGTCGCCGGCAGGACGGTCACCCGGTCCTTGTCCCCCTTGCCCTCGCGGACGACCAGATGATTCTGCCCGAAGTCGACGTCCTTGACGCGCAGCCGCAAGGTTTCCATCAGCCGCAGGCCCGAGCCATACATCAGGCCCGCCGCGAGCCGGTGGACGCCCCCCAGGTGGGCGAGCACCGCGCGGACCTCCTCACGCGTGAGCACCACCGGCAACCGCTCGGGCCGCTTCGCCGGGACGAGGTCGTCGGCGAACCAATCCAGGGTGCGGTCGAGCACGACCTTGTAGAGGAAGACGATCGCCGACAACGCCTGGTTCTGCGTCGACGCCGCGACCTGATGCTCGACCGCCAGATGATTCAGGAAGGCCACGACCTCCGCCTCTCCCATCTCGTCCGGATGCCGCTTGCCGTGGAACAGGATGAACCTCTTGGCCCACCCGACGTACGCGTCCTCCGTCCTGATGCTATAGTGCAGCCTCCTGGCCGCGACCCGCACACGATCCAGCAAACGCGGCGATCTCGCCAACTCCTGCCGTCCGCAATCCCCCGTGCCGTTGGTCCCGATTTCCTCGGCCATGACGCTTGCACCATCGAGAGATCGTGGATATTCTGAGATTAGGGTTGGAATTATATGGAACATGGGCGTGATCTGTCACGCCCGTTTAGTCCGTCCAATTCATGTTAGGCGTCATGCCGTAAACGGCACCCTGAGACCATGAAAATGGGCAGGATGTCGGCGACCCGGCAACCCGGTTGAGCCCATTTACATAGCAGGCGGCTCAGAAATGCCCGCGTTCGCGGACGTCTACGCCCTGGCCCCCGACCGATCGGCGTCGCTGATCCGTCGCTTCCTCGACCAGTTCGCCCCGCTGCGCGAGGAGACCGCCGAAGGCTACGAGATGCCCCGGTTCGCCGAATCCCCTGATCGCCTCTTCGGCCGCGCCGAGGAGCTGGTCGACCACCTGGCCGCCCACCCCAGCGAGCCGTACAGCGTCTACTGGCGCAACCTCGGGGGCGGGCCCCCTTTCGTCATGGCCTTCTTCACGACCGACGGGGCGGTTATCTTGGGCCTGTCGTGCGTCGAGCACGAGTCGGCGGAGTGGCTCTCGCGGTTGCGGGTGTTCGCGGGGCCGGGGCCGCACTGCACCCTCTTCGAGCAGGCGCCGCCCGACTCAGCCGCCGAGTTCAGGTTGCTGGCTGAGGCCGCCGCCTAACCTCGCGCTGCAGCGGACCCCGGCCACGGGCCGCGCTCATTCTTCTCTCGAAGCTCGCTGGTCCGTGGCCGGGTCCGCTGAGCTTGGTCGTTAGGCGGCTCCTCCTATGACACCGAGCCATCGAGCCTCGATCGCTTATTGGCGAGCGTTCCTGCTCGGGTGTGCGGCTTTGGGGGCCGTCCTTGTGCTCGTCTTCAT
>JAQGHR010000020.1 GCA_028291545.1 Planctomycetota bacterium | reverse complement strand
CTGGTGGGTTGCGTCGCCTCCGGCGACTGACGCCACCCTACAAATTCCGGGAAACGCCGCGTCCGGTTGCTTGGCGGCGTAAGGCTCGACCCGGAACGGCGGCTGCACGACCGGAGGGAGTAATTTCGATTCCACTCGGGGAGTTTTTATTGCCCGCGAGGGCGGGCGCGGCCGCGGGAGAAAATGGCATCCCCCGCCTGACGAAATGCGAGCGCGAGCATCGCAGACCGGGGGGCACCGGATAAGCGCGGAAATCGCGGGTGCGGGTCCGTTGTCTATCGCCCAGCTCGCCCCATCGTGGCTCGTCCGAAGAGGCGTGCGACGCCGAGTTGGGCGATGATCTGGAGCGCCTTCACCGCTTCCATCTTGTTGATCTTCGAGAGGCCGGCGCGACGATTCTCGAACACGATCGGCGTCTCGCCGAAGCTGCAACCCACCTGACGACACCAGAACAGGATCTCCTCCATGAAGGAGTAACCCCGAGACAGCACCCGGTCGAAATCCATTTCCGCCAACTTCGACACCCGGTAGCACCGGAATGATCCGCTATTATCGCGGGTTTTCAGACCCAGGAACATCCGAGCATACATGTTAATGCCGGTGCTCATGAACTTCCGCTTCAGATTGAACTCGCCCTCCACGCCGCCGCCCGGGACGTAGCGCGACCCGATCATGACGTCCGTGTCGTGCATCCCGTCCAGGATGGCCGGGATGAAGCGGGGAGGGTGGCTACCGTCGGCATCCATGTTGAGGAAATAGTCGTAGCGATTGTCGATCGCGTACTTCATTGCCGCGAGGATGGCGGTGCCGAGGCCGAGCTTGCCCGAGCGGTGGATCACGTCCACGCCTTCCATGCTGGCCCTCAGGTCATCGGCAATATCTCCTGTCCCATCGGGAGAATTGTCGTCGATGATCAGTACGGTCGCATGCGGCGCGAACTGGTGAATCTCCTCCACCAGGTCCCGGATATTGTCCGCTTCGTTGTACGTGGCCAGTGAGACCAGGAGTCTAGGCTGATTGATGTAAGTCTTGCTCAAGCGAGTCGGCAAGGTTGACACGTCCATGATGTCCCTCGACCGGGCGAACGATGGTGTCTCCGTCACAAACAGGTTGTAACCGAGGACGCCGGTTTGCGCCAAGACGGGGTCGAAATGGTCGCCATTCGACGGGCGAATGGGAGGGTCGGGGGAGGTGGGTGAGGAGCAGGTGCCACCTCTCGGAGGCGCCCGGCCCATGCCGCCCCAAAGGGTGAGCATGGGTCAGGGTCCACCGCCGTTTCGTTGCGGCCCCTCTCGGGAAGGAGGGGACTCTGGGAGCACCAGTAACGGAACGCGGCAGCACCTGCTCTTCGTCGAGAACGGCGGCGACCCTCGGTGCCCTTCGTCGGACGACCGCGGGCCACTGTCTTGATCTTTCGGCACGACCCGGTCGGTCTCGCCAGTCATTTTTCGCGGGATCGCCGGCCTACTGACGCGTTTCACGGGAGGCGCTGCTCATTCGCCCGCGTCGCGTCGATCATTCCGCCTCTCGGAGGGGCTTCAATCGCGAGAAGAGCTGACCATACGGCCCGAACGACTGACCGCCGTCCGCCCAGACATCCGGTAACGCGTCGAGTTCACTCGGCTTGTCATCCAGATCGAATTCCTCCGCCGATTCATCGGGCTCGATACTCTCGGCGGAATGGTGGGCGGGCACGCCTCGCCGCTGATTTCGCGACCATTCTTCCCAGGCCTGAAGGGCCGCGTAATGGTCGTCGATGGGCTCATCGCCGGGAAAGCATGTTTGGCGGATCGCCGATACGGCAACTGTCCCAACAGATTCCTCGCCGACCTCAACATCCGAATCCGCGTCCCAACCGACCTCGATCAGGCCGTCTTCCTCGCGGAGCGGAGGTTTCGCCGGTACAAGGGGTTCCGGCGATCGCTGAGTCGACGGCATCGGCCGATCCAGGGCTGTCTCCGAAGCGAGCGGCTGGCCGATCGGGATCGGCGAAGGGGCGCGATGCAACTCGGCCGTACGGCGACCGGCACTGCGGATCAATCGCCTCGGATTCCCCAGCGTCTCCGCATGCCAGGACTCGACTTGCTCCGGATCTATCGAGCGGTCTGGTAGGACCTCGGAAAGCAAGCGCGAGGCCTCGTCGACATCGAGCGGGAGAAGATGGACTCTCGCGGCGAGTCGCGACTCCAACGAACTCAGCTTTTGCGAATCGAATCGTCGAGCCAGGGGGGTCTGACCGGAAATCACGATCGCGGCAAGGCCGCCCGGTTGGCCAATCCTGTTGGACAGGAGACGCACTTCCTCCAGGATCTCGTCGGATGCGACGTGGGCTTCCTCCAGGATCAGCCCCGTCTGCCTACCGTCGGCCGATGCCAGGGCGAGGGCCTCGGCCAGCACGATCCGGGCCGACCCGGCGCTCAGCTCGCCGACGGCTTGTCCAAGGCCCAGCGCGATGGACCGGAGGAGGTCGCTCGGCGTCATCGCGGTCGCCGTATCCACGAAGACCCAGGCGAGGGGCAACTCCGCGGCCAGGCTGCGAGCAAGCCAGGTCTTGCCTACGCCCGCGGCACCTGTCAGCAAGAGTGGCCCACCTTCGCCAACAGCGGCACGACAGGCCAACAGCGCAGATCGGCGACTTGGCAGCATGAAATCTGTATTCCGAGTTCCGGTTGGGGACAAGATTCGGTCCATCGCTCTCCCCTTCGCGTCCTTTGGCCGTCTACTCCGTGACTCCCGGCCGCGTCATGCGATCGCGGTCGGCCAGGGCCTTGGGACTCCACCGTAGCACTTATCGGAGCGGATCGCTCCCGGCCTTGAGCGGTCCGGGAGAACGGTCCCTAAGTGACATGGAGAGATACGGTTGAGAATCCACGTTCTCGCTCTCCGGTCTTGCCCTGGTAGGTTGAAGCATCTATCCTGACCACGTGCGATGCTCAGCGTGCGGGGGATATGCGGGACAAGAATTCTCACGACGAGGCTGCGATCCGATGGGCGAATGGGCAATCCGGGTCAAAGACCTTCATAAACAATATCCCGGGCGGGATGGTCCGGTCCTTGCACTGAACGGCCTGGAGCTGGAGGTTCCGGTCGGAGAGTGCTTCGGCCTGCTGGGTCCCAATGGCGCGGGGAAGACCACGACGGTCGAGATCCTCGAAGGGCTGACCAAACCGACCTCGGGTTCGGTGGAGGTCCTGGGGCGACACTGGGCGGCGGACGAGATCGAGATCCGTGAGCGGATCGGCGTGACGCTCCAGGAGACCAGGTTCCCCGAGAAATCCACGGTCCGAGAGATCGCGCGTCTCTTCCGCAGCTTCTACCGGCAGGGATTGGAGCCCGAGCAAGTGCTTGCCCGGGTGGCGCTGGAGTCGAAGGCGGATGCCTTCATCGAGACCCTCTCCGGAGGCCAGAGGCAACGCCTGGCCGTGGCGATTGCGCTCGTCGGCGACCCGGAATTGCTCTTCCTCGATGAGCCGACGACCGGCCTCGATCCGCAATCGCGCCGGCAACTCTGGGATGTGATCCGCGACCTCCAGGGCCGGGGCCGAACCACGATTCTCACGACACATTACATGGACGAGGCCGAGCGCCTGTGTGATCGCGTCGCCATCATCGATCAGGGCCGCGTGATCGCGCTCGGATCACCGGCCGCGCTAATTTCACGAATCGGCGGCGAACACGTCATCGAATTTGCCCTGGGGGGCGACGGGCCGGCACTCGACCCGGCAACCCTTGCGGATCTTCCCACCGTATCCGCCACTCGTTGCGACGCGGATGCGTTCGCCTTGACGGTCGGTGAACCCCATCTCGCGATCCCCGCGTTGCTCGATCGCCTGGCCGTGGAAAACCGTCCCTTGGCCCGTCTGACCACGCGCCAGGTGAGCCTGGAAGATGTCTTCGTCGCCTTGACCGGTCGCCACCTTCGTGACAACGAGGAAAACGGGGAATCCGAGTCCAAGCCGGCGCGTCGAGGCCGAAGAAAGGCCAAGGCCTAGCAGACGGTTGATGCTACCGGATCACGTCTTGCGGTCTGGCAATCTCACCGTTCTTTGACTCATCGGCATCGGACCTGACGATCTGCTCGATGATAAACAGCGGGCGACCCTTGGCCTGTTCGTAGAGTCGCCCCAGGTACTCACCGATGATGCCGAGCACCATCAACTGCACGCTCCCGAGCAGTGCCATGACGGACATCAGGCTCGTCCAGCCGCGCTCGAGCTTGCCACCGAACAGCCCGAGCCAGGAGCCCAGGGAGTATCCGAGCAAGAGCAGCGCGAACACTCCGGAAATCATGCCAACGTAACTTGCCAGCGCCAGCGGCTTGACCGAGAACGCTGTGACGGCGTCCAACGCGAACCGGATCATCTTCCTCGTCGGATACTTGGTCGTCCCGGCGAATCGAGCGTGTCGATCGTAGAGCAGGGGGGCCTGACGGAAGCCGATCCAGCTTACCATCCCTCGGAGGAACCGATGCCGTTCCGGCATCGCCAGAAGGACGTCGAGGGCTCGCCGGCTCATCAATCGGAAGTCGCCCGTGTCCTGAGGGATTGGGACGTCGGTTAGCTTTGCCATCAGCCGATAGAAAAGGGTTGCCGTGATTAACTTGGTCGCGGTCTCCCCGTCCCGATGCCGCCGCTGGCCGTAGACCACGTCCGCGCCCCCGTCCATGATTGCCGTCATCTGAGGCAGCAGCTCGGGCGGGTCCTGGAGATCGGCATCAAGGATCAGGATTCGCTCTCCGCGACAGACCGTCAAGCCGGCTGTCAGCGCGAGCTGATGGCCGTGGTTCTTCGAGAGGTTGACGGCGACGATTCGCGGATCCTGGGCAGCCATCTCCATCAGAATCGCCCAGGTCCGATCCTTCGACCCGTCGTTAACGACGACCACCTCGCAGGATTTCCCGTAGTCTCGCAGGACGTCCGAGAGTCGGCGGTACAATTCCGCGAGCACGTCTTGCTCGTTGTAGCACGGAATGACCACGGACAGCGAGGGACGATCCATCGAAGCAAGCTCCCGAATTTTCAAGACGTCTCGCCGGCTCCGGAAGGCCTCGTGACCCTGGCGTACGGCGCAGGTGTCCGTCGATCCTCAGGCTTTCACGACGTTGCAGGGCGAGTTGGCCGCTTGAGCGACGATCTCAGCGCGGCGATGGTCTGCGCGATGTCCTGAGGAATCGGTGCTTCGAGCTTCAATCGTTCGCCGGTCCTCGGATGATCGAACTCAAGCCGCTGCGCATGCAGGGCCTGACGCTCGATCAGAGGCCGCTCGGCGTCAGCTGCATCCGGGCCGATCAAGTCGCCGACGGTGAGGCGAGATCGCCCCGAGTACATCTTGTCGGCCACGATCGGATGACCGATATGGGTCAGATGAACCCGGATCTGGTGGGTGCGGCCGGTCTTCGGAAAGCATCGAATGAGCGCGTAGCCGCCCAGGCGTTCGAGGACTTCGTAGAACGTGACGGCCTCTCGACCACCGTCCTCGGGCTGGCGAATTGCGATTTTCTCCCGGTCCGTCGGATGAGGGCCGAGGGGCTTCTCGATGTAGTCCGAGTCGCGTGACGGTTCACCCCTGACGATCGCGAGATATTCCTTGCGAATCGTCCGGTTTTCAAACTGGGCGGCGAGCAGTTTGTGAACGCGATCGTCTTTGGCGACGATCAATAGGCCCGACGTATCGCGGTCGAGTCGGTGGACGATGCCGGGCCGGTTCTCGCCCGCGATCGTCGAAAGCGTGTCGAAGTGGAACTGGAGAGCGTTGACGAGCGTGCCGGACCAGTTCCCTTTCGCGGGGTGAGTCACCATCCCCGGAGGTTTATTGACCACGACGAACGTCTCGTCCTCGTAGATCACGGGGATCGGGATGTCCTCCGGCACCGGAGCATCATCGGCAAGCTCCGGGAGCCGCACACTGATCAGGTCGTCGAGGCGTACCTTGTACGACGCCTTCGAGGGCAGGCCGTTGATCAACACGGCCTGCGCATCGATGACCTTCTGGATCACGCTCCTCGAGTAATCCGGATACCGGCCCGCGAGGTACGTATCAATCCGCTTGCCCACCATTCGAGGCTTGACGCGGAACTCCGTAGGCGTGTCGGACAACTCGGGCGGCATCGTTCGGGCAGTCTCTTGGGAGGTCCGAAGATCGAGTGGTTGAGGATCGATCGCATGCATTTCCTCGGAAACCATCCCAAACGCCGCGCTGATTCGGCTTACTTCGGCTTATCCGTCGTCGATTTCGGCCTGGGTTCGTCGGGATGAACCTCCGGCAGGTCGTCGTCCCTGGGCTGTGCCTTGGCCGCGCCGGAACTCTGGAACACATCCTTGGGAAGTTCTCCGGCCGCCGGAGTCGGGATCGACCCGGCCGGAACGCCATTTGTCAAAGGCGGGGCGAGCATCGTTGGACCATCCAGCGCCGGATGACCCGCGGGGAGATTCAGCCGGTTTGTGCCGCGGGGGCCGAGCAAAGTGGAAGCCGAGGCCTTGGGCTTGAAAGTCGAGAACTTCTTGTAGAACGCGATCGCCTCGGGTTGTTTGAGCCGCTTGGCGCGAGCGCTGGCCTGGATGCCATCCTCGGTCTTCGGCCAATTCTGGGCGATCTTCTCGTAAACGGCGATCGCCTCGTCGAGTTCATCGCGCGTTTCGTGCGTCCGCGCCTCACCGAGCATGGCGAGCCGCCTGAGCATCTCGTCACCCTTGGCATTTTCCTCGACGGACTTGAACCCATCGAGTGCTTGCGTCAACATCGGCTTCGCGGACTCTTGATCGGCCGGCAGCCGCTGCAGGGCTTCGCGATAACGGGCGGACGCCGCCATCAGAGTCGCCCAGCCCCCGGCAGGTGTGGAAGCCTCAGTTTCCGCGATCCTCTGGAGATCCTCGGGAGATTTGGCTAGCATGATCTGAGCCCAGGCACGCGAGTCCGTCGACGGTGACGAGACCATGCCGCTGACGAAGTAGCCGAGCCCGAGCATGACAGCCAGCGTACCGCCGGCCAAAACCCAGAAGGAGGGCCCTTTCGCCATCGCGCGTTGCAGCCACTGCGCGAGGAGCGTTTCGTTCTCCTCCGGGTGGTGGATGACGGTTGGCGGCGGGTCGTCGGCGTGGTGGGTCCGCGTGGCGGGCTCGTGTTTCATCGTCAATCGATCCTGCCCGACTCTGGAGTACGAGGCGGGATGGCACGGGGACAGCCCTGGCAACAGGGTGGTTGGTTTGAATCCGCATAATAACGACGCCGATGACGGCAGGTCAAGCTGACCAAATCCCGGTCGAGAGCGTCGACGCTCTAATTCTATGCGCAAGTCGATTCCCGTTTCTGACCCGGCGTCCTCTTCACGCTCCAGCCCGCGCCCGATCCGGGGCGACCGAGAGTTGGGTTGAATTGCCGGAATACGGTTCGCACGGTACTATCATGGTTGACGTCCTCATATTGCGACGAACTCGATGGTCCCCCCCTCCTGGTGCGCAAAGTGCGACCTTGGCTGAATCATTGCCATCGTCAGTGCCTTGCCGTTCCATGCGAGACATCTGGAGTGCCGGCTGCCTTGTGAGAGTGTCCGCCCCGTACTGGGACCGATTGGTGAGACGGAAACGGCCAGTGAGTCGCCAGGTACGAGGGCTTCGCCCGCATGAGGAGCACCAGTTGTGAGCCAGCCGCTGACGATCGACCATCCGTCAATTAGCACTGTTCGTCGAAACCGAAAACTCCTGTCGATAGCCCATTCGTACGTCGTCGCGCTTAATCGTCGGCTGGCGCAGGAAATGTCTCGGGTCGGCGTCGGCGATTGGGAAGTCACGGCCGTCGCCCCCGATTTCTTTCATGGTGACCTGCGCCCGGTATACCTGGAATACGACGAGCGTGAACCGTGCCGACTCGTCCCGGTTCCCGTCCGGTTCTCACGTAAAGTTCATGTCATGCTGTACGGTTCCCGCCTCAAGCGGTTGGTCCAAGATGAGAAGTGGGACCTGGTCCATTGCTGGGAGGAGCCATTCATCGTGGCCGCGGGTCAAGTTGCACGGTGGACGCCGCCGGGCACTCCTCTCGTATTTTGGACGGCGCAGAACTTATCGAAATCCTATCCCCCGCCGTTCCGCTGGATCGAGCGCCAGTGCATCGATCGCTGCTCGGGATGGATGGCGTGCGGCGAGTCGATCGTGCGTGCGATGTTAACCCGAGGGTACGGCTCGAAGCCGCACCGGATCATGCCGCTCGGAGTAGATAGCTCGCGATTCCGCCCCGACTCGGCGGCGAGAGAGTGGGCTCGCCGTAAACTCGGATGGTCCGAGCCCGGTCCGCCGGTCGTCGGTTACGTCGGGCGTTTTGTCGCCGAGAAGGGCCTTCACGTCATGATGCACGCCCTGGACGCCGTGACGACTCCATGGCGAGCGTTGCTCCTCGGCGGCGGGCCCATGGAGGGCGAATTGAGGCGGTGGGCATCGAAGTATCCCGGCAGGGCGATCATCGCCCCGGCGGTGAAACACGACGAGGTCCCCGCGTATATCAACGCCATGGATCTACTCCTGGCTCCAAGTCAGACCGCTGCGCTCTGGCGAGAACAATTCGGCCGCATGCTGATCGAGGCCTTCGCCTGCGGTGTGCCCGTCCTGGCAAGCGACAGCGGCGAGATCCCCTTTGTGGTCGCGGACGCGGGCCGGATTGTGCCTGAAGGCGACGAATCGGCCTGGGCCTCCGCGATTGGCGAGATCCTCAATAGCCCCAACACCCGTGAGGAAATGCGACGAAACGGGATCGAACGAGTTGCCGGAAACTACACCTGGCCGATCGTCGCCCGCCGTCACCTGGATTTCTTCGACGAGCTACTAGACGCCCCGGCGTGCCGATAGACTCGCAGTCGAGAACACGACCAGATTCGCCGATGGCCCTGCAGCGCCTGAGCAAACTCCGGCCACTGATCGAACCACGGCGCTCCGGGCGCGGGATTATAGACGACCACGGCGCTCGCCTCTCGCACCTGTTCAAGCTTTCGTGCGAGTTCTCCGCGCTTGTAATGTCCTCGGACGAGGAAGGCAACCTCCGGCGGTTCAAATGCCGGATCCAGAAGCGCCGCCCCGTCCGTCGTGGCCAGAAGCACGGGTCTTGTGCCGCGCGTGAGGTCGAGGACGGTCCGCCACTCCTCCCGGGCCACGGGAGACGCCCAGAGCGCCCACGTTTCGGTGGATCGCCGACGGTCTTGCCAGGCTTCGGTCGGCCCGCGAATGGATCGCTCGATCGCGGGAAGCGAGAGAAGCATCACGATCAAGACCGCACGGCTTCCGACACGGCTGCGCGAGCCCACGGCCGCGACGCCGAGAGTCAGGATGTTGAAGTAATAGACCCACGACCACTCGTTGCCAAAAAACAGCACGAGAAAGGCCAGATGAAGTGCCGCGCAAAGGATGACGACCTCGGCCCCCGAGCCGACTCGGCCCTCGTGCAACGCACGCGCCCTCCGCGCCGCGGAAAATTGCGCAGGCGCCGCTAGCAACAGGACCAACGTCGCCGCGAGCCACAGGCCGGCTTCCGTCTCGAAGTAAGGGCCGATCCCGGGCCGTCGCGGCAACCAGAACGCTCGCCCCGCCCCGAACAGGAACCCGAACTGGTTGGCTCGGTAGACCTCATATCCGTCTCTGGGCAGGAGACTGTTGAGGAGAACCTCCGGTCCGAAGACGACGCCCAGGAGGATCGCCAACGTGAAAAACGTTGTGACAGCGGGCCGAACGAACGAGACGACTTCCCCGAATCCTGGATGACGTTGGTGAACGAACTGGCCGGCAAGCACTCCCGCACCGAAGAGAAATGCCATGGAAGGTTTCACGAAGACGCAGGTCGCCGCAAGCGTCAACGCGCGCGACCGACGCCCCGCCGCCACGTCGGCCAGTGCGTGGGTCAAAATGACCCTTTCCATGATGTGCGTCAAGGAGGGGTAGGCCGAAGACACGAGGCCCACGGGCATCGCCAGCATCACCCACGCCACGCCTATCGGGCCGACGCGAAGGGCGGTCAGGCACCGAGCGAAGCCCCAGGCTGAGAGCAGGTTTCCCACGACGCAAACTGCTACGAAGGCCCCGGGCGAACGACCAACAATCCGATACCACAGATCCCCGGCACCTAAAGGAAGCAGGCCATAGATATAGCCGAAATCCAGCGTCGGCCGCATTCCCCGCGCCATCAGTGCATGAACCGTCAGCTCTGCTCCGCCGTCGAAGAATCCGAACCAATCAAATCGCGCGTCGGCCGCCAACCGGAACAGCGAAAGCATGAGTGATTCGAGCACGAGAAGCAGGGTCAATCGGCGTGGCACTGAACTTGACTCCGCGGCTCTGCATCAATTCGGTTCCTGCGCGTTCCGGCAGAGTCTAATCGAACTGCGCCGTTAGACTCGCCTCATACCCCGAAATAATCTCGGCGGCTCAGCGAACACACCGGCGATCCTCGAATCAATTGCCGCTCGCGGCGAGACTTGCGACCGCAACGGGCGCTCGGGTAGTGTTGACGCTCTCTCCGGGCGAAGGGTCGGCCGGGTGTGTCGGCCTCATCGGATCGGAATCCGTGGATGACAGAGGAGGACGCTCATGCTTTCGTGTTTCGTCTCGTTATGGATGGCCGCCGCCGTGGGACAGGCTCCGTCGGGCCAATCGGCCTGGCTGAAGTCGGTTCCGGCCGATGTGGTGGCCGTCGTTCGCGTGAAATCGCTTGAGACGGTTCGGGACGACCTGCTGAAGATGCTCGAAGCGATGAGCCCGAACGCCGCGGCGCTCGCCAAGCCGCAGATCGAGCAAGGGCTGGAGATGTTTGCCGCATCGCAGGGTAAGCCCGCCACGCAGCATCCGTTCTTCACGATTTTCCGGCTTCCGAAGGACGGCGTGCCGGTCCCTCCCTTTGCCGTGCTCGTGGAGTCAGACAGCTACCTCGGCGTCCTCAAGAGCATCTCGAAGAAGGACGACATCGCGCCCAAGTCGCTCGGCGGCTATGACTCCTTCGACGGGGCTGACGGCCAGACGTGGTATGCGTACAAGGGGGCCGGATTCGTCGCATTCGGCCCGGATGAGGCTCTGATCAAGGCCGTCTCCAAGCCCTCGGCCTCTCTTGCCGAGAAGATCTCCGACGAGCTCAAGGCCGGACTACTCGGCGGCGACATCGGATTGTACGTCAACATCGCCTCGATCCAGGCGCAATATGCCGACCAGATTGAAGGCGGCAAGCAGATGATCATGGGCGTGCTGGACCAGGCCGGCGCCCAGATGGCCGGCAACATGCAAGAATCCGTGAAGTCCATGTATGCCGCGATGTTCGACTCGCTGAAGATTGCCGACGCGCTGGCCTTCAACCTGGATTTCGCGACCGAAGGCCTGGGCATTTCCGGGCTCGCCACCGTCAAGGCGGATTCGGCCGCCGGCAAGGGGCTGGCCTCCGCGACGGTCGGATCGGCCGAGAAGCTCGGTATGCTCCCCGCCGACAGCTCGGCCTTCATCTACATGAAGATCAATCCCGAAGGCATGTCGGCCATGCAGAAGTTCGGGATCTCGTTCCTGACCGGAAGCTCCAAGCCCTCGCCCGAATTGGAGAAAGCCCTGGCCCTTCAGGCCGAGGCCGGCATGAACGAGACCTATAGCGCCAACATCAGCGGCGGCACCGTCTCCGGAATGGAAAGCCTCACGATCGCGACGCCCAAGGACCCCGAGAAGGCCGTCGAGGCCATGATCGCGGTGGCCAAGGCGATGAAGTCCGGTCAGGGCTTCGTGAAAGACGTCGTCATCGCCCCCAAGGCCCTCATCTACAAGGGCTTCACGTTTACCTCGACCAAGATGACTCTCGACCTCGAGAAGATGGTCACCCCCGGCGCGCCCGGTGGAGTGGAAGGCATGAAGAAAATGCTCGGCGGCGACACGATCACGGCCTATTACGGGACGGATGGGAAGACCGTACTGAGCGTCGCGGCGAAGACCGTCGATGAGGCGAAGCACCTGGTCGATGTTGTCCTCAGCGGCGAAGGCACGATCGGCAAGACGCCAAACTTTGCCGCCGTTCGCGGCAAGCTCCCGAAGCAGGCGACCGCGCTCTTCCTCTTGAGTGCCCAGGGGCTCATCAAGCAGTCCGCCCAGCAGATGAGCGCGACCCTCGGCAAGGGGGACATCAAGGTCCCGGCCGACCTTCCCAAGGACCCGGCCCTGCTCGGCGCCGCGCTCGTCGCCTCGCCGAAGGGGTTCTCGTTCCAGCTCGTTGTGCCCTCGAATGTCGGGCCGATCTTCGAGAAGGGGCTCGTCCCGATCATCCAGAGCCTCACGGGGCAGATTCAGTAACAGTCCGTCGGATGCTAGCGCGGACGAATTGACGTGGAACTGAGCGGGGGCCGGCGACGATGAGTTGCCGGCCCCCGCTCATTCCTGTCAAGCGATCCCGCTTCACTTGCCGACGACCCTGACCATGATCGGGTCGCTGCAATAGCCGGTCTTGACCACGAAATTGATCGAGACGTGACCCATGACGCAGATGGGTGTCCCCGGGTTGGGCGGCGCGTTCGCTGCGGCCTCCAGGACGATCTTGCCGGTCATGGCCCCGGAGGCGATGAGTGTCTTGCTAGCGTCGGCCTTGAGCGTGACCCCGGCGGGAAGCGGCGAGGCGAAGACCTGTCCGAGATGGCTTAGCTCGACGGCAAGGTTCACCGGGCCGGTAAATCCGGCGTGGCGAACGATGGACACATCGATCGTCGCGGATTCCCCGGACTTCAGGACGACCTGCTTCGGCGACGCTTCCACAGCGATATCCGAAGGCTCCGTCGCCGCCACGACCATCGTCGAGACCGAGTAGAGCCCTCGGCCACCTCCGGGAAGATAGATCTCCTCACGCGGGACAGCGGGATGGACGATCGGGCCCCCGGGTGAATCCGCCTTCGCTTGCAAAGTTGCGATGGCGGCGCCGGGTCTTGCTTCGACTGTTGCGGAAACGACGACCAATCCCTGTGTGCCGCCGCTCGGTATGGTCAAGGCGCTCGCGGTAACATTCTCCGGAAGGCCATTCAGGGCGAAGGAAACCGCCCCGGTGAACCCGTTGCGGCGTTCGACTTTGACGAACAAGGGAACGCGTGAACCGGCTCCGACATTGACCTTGTCCGGGTCGCACGTCACCAGGAAATCCGGACGAGCCGCCTCCGCCAGGAGAACGTAGCCGAAACCGGCTCCACCTCGGCTGTGAAGGTCGCGCACCTCGACCATCACCGGCCCGTCGTTGGGGGCGGTCCACTCCAACCTCGGGTCCTTCCCAAAGATGTCGTCCGCCTCGGCCAACTTCGCTCCCTGCGAATTGATCAGGCGTAATACCGGATCGGCCGAGGAACCCACGCGGCGGGCAATGATCTCGAAGCTGTAGAGGGTCCCTTTTTTCGACTCGAACCGGAATCCGTCGCGATCATTCGCGGCGCCCAATCGCCCACTCAGCGCGACGGGGAACTCCGAAGCCTGGGCTTTGGCGAATTCCGACGGAGCATCCCCTGCTTCGGTGGCGAGGGGTAGATTTGTCGCCACAAGCGGTACCGGGGGTGTCTCGCCGCGATCGGTGGTCAGCGACAACGCGATCGGTCCCAGCGGTGCTCCGGAAGGGACGACCGCTCGGGCTGGTCGGGCCTCGTCGATGTTGTATCCGGACACGTTCAGCTCGGCCGTCGCGCCCGGTTTCACGGCCATCGGGAAGGCCGTCTTCGCGAACGGGCCGTTACTGACCTGGAGGACGTACGACCAGTTCGGGTTGCCGTCGTAGGTCGTGTCCCGGACCAGGATCTTATAGGTGCCCGCAGCCTTGAAGGTATGGGCCAGCATCGGGTCGGCGAAGTTGTGATTATCGTTGGCCGCCAGCTCTCGACCGGTGGCGTCGAACAGTTGAAGAATCGGGTCGAGATGGGACTGAAGGTCGTGAATCTTGTCCTCAAGGCGGTTGCCCCAGAGAGAGAAAACGATCGTCTGTCCGGCTTCCGCCCGGAATGCGTACCAGTCGACGTCCTCAACCTTGCCCACCACTCCCGCGACGGCCGAAGGAACCGGGATCAACTGTCCCTTCTCGGGATCGTCATTGATCGCGTCCTCTTCGACGACAACCGGTTCGGCCACGACGACGATCTGGCCGACCGAGGAGGCGCCTCTCGGAGTGATCACCCGGAACTCACGAGGCCCGAGGACCACATCGGGCGTCGCAGTGATCTTCACCCGGATCGAACTGGCAACCCCGTTTCGGCCCGCGCCTTTCCTGGCGGATTTGGATGCGCCGGAGTCGGCCACGAGGATGACTCCCGTAAGGCCGGTCCCCTCGAAAAGCAGGCTCGTTGCGCCGGCGAAATTGCCGACGCCGCCGACCGAGATCTCAGCCGAAGTCCCCCTCTGAACGGCAACCGGGTGGACCCTGGCAAGCATGGGATACGAGGTCTGTGCCCGTGCCACTGGAGGCGGAATGAGGAGGCCCGCGATCGCAATCACACCAAGCAGGAGCCTGCCGTGCCGGCCTCTTACCCTGGATCGCGACCTGGCCATCAGTGGACGGATCATGGCGCGGAACCTCCCGACTTCCAGCGGATCAAGGGGCGTAAATCGGCGGACGCGGCCAGTTCGGCCGAGGGCGTCACGCTCAACCATCCGGCCGCAGTTTGCGCCAGGGTGACTCGGCATTTGCCCGATTCGGTGTCCCAGACGCGGACAAGCCCATCCCAACCACTGCCGGCGGCGATCGCTCCGTCGAAGGAAAGGGCACAAGCATATTGCCATTCGGTCGGGCCGGCGAGCGATCGTCGCAAGGCGCCGGTCGTGCCGTCCCAGACGCGGATGGTCTTGTCGCCGGAGGCGGAGATCAGCGTCTTTCCATCACCACTGAACGCCAGCGAGAACACGGGGCCGGAATGACCGCTGATTCGCCGATGCGGCTTTTCCGCGTCTGGCTTCCACCACCGCAATTGCGGCTCTTCTCCCGCCGAGACAAACGCCGTGCCATCGGGCTTGAGCGCCAGCGACAAGACATCCGACTCATGGTCGCTGTACGTGCGAATTCCCTTCAGGGTCGCTCCATCGAACCGTTTCAACGAGCGGTCCTTACTTGCGCTCAGAACAGTCTTGCCGTCCGGACTGTAAACGACCTCATAAACGAAATCCGAATGGCCCGTGTACACTCCGACGGGCCGCCCATCCGTGAGGTTCCAGAGGCGCACGGTCGCATCGAAACCCGCCGATGCAAGCTGAGCACCGTCTTTTCGTAGGGCCAGGGCGTAAACGGAGTCCGTATGCCCGAGGAAGTCTTGAAGTAACGTCGCGTCGGGCACCGAGTAAACCCGTACCGAGCCGGACCGAGCTGGGAGGCCGGACCCGACGACGATACGCCGGCCGTCGCGAGTGAACACCAGCGCATGAACCGGGCCGGGCACCTCGATCGTCGCGGCAGGTCGCCTGTCTCGCAGATCCCACAGAACCACGCGCCCGTCCGTGCCCACGGCAAGCAGGCCGCCATCGGGGCGGATCGCGAGTGCGGAGACGGCCGGTAGCGGGCCGATCCGGATCAGCATCACGTCGGGCGTCTTGCCCGCGGGCGCGACAGGAATCGAGACATCGAGCGAACCGCCCCGGCCCTCGAGACGTTTCGCGGCCATCGCCGGGTTGGCAGTCTCGACCCGTCCACCGCGAGGCATTCCCCCGTCGATCCACCGCCGAATGATATCCCGCTGGGCTTCCCCGAGTGGCTCGTCGAGCTGGGGCATCCGACGATCATCCTCGGTCGACGTCAATCGCCGGACCAGCTCGCTCTCGGACGCCTTATTGGCCGCGACTACCGAGTGATCTTTCGTCCCTCTGAGCACGGCTTCATACGTGTCGAGCGCCAGTCCGCCGGAGACGTCGATCTTGTCGATCTTCCTGGACGAGTGGCAGACGATGCACTTTCGCGCAAGGATCGGCTTGATGTCCTGCTCGTAAGTCGGCGCGCCACCCTGGGCGGCGGTCGCGATCACCAGGGGAATCACGAAGAGGGGACCCATGGATCCGTTCACGGCCGAGTGGGCCGGCCCTTCAAGCGATAGACGAACTTCAGCCCGGACCAGGTCTCGTCAATCGCGCAGATCTTCACATCGACGAGGCCGACGCCGAGCCCATGATCGCGCACGAGGCCCTCGCTCACGTCCGTGACAACGCCGGAACTCTTCTTCGGCCAACTCACCCAGATCATCCCGGCCGGTGCGAGTCGCGATGCGAGCGGTGCGAAGTGACTCGTCAGCGTCACGAGCCGATCGACGAAGAGGACCACAAGGTCGAGCGGAGCCACCGGTTCGACCATCTCGACCACTCCGACGGGCAGCGGGCCGAGAGCCCCTGCAAATGAGTCCGGCGCGTTCACGAACGCCAGTCGGAACCCGACTTTGATCCCGAGTTTTTTCAGGAGGAGTGTGCCGAAATAGCCCGCCATCTCGAAGCCCCAAAGGTTGAATTCCCGAGCGGCTAGTGGTTGAACAGGAACTCCTTGGAGTTCAGCAACCCCCAGAAGAGATCCTGGGCGCCCGACACCCGATCGGCGGCGTCGTGGATGACTTCGAGGGCGGAGACGATCTCCTCGTGGGTCGCGGGTCGGCTGTAGGTCACCCGGTACAAGGTCTGCACCAGGGTCTCGTCCGTAAGGCGAGGGTCCTTCATCATCCGCGCAAGCCGCCCTCTGGCAAGCGAGAGTTTCCCTTGCACAAGGTCGGAATTCATGAGGTGGAGGGCCTGGCTGAGCGTCGGGTCCGATCCTCGCTCGCACTCGCACGCGACGGCCCGGGCGGGTCGCCCGAAGGTGTCGAGGAAATACGATTGGACCGACGTGTCCGGGAGTGCGATCGCGCGGGTGCCGACCGGCTGGCGAGTGAATTTCTCAAAGCTTCCGGTGGCGGAGTTCAGAGCGTCAAGCATCTGCTCGGCCGTGAGTCGCTTGAGCGGGTAGTGCGTGAAGTACGCCTGATCCAGTCGATTGTCGGGCGTCGCCATGGCGCTGAGGCCATAGACGCGGCTCGTCATGATGGTGCGCAAGAGTTTCTTCAGGTCGAACCCCTCTCGAACAAAACCCTCAGCCAGAGCATCGAGCAATTCGGGGTTGGACGGGGGGTTCGTCTCGCGTAGATCATCGATGGGGTTCACCAGACCCCGGCCCAGCAGATAGCCCCAATAGCGATTGGCCACATTCCGCGCGAGCCAGGGATTATCCTTCGCGGTCAGCCATTTCGCGAGGGCTCGGCGGCGGTCGACGAGGTCATCGGCCGGCTTCGCGTTCAAGGGGCGGGGGACCATGACCTTCCCGCTGCGAGGCTGAACGACCTCGCCCGAATCCGCGACGTAGACCACCTGCTCGCCGCCGAAGAGTCCGAACTCCTGGCTCCCCTTGGTGCGGATTCGTGAGAAATAGGCCGCAAGCCCGTAGTAATCGTCCTGCCCGTACGACTCGAACGGGTGATGATGGCACTTGGCACACTGGAGCCGGACACCCATGAAAACCTGTGCCGTCGTCTCCGCGAGGTCTTCCGGATTGTTCGCGACCCGGAAGTAGTTCGCCGGCCCGTTCGTGTAGATGGAACCCTGCGCCGTGACGAGATCTTCAACCATTTTGTCCAGGGGCACGTTGGACCGGAAGGATTCGCGGAGCCACAGGTTGAACGCGAGCATTCCCTGCGCGCCGAGCTTGGTGGTATCAACCCGCAGCAGGTCGCCCCATTTCAAGGTCCAGAAGTCGACATATTCGGGCCGATCCAGCAGGCGGTCCACGAGTTTCGCGCGTTTCTCCGGGTCCCGGTCGGCGAGGAAAGCGTCAACGTCGTCGGGGGTCGGGGTCGTGCCGATCGCGTCGAGCATCGCGCGTCGGAGGAACTCGGCGTCGGTGCAGGGTGGCGAGGGCAAGAGCCCGAGTTCCCGCCACTTGGCGGCGGCACGGGCGTCGATCGGGTTCGTGGAGGCGAAATCAAAGGGCTTCGAAGCGGCGTAAGGGACCGTGATTCTCGCCATCGCCGCGCGACCCTGATAGCGGACCATCAGGGCGGTCTCGCCCGGCCCCATCGTTCGGGCCAACCCTTCCGCGTTCACCTTGGCCGTCGCCTCGTTCAGGGCGTCAAACTTGGCGTCGTCGGTCACATCGCGAACCGCCCCGTCCGAATACGTCGCAAGGGCGATGAAATGCTGAGATTCATCCGCAGTCATGACACGGTGCGCGGGCAGGACGGAAAGACCGGTGACCTCCGGATCGCTCGTCGACGGAGGAGTCGCGCCCTGTTCGAGCCACCGGCGGATCAGCTCGAATTCGCGACCGTTTGGCCGCATCTTGCGACCGCCGCCGTGATCGACGGCCATGGTCGGCTTGAGGAAGAGCAGGCTGTCTTCCGGAGAGGCGGGCGATACCCGTCGGCCCTCCGCGCTCTTGGCGATCGCGGCGTAGTCCGGCTCCGGTTCAAACCCGAGCAGGGAGAGTTTGAATCCTCCCTTTCCGTGTTGACCGCCGTGACACCCTCCCTGATTGCAGCCGAGCTTCGTCAACGCCGGCTCGATCTGATGGCGGAAACTCACGGTCTCCGGCTCAGAGGTTCCGCTCGCCTCGATCCCGACGACGGCCGTGGCCCCGTCCGCCGCGACCTGTACCTCACAAATCCCGTCCTCGGTCGCGACGAGATGGCCGCGTTTGTCACGATAGACAAACCCATTCGTCGAGGTTATCGAGTGCCTTTCGGACAGATCTTTCCGAGAGCCGTCGGGGTAGATTCCCAGGACGACGAGCCGCTGTGAGGCGGCCGGGCCAGCCAAGGAAACATGTTCAGGGAAGACTTCGATCCGAACGGGCGCGGGCTCGCCCGCCGAGGCAACGGCCCCGATCAGCAGAAAAGGCAGGCAACTGCGGAGGAGGCGGGGCATTCGGATCGCTCCGTGGCGGGGCGGGAGGGCCGAGGAGCGAGTCAACCCGCGTTCATTGAAGCTCAGCGGCTCGGACTGCTCGACCCACGTTAAACAATGCTTGAATCTTCGACCCCCGTCAAGGGCCGAGCAAGCGTAATCTGACCGTGGCCGAGATCCACGCGAGGCCCGGATCGAGCGATCAAGGCCTGAGTTCGTTCCAGGAGCGTGCGATAGCGATCGTCCCAGGAGTAGCCCCGTGCAATCTTCGCTTTCCCGTTACGACCGAACGAACGTGCCAGGGATGGATCGGTGACGAGTCGTTCCAGGGCCATCGCTAGCCGGCCGACGTCACCGAACGGGACGAGCAGGCCATCATGTCGGTCCTTGATCACCTCGGCCACGCCCCCGGCCGAGGCCCCGACCACCGGCAAGCCGTTCGCCCAGGCCTCAAGGAAGACGATCCCGAACGAGTCTGTGCGCGACGGCATCGCGAACACATCGATCGCCGCGAAGAAATCCGCGCGTCGATCCATCGGCAGGGGACCGGTTCGCGAGATCCAGCGCTCGCAATCTTTCGGAATCGTCGAGGCGAAGGCGTCAAAGGCCACGGAAGTCGGGCCGGCCAGGAGGAGGTGGATGGGGTCTTCCATGCGTTCGGCATTCAAGGCATTGACCGCGAGGACCAGGTCGGTCGTGCCTTTATTCGGGTCGAGTGTCGCCAGGTGACCGATCACCCGACGAGCCTGAGGAATGGCGAATTGTTCGCGGAAACGCCGCGTGTCTCCGTTCACGACGTCCGCCTGATCGACGCCCATGCCCAGGATCAAGGTCTTCGCTCGATCCACTCCCCGGTCGGCGATCGCATCCGCCTCCAGACGCGTCTGCACCACGACGGCGTCCGCCTCCCTGAGCAGACGTGACTGATGGGGCCGCGTGTACGATCGGTTCACGGGATCGCCGGGCGTGGCGAGATGCAGGAACGGAGTGAGAATTAGCGGCGAGTCGGCCGCTCGCGCGGTCTGGCGGGCGGCGTAGGAGAAGATCGTATAAGGGAAGCCGACGGCAAAGACCGCGTCAAAATCCCCGCGAATGCGATCAATGCCGGGGATGATCGGCATGAACGATTCATACCGGCATTGCGTCGGCCAGTGCGGCAGAAAGCTCAGCAATCGCCCGGCGTATTTTTGACCGAACCGGTGCTTGACGGCGAGCCTTCGCACCCGGGCACCATCAACCGTCGAAACCTCGGGCGCGGACACCGGTCCAATCGCTGGGTTTGTGAAATATCCTAGGTTGTCCGCATCGCTGGTGATCACGTCCACATCATGCCCATCCGCCACGAACCGGCGGACCATCTCCCGCCCGAAATTCTCAGCCCCGCTGACGACGGGGTAATACCGGTGGGTGAACCAGGCGATCCGCATGGGGTCGTCCAATGAGAAAGACCGTCTTGCCTGTGAGAAGCGCGACCTTCCAATCGTACTCATCGGAGGCGATTCGGCTTCGGTTGCGCGGCGATCTGCCTCGTGGGTGGATCGGAAGGAACGCTTTCGGATGAGATGGTCAGCCCGGCGACTTTCAGGCTGTAGGGGGCGGAATCGGTCTCCAGGGCGAATTCGTGACTATTCCACGGAGTCTCCTCACCGTCGCAATCGAGCGTGAGCAACGAGACGCCGGCGGGCAACATCAGCGGCGGGGTGCGATACGTGCGGAACTCGCGGTCGGGCACGATCGTCCAGCTCGCCAGTTCCCGGCCTTCGAGCAGGAGTCGCGCGGTACGTGACGAGCGGAAGGCCGAGGCGTTGAGCGCGAGGGAGACCGGCCTGGACGCGTTCGGATTGTAGACGGCCAGCGACGATGTTTTTCCGACCGCGCGAATCCTCCGGGCGAGGTAACTCTCCCGCCAGCCCTCCGCCGAAACGACGACCGGTCGAGTAGGAGGCGTCAGCTTGGCGCGGTCGTAGACGATCGTCCTAGCGTCCTCGAAGATTTTCGCGTGCGACATCAAAGCCTTGACGCGGGAAAGCTTCTCGGGATAGCCGTCCGCATAGCCCTTCCACTGGTGAAGAACGACGTAGCGGTACTTGTTCTGATGGAGATAGAGCCAGGTGTAATCGTGAAAGGAAACGCCTCCGACCACGTCGATCGAGGTCCACTCGGGGTCCGCCAGGTAGTTCGGATCTTCGAGGAAGAAATAGGAGAACGGCGAGTTCCAGGACACGAGGTTGTCCATGGGCGTGTTGCCGTTTCCACTGTATCCGGCGTTGGTCCGGCCCCGGTGGATCGACTGCCAGTAGCTCGTGAGCGAGTACAGGAACGAACCCGAGGAGGGATATTGCGGCACCTCGACGAACGACGCCTGTGGATCGCGATCGAGGATCGTTCGATAGCACGCGGGCATCTCCGGGATTTTTCCGGTCGAGAACGGAAAGATGAGCAGGTCGACCATCGATAGGGCCACGACCGACCCGTAAAGGACGACGCGAACCGGTCTTTGCGAGATCCTCGCGAGAATCCCCTTCAGCCCCGCCGCGGCGATGACGGCCGCGACCACCCCGACGAAGAGGTTGAACCGGGCCGGAACGCGGAGCATGCGAAACGCGAAGAAATGATCTCTCAGCCAGCCTGCGGGGAGCACGATCTTGCGGTCGCCTAGCTTCAACACGCCGCCCCAGGCGAGGACAACCATCGCCACAAGCGCGAGCCAGAGGTAGCCCCGCCGCGCGAACTTTTCCTTCCGAACGGCGGCCTGGTGGATCAGCAGGATCGTGATCACGCCGAGGTAGGATGACCTCTCGCCCATACCGAGCGAATATCCCGCCGCCGCATAAACGTTTGCCGGCATGAACTGGTCGATCCGATGCATCGGCGTGGGTATGATGAACGTCCACGGAGCGGCGCTGTACGCGTTGAACTCCGTCAACGACCGCTGCGACGCGTATCCGTTCGCCGAGGCCCAGATGTGGTTGCCGAATACCAGCGCGAGCGCTGGCAAGGCAAGCACGCCGAAGCCGGTCAGCCAGAACATGCGCGAGACGAGCCATCGCGGCCCATTACGCCCTTCGTTCATGAGCTTCCAAACCACATACAGCGCCGCCGGCACCATCGCGAAGACGACGTAATACGCGGCACACAGGGCGACGAGCACGTAAAGCCCGGCCGAGACAACAAGCCTACCCCGAGTCGGCCGATCGACGAACCTCATCCATCCGACCAGGAAGAGCGGGAATCCGCCCAGAGTGATCAACTCCAGGTGCGAGCGGCAGTGTAGCATCATCGGCGTCGAGAGCATCGCGAGCATCCCGGCGAACGCTGCGCACGGCTTGTCTCGCACGGCTTGCCAGGCGAGCAAGAACGTCCCCAGCCCCGTGGTCGTCATGGCGAAGAGCCAGACGAGATTGAAACACAGCACATCGTTCCTGAGCACGAGCGAGAGGGGGATGAACAGGATGGCTTGCAGATGGAGAGGAGAGAAGTTCCCCAGAGGCGCGCCGACCGGGTACTGCAATTCCGGACAGATCACCGGAGATCGCCATTCCAGCAAACACGACCGATACCACCGCATGATCCACAAGTGCTGCAAAGGATCGATCAACGACCCGGCGAGCGTGGTCGAGAACGTTTTGATCAGGGGATACGACAAGATCAACGCGCAGGCGATGTAGAACGCCCAGACCAGGGCGAGATCCTTGATCAGGAGAGCGACGGCCGGAGCTTGATTGATCTCGGGTGCGGAGTCCGCCGGCATCTCGTCCTCCTTGGCATTGTTCGCGACCCGAAACCCCAGGCTTCGTACGCATCAGCCCTTCGGAGCGGCGACCGTCCTGGCCGCAGTCCTGGACGGCCGCTCAAAAACGTAGACTCGCGCCTGGCCGGGTCTCGGTTTTTCCGGGAACGTCTTGCTCGGCTTCAGCCCATCGACGAGCGATCCGAGTTGCTTGCAATACGTCCACGGACCCCGCAAATGGTTATCGCGGACCACGATCCAGCGCAGATCCGGATCGGCCGGGGCCTGGTCGAGGGTTGCGAACGTGTAGCCGTCATGTCCCGAGTAGAAGAGGGACAGGCCGGTGACATCGACGACTTTCGCCCCGCCGGGCACATACCTGGCAACCCAGGCTCCCGCGTCCTTGTAACCGGCCTTGGAGACATTGATCGGTTCCAGCAACGAGGGCGACACCCACGCCAGGAATCCGCCGATCAGGAGCATCCAGACGGCCGGTCCGGCCGCGAGTTTTTCCTCGTTCCCCAGGCCGAGCCAGCGGGACGGGATGGGAAGCGATGTCAGCAGGCCATCGAGTCCCGCCGCCGCGGCCGGGATCAGAATCATGGCCAGGACCATCGCATGCCGAGGGCTACAATAACCGCCGGTCGCGTGGAGGCGGACCAGGGCGAGGAATGCGACCCCTGCGATGATCGCCAGGAAGAGCCAGACCCTTGCGCGTTCCGGCATCGATCGCCGGACGGTAACGATGAGGCCGAAGCAGGCCAGCGGCAGAAGCGGAAGTGTGACGGCATCCCGGATCGCGCCGAACACGGCCTTCACAGCTTCCGCGGTTGTGCGAGCCATCGATTGGTTCGGGTCGAGCGGCCTTGCCCGCTCGACGGCGTCCGGCGCGGACTTCGGCGCCGTGCCGAGCAAGCGTTGCACCGCCGGCTTGGTGCCGATTCCTCCCTTGGCGGCGACGTACGGGCCGACCAGGAGGGCGGGTCCAATGACGAGAAATCCCACCGCCGTCCACCACCTCGGCCAGTTCATCCGCGTCGACTTCATCAGGGGCACGAACGCGAGCGTCGCGACCATCGCCGCCGGCAAGAGCAGGCCCTCGGGCCGGCTCAGATACGCGAGACCTCCTCCCAGGATCATGAGCGGAAGCCACGCGAACCGACCTTCCCGGAGGAATCGAAGCCCCGCATACAGGCCCCATGTCCAGAAGAGCAGGAACGTGCCCTCGCTCAGCACGTCGGCCAGGATATGACCCGTCAGAGGCACCGCGAATGTCAACGCGACACCCAGCCATGCCGCACGTTCCCCGAAGAGTTCGAGGGCAACCAGATACAGCGGCACGATCAGCATCAGCCCGATCAGGGCCGAGGCCGCCTGCGCGGCCGTCTGCCACGCCTGCGGCGTCTCTCCGCCGATCAGTGCGTGAGACAACGCAATCGCCGCGGGGTAGGCGGGATGATCGACCGCGTGGAGCAATCCATCCTTGACCGATCCCCGCGCGATCCCCTGCGCCTGGCCGATATAACGCAGACCGTCATCGAAGAAGATGGCCGTGTTCGCCGACAGCCACCCAAGCAAGCCCGCGGCCAGGACTATCAACGCGCCGATCCGCGCTCCATGCTGTGTTCTCGTCACGCCCGTCCCTCCCTGGACGCGTCAATCGCGGCCCTTTCGGGCGACCCCTCCCTGTCCAAAGGTCGGAGTCGCCCGGCGGATCTTAGCGGAAATCGGCGAAACCGCCGATTCCAGTTTTTTGGGTCGCAAGTCGCCCGAGAACTCGCGGCGAGCAGGGAACCTCTTCCTTGTTATCGTCGTCCAAGGGTGCAACGATCGGCAAACTCGGAAATATCGGCGCGGCGAGTGTGCCGGCACGAAGCCCGGACCCTCTCCTCGGGAGTTGATTCATGGGCTGGCTTCGTTTTTCCGTCGCCGGGTTGATGGCCCTCGTTCTCGCCGCCTCGCTGGGATTCGCGGCGCTTCGTTTCGCCTTTGAGCCCACCTCCGGCATCGTTCTCCTACTGACGCTCGGCGTCCTCGCCCTCTCGGTTCTCAGCATCGCCTATCGTCGGAAGGATGCGCGGGCGTTCTGGCTTGGATTCGCCCTCCTGGGCTGGGGTTACATGCTCCTTTCCGGCGAATCGTGGTGGCCCTCCCCAGGAGGCACAACCCTTGTCGTGTCGCGAGGAATGGGGTCTGGAGTCCGTGGAGGCGATGAGGAGCCTCACAATGTGCTCATCACCACTCGATTCCTCGACACGGTTC
Source organism: Planctomycetota bacterium (assembly GCA_028291545.1). GTDB lineage: Bacteria > Planctomycetota > Planctomycetia > Isosphaerales > Isosphaeraceae > JAQGHR01. The sequence goes on along the minus strand of JAQGHR010000020.1, from coordinate 34,243 downwards.
GACCCTTGTTGCAGGCCAATCCCAACGCAAAAGCGGCCGGGACGGGATTCAGCTCGTTTTTCCTAGGTCTTGATCACCGCAGCCGAAAGATCGAGGCGAAGCTGGGCGGCATGGTCTCGATGCCCTTTCCGAACGAAATACCGCTTGAAGAGGTCCTCAAGTACATCAGAAACGCTACGGCGGATGTCAATTTCCCGGGAGGCATTCCGGTCTACGTCGATCCGATCGGGCTAGCGGAAGCGGAAAAGACGATGGCATCACCCATCGTCCTCAATCTCGAAGGCGTCCCCCTCAGAAGATCACTCAAGCTGCTCCTGGCTCAACTTGATTTGACCTATTTCGTCGAGGATGGCCTGTTGAAGATCACGAGTCCCAACTTCCAGACAAATGGAAGCCAGGGCGAGGCCGCCGATGCGTTTCGGCGCGTCGGTCATTGCTACTTCGCCCTGCTCGCCGCATGTCTCGGAGGATTCGCTGGACGAATCCTGTATGCGACGCGGGACAGGGCACCCGAGCCATCCGCCTCCTGAGGCTCGCCTGTGGCCTAATCCTTCAGCACCACGTACAACCTCAAGCTCTGAATCAACCACTTGTCGCCCTGCTTCACACGTTCTTGAACGAATGGATACTTGCCGTTTTCATTGATATTCGGCTCGAAGTAGCCCTGGATGATGAGCAGGTCCGGAGCGACGAACTTCGCGAACTCGACTGTGTTGCGCGAGGTGGTCTTGGCCTTGCCGTCCTTGAACAGGTCGCGGTAGAGCTTGTCGATCTCGGACCGGCCTTCCTTGACGTCGATCTTGAACTTCCCGGTGCTCTTGTCTCTCTCGACCCAGGACAGACGGGCGTCGTCCGTGTAGGTGGCGGAGAGCGACATCGCGTCCTGGTCGTCGTACAACGCTGCACCCTTTTTCAGGACGTCCTGGGCGACCGTCTTGGCGTCTTGATCGTCGGCGGCGACAATGCTGGGCAGGGCCAGGACCAGGCAGACGATGCTGAAGCGAACCATGGGCGTGTCTCCGGCGTGCGGTAGACCGTTCAAAACTGAACGGCCGCGAGTTCGCATGCTATTCGGAGATCCAAAACGATTCAACGCCATCTGCGGTCCGTTGCGCGGATGCGTCTCTCGCGGGACTGATCCCGGCCGGCCGCGGCAGGGGTGCGGCAGGGTCCAACCTCGCCGACGCTCCACCTGTCGCGGCCTCGGCCATCAACAAGACGTCCCGTCCCCGGACGATCTCGCCGCGGCGCATCGAACTCGTGATTCTGTTGATGGTTCTCCACGCTCGAACGGATGCCCCGTCGGATCGCCATCGAGCCGCCGCCTCACGAACTCTCGACTCGACCGAGATCAGCCAGCTCAGAGTCCAGAACTGCCAGAACGGGAGATGCTTACGAAAAAAGAGCAGCTTGGCGTGCCGGACGATGACACGGAGCTTGGGGGGGACGGCACGGTTCTGTAACGGCCGGAGGTGGACGACCGAGACAGCATCGTCGTACTCAACACGACGACCGAGGTCGCGGGCCGATCGGCAAAGGGCGACCTCCTCATAATAGAGGAAGTAATCCTCGTCCATCCCGTTCAGCGCCCGCATCAAGGAAGCATCCAGCAAGAGACATGCGCCGGTGACCCAGGAGACGGGGCCGGGATGTGTCCGCCAACCGGCCTGGTATTTCCGGCGAGATCGGGGTATGAACTGCCCCAGCATGCTCCGGAGCAGCCCCGGCTCGACGCCGACGGAGGGTTGCTTCGAGCCGTCGGAGTTCAAGAGGCCGAATCCTACGATCCCCGGCGGACCCTCCGGACGGGAGCCGTGGAATTCGATCCGGGCGAGCACCCGGCCGATCAGTTCCGGCCCGGTTTCCACGTCCGGGTTCAGAAGGAGGAGCCAGGGTGACGAGGACGATCTCCAGCCGGTATTCACCCCGACGGCGAACCCGCCATTATTGGCCCGGACGATCAGGCGAACCCCGCGCGGTGGAGACGCAAGCTCTTGGGGGATTGGTCCTTCCGAGGCGTTGTCCACAACGACGATCTCGCAACGGCCGTCACGGACTTCGGGTGACAGAGCAAGACTCTTCGTCAGTCGGGTGATGTCATCCCAGCCGTTGTAATTGACGATCACGACCGTCAACCGTGGCGGGAGGTCAGAGGGAGCCAGAGTTATGGAGGGTGAAGAGGGCACGAGGCGGACCTTACTCGTGATGATTTCGGGCCTCAAGGCCGACTTTGAAGGAATAACTGGAATAAATCGTCGGATCGACCGATGGAAGAGCTTGAGGGATTCCCCTGAGAGGTAGATTCGGGGGGCGGATTGAACTGCTCTTCAGAGCTCGACCCCTGCCACGGATGGCGGGATCGCCCGAGGAATCGTGGTGAGTCGAGACCCCTCGGAGGCGGAAACGGGCGCGGGCCCGGAGTATTGCTTTCGAGATCGTCACCGATGGATCGGTGCTGACCCATGACTGATACTCCCTCCAATGGCGAAGACCCACGATCCGCACACGGGCCAGGGCGTGGCCGTTTGCTGCTGATCGGGGGGCGGCGCCGCGTCCGACATCTGGCCCGGTGCCTGGACCAGGGACGGTTCTCCGGCGTGCCGGTGGTCGGTTTCGTCGACCTCTCCGGCCGGGGCCGCCAGCTTGTCGTCCACCCTCGTAGCGAGCCGGTTCCGATCCTTGGCACCGTCGCCAACCTGGCCGAGGTTGTCGATCGGTCGCGGGCGACCGACCTCGTGGTTGCCCTTTCCGGTCGTCCGGCACGGCGGATCCGGCCCCAACTCTCCGACCTCTCCAACTCCTCGGCCGACGTCCGGATTCACTGGGTCGAGGATGTGCTTGCCGCGCCCGGCGATGACGCGATCTTCCTCGGCGATCCGCTCTGGACCGTTCACCGGCGGTCGCTCCCAGAACGGTTCGGCCGGTTCGGGAAGCGGCTCGTCGATATCGTGGGGGCGGCGATTGGCTTGTTGCTGCTGACGCCCTTGTTCCTCGTCGTTGCCGCGCTCATCCTCGTCACGTCGGGCCGACCCGTCTTCTATACGCAGGACCGGATCGGGCAGGGGGGGCGGAGGTTCCGGATCGTGAAGTTTCGGAGTATGCGGCTCGACGCCGAGACGCAAACCGGGCCGATCTGGGCCGAGGATCACGACAAGCGATGCACGAAGATCGGCGACTGGCTCCGACATTCCAACATCGACGAGCTGCCGCAGCTGATCAATGTCTTGACCGGGGACATGAGCCTCGTGGGGCCTCGCCCCGAGCGGCCGATGTTCGTCGATAAGTTCCTGTCCGAGGTCCCCGACTACGAATACCGCCACGCCGTTCCCGTGGGGATGACGGGATGGGCGCAGGTCCACGGCTGGAGGGGGCGGACCTCGCTACGGAAGCGGGTCCAGTACGACCTCGATTACATCGGCCGGTGGTCGTTCTGGCTCGACCTCCGCATCCTGCTCATGACCGTGCAGCACGTGGTCTACGGCAAGATCTCCTGGACCGCCACGCCGAAGAGGAAGGCCCCGTGACCGTCTGTGCGTCGCCTCTTCCCCGGTTCTCCATCGTCATCCCGACCTATAACGGCCGCGAATACCTCGCCACCTGCCTGGCCAGCGTGGCGAGGCACCGGCCGGCCGAGGGCGTCGAGGTGATCGTGGCCGACGACGGGTCGACGGATGGGACGTGCGAGTGGCTGCTGGACGCTCATCCCGACGTTCAAATTGTGCGTCTGGAACGTAACAGTGGGTTCTGCGCGGCCGCCAACGCCGGAATCTCCGCGGCTCGGGGCGAGTTCGTCCAGCTCCTGAACAACGATACCGAGGTCTGCGCCGGGTGGATCGAGCAAGGCCTGCGACCGTTTTCCGATCTCACGGTCGGCTCCGTCGCGCCCCTGGTTCTCGTCCGCTCCGACCCCGCGCGCGTGGACTCAGCGGGAGATCAGTATTCGTTCGTCGGATGGCCCAGCAAGCGAGGGCACGGCGAGCCGACAACGCGATGGGCCTTCGCCCCGGCCGATCAGGTCTTCGGCGCGAGCGGCTCGAGTGCAATCTACCGTACCGAGGCGTTGCGGGCCGTGGGCGGGTTCGATACGGCGTTCGGCTCCTATTACGAGGACGTGGACCTCGCCTTCCGGCTCCGCTGGGCCGGCTACACCTGTGTCTATGCGCCCGAATGTCGCATCCTCCACGAGGTCTCGGGCAGCTACGATCATGCGAGCCCGAACTTGCAACGTCGGATGTCTCGCAATGCGGAGATCCTGTTCTGGACGAACCTTCCGCCCCTCTGGCTGATCGCCGCGATCGTCCCCCACCTGGCGTTCACGATCGTACAGGCCGCGTGGCGGCTGGCACGTGGCCGATTCCTACCCTTCGCGCTCGGCAAGGTCGACGCCCTGCGTGCGATGCCGAGCTTTCGAGAGAAGCGGAGCGATCGCGTTCGCCTGGCCCGTTCGCCGATCTCCCGCCCACACTTCCCGGTCGGTCGTCCGGCGCTCGCTGATGTGAGGAACCACCTCAGGCGGCCGAAAGAAGCGTCGAGCGTCGCTCATGCGTCCGAGACGGGATGATCCGGCTCGGCCTTCGCCACCTTCTCGCGCACCAGGTCGCGGATTTCCGTCAACAACTCTTCCTGCTTGGTCATCGGGACGGTCTCCTCCTTACGGGACCGCATGATCCAGCCCAGGAACTTGACGATGAAGAGGAATAAGGCGAACGCGACGATCGTGAAATTCACGAGTTCGCCGAGGAAGATTCCATAAGGAATTTCCTTGCCGTTGATGATCAACTTCCAGCCGAGGTAGCCCTGCTTGCCGGGCAAGATCACGCCGAGTATCGGCATGATCACGTTCTTGACCAGCGAATCCACGATCTTGCCGAACGCCGCGCCGATGATCACGCCGACGGCGAGATCGACGACATTCCCGCGAAACGCGAAGGCCTTGAACTCCTCCAGGAGGGAGAAGGCTTTCTTGGCCGGTTCAAGCGATTCCAGCCTCTTGAGCGGGTCCATGAGATTGCCTCCTCGACACGCGATCGCTCGTGCTATCTTAGCAATTCACGTTCGAACCCGGTTATCGCCAGGGCAGGGGCGACTCATGCCGGATGGGGAAATGCGGAATCAGTGCGACTCAACGCCGCACGACGGCCGAGTCCGCCCTCGACGCGATCACGCGGTCGAGACGGGCGAGGGTCGGCAATTCCGCACCCGTGCCTCTCCAGAGGATGATACCCGAGCGGTCCACCAGCACCATCGTCGGATACGCCTGAACGTGGAGGGCTTCCTGCAAGGGGCAAGCTTTCCCGTCGGCCTCGCTCAACAGAACCGGATAGTTGATTCCGAGCGACTTCGAGATCGTGTCCACCGTCTTGGCGTTCTCCGTACGCGATGGGCCGTGCTCCGTCGCAATGCCAACGACTCGCAGGGTCTTTGGCCCATAGCGGGTCTGCAACTCGACCAGATGCGGAACGGAATCCCGGCACGGTTTGCACCACGTCCCCCAGAAGTCGATCAGGACGTAATCGGAATCCATGTCCTGAAATCGAACGGTCTTGCCCTCCAGGTCGGGCAATCGAAAATCCACGATGCGTTGTCTCTTGGCGTCGAACTGGCACGAGGCGGGGGTGAACTTCGGGTCGCGATCGGTTGCCTCGCCATCTCGGGTCCCGGCGCGTGCGCGGCCGCTGAGCAGACCGGCGAATCCGCCCGAGGATCTTGATCTGCCGGCTGAATTGGAGTCCGCGGCAACTTCACTGGAGGATCGGCGACGGGTCGAGATCGGGATGGTCGAAGCGACCTTGGATGCTTCGTGTTGTTCGGTCAGTTCGCGCCACGTCGGCTTTTGCCTGGGCGCGACCTCCGCCGCGATGGCGACGGAATCGGCTGGTGGATTCTGCCCTGGAGGATTTGTGGCCGGCGGTGATCCTCCCGGGGGTGAATCAGCGGGCGGACCAGGGTCTCCCGGAGTCGGTCCGGGTGTAGGACCGGTGGGCGACGCAACCGGCGCGGGCTCGGCGGGCTTCGATTGGGGCGAATTTTCCGCCGGCGTTGCGGGAATCGCCGGGGGCTCAGCCGCTGGAGGCGGAGTTGGTGGTGCATTTGTGGCGGGCGCTGGGGCGGGTGCAGGCTCGGGAGTCGGCGTGGGCTCAGGAGGCTTGGTCGATTCAGGGGGCTTTGGTGCCGCGGTAGGCGTCGGTGTTGGAGCGGGTTCGACCGGTATCGCCGTATCGGGGGGCTTGTCGATGACGCGTTCTTTGGCTGGCGGCAGTGGATTCGGTCCGTCCTCATCCGGTGCGGCCTTGGGAGTCGATGTCTCGATGCTGCGCGAGGAACGGGTGAGTGCGTTGGTCGAATCTGCCATCTCGACGGCCGGATCACCGGTCCCGCCGCGCCGCCAGGGTGCGCGGACGGACTTTTTCGGCGTCGCGGACGCGAGGGAGGTTTCTCGATCGTTGATCGCCTCGGCCTCGACGGCCGGCGGCAAGTCCGACGGGTTGACCCGTGGTGCCGGCTTGCGGATTGCGGCAGCTTCCTCCTCGACCGACTCGTCCGCGTCATCGCGATCCGAGACGCGTCCAACCCGAGGGGCTGGTGAGGCTTCCGGCGTCGCGTCTCGCTCGCTCACATGGTCCTCACCGGCCAGCTTGATGCGGACGCTGGTGCTCGGGGCCGTGACCTTGGCTCTTCCGGAGACCTGTCCCTTGCCGTCGTCGCCTTCGGCGATGAGCGTGTACGTGCCGCCAGGACGTAAACCCTTGATAGTAAAGCCACCCGCGTCGTCGGTTGTATCTCTCAGATCCTTGCCGGCCCGGCGCGAGCCATCGGCCAATCGCACCTCCGCGTTTGGCACCGGGCGGCCGCGATGATCGACCACTCGGCCCGAGACGCGGCCCTCGGCGCGGGACCTGGGCTCGGGTTCTTCAAGTTCGGCCGTGACCGATCGCCCCGGCGGCCCGGATTCGACGGGCGACGGTTTTCCGCCGGCCGACGCCATCGTCCGCCAGCGTTCCGGCAATCCGGCGCGTCCCCCCGACACGCTCGCGCAGCCGAGAGCGCATGTGCTGAGGAATAAGAGAACGACCGCAAGTCTCGAGGTGCGCATCTAAGGATTCCTCCTCCTGACTGCGACCCTGTCGTGCGACGCAAGTCCCTCGGCTCGCGGATGGGCCTCCGCCCACGTCGCCCACCGGCTCGCCCGATCGGATCCCCTCCGCCGACGCGGCCGCGGTTTGCGACCACCGACGGTATCACGTCCATCATCGGCAGGATGGGCTGCCGACTTGAACGACTCCCCTCGAAAATTCCGGAATCCTTGAATCGTGCGACTCTGGACATCAATTCCAGACCGAGACTTCCCGTCTGGCCACGCGGATCAGTGCGGCAACATCATCCGCATCCTTGGCCTTGGGGCGAGCATCCAGATACGCCGATAGGTGGGACAGCGACTCACCCGCGTGGCCCGCGTGAAGGCAAGAAACACCGAGATCGCGGCGTTCGTCCGGGTCGTCTTTCGCCAGAGCCACGAGGCGCCGAAGCACGGGGACCGCGGCGCGGAAATCCTGGTCGCGCAGATAGGCCGCCTTGAGGTTGCGGAGCATCCGCTGGACGATGGTCCGGGTCGAGCAGGAGGCCAGGGACGATTCCGGGAGCGAGAGTCCCGGTTGGCCCGTCACCTCCATGACCAGCTTCTCGCAGCCACGACTGTTCATGATGGCTCCCGCATGGAATGGGTCGACAAAGATGGTGCCGTCTCCCTTTCCCGTGCGAATCACGAAGTGCGACGGGAGGTTCACGCCCGACATCGTCAGGCCAATGCGATCGGCCACGGCGAGATAAAGGGCCGATAGGCTGATCGGAAGGCCGGTTTTCCGATCGATGACCTGGTTCAGATAGCTGTTCCTCGCGTCGTAGTAGTCATCGGCATTGCCATGATATTTCTCTTCGACGAACAGGACCCAGTTGATCTGACCGAGGATGTGACGTGGTTTCGCCCCCTCGGGGCATCGTTCCCGGACCCGGTTGGCCAGGATGTCGATACGCTTCAGGTAGGCGCTCACGACGAGCGATGGATAGGCGTCCCTGGCAATCTCCAGGGCCAACCGGGTCAGGTCGGTCTCGTCCTCGCCGCGGATCAGGCGAAGAAACTCGGGGCTATCGGCGAAGGGGTGGGACGAGGACACTACCGTGGCTCCGTGCCGGGAAAGCCGGGTCTATCCTCTTATCCTATCGTTCTCTTGCGCTAGAGTCATCTTCGGCCGACCGAGACCGGCCTTATCCCCGAGGTTTCTCGTTGTCTCGGCCGGAACTCCTGGTTAGTCTCATGGACATGGGAGTCTCAGTTGTCTCCCGGATGGAACGACAGGTGGAAGCTGGCGTTTCGACGATATTCGTGGTGTGGTCTGATCGAGGGGAGCGAAGGCGCCCATGCCCATCCGCGTGACCTGCTCAAGCTGTGATTGCGCGTTCCAGGTCGCCGACGCCGCGGCCGGCAAGCGGGGGAAATGCCCCAAATGCCAGACCGTGCTAACGATCCCGCTCCCGCCGACGCCCGTCGCCGAGGAGGCCATCGACCTCGTGCCGCTTGACGATGACGAAGTACCGTATCAGCTCGCGGGTCAGGCGCACCGTCCAGTCATGATGACCGCGAAATCCTCGGCAAACGGCAAGACGGGTCCGAAAGGTCAAACGCCCGTGGTCCTCGGAGACGAGGATCTCGTCACGACCGCGACGCTCACGCCGGCGCAGATCCTCGCCGCGTTTCAGGATTACATCGAGCCCGTCAAACCTACCCCCCTCTACCGGTTCTGGATCGTCGTCGTCGCCTGCTTCATGTTCCTGCTGCCGCTGGTCTATCTCGCGTTGATCGGCCTGGTCGCGTACGGGGTCTTCTGGCATGTCACGAACAACTTTTCGGTCTTCGATCCCGGACCGAACAATTTCGGCCGGCACCGCGATGGTCGCGGTGCCGTGATCCTGTATATCGTCCCGATCATCGCCGGTCTCGGGCTGATCGCATTCATGATCAAGCCGTTGTTCGCGAGGAGTGGTCAGGGGCGAAAAACGCGATCGCTCGAGCCCTCGAAGGAACCGCTGCTCTTCGCGTTTGTTGACGGCGTCTGTTCCACGGTCGGGGCGAGAACACCGATCCGGATCGACGTGGACTGTCAGGTGAATGCGTCGGCGAGTTTCGATGGCGGCCCATTCTCGTTCATGAACCGCAACCTCGTGTTGACGATCGGCCTGCCGCTGGTTGGCGGCCTGAGTATCAAGCAATTCGCGGGCGTCCTGGCCCACGAGTTCGGCCACTTCTCCCAGGGCGCAGGGATGCGGCTGTCCACGATGATCCGCTCGATCAACTTCTGGTTTGCTCGCGTCGTCTACGAGCGTGATGCCTGGGACGAAAACCTCGCGGCGTGGAGTCGTGGGGGCGATGTACGCGTGACGGCCGTGGTCTGGGTCATCCGAGGCGTCGTCTGGCTGACGCGACGGATGCTCTGGGTGCTGATGATGGCGGGACACATCGTGAGCGGATTCCTGCTCCGGCAGATGGAGTTCGACGCAGACCGCTACGAGGCCCGCATGGTCGGAGGGGAAGTCTTCGAGTCCACCGCGAGGCGGCTGCATGTGCTCGGCGTCGCAAACCAGGGGGCCTTCATCGATCTCCAGGAAAGCTGGCGCGAGGGCCGGCTCGCCGACAACCTGCCCAAGCTGATCACGGCCAACGTCGCGCAGATCCCCGCCGAGGCGTTAGAGAAGATCGACGAGCAGGTCACCACGGGCAAGACCGGCCTGTTCGATACCCATCCGACCGACAAGGATCGCATCTTTCGCGCTCACGCCGAGGACACCGACGGGGTCTTCACGCTGGAAGGCCCCGGGACCGACGTTTTCCGAGACTTCGACAGCCTGTGTCGCGCCGCGACATTCGAATATTACAAGGCGATCTTCGGAAAGAACGGCGTCGACAAGGATAGCCTGCGACCGGTCGGCGATGTCGTTCGGACACAGACGGCCGCCATGCAGGGGAATAAGGCGTTGGAGCGTTTCTATCAAGGTGTTTTCGACCCGTTCCGCCCCTTCCTCCTGCCCGAAGTCACGCCCAGGATTCCCGCCGACGCGAAGGCCGCCAGGCAGGCGCTGATCTCGGCGCGGCAAAAGATGGCCGCGACGATCGAGACCTATGAGGAGTCGCTCAAGACCTATAACGACCTTCGCGGCGAAGGGATCAAGGTGGCCGCGGCCACGGCCATGCTCAAGGCGGACTTCAAGCCCAAGGCGTCGGACTTCGGTTTGACCAAGGCCAATCTCGACTGCGCCAGCACGGCCGCGAGCGAGATCGCCCGTGAGATCGAGCGACTCGACGAGGCGCTGAGTATCCGCGAAAGCGCGACCATCCGCCGCATCCACGGCGCCCTCTCCCTGCTCGAATCGGACGACATCGCCGAGATCGTGCCCGACGGTCCGACCTGGCGCGAGGAAGCGGCCACACTCTATCCCGTGGCCAAACATGTCGGGCGGACGGTGATCCCCTCGCTCGTCGAGACCCTCAAGGCGCATCAAGCCCTGCTGGGCGTCCTCTCGAAATGGCAGGGGAACGAGCAAAACGCCAAGATGCACAATGCGATCCGACGCGCCGGAAAGGTTCTCCACGACCAGCTTCAAGAATTGAGCTGGAAACTCGGCAACGCCGTCGCCTATCCCTTTGACCACGCCGAAGGCATGATCTCCCTGGCCCAGTATGCTCTGCCGAAAATGCCCGGCGCCGACGACATCAACGAGCTGCTGGACGCGGCCGGCAACGCCCTCGACAAGATGGTTCCCCTCCACTACCGGTTGGTCGGACGCCTCATGCTCGCCGCCGAGGAAGTGGAGAAAGCCCTGGGTATGGAGCCCTTACCGGAGCGCCCGAAGCCGGATGACGAGGCCGCGCAGGCTACGTGAAGCGATCGACTCAGCCTGACGAAATGCGTCTGACGTTCGTCAGGACAGACCCTGGATCAAGCCGGACTCATCCACCGAGATCCGCTCGGCTGCGGGTCGCTCCGGCAAGCCGGGCATGCGGACAATTTCTCCGGTGAGGGCGACGAGAAAACCGGCCCCGGCCGCGATCTCGATATCGCGTACGGTGAGCGTGAAACCGCGAGGGCGTCCTCGCAGCTTGGGATTGTCCGAAAGCGAATCTTGTGTCTTGGCCATGCAAATGGGCAGGGCACCCAGGCCGAGCTTTCGCGCACGTCGAAGTTTGCTCTGGGCATTGGGTAGGATGTTCACGTCATCCGCGCCGTACATTTTCCTGGCGATGGCTTCAATCTTCTTCTCGGCGGAAGCCTCCAGGGGGTAGAGCGGCGTGTACGGCGTGTTCGGTCCCGATGTCGCTTCGACGACGCGCTCGGCCAGTTCGATCGCACCGGCACCGCCCTTGCCAAAGACGTCGGCGGTCGCGACTGGCACACCATGTTCCCGGCAAAAGGCGTGAATGGCCGAAAGCTCGGCGTTCGTGTCCTCCCCGCGCTGATTGATGGCGACGAGCGTGGGCTTCCGGAAGTTTTTTGCGGCGTCCAGGTGCGCCGCGAGGTTCTCTAGCCCGCGATTCACGGCTCCGACATCGGGCTTCGTGAGGTCTTCGAGGGCGACGCCCCCATGCATCTTGAGCGCCCGGACCGTTGCGACGATCACGATCGCGGCGGGGTTGAGATTCGCGGATCGGCATTTGATGTCGAAAAACTTCTCCGCCCCGAGGTCGAACGCGAAACCCGCCTCGGTGACGGCATACTCGGCGTGCGCCAGCGCCATTCGCGTGGCGAGCACGGAGTTGCACCCATGGGCGATGTTGGCGAACGGGCCGCCGTGAACGAACGCGGGTGAGCCCTCGCGAGACTGCACCAGGTTCGGAAGTAATGCCTCGTTCAGGATAGCGGCCATCGCCCCGGAGACACCGATCGATTCGGCCTTCACGGGTTCACCCGTCGAGGTGTATCCGACGAGGATTCGATCGATCCGAGCTTTCAGGTCGGCGGGTGACTCGGACAACCCGTGAATCGCCATGATCTCGCTGGCCGCGGTGATGTCGAAGCCGCTCTCGCGAGGCACGCCGCCCTGCGCGGGGCCGCCCAGCCCGATGACGATCTTCCGCAGGGCGCGATCGTTCATGTCCAGGGCACGCTTCCACGTCACGCGACCAGGATCGAGCGACGTGTCGCCGAAATGGAGCCGATTGTCGATGGCCGCCGCGAGCAGATTGTGCGCGGCGGTGATGGCATGGAAGTCCCCGGTGAACTGCAAATTGATCGTGTTCGATGGCTCCAGCCGGCTCGCGCCGCCTCCCGTCGCGCCGCCCTTGCGTCCGAACACAGGGCCCATCGATGGCTGCCGCAAGGCAAGACACGCGGATTTGCCGATCCGATTGAGCCCCTGCGCCAGGCCGATCGAGGTCGTCGTTTTTCCTTCGCCGGCCGGCGTGGGGGTGATCGCCGACACCAGGATCAGTTTTCCCGGCGGCCGATTCGCCTCCGCGAGCGCCTCAAGGCGGACCTTGGCCTTGTCCCGGCCGTACGGTTCCAGATGATCTGAGGAGATTCCCAGATCGTGAGCCACGTCGGCGATCGGTCGAAGTCCGGGGGGAGTCTGGTGCATCACTGGATTTCCGGGACTGTACGGATCAAGAGATTTGAAGATCGGACGGGGCATTCGCGGCAGACTTCCCCTTCTACGGCGCCGAGGTCCGGCGACATCGCGGGGCATCGTCAGTCACTCGGGTCAATCACGCGATCGAAATGGAGCCAGAGCACCCGGGAGTAACGATACACGGCCGGCACCAGAGGCAGGAAGAGAATCCAACCGGCCGTGATCAATTGCCAGAGTCGCCAGTTGCGAAAGTAGAGATAAATGATCCCCGTGAACGTGGTGATCAGGATCACGCCTAGACCGTAACTGAAGTACATCGCACCCAGGAAGTACCCCGGCTCCCCTCGCCCGAAAACTTCGCCGCAGTGCGGGCAACGCTCGTTCATCGTGAACGGTGAGCGGAATACCGGGCCGACACCGCAGACCGGGCACCTTAGATTCCAGATCGCGCGGGCACGACCGCCGGGCAGGGTGGGCAGGCTCATTTGAGGTACTTCGCGAGCCAGGAATGCATCTCGTTCCACCAAGCCACGCGATTGGCCGGCTTCAAAATCCAGTGCCCCTCATCGGGGAACCAGACATAACGGCTCGGCACGCCGCGACGCTGCAACGCGGTGAACATGCCGAGACCCTGGGCATCGGGGACCCGGAAATCGAGCGCGCCGTGGATCACCAGCGTGGGTGTCTTGAAGTTCATGGCATAGCTGCTCGGCGACTGCTCGCGGTAGCGAGTCGCCGTCTCCGCGTCCTTCCACGGCGGTCCACCAAACTCCCAATCGGGGAACCACAATTCCTCGGTCGTGCCGTACTTGCTGGTCAGGTCGAAGACGCCCGCGTGCGAGATCAGCGCCTTGAATCGATCCGAGTGCCCCGCGAGCCAGTTGACCATGTAGCCGCCATACGATCCGCCCGCCGCCGCGACACGATCACCGTCCAGGAAGGGGTAGGTCTTGGTCGCGTGATCGAGTCCCTTCATCAGATCCTCAACCACGCGACCATTCCAGTCCGTGCTGATCTGATCGGTAAACTTCTGGCCGTAGCCCGTCGATCCGCGAGGGTTGATCGCGACGACCACATAACCCGGCGCCGCGAACATCTGATAATTCCATCGCGCATGCCATTCGTCGTGCCAGGCTCCCTGGGGGCCGCCGTGGATCGCGAAAAGGACGGGGTACTTCTTCGACGGGTCGAACCCGGGTGGTTTGATGAGCCATCCGTGGACCTCGTCGCCGTCGGCGCCCTTGAACGAAAAGCCCTCGGCCTTGGAGACGTCGAGCTTGGCGATCAGGTCGTCGTTGTGGTGAGTGAGCTGGGTCGGGGCGATCTCCTCGATCTTGAGACGACCGGGTGACGCCGCCGTGTTCGGGATGCGGGCGTGGAAGATCTCGCTCGGTCGCGAGGCATCTCCCCTCAGAAAGATATGACTCTCGCCATCCGGCCCGACCTGCGCCGCCGTGTTGATCCCGCCGGTCATCAGCCTTCGCTCCTGCGCGGGGCCACCGAGCGACAGGATCTTGCCGTCGTTTTCGAATCGGACGCTGAACCCTATCTCCATCAACGGTTCCGTGCCCCTCTCGTCGATTGTCGCGAGTAGACGATTCCAGCCCGGAATTCCGGGATACCAGACGAAAGATTGGACCGGACGATCGATCCTCTTGCTGATGTCCACCGGCTCTTGATCGGCCGCCGCCAGCTTCAGCACCCACTGATCGGCCTCGAAACCGGCCCTTTCCTGGCTCACGAACGCGAGGAGACGGAATTTGGCGATCGGGCAGTAGGACGGCTGAGCGTCCGCGCCCTTGTTCGCGGCGGTCCGATTCTTCGCCGTGCCACCCTCGGCCGGGATCGTCCAGATATCCGTGTTCGTGCTCCAGGCATGGTCCTTGAGCGGTTCCGACGTGAACGCCAATTCCTTACCGTCCGGCGACCACGCATAATCGCTCGACCCTCCGAACGGGCCAGGGGGAACGTTCACCTTCCAGTCGGGGATCAGGTCCTTTGCCTCGCCCGTCCTGGCGTCGCAGACGAACAGGTGCGACTTCTTCCCCTCGTCCCAGCTCGCCCAGTGACGGATCATCAGGGAATCATAAACGCGGACCTTGCTCTTGGCGTCGGCCTTCGCCTTGTCGGCCTTCGCGGTCTCCTCGGGGGACTTGCCGGGAACTACTTCGGCCGCGAAGGCGAGTTTGTCCCCCTTGGGCGACCAGATGGGCTCGCTGACGTCGATCGGCAGCCTCGTCAACTGCTGAGCTTCGCCGCCGTCGATCGACAACAGCCAGATCTGGGACGAACCCGATCGCGTGGAGGTAAACGCGATGGACTTGCCGTCCGGACTCCATCGAGGATGCGAGTCCGCCCCAGGCGCGGTCGTCAGCCGTTTCGGCTCGCCCCCCGCGACCGGCACGAGCCAGAGGTCGCTGTTCGACTTGTTCGCCTCCCGGTCGATCTCCGAGACAACGTACACGACGAGTTTTCCATCGGGCGAGATCTGCGGGTCGGACACGCTCTTCACGGCGAGCAAATCATCGACCGTCATCGGCCTCCCGGCAAAGGCCGGCATGGAGAAGGCGATACTCATGAAAAGCCCTGGGAGCAAGCGCATGGGAAGCCACCTCGAAGGTAGGGAAAGGCCTCGATTCGCGAGGAATTGCTCAGATTCGCCCCTGCGACATCTTCTTGAGCAACGGGCTCAGGGCCAGGAGCATCAAGCCGGAAATCAGGGACGTCCAGATCAGGAACGAGAACAGAGGGACCTGTGGGAGCTGGTGTTTGAGCAACTCTTCCATGATTCCCGCGAGGTAATTGGCGATGGCGGTGCAGAGGAACCAGACGGCCATCATGAGCGAGGCAATCCGCGCCGGGGCAAGCTTATTCACGAGTGACAGACCGATCGGCGACAGACACAGTTCGCCGATCGAATTGAAGAAATAGACGTAGGCAAGCCACTGCGGACCGGCCTTATTCGACTTGGAAAATTGACTGTCCGCGTAGTTCATGATGATGAATCCGACCCCCAGCAGGATCAGCCCGATCCCCATCTTGGCGGCCGAGTTCACATGAATCCCCGCCCGTTCCAGGGCGCTCCAGATCGCCAGGGGCAGAAACGCCAGGAGGACGATCAGGAGCGGGTTGATCGTCTGATACAGGGAGGCCGGGAAGGTCGGATCGCCCGTGATCTTCTCGACGAACTGTGGGACCGAACGGTTAGTCTCCGCGTCGGCGAAGAGCGTGAATGTGCCACCCGCTTGCTCGAACCCCATCCAGAAGACGATCGAGAACATTGCGACGACCAGGATCACCACAATCCGTTGCCAGTCCTGAGGTGTGAACGGAGCATTGCGAGCGGAGATCGACTTAGCCTCACCCGCCGACTCGTTCCTGGCGTCTGCCGCGATCGAGCCTCGGGTGATCAGACCCGTGACAGCGATTAACACGAACGCCAGGGCGATCCAATAGGCCATCACGCCCAGGCTTGCGATCTTCGGCGGCAGCATCGAGTGTATCTTCGGGGCCGCTGACACGGCGGTGTAAACCAGTGCCGCGCCAGTCGCCGTGATCAACACGATATGCAGGATGTCGGCCACGCCGATCCGAGCCGATCCCGTCTCCGACCGTCCCGGCGGGAACCCGATCGGGCCGAGGACCCTCTGAAACAAGGCGAAGTTCAGGAGGCCGATAACCATCCCGACGCCCGCCGCGGCAAAGCCGTAGTGCCACCCAAACCGTTGGCTTTCGCCCAGATAACCGCAAATGATCGGCGCGAGGAAGGCACCCGTGTTGATTCCCATGTAGAAGATGGTGTAGGCGCTGTCACGTCTCGCGTCGCCGGGTGCATACAGTTGGCCGACCATCGTCGAGATATTCGGCTTGAAGAAACCATTGCCGAGAATGATCAGGCCGAGAGCAACGAACAAGAGCGGCTCGAACGCCATCGCGAAGTGGCCGAGCGCCATGAGCAGGCCACCGATGAACACGGCCTTGCGCTGGCCGAGGAACTTGTCGGCCAGGTAGCCGCCCAGCAGCGGGGTCAAATAAACCAGACCCGTGTACGTGGCATACAAATCGAGGGCGGCGGGCCGTTCATACTTAAGGTGCTTGACGAGATAAAGGACGAGCAGGGCTCGCATCCCGTAGTAACTTAGCCGCTCCCACATCTCCGCGCCGAAAAGGACATATAAACCCGGCGGATGACCCGCTTTCGAATTGCCGACTTCGTCGTGGGAAGAAAGGCGATCCGCGGGGACACTGGACATGGACGACTCCTTCGTCGGGGCTGAGTTCGAGGTGAAGGGCGAACCGGGCGGGAAGGAGGAGAGGCCATTCCGCCGCAACAGAGTACTCGAAGACCCACTCCTCGCCCAAGACCCTAGCGTCCCGCGACGATCGGCTTCGCCTGGATCCGCTTGAGGATGAAGGGGAGGCAGGCGATCGGACCGGGGTCGGGATAGAGCAGGGGGCCTCGAATCAGCTCGACGTGGTTCGCCGGGATGGTCTCGTGGTCGATCACACCGTCTAGCCTCGTGGAAGCCAGAGTGACGCAACCGTCGCCGGTCCCGGCCGTCAACTCATCCAGGACCGGCCCTACGCCCGAAGTTGCGAACCGCGAAAGGCCGCCGAGGAGGCCGCCTTGACCGGTGACCGTGGCGAGATACGCCTCCACCTGAGTTCGGGCGGACGGGGAGAGAAATCCACCGCTCCCGGCGAGAATGTGGTACGAGACACCCTGGCGGCGGGGCCTGGCATTGAGTGCTTCCAGGAACTTGCTTCCCGGCAGGAGATCCTCGGCCGCGGCGCCCAGGTCATCACCGTTCCCGGCCTGGAGTTCCTGCTCCTTCTCGCGGGCGGGCTGGAGCCTCCGGGCGAGCCGGAGTAGCTTCTGCCCATTCGCGACGGCCGCACCGCGATTCGTGGGACCGATCAAGAAGAGGTGGGAGACATCTTCCAAATAGTGCTCGCCCTCAACATACGATCGCGCCAGCAGCGATCCCATGGAATGGGTCAGGATGGTCCATTTGCATTGCTCTTGCTTCTCGCGACGAAATGCGGCCCAATCGCTCGCGAAAATTACCACCATCTCGTCCAGGTCACGGTCGTAGGGGTAGTTATAGACCACCACACCAAAACCTTCGGATTCCAGCGCGGGAATCAGATGTACAAAGGAGTCGGACGACGAGTTTATCCCGTGAATCAGGCAAATCGTCGGCCGATCCGGATTGTTGGGCCGGTAGGATTTCTGTGGCGTGAAGCCGTACCGTGAGGTCGGATCACCCGGGAGGAAGCGTGTGTTCTTCGCGAACATCTGCAACCGCTCGCGAAGTGCAGGGCGTTGTGCATCCGTGAGTGCCTCCGGATCGACACGAAGCACGACTTCCTCTGCTTTTACCTCGATGGAGACGCAGGGGCCCAACGTCTGGGCCATCAAGGAACGGGACACGAGTCCTGCCGGCCCGCGGACCGGGAGCGAGAACGTCGCCTTCGGTCGTTCAACCTTGACCCCGATGGCCTTTCCGAGACGGACCATCAACTCCCCGCCGTCGATCGAGCCTGCCTCGCTGACCGGAACGCGAACGACGAGCGCATCGCCGCGCTCTTGACCGAACAGCAGACCCACCAGAACCAGCGTCGCGGCCCAACTCATGAGACACCCTCCAGATCCATTGACCCGTCGCGCCTCACTCCTTCCGGAATCCTAGCCTCTTCGGTTCACCCCGTCCAGGATTCTCCCCGGTTCGCCATCGAAAACCCGTCCGTGGCAGGCGAGACAGGACACGGGCGTCGAAGCTACGCAGTAACGATTGAACGAGAATCAGGTTATCTCGATTGCTGATCGGCGCGAGGAACTCGACCCGAGGGTGCTCGTCCGTGTTCAATCGGCCCGCGTCTCGGACGGACCAACGTCCATTGAAATGCTTAAGAAACGATTCCTGCGATTCGAGCAAGTAGACGCCCGCTTCCTCCGGATTCCGACGCAGACTTGCAAGCCGCCTTCCCAACGAGTCCGGGTCGACTTCAATTTCCTGCTCGGAGCCGATCAGCGCGACGAAGCTGAGATTCGGGTCGACCTGGCCCCACCACAGAGTCGTGACCGGGAAGACGCTGGCAAGGCTGTCCGCGATGGTCTGGAACTCACGCTCTCCGACCTGATAAAGCGCCAGCCATTGACAGAAAAGGCCACCCGGCTTGAGCTTGCGTCGGGCCGTCCGGTAGTGCTCGACCGTGTAAAGGTAGCCTGTCTGACTCTCCCAGGGCACGAACAGATCCGAGACGATCACGTCGAACTTGCGATCAGTCCGGAGCAGATAATGCCTCGCGTCATCCACGCGAACCTCGACCTTCGGATCGTCGAGCACTCCTCGATTCTGGTCGCGGAAGTAGAGGCGGGAGGCCTCCACGACGTCTGGGTTCAACTCCGCGGCGACAACCTGCTCCACCTCGGGATGCGAGAGCGCCGAGGCGGCCGTCAGGCCCGTTCCCAGGCCCAGGAACAGGACGTCTTTCGGGTCGGGATGCAACAAAAGTGGCAGATGTCCTTGCGCCAGTTCCCGTCCGGCCGCGAACGTGGAGCCGAGGCCATAATGCAGATTCTGCCGGATCGTGGACTGCCCGGTCGAACGATTGCGGACGACGTCAACCAGGCCATACGGGCCTTCCCATCGCCTCAGCACGTCAGAGCCTGGCGGCGTCGTATCCATCTCTCGGGGGACTTGCACCGCGAAGGCGATCGCCACCGCGACCAGCGGGCCGAGCACGAGCGCCGTGAGCCTGGCACCTCGGTGCAGGAACAGGATCACGGCCGCGAGATCGAAAAGTCCGGCGACCACGCCAAACGCCGTCCAGAGCCCCAGGGAGGGGGCGAGGAGGAAGCTTGCGGAGAGCGATCCCAACGTCGCCGCGAGCGTATTGGCGGCGGTCAGACGGCCCACGGCCCGACCGCTCGAAAATCCGCTTTTCTCGGCTGCCGCCCACGAAGCCGGCAAGACCACACCCAGGAGCGTCACGGGCACGAGCACGATCGCGGAGACCAGAAGTGCCGCCCCCGCGACATACATGGCAAAGCTGTTCCCCACGCCGAAGTATCCGAACCCCGTGGCCCACGCGAACAAGGGCAAGGAGCCGGCGACGGCCGCCGCCCCAAGCAGGCCCGCCCACGCTGCCAGGCGATGTGGATCCATGCGGATCCTTGATACGATCACCGACCCCAACGCCAGGCCTAAGAGAAATAGCGCCACCACGATCCCGAACGTATACGTGCTATTATGAAAGACAAGCGCGAACATCCGCATGTATAATACTTCAAGGGCCAGCGTTCCGAACCCCGTCATCGCGACGATGCCCACCCAGAGCGCCGACTCACCGGCCGCCGGGGGCTTGGCAGTCGCTTGCTCGGCCGCGATCGCCGTTCTCGGCCCGCGTCCGCCGAGAGCGATCGCCACGAGCCCGCAAACCGCCGAGATTCCCGCGGCAAGGTAGCTGCTTCGCCGAACGCCCACGAACAGCAACAAGACCGCGGTCGCCGCCACGACCCCGACCAGGGCACCAAGGGTGTTCAGCGCATACGCGGTCGCAATCCGCCGACCCGAGGATCGCTGATCTGGTTTCAAATACTGTGCGATGAACGGCAGAGTCGCACCCAGGGCCACGGCGGCCGGCAGCAACGCCAGGAAACCGATCGCCGCCCTCACGGCCGTCCGAACAACCAGTGACGGATGATCGACGAGTCCCATCGGCGCGTGCGATTCCACGGCATCAAGAACCGTCGGCAAGATCGCGGCCCAACCGGCCGCGAGCAACTCCGCGGCTCCATAACCCCTCAGCGGCGCCACGCGAGCGGACCAGCGAGCCGCCGCCAGGTAGCCGATCGCCATCCCCGCGAAGTAACTCCCCAGCACGACGGCCGCCGTGTGTCCCGATTGCCCAAAGACGAGCCCGATCTGCCTCGACCATGAGACCTCATAGATCAGCCCCGCCGCCCCCGAGAGGAAGAACAGGAGATACGCGATGCGCCCCGGATGTGCCTCGACAATCGTCATTCGTCCCCCGGAGGGTCTCCGAGTTGTGCGTCTGATAATGGGCGTTATGTTTCAATCCCGTCCGCTCACTCACATCTTCGACGGCGGCGAGCGACTATTCCCCGTCAACTCGCACGTGCTTCACGCCTTCTTTCACGAGCCAGCCAAGGAACGATTCCTGCTCCTCGCTGAGTTCGACCTCGGTCATGTTGGCAGTATCGAGCGGGGAGATGAGCGAAATCACGCCGTCGTCGAGCCAGCGAGAGACCTCGGCGGGGTCGAACCAGTATTCGGAGTCGCCGAGGGTCGGGACGCCGGCAATGCCGGACGGGACGCCGAAATAAACAAGCTGGCTTCGGAGACGCTCGGAAATTGGCCGGGGGGCGACGGCCGGGCAATCCAGCGGTGTCAGGACGATTCGGGACATGGAGTAGGCCGGCATGAGTGGATGTTCTTGAACGTAAGTCATCCCAGTCTAAGGGGCGTGAAGGCGGCGAGGCAAGGTATGCGCGAGCCTGGGAACGAGTCGGTCTGGACGAGGAGTACGATCCGATTCCCTGTCTCACGATGCAAGATGGGACCAAGCATGAGTTCCAGAGCGAGTTACCGAGGGATCTGGTGAATCAAGTTCCGTCGGGTCGCGATGATGAAGGATAGCGATGGTTTGTCGTGGCGATTTTCGATTCCTACGGAGGAGAGGCGATCCGATCGCGATGGAATGGGGCTAAGTTCCTCACAGGGAATCAGGTTTCTGCTCGCGGAAGGCTCGGCGAACGTGAGGACATGGGCTCGCCTCCCTTGCATTGGAGCGCAATGGCGGCTAGTTTTGGGGACTTGCGGAGGGACGGCAGGGCGGATGGCATCGGTGAGGACGGCATCACGAGTGGCCCGGCCGCAGACGAAGAAATTGATCAAGCAGGTCGTCAAGGCCGGCGTCGGCATCCTGGTCCTGGTCGCGGTCGCCCGACATGTGTGGCTGACCTGGCTGGACCTCCGTACCAAGGGCGAACTGCCCCGGATCAGCGTGTCGTGGGCGGTCGCGGCGATCGGCCTCTATCTGGTCGGATTGAGCCTGTTTGGCCTCTATTTCGTCCGGGTGATGAGAGCGAGCGATTCACCGATCGGTGTCTTCGCGGGATGGCGAGCATATCTCATCAGCCATCTGGGCAAGTACGTGCCGGGGAAAGCCCTGGTCGTCGTGATGAGAGTGGGGTTGGTCATGCCTTCGGGCGCCAGGGCGTCCACCGCGGCGTTTGCGACCGTCTATGAGACGCTGGTGATGATGGCCGCCGGAGGATTCGTGGCGTTTGCCGGTCTGGGGTTCGGAGCCAGGCTGACTCTTCCGCTCGGCCGGTGGGCGCCCCCTGCCCCGGTTCCTCTCGGCCTGATCGGGCTGGTGATGGGGCTGGCCTTTCTCTTCGTGGTCCATCCAGGAATTTTCCCCCGGCTCTCCGCACTGATCCGCCAACCGTTCCCGGACGTTGGAGCCGACGCGTTGCCTCGCTTCACGTACCGATTGCTGGCGGAGGGCCTGGGTCTGGCGATTGCGGGGTGGGTCTTCCTCGGGCTGAGTCAGGTCGCCGTGATCCGTTCGCTGTCGCCCGCGGGACTGTCCTCCTCATTGTGGTGGTGGCCCATGGCGGTCGCGAGCGTGGCGCTCGCCACGGTGTCGGGCTTCGTGGTGCCCGTGTCGCCGGGAGGCCTCGGCGTGCGAGAGTGGGTCCTGTGGACGAGCCTGGGCGCGGTGATCGACAAGGATCTCGCGGTACTGGCCTCGTTGGGGCTCAGGCTTGTCTGGGTGGCGGGCGAGCTGCTCGCCGGAGCGGCCCTGATCCTGGTTCCCGCCCCTGCCCCGATCCCCGACGGGGCCGCCACGTGATGATCTCCGTCGTCCTGCCCTTGTTCAATGAAGTCGAGAGTCTCGCCACCCTCCATGAGGAGCTTTCGCTCGCATTCGCGACCATGGAAGCGGAGTTCCTCTTCGTTGACGACGGCAGCCAGGACCGCTCCTGGGCCGAGCTCAGGACTCTGGCGGAGGCCGATCCTCGGGTGCGTGCGATCCGCTTGCGGAGGAACTTCGGCAAGGCCGCGGCGCTCACGGCCGGTTTCCGCGAGGCGAAGGGCGAGGTTATCATGACGATGGACGCCGACCTCCAGGACGACCCCGCCGAGGTCCCCCGCTTCCTTGAGGCGATCGCCGGTGGTCTGGACGTGGTGAGCGGCTGGAAGCGGACACGGCACGACCCCTGGCACAAGGTCGCGCCAAGCCGCGTGTTCAACTGGGCCGTCAGCAGGCTCACCGGTTGCCGTCTGCACGATCATAACTGCGGGTTCAAAGCCTATCGACGCGAGGTTGTCGAGGAAGTGGAAATTTACGGAGAGCTGCACCGATTTATCCCGGTCCTGGCGTTTGCCAGGGGGTTCCGCGTCGGCGAGCTTGTCGTCAAACATCGGGCCAGGAAGTTCGGCCGATCGAAGTATGGGATGACCCGGCTCGTCAAAGGCTTTCTGGACCTGATGACGGTCCGCTTCCTGACGCGGTTCAGCCAGCGGCCGCTTCACATCCTCGGTTCGCTCGGCCTGTTCCTGCTGTTCGTGGGCGGGCTGGGAATGCTCTACCTGGCCTTCCTGTGGGTCGATGGTCGTGGCCCGATCGGCGATCGCCCGCTCCTCATCTACTCGGCGACCTTGCTGGGCGTGGGCGCTCAATTCTTGAGCCTCGGCATCCTGGCCGAACTGGTCACATCCTACAATCTCCGACCCGAAGATACCTACAGCGTGGCCGAGCGCCTCGGGACGACAGACGCCCCCGAAACGCCTCGGCAGTCGTCCTGATCTGGTCCCAGCACCGAAGGAACCGTCCGATGGCCTATCCGATCGATTCCGAGGAGGGCGGGCTTCGCCCCGAGCGGTCGCAGGCCCGGCAATTCGTCGCGATGCTCGTGATCGGAGTGGCCACCGCCCTGGTGCTTGGCGTGACAGTTAGGTCGCCGACCCAGCTCGAAGCGAACGATATCTCGCGCTGGTGTACCGTGTGGAGCCTACTGGAGCGCGGCACCTACGCCATCGACGAAAGCCCCTGGCAGGCTCGCACCCAGGACAAAGTTCGCAAGGCCGACAAGCTCGCCGAACCCGGAAACGGCGCCTCCGCTCTGACGCGATTCGAATACGCCATCGCCCCCCGCTCGTGGAAGACCGGCCCGGTAACCGAGCGGTTCTACTCCAGCAAGCCTCCTCTCCTCCCCACGGTTATCGCCGGGGCTCTCTATCCGTTCCGCAAGGCGACGGGCGTGCCCCTGGAAAAGGAGGTGCTCACGGATCGTAGCCCCCGTTACGTGCAGAAGATCGACCCCGCGAATCCTTCCAGATTTACTTATGTTCTGGAAACGCCGAAAGACAAGATCAAGTGGCCTGTTTATGTGTTTTATTTCAAGCCGATCGTCATCCTGCTCAATGTCCTGCCGATGTTCGTCTTCCTGATCCTGTATAGCCGCTTTCTCGACCGGTACGCGGTCAACGACTGGTCCTGGATGGCCAGCCTCTTCGCGGCGGCGTTCGGCACGCTTCTGTTCGCGTTTGATCAAACACTGAACAACCATACCGTCGCGGCCTACAGCGCGTTTTTTGCGCTTTACCCGTTCCTGAAGATCTGGGACGACGACTCCCCAACCCGCGCGAACTTCCTGGCGGCGGGATTCTTCGCGGCGTTCACGGCGTGCAATGAACTCCCCGCCGCGCTCTTCGGCCTCCTGCTGTTCCTGGTCCTCCTCGCCCGATGGCCGGGCAAGACACTCAAATACTTCGTCCCCGCGGCCGTGATCCCCTGCCTCGCCTTCCTGATCACGCAGTACGCGGCCATGGGCCAGTTCAAACCGGCGTATGAAGATTTCGGCACGAAAGCTTATGAATACGAGGGGAGCTACTGGACAACTCCCCTCGAATTTGATTATTTCAACAAAGCGCCAGAATCTAAGTCCGTGTATTTGCTACACATGCTGATCGGACATCACGGCGTCTTTTCGCTCACTCCGATCGCCCTGTTCGCGATCATCGGGGCATTTCGCGCGATGCGGCGTGAGTCCAAGGGCCTGGCGGCCACCGCCGCGCTCACGCTGGTGCTCACAATTGCCATGGTCGCCTTCTACGACTGGAATCCCAAGGCGAGAAACTACGGAGGCTCGACCCAGGGCCTTCGATGGCTGTTCTGGCTGATCCCATTCTGGATGATCACGCTGCCGCCCGGCCTTGAGCCCGGCCAGGATCGTCGCGTCTACCGGTGGCTCTCGCTCATTGCGCTCATGGTGTCCGTCTTCTCCGTCGGCTACGCGATTCGCCACCCCTGGAGCCACCCCTGGATCGTCGATCTCATGGAGCAACTCGGCCTCTATTCCTTGAAGCGATGATTTCGCCGGGTGAGTCGCTCGGGCGGCCCACCCGGCGAGGAACTTACGCCGCCTGGGCCGCGCCGGTTTCATCCTCGGGATGAACCATCATCAGGCTGACCCGGTGGAATTCCTCCTGAGTGATATCGAATGTCGCGCCGTTGATGTCCCAGAGGTCGGCCGCCACCTCGTCCAGGTCCTGATCATTCTCTTCCCAGGTGACGTGGAACTGGCCTTCGCCGAGTACGACGACGTCTAGACCGAGGTCGACCAGGTGGCCCTCGATCGCGGCGCGATGCTCAGGGTTCACGGTGAATGTCCAGCGGACCATGTCCACTGACGCCGACGGATTCGGGGTCTCGCTCATTGCGTGCCTCCCTGCGAACTTCGTGGATCGAGGATGGTCGAGGCAGAGGTTCATTTTCCGCTCAGACGGCCTCTCCGTTCCCTATTCGGGCATCCGCGCCTCGGACTTCATCGTTTTTTCGGGAGAGGGCCTTCGAGATCACCCGTCGGAGCGTCGTCCGGGTTGAGAACCGGGTTCCATCGAGCTACCATGTCGGCTGGAAGCCTGACGCGATAGGAGGAGAAATCCCTCCGAGCAACTGGAAAGTCTGTGCTGATGTATTGCGCACCGCTCGCCAGCGCCCGGTCTCGTCGTGATCCGTCGTTCTTCCTTGCCTCGACCGTGTCCGCGTCGGCTCGCGTTCGGACCAGAAAGCCCCGTCGCACAAGGTCTCGAATCCGCTCAAAGTCACGTGTCGGGTCGTTGATCTTGAACCACGCCGCGGCGGGATGCTCCGGACCCGGCGCCGAGGCGAACATGAGACGGCCACGGAGGGCGTCGTGCCCGTCGAGATAGAGGTCCCTGTGCCGACCCTCATTGTCGAGAGCGAACATCACCTTCCCGCGCAGGGAGTCCATCGTCGGCCACCCCCTGCCCTTGATCGCCTCGGGCAGCGTCGCGAACTCCCCCCTCACGTCGTCGGGCACCAGCAGGTGCGATCGCGGGAATGAGGCCAGGATTTCGGCTTCCAACGAGGCGATGGTTCCTTTGTCAAACGGGTCAGGACGTGTTGGAATCCCAGGGATGATCTCGTCCTTCAACTCGACCAGGATCAGGATCGGGACATGGCGGGCGTTAGATTCGGACCACGCTCTAACCTCGCTCAACGCGGCGGCGAAGCTCGGGACGGTGGTGAGAAAATCCACGTCCGGTAAGTGCAACACCTTCATTCCAGGCTTGCGGAGTACCCCGGCCTGGTCTGGGTCCGGACCCGGGTCTTTCCCCAGAGTCCTGACGATCTTCCGCATCGCAGGGTCTGCGAACAGGCCGCCTTTTCGGTCAGCAAACACATCCAGCTCGATCTGACGAATTCCTTGTGCCGAGAACTGGTCGGAGAGTGACACATGCGAGTAGTTGATCGCATTGGCCCTCTCCTGCCCTCCCGTGGCGATCAGTCGCATCACCTCAGGACCTGGAGCGATGTGATAAGAATTATGCGTGCCGATCACCTGAATTTGATTCAGCCGCACCTCCCCGGCGCTCGCGGTAACGACGAGTAGCGCCGAGATCGCCATGGTTCGGATAATCGGCATGTCCGCCTCTCGCCGGGAAAGCAATCCAACGCAGGCAGAAGTCTAAAGCTCCACCGTGGCCTCGTCCAGAGAGTCGGTGCCAAGCCTCGACTCGTCCGGCATAACCATGGCCCGTGCTCGATGCCAGAGCGCACGTCCGGGCCTGGCACCCGCCTTGATGAGGCTGATGCTTGCGGCGAGGGAAAAAAACAAGAGCCCCAGCGCGATCTGGTCCAGGCCGACGACCGACCTCCTGAGCGCTGCGTAGGTGCGCCCCCCGAAAATCGAGATCCAGCACGAAATACCCGCGGTTGCCGCGAGGAAAAACAGCTTCCCGCCGAGGAAATGGCCGTAACCGAGCGCTGCGATAATGGGCACGATCGGGTAGACCCGAAAAAGGTCTTCCGAAATAGAAGTCGGTGCATACCAGATTGGTACCGTCGCGGCGAATGCCAGTACCAACGCCGAGATTCCTCGAAGGAACCGCGCGACCTCGCCTCGAAAGATCCCCCCGATCAACATCGCCCCCGCGAGAGCCAGGTGCGCCGCGGCGAAATGCCGCATCGCGGTCTCCCACCCGATTGGCCCGACAGCCGTCGCGGTCGTCAGGCCGACGACTGCGAGGATTGCCCGCCAGGACGATCGACGAGAGATGGCGAGCACGATCTGTATTGCGGAAGCGGCCAGAAGTGGCGGCGCTGTCGGCGAGATCAAGTCGGAACCATCGAGAGTCTTTGGCCCGACAACGGACATCGCAACGATTGCGGCCGTCAGAAAATCCACAGAGCCGGGAACTCGGCGCCAGGTCGCCACGGCGTAGTATAACGCCGTCGCCACCAGGGCCACGTACATCGGCGACCCCCCTGCCCCGTCGGCGAAGAGTTGTAAGAATCGCTGATAGGCGGGATCGGATCGATGTCCCAGAGCCGCGAGGCCGACGAGCAGGATCGGCATCGCGAGCGCCGTTCTCATCGCCAGGCGGCTCTTGGTTGCGATCCCCGATTCCAGCAAAAGAATCGCGATCGCCATTCCGAAGGGAATAAGAAAGTAAGGCCCAAAGATTGTGGTATCGATCCCCTCATACCCGCTCGTTCCTCCCGAATAATTGACCGCGAGGCAGAGGGAAAACGCTCGCGCACAGACCCCGACACTCATGAGCGCGAACAACGACCATGGATACAACGGCCATCGCCACGGGCTACCGTTCTTCGCCACGTAGGCGGGTCCGCGTCGCGTCGCGGGCAGCAGCGTCAGGGCCACCGCACCGGCTGCTGCGGGAAATCCGAAGAGCGCCCACATCAATGCGGGGTCATCCGCGCTTCTCAGTAAGGGGACCAGTGCGACGGGATGAAGGAAGAACAGGGCCAGGGTCAGATGATAGGGCACACGAAAGCCCGCGGGCAGCCTCAAGGCCAGTCCCCGCAACATCGCCTCGCTGATCAGCACGGCGAAGAGAAGTCCGCCCAGCTCGCACCCGATGCCGAGACGGGGATCGCGAGCGAGGATATCGTCAAAGAACGCCGGGATAGCCAGGAGCACCATCGCCACCAGAAGCACAAGGGTTCGAACATCATCCCAGACGGCGCCTCGCCGAACCAGGAAACAGGCCGTACCCGCCAGCAACATGGTGTAGGCCGAAAGGCCCGCCAGGAGTGCCCAGGTCGGGAAAGCGGCCGCTCCCGGGTCGTACGAGGATCGCAGTCCGAGCAAGACCAGCACGGCGCTGATTGCATAAAACGGGTTGCTGCTGCAGAGGAAACGGACCAATCCTCGACCTACCGGAACCGCGGATCCGCGACGGGGCCTGACTTCTGGGTCGATTGCACTCATGGCTGCCTCGATCGGCCGATCGGCCTGAATGACGTGATCGGAGCGAATGCCCTCGTCCCCGATTATTCGCTCCTATGACAAATGTCGCAAGCCCCCAGCGTAAAGACCGATCGCGATCCGGACGAGCCCGGTCGTGTCAGCGCCGGGAGTCCTTTTTCCTTGGAGCCTCTGACGATGAGATGGCGCTAGATGCCTGCGGTGCCTGCCACTCTCGACGTTGAAGCGGCACTCGGTTGTCTTGGGTGTTCCGACCTGACACAATGTTGCTCTTTGCGGAACCGCCGGTGCTCCCTCCCACCTTACTTCCTCGCGAGGCGTTAACATGCGCGATTCTCAATCCAGCCGCCGGTCCTTCCTCATGAACACCGGGGCTGCGGTCGCCGCCGCCTCGACGCTGGACCTCACGACAGTCGCCCACGCCTCGGGCAGCGATATCCTCAAGATCGGCCTCGTGGGTTGCGGCGGGCGTGGCACCGGCGCCGCCGAGCAGGCGCTCGCGGCCGATAAGAATGTCAAGCTCGTGGCGATGGCCGACGCCTTCTCCGACTACCTGGAAAACAGCCTCGCCAACCTCAAGTCGAGCCCGAATTCCGATCGTGTGGATGTGCCCAAGGACCGCCGTTACGTCGGTTTCGATGCTTACAAGCATGTGATCGACCAGGTTGACGTGGTCCTCCTCACCACGCCTCCCCACTTCCGACCCATGCACCTTGAGTATGCGGTCAAGAAGGGTGTGCACTCGTTCGTCGAGAAGCCCGTGGCGACCGACGCGCCGGGCGTCCGCAAGGTTCTCGCACTTTGTGACGAGGCCAGGAGCAAGAATCTGGCGCTCGTCTCTGGACTGTGCTGGAGGTATCACGAGCCCCGCCGCGAGACGATGAAGCGGGTCCGCGACGGGGCCATCGGCGACATCGTCGCGATCGAGACGACCTACAATTCCAACGGCGTCTGGGAGCCCAAGAAGACTCGACAGGAGGTCAAGTCGGACATGGAGTACCAGATGCGAAACTGGTACTACCACTGCTGGCTAAGCGGCGACCACATCGTCGAGCAGGCAGTTCATGCCATCGACACGATGGGCTGGGCGCTGGGCGACGAGCCTCCTCTCAAGTGCTTTGGCGTCGGCGGTCGACAGAGCCGCGTCGACCCGAAATACGGCGACATCTACGACCACTTCTCGCTGGTCTACGAGTATCCGAACAACGTTCGCGGCTATCACCAGTGCCGCCACTGGAGCGAAACCCCGACGCGGCTCCAGGACCACATTCTCGGGTCCAAGGGGACCTGCGACGTCTTCAAACATGTCATCACAGGTCCGAACAAGTGGCGCGATCGCGACAAGAAGACCTACGACATGTACCAGACGGAACATGACGAACTCTTCGCCTCGATCCGCGCGGCCAAGCCGATCAATAACGGCCTGTACGCGGCTCGCAGCACCCTGCTCGCGATCATGGGACGAACGGCCGCCTACACGGGTGCGGAAATCACCTGGGAGATGGCTCTCAATTCCAAGGAAGACCTGAGCCCCGCCGCGTACGTCTGGGGCGATGCGCCGAAGCGATCCGTCCCGCGGCCGGGTTCCACCAAGTTTGTTTGAAAGGACTGCGGGAAGCGTGGATCGCCTCCCGCTTCCCGTCTCCTCGCCTTACGTTACGTCCCCGGGGGACGAGACGGGGCACGGGTCCGCGTATCCCTCGTTCGAGTGCCTCTCACGTCAAGATCCGGGCGCTGTCGCGTCCGAGATCAATGGCTCGCCGTGGCCGAGATCGAGGACGTAAGCTCTGTGGGACCTCGAAGGGTTTGATAGATCACGCAGTAGCGTTCCGTGAGCTTCAAGAGATTCACGAGCTGTTCCTCACCGGCATCGGAATCCAGGTCGAAACGCAAGCGAATCGCTCGAAAACCGACGGGGATCGTCTTATCGATCCCCAATGTACCACGGAAGTCGAGGTCCCCCTCGACAATCACGGCCCCACCTCGGACCTCGATGCCGAGCGCGGTCGCGACCGCTTTGAGTGTGACTCCCGCGCAGGCGACAAGAGCCTCTAACAACATATCCCCCGAGCACGCCCAGGTTCCATCGCCCCCGGCCATCGGATGGAGCCCCGCCTCGACGAGCGCTCGGCCCGTTTCCAGCCGGCAGGTCAGTGACTCACTCCCAAGCTGACCCCGTGAGGAAAGAGTGACAAATGCCGATTCCGGCGTCTCCCGATACCGGGCTTTAATGGGTGTCTGAAGAGAGCGAAGTTCCTCGGCATTCATCGCGAGACTCCTCGAGCGGTCGCTCATCACGAGTAACACCCTAACGGTGACGGTTCCTCGTCGCAATCCTGGCAGGGTGCGCCGATGACAGCCCTGCTCGCCACAAGGTATCCTGAGACCCTGGAGCATTGCTGTGACCGGAGGCTGAATTACGATGGCAGAGGATCGGAAAGCGGTGGTCTTGCTCAGCGGTGGGCTCGACTCGGCAACGGCTCTCGCCCAGGCCAAGGCCGACGGTTATGCGATTTATGCCCTGACGATCCTTTATGGTCAGCGTCACTCCGTCGAGCGAGAGGCCGCGCGACGGGTGGCTCGCGCGATGGACGTGGTCCGTCATGTCGAGCAGTCGATTGATCTGCGCGTGTTCGGCGGAAGCGCTCTTACCGCCGAGATCGATGTGCCCAAGGATCGCAGCTCAGAGTCCATGGCATTGGCGATCCCCATCACCTATGTTCCAGCCCGGAATACGGTCTTTCTCTCCCTCGCTCTCGCCTGGGCGGAGACGCTGGGAGCCTTCGACATTTTCCTCGGCGTGAATTGCGTCGACTATTCGGGCTATCCCGATTGTCGGCCCGAGTTCATTGGCGCCTTCGAGCGGATGGCCAACCTCGCCACGAAGGCAGCCGTTGAGGGCCTTGGACGATTTCGCGTCCATACCCCGTTGATCCAGCTCACAAAACCCCAGATCATCCGCCTCGGGCAGGGCCTTGGGGTCGACTACGGATTGACTCACAGCTGCTACGACCCCACGCCCGATGGCCGAGCGTGCGGTCGTTGCGATTCCTGTCGACTTCGCCTCGATGCGTTCGAGGCACTGGGACAGTCCGACCCTGTTGCCTATGCTTGATCGCGTCCGTCCGTCTCAAGGGTAGTACGCCCATTCGTAAGCCGGGTCGGCGATCCGGATCTCCCGCTCGTTCGGCTTGTGCTCATCGCCAGGACGGGTGAAATCGGCTCTCAAGGCTTTGTATCGCGTGTAGGGCTTCGCTCCATCGGGCGGCTGGATGTTCTGATAACCGTCCGACAGACCGCGAACGAAGACCTTGAACGAATCAGCCTTGTAGTCCACATCGTCCCAGATCGCCACACCATAGACGGCATCGTCCACGCCCTCTTTCGTGCTCGGCGGGATGATTCCCATGATGGAGACGGCGCCCAGAAGTTCTTTGGTCGGGTCCTCGCGTGCCTGAATATTCTTGACGGCCTGAGGCAGCACAACATCCTCGTACCGCTTCCCGGAGTCGGCGACGAGGGTAAATTGCGGGACGAACATCCGCGGCTTCCCCGTCCGGTTCACGACCCGGTAGTACATATAATGCACTCTCCGTCGCCCCTTCCCGGGAAGGTCGACGTCGATCATCCTCACGGGTTTGAACGCGAAGTCCAGAATCCAGATCCCCTTCCGATCCTTGGGCAAAGCCGCCGCGTCCGCCGCGATCCAACTCGGACCCGGAGCAGTCCTGGCGATCGGGTGTGTCGGCAGCACCGGCCCTAACGCCACCGCCGGAATCGGGTCGGGACCGGGCCGTTTCGGATACAGATCCGGCAGGTTCGGATTTGTACTCTTTGCTGGATTCTGCGCGGTCTTGTCCGCGGTGGCGTCCTTCGCCGGCGGGTCCTGTGGCCTTGCCGAATCCGCCCAAAGCCCGACAAGAGCCAGCGAGAGCCAGGTGGCGCGGAACGAGCTTGCATGCATGGGATCATTTCCCCAGCGTCGAGGAATTGCGATCGTAAACGAGGGATGAACTGCAAGGATGTGCGCCAGAATCTCTACGTATCCTATCACCGCAGATCGAAATCGGTCAATGCGGAAGTATGACAGACGAGATCGCTATTCGATTCAGAACCACGTAGGGAGTCTTTTGAGCAGATTGCTCTTACTTTTGTCATGCGGCGAATTACGTCGGCTACAGCTCAACCGCCCTTGCTCAAATTTCTCGCGTGGATTCCCGATCGCCGCCCCACAGTTTGCCCTGGGCCCCATGCTCGACCCAAACTGTTGGGCTTCGATTTGTAGCGTCACGAGGTTCGACCCGACCGCGCGGTGGGACCACGATCAGGAACCCGCCATTCTGCACGCCTTTGCCGTTTCCCGGACTACGCCGCCGTAAGGGAATTTCCGCTCCGCGACGCGAAACTCGGCCGACTGCACGCAACTGGCTCGAGCCTACCTTAGTCTGCGTTGCAATGGCGTAGCACGTTCGTGCCCGCATCAGTCAGGTCCCCTGTCTCCTCAAACGATCGTCCGACCTCGCAATATTGGCTCGATGCCTTGACTTCGATTCCGATTCACGCTTAGATGATGACGTTGAGCCGAAGTGGCGGAATTGGCAGACGCGCTAGGTTCAGGTCCTAGTGGGCTAACCATGCCCGTGGAGGTTCAAGTCCTCTCTTCGGCACTGATGCGGCAAGGGGTTACGTCGAAAGGCGTGACCCCTTGTTTCGTTGATACACCGGCCGTTGGTACATTTCTGGTACACCGAGGGCGGTTACGTCGGCGATGCATTGCGACGCTCGGGAGGTACGATGTGAGGTGGACCCCATTGGCTAGACAAAAATCGACGATTCTTCGCTACTCTCTCGTTAGCCCTTTGCAGCCTCCGTGCCCCGGTAGACGGCCGCCGGGGTCCGATAGCCGAGCGACTGATGGGGCCGCTCGTCGTTGTAGAAGGCGAAGTACCTTGCGAGACCACGGTGCAGCCCCGGCACCGTGTCGTAGCCTTGAATGTAAATGTCTTCGTATTTCACGCTCCTCCACAGCCGCTCCACGAACACGTTGTCCAGCGCCCGCCCCCGCCCGTCCATGCTCACCGCCACCCCCGCCGATTCCAGCCTCCCGGTGAACGCCGCCGCCGTGAACTGCACGCCCTGGTCCGTGTTGAAGATCTCCGGCCTTCGTCCCCTCAAGGCCTCTTCGAGCATCTCCAGGCAGGACGACCCGTCGAGCGTGTTCGACACCCGCCAGGCGATCACGTACCGGCTGAACCGGTCGATCACCGCCGCCAGGTACATGAACCCCGAGGGCATCGGCACGTACGTGATGTCGGTGCTCCGGACCTGATCCCTCCTCTCGACCGTCACGCCCCGGAGCAGGTACGGGTAGATCCGGTGCCCCTTCCCGGCCAGGCTCAGCCGGGGCTTCGGGTAGATCGCCTCCGGGCCCATCGCCCGCATCAGTCGTTGCACCCGCTCGCGGTTCACCCCCTCCCCTTGCTCGTTCAACCGGATCGTCATCCGCCGGCTTCCGTAGAACGGGCGGGCGGTGTACTGCTCGTCGATCCGCCGCATCAGCCTCAGGTCCTCGGCCGCCTCCCCGCCGGTGCTCGTAGTAGAGGCTCGACCGGCTCAGCCCCAGCAACTCGCACTGCCGCCGCACACTCAAGGCCGGGTGTCCGGACTCGATCATCACCCGCTTGTGCTCACATGAAGGCGGCAGCTTTTTTTCTAGGACGGCAAAGCCTTCTTGATCAGCGACTCTTCAATCGACCGCAGGTAGGCCGCGGGGTCCTGGCGGAACCGCCGGCCCAGCGTACGGGTCGCCTGCCGGCCATCTAACGAACCCCG
>JAQGHR010000157.1 GCA_028291545.1 Planctomycetota bacterium | reverse complement strand
GTGAGCGCTCACTCCCCGGTGCCCCGGACTTCCCGCTTGCCCGATTTGACGCGTCGCCCTCCATTCGCTACACTACCTTTCCTTGAATTTCCGTGTCCTTTTTTCGGCTCGTAAACGGCCGCCGCGGGCCTATCGCCCGCCGGATCTCGGTCGAGGATGTCGTCGCAACCGTTGAATTGCGGGGGAGATCGACTTGGCGCTCGTGGTGAAAGACTTGATTGATGCCGGCGTCCACTTCGGCCATCGGGCCAGCCGGTGGAACCCGAAGATGAAGCCGTATATCTACGGCAAGCGGAACCTGATTCACATCATCGACCTGAAGGAAACCGTCCGCGGCTTGCTCCGCGCGACTAAGTTCTTCTCGCGCGTTGCCTCCGCCAACGGACTCATCCTGTTCGTCGGAACCAAGCGCCAGGCGGCCGACACGATCGTCGAGGAATGCAAGCGATCCGGGATGCCCTATGTCACCGAGCGCTGGCTCGGCGGCACGCTCACCAACTTCCGCACGATTCGGAGCCGCCTCGAGCGTCTGGAGGAGCTGGAAGGCATCCTCGACGGCGAGCAGGCACTGAGCTACTCGAAGAAGATGGTCTCCACGCTCACTCGCGAGCGTCGCAAGATCCAGCGCAACCTCGAAGGCATCCGCAACATGACGCGGCTGCCGGAGGCGCTCTTGGTCGTCGACCCTCATCGAGAGAAGATCGCGGTGACGGAAGCCCGCAAGCTGGGCATCAAGGTCGTCGCTCTGCTGGATACGGATTGCGATCCGGACGTGATTGATCTTCCGATCCCCGGTAATGACGACAGCATGCGGTCGATCGAACTCGTGGTGAAGCGACTGACCGACGCGATCATTGAGGGTAAGGCGGCCGCACCGGTCGAGCCTCCTCCCCGCGAGGGTGACTCCGGGCGAGGGCCTCGTGGTGGCGGTGGCGACCGTGGTGGTGGCGGTGGCGACCGTGGTGGTCGCGGTGGCGCGCGTGGCGGCGTCCAGCGCTCACCGGCCGCCCAGGCCGCTCAGACCCGCGACCCCGAGACGACCACCATCGGTGCCGAGGCGACCTCCGTCGCCGGTCCGGTCTCGCCCGAAGGGGAGGAGACCCCCGCTCCGATCACGGCCGACCCGTCAATTCCGGGCGGCGGTGGCGATCACGACATCCCGCCGTCGGCCCAGTAATCGCAAATTGGCCGAACCCCAATCCGGCTATTATGCGTCTCCTGTAGGGCGTGTCCCGACATGCCGTCCTCCCACCGAGGCGGCCTGTCGCCACACGCCCGGCAGAGACAACCGAATCGACGAATCTTTTCCTGCTGGATGTTAAGGAGCACCGCCGATGGCCGATATCACGGCTCAGGCTGTCAACGAGTTTCGTAAGCGCACCGGCCTCGGCCTCATGGAGTGCAAGGCCCTCTTGAAAGAGGCCGACGGCGATCTGAAGAAGGCCGAGACCCTGGCCAAGGAGCGCGGCCTCAAGAATGCCGAGAAGCGGGCCGGACGCGCCGCGACCGCCGGTCGCGTCGATGTCTTCATCTCGCCCGACGCGAGACTCGGCGCTCTGCTCGAACTCGGTTGTGAGACCGATTTCGTCGCGCGCAACGATGAGTTCCGCCAGGCGGCCAAGGAGCTGGCCGAGCACATCGCGCAGAGTCCCGACGGGGATACCCTGGACCAGGCGTACTTCAAGGATGCTTCCAAGACCGTTCGCGAAATCCTGATCGAGCTGAACGCGCGGACTGGCGAGAATGTCACGCTCGTCCGAAAGGCGAGGTTCCAGGTTCCTGGCTCAGGCCGGGTGGACTACTACATCCATCACGACGCGAAGAGCGGCGCGATGGTCGAGGTCCACACGCCCGATGACGCAACCGCCCAGTCAGATGCCGTCAAGGCGTTGGTCAAGGATCTGGCCTTACAGGTCGTCGCGGCAAAGCCTCTTTGCACCCGGCGTGACGAGATGCCTGCGGCCACGGTCGAGGAACAGAAGCGGATTTTCATCGCCCAGGCGGCCGACAAGCCGGAGAATATCCGCGAGAAGATCGCCACCGGCAAGCTCGATGCCTGGTTCGGCGAAAACGCCTTGATCGACCAGATTTTCGTGAAGGACGGCGCCAAGAAGGTCAAGGATGTCGTGGCCTCGGCCGGTAAAGGCATTGAAGTTGCCCGATTCGCCCGTTTTGTCGTCGGTGAGACCGAATAATCTGTAGGGTGCGCGAGGCGCACCGTCGCGGAATCTGGTGCCTTTCGCGCACCCTACGGAGAAGCTTATGGACGCCTCGACGCCCGTCTTCCGTCGCGTTCTCTTGAAACTCTCAGGCGAGAGTTTCTGCCTGCCAGGCCAGGGAGGCATCAACGTCGATGAGCTTGGCCGGATCGCCGAGCAAACCGCTCGGGTCGCCGCTCGAGGTGTTCAGCTCGCAATTGTCGTGGGAGGAGGAAATATCCTTCGCGGCTCGACGTTCAGCAAGGGGCAGACGCTGATCAAGGAGGCCACGGCCCATTACATGGGCATGACCGCCACCGTCATCAACGGTCTTGCCTTGCAAGACGCTCTCGAGAATCTCGGCTGCGAGACCCGGCTCATGACCACCATTCGCATGGAAGAAGTGGCTGAGCCTTTTATCCGTCGCCGCGCCTTGACGCATCTGACCCGGGGTCGCGTGATCATCCTCGCCACCGGCACGGGTAGTCCGTTCGTGACCACGGATACCGCCGCGGCACTCCGAGGCAAGGAGCTCGGCGTTGAGGCCATCCTCAAGGCGACTCGCGTTGATGGCATCTACTCGGCCGATCCTGAAAAGAACCCGCATGCAATTCGTTACGAGAACTTGACCTACGACCAGGTTTTGCGGGACGATCTCAAGGTGATGGACATGACCGCGATCGGCATGTGCCTGGACAACGCGCTGCCGATCCTCGTGTTCAACTTCAAGAACGAGGGTAATATTGAGCGCGCGATCTCGGGCGAGGCGATCGGCACCTGGGTCGGGAATGTACCACGCCCTCGGCCTCGAAATCTCGCGTGACCGCGACGAACCCGGAGGGGATCATGAGCATTGAAGAAATTGCCCTGGAAGCCGAAGAACGGATGGAGAAGAGCCTCTCCTTGCTGGCCGACCAACTCAAAGGCGTCCGCACGGGCCGGGCCAATGTCGGGCTGGTGGATTCGATCCGGGTCGACTACTACGGCTCGTCCACACCTCTCAAGCAGATGGCTCGTTTGAGCACTCCCGAGCCGCAGCAGATCTTGATTCAGCCCTTCGATCAGACAGCCGTGGGCGATATCGTGAAGGCTATCCAGGCGAGCCCTCTCGGCCTCACGCCCAACTCGGACAACAAGGTCATACGCCTCAACATTCCCAGCCTCTCGGTCGAGCAGCGCAAAAAGCTCGAAGCTCGAGTCAAGGAACTGGCTGAAGAGGCCCGAATCTCGATCCGCAACATTCGCCGCGACGCCAACAAGCAAGCGGATTCCGAGATGGCGGACAAGATCCTGACCGAGGACGAGCTTGCCAAGGCCAAGGAAGAAACTCAGGCCCTGACCAAGCAGTACGAGGGCAAGGTCAACGCAATGGCCGAGAAGAAGTCGGCGGAGATCCTCGAAGTCTGAACCCGTCAACGATCCCTCGATTCTCGATCGTCCGATTGGTGGCTGGCCGTGGCTTCCCCAGTACTCCACGAGGTTCTCGGCGTCCTGGGGAAGGGCCTGAACCTCACGGCAGAGATGAGCCGTCATGCGGTCTCCGAGATCATCGATGGTCTCGCCGACCCCGTATCGATCGCGAGCTTCCTGACGGCGTTGCGGATCAAGGGCGAGAGCGCGGACGATCTCGCCGGCGCGGTTCTCGCCGTCCGATCGCGCATGATGCCGATCGAGATTCCTGATGCCTGCCGGCCGTTACTCGACACCTGCGGGACAGGCGGCGACGGCGCGAATACCGTGAACATCTCAACGGCGGCCGCCATCGTGGTCGCGGCCTGCGGGATTCGTGTCGCAAAGCATGGCAATCGCTCCGCGTCGGGGAACTCGGGCAGTGCCGAGGTCCTGACGGAACTTGGCGTCCGGATTGATGCCGCGCCACACGTCCTCATCCGTTGCCTGGAGGAGCTTGGGATCACGTTCCTCTACGCGCCTCGGTTTCATCCCGCGCTCAAACATGTCTCGCCGATCCGCCGTCAGCTTCCATTCCGTACCCTGTTCAACCTCATCGGACCACTCGCCAACCCGGCCCGGCCGGATTTCCAGTTGATCGGGGTGCCCGATCGTGAACGGATGTCGCTGCTCGCTCTCTCGCTTTCCTCGCTCGATGTGTCCGATCCTCGGGTCCGGGCGTTCGTTGTCGCCGGTGCGGACGGTCTCGACGAGGTCAGTCTGTCCGGCTGGAACCATGTCGAAGTTGTTGGCGACGGGTTCTCGATGAGGAACGACACGTGGGGGCCGTCTGATTTTGGGCTACCCGAGGTCTTACCCGAGGCCCTCCGAGTGAGCGGTCCGTCCGACAGTGCCGCGAAGATCAGGGCGGTATTCGAGGGAGACCATGGGCCGATCCGCGATGTCATCCTTGCCAACGCGTCAGCGGCGTTGTATCTCGTCCATGGACAGGGCTCGATCGATCGAGGCACCGCCATCGCCGCCGAGGCGATTGATCGCGGCGATGCTGCCGCATTGCTGGAGCGATGGGCCGAACTCAGCCATTCCGCGGATTGATATCGACTTCGAGATTCTCGGGGCGCGGGTTCGAAGAGCAGACCCTACAAAATACCGAACTTCTCACGCCAGAGCTCTTCATAGACGTGGTAGCCCCCCGGTTGCATACCCATGGCAAGGTATGTCGCCTGTGCCCTCGAGTTTTCGTGCTCCACGTAAAGGCGCAGCCCGATGACGTCGTTCTCGGATCGGGCCGCGTCGCGGACGTGCCGGTACAAGGCGCGAAACACGCCCTGCCCTCGCCAGGATTCGGCCACGTACACGCTCTGAAACCACCAGATCCAACCGCAACGCCAATCGCTCCACTCGCGACTGATCGCCGTCTGGCCCACAACCTCGCCCGAGCGTGCGGCCACCCAATACCGAAGTCGATCCGGATCAGAGAGTGCGGACAGGACGCCCCGAGAGAGGACCGCCGGGTCCAGCGCTTTCGACTCAGTCTCTTCCGCCAATCGCCGGTTGAATTCGACGATCGTCACCAGATCGTCGGGCCGGGCATCGCGGATGAGGAGGGCTTCCGGCGCCATCAGACTCGATCGCTCCGGCGGTCCCGCGCGCGGCGGGAGGCTTCCTGGAGGATGTGGTTCTCTTCCTCGGTCAGTCCCGCGCGGCCAGAGCGGGCGATCTTGGCGAGGACCTCATCCAGACGGGCGTCGAGTTGTTCTTCGGGAAACATCGCCGGAGAGGCAGGGCGTGGGGACGTGCTCGCGGTCACCGACCGGCTGGAGGTGGTGGGCAGGGGTGAAGGCCGCTCACGAGGGCGGTCGCGTTCTCGCTCCCTCGGCTCGGGCGAGATAACCCGAAGCCGGGGGCGTCGATTTCGCCGATCCAGGAGGCGACTCCAGCGGAGGTCGAACGTCTTGTAGAGATATCCGTACAACGCCCCGCCAAGGTGAGCCGCGAAGGCCGTCGAGGACTGATGGAGCCCCCCACCGCCCTGGAGTTGCTGCAGGAGCATCAGAGCGTTGCTGACGAGGAAGACCAGAAGCAGCAGCCATGTCTGGACCGGGAGGACGAAGAAGAGCAGGATCTCTCGGCGGGGGTAGTAGAGTGTGTAGAGCATCACGATCGCCATGACCGCGCCGGAGGCCCCAACCATGGAGCCCCCCCGCCCGGGAACCATTTGATCGACGATCGCCCAACACAGGGTGCTGAAGACCGCCGCAGTCAGATAGAGAAATGTGAACTCGCGGCTGCCATACATCGCCTCCATCTCGCGCCCGACCATCCAGAGGAACAGCATGTTCCAGAGGATGTGAAAAAAATCATTCTTATCGTGCAGGAAGGGCGCGGTCAGGAGTTGCCAGAGCTTGAAATGCCTGAGGATGGCTTCGCTGTTGGCGGCGAAGAGGTCGTGCAAGCCTCCCTGGTTTCTCCCCAGATCCGGCAGCAGAACCTGTGCGAGATATACCAGGACGTTGATGGCCACGATCGTCTTGCACGCCGGGGCAACGCCGGAAAACCAGCCCGAGCCGCTCGTCTCGTCTCGATAGTATTCCCGATCGTAGATGCCCATGGCGGCTCCGGCGTACCTCGTCCCCATCTGGCCGGTGGAACGCGGCTCGGGATCGTCCCTGCTTACCATCAATCATCGGCCCGCCCGCGGAACCTGTCAACGGGTTCTACACGACGCGCCATCGTGCGTGGCGATTATTCCGCTTCGAGAACCTCGATGGCCTCGCGTACATCGGCGTAGATTGGCCAGACCGTGTCGAGTGAGGTCATGTGCAATAAGTCCTTGGCGCGATCGGAAACCCCGGCCAGCACCATCGCGCCGCCCCTGGTCGTTGCGAGCTTCCAGCAACGGATCAATAACGCCAGGAAGGCCGAGCCGAAGTACTGGAGCTGGCTCAGGTCCACCACAAGTTGCGGACAGGGATCGCGCCGCATGGCATCGAGTAGCAAGGTCGAGGCGCCCGAGAGAAGGCCGGGCTCCATCGTCTCGAGGACCGGCGAGGTCAGAATGACGGTGACGTCGCCGTGCCGTTCGAGGGTGAACGCGTCCGACGATGCGGGAGGATTCATGGGTGGGCCGTCGAGAGTTCCGGACGCGGGTTACCGTTGTCGCTCCAGCCTAAGATGTGCGGCCAACGCGACACAAGAGAGCATTCCGCCACGGACGGTGATCCGTCGCGGAATTTCTCAGCGGGCGGACGGCGAAGCGCCGCGGTCCGGGACGCGTTTCAGGCCGATGGGCGACAATCGGCAAACGCACGGACGATCTCGAACAGATCGGCGCTGACCAGGAGCTGGTCGTCCTCGAAGTCTCGAAGCCAGACGTAATTGTCGCGATACGCCTGGGCCAGCAAAGGGTAGAGATCGGCCAGGCGGATCGGGACTGCCGGGGAGTGGGGGGCCTCGTGGGCCTCCTCCTCGGGCCGGGGGAAGACGCGGAGCCTCGCTGTGGCCATCGGATTTCCTCCTCCGTGCGAACCGACTCCCGAGTCAGGCTACGACCCGAGGGCGTGCGAAATCGTGAGCAATCGGGTTGGGCTCGTGCCCCTCTCACCCCGCGGCGGGCGTTCCGCCGGCGCTCGATGCGTTCCTTTCTTACATCGGACGATCCGGCGCCTCCACAACAGCCAAAGTCGTCACGGGCGAAAGAATCGGC
Source organism: Planctomycetota bacterium (assembly GCA_028291545.1). GTDB lineage: Bacteria > Planctomycetota > Planctomycetia > Isosphaerales > Isosphaeraceae > JAQGHR01. Next base: position 139,920 of record JAQGHR010000157.1, on the reverse strand, counting down.
CCGCCGGGACGTAAATACTTTGGAAATGGCGAGCGCGCGACAATTCGGTCATACTGGGCCGTCCCCACCGGCCTCAACACGCCCCAGAACCGCCGAACGAGCGAGCCCCGCGATGAGCCTCCCCATCCTTCACGGGATCATCCCCCCGCTGCCCACGCCCCTGACCCGAGATGAACGTCTGGATGAGACCGCGTTCGCGCGGCTTGTCGCGTTCCATATCAAGGCCGGGGTCCACGGCCTCTGGATCCTCGGGACCACGGCCCGCTTTGACCAGGTGCCCGATCGCGAGGCGCGCCGGGTCGCGGAAATCGCCACCGAGGCCAATCGCGGACGACTCCCCCTGGTCCTGAACGTCTCCGATGGCGGAACCCGCCGGACCCTGGAACGTGCGAAGCGATTCGACGATCTACCTTATGATACCTACGCCGCGCTACCGCCGTGGTATCAACCGATGGCCCCGGCCGAAGTTGTGGACTATTACCGCGCCCTGGCCGATCAGCTCGCCCGCCCGCTCGTCATTTACAACGCCCCCTGGGTTTGCAACCAGCTCTCGTTCGAGAATCTTCGGCTCCTGGCCGAGCACCCTCGCATCGTGGGAGTCAAGGACGTGACCCCGGGCCTCTTCCGGCCCCTGGACTGGCCGTCGAAGGAGCGCAAGGCCCAGGGATTTCAATACCTTCTGGGGAACGACCTGCTCGCCAACGCCATCGATCTGGGCGCGGATGGCTTCGTCTCGGCCCTCGCGGACGCGTTCCCCGAGGTCGCCGTCGCGATCTGGAACGCGATGCGAGACAACGAAATCTCGGAGGCATTCCGCCTCCAGAGTCAATTTTCCCGGCTCGGGCGTGCCACGAACCTCGGTCCGATGCTCGGATGCCTGGAGGTTGCCTGCCGGCATCGCGGGCTCTTGCAGAGGATGCTCCCGTCGCCTTACCGCTCTCTGGACGACGTCGCGGCGAAGCGCGTCATCGAAGCCATTGAGGACGTCGGCATGGTTCCCTGAGGCCCGCGTCCCGGTCGGGGTCATTCTGCTCCAAGAGGGGGCGACAGCCTTTCCGGAATCTGCTAAAGTTCGCGCCCGTTCGGGTCGAGGGCGCAGGAGCACCCCGGCCCCGGTCAGGCACGGTCGAGGACGTCCGCGCCCGGTTTCCGCGAGCTGCCAGTCTCATGGAGGAGCGTCGGCATGGAGGCAGTCCTCACCCGCCCGGACACGCTCCGGGGCGTCAATGTGATCCTTGCGCCGCTTGTTGTGGGCCTGATCCCATTCCTCACCGGCGCGTCGTACAAGACGCAGAATTTCACGGTCGAGGCGCCCACGGCCGAGGCCGCCAAACGGATCGGAGATCATGCCGAGGCGTGCCGGAAGAGCATCGCCGTGGCCTGGATCGGTCATGAGATGACCGCGTGGCCGGTGAAATGCCCGATCCGGGTCACAATCACGTCGGGCGAGGCCGGTGGGGAGACGTCCTTCACCTTCGGGGGAAACCGGGTTACCGACCAGAGAATCCATGTCGAGGGGCGTCTGGACCGCATCCTCGCCTCATCGTTGCCGCACGAGATCACGCACACGGTCTTCGCCGCCCACTTCGGCGGCCCGATGCCTCGCTGGGCTGATGAAGGTGCATCACTCCTGAGCGAAGACAATCGGGAGAAGCAACTCCACGACCGGATCGTCGTGGGATTGCTGGCCCGTCGCGGCGATTATGCACTCGGGAGGCTCTTTGTCATCGAAGATTACCCCAACGATCTGATGGGATTTTACGGCCAAGGGTATTCCGTCTCGCGGTTCCTCGTCGAGATGGGTGGTCGGCCGAGATTCCTGAAGTTCGTCAAGGACGGGATGACCTCGGGCTGGGACCGCGCCTCCAACGCCCATTACGGACTGGCGGATTGTCGCGAACTGGACCGCGCCTGGCGATCCTGGCATACCGTAGTCGCGTCGAATCGATCGGCTACCGACGGGGCCGTCGTGCTTCGAGCGCAATCCCCCGAAGGCGATGGCGGGCGATGAGCACGGGAGTACGCGGGTACTTCTCGGATTCAATGCTCGATGTAATTTTTCGACAGGCCCATCTCCTCGGGCGCATGCAGCCGGAGCATCTTCAAGTCCACGTCGCTGGGCACGGCCTTCGCCGTAGCAAGCGAAACGATGACCATCAGGCCGAGTGCAAGTGGAACGCCCCAGATCGCCGGCTGTTCCATGAGCGAACGCATCAACGGGCTGACGGAGAACGTCAGGACCTTCTTGTCCAGCAGCATGGAGGTCACGATCGCGCAGAGCGAGAGAACGCCGCCGCCGAGCATCCCGCAGCCCGCACCGTATTTCGTCAGGCCCCGCCACCACGAGCCGAGCAATAGGAGCGGGAAGTACGAGCACGCCGCGATCGCGAACGCCCAGCCGACCATCATGGCGATATCGAACGATTCCACCAGGAAGCCCAACGCCATCGACGCCGCGCCGATCGCGACGGCCGCGAATTTGAACATTCGCATCCGTGAATTCGGTGACGCGCCCGGACACAGAATCTTGCCATAGATGTCATGCGCGAGGGCTCCCGACATGCTGACCAGCAGTCCTGAAAACGTCGACATGAACGCCGCGAACGCGCCGGCGCTCGTGATGGCGCTCAAGATCTGACCCAGCAGGGGACTCGCCAGCTTTCTCGGGAGAGTGATCACGACCCGGTCGGTCAAACCCGTCGCGTACAAGACCGGGTCCATCAATCGACCCATCGTCCCCCAGATTGGTGGGAAGATATAGAACGACCCGAGCATGACCATGACCCAGAGGGTCGTGCGCTTGGCCGCTCGCCCATCGGGGTTCGTGTAAAATCGGACGAGGATGTGGGGGAGTCCCGCGGTTCCGCAAATGAGGGCGATGATCAGCGAATAGGTGTAGAGTAGCGGATATCCGTGTTTCGAGGTCAGCGGCCCGAAGGGCGCGATCCACCGGCCGTCCGGCGGTGCGTTGGGCGTGACCTCGAAGGACGGCAACCGGATCTCGGTCGGTTTGGCGAACTCGATTTTCGTTGTTGTCGGAAGCGGGACGCCGTCGCGCATCACGTACCTACCTGCCCTCGTGACCCGATGCCCGATCAACCGCAACTCCGATTCCGCCGGGATCGTGATCGGGCCGGCCCCGGAACGGAACCGACGCTTGGTGCGCGAAGGCGGCGTGCCGAGCGATGACGGTTCATCCGTCTCCATCAATTCGCCCATCGGCTCCGCGCCGGGTGTTTCGGGGTGCGTGGCTGAAAGCTTCGAAATTACCGCCCCCTTCGGCACTTGGATCTGCACCGAGTGGTCGCCCGGGAAGACGAGCGCGTTGGCCGGGGCATCCTTCGCGCCCTTGACCTTGATCGTGGTCCAGGCCGACATCTCGCTCTCAACCCGCCCCGAGAGGGGCGGGATCGCCTCGGGCGAGTATCGCATCGATTCCAGATTGCCGGCATAGTGCCCGAAGACGCTGGCCAGGATAAAAACCGGGGCCGAGATCGCGAAGAGCTTGGCCCAGTACTGGAACGCCTGGACGAAGGTAATCCCCTTCATCCCTCCGAAGGCGACGTTGAACGTGATGACCACGCCCACGACGACGATCCCCGCCCAGTACGGCAAGTCCAGGATCGCCCCCATCACCACGCCCGCGCCCTTCATCTGCGGCATCGTGTAGAAGAAGCCGATGAACAGCACGAAGCTCACCGCCACCTTGCGAAACGCAGGGCTGTCGAACCGCCCTTCCGCGAAGTCGGGGATCGTGTACGCCCCGAACCGTCGTAATGGTCCGGCGATGAATAACAACAAGAATAGGTAACCGGCCGCATAGCACGCCGGATACCAGAGCGCATCGTAGCCATTCTTCATCAAGAGCCCGGCGATCCCCATGAATGAGGCGGCCGAGAGGTACTCGCCGGAGATCGCCGAGGCGTTCCAGAAGACGCTCACGGATCGACCGGCGACGAAGAAATCCGACGCCGTCTTCGAGCGCTGCGTGGCCCAGAGGCCCAGGCCGATCGTGGCGACCGTCATGAACACCACACCGAGGACGGGAATCCATGCATAGGCGATCATGGTCTCGCCCCACTTTCGCCCAGAGTATCCCAATCCTTGCACTCGGCCTCGATGCGATCGGAGCGACGGACGAAGTAGACCGAGAGTGCGACGGTGATCGGATAAAAGATCACGCCCAGGAACAGCCAGCTCGCCGGAAAGCCATAGATCGGATAATTCGCCACCTCGGGAAGAAACCGATTCACCAGCGGAAGCCCGAGGATGAGGACCACGAAGACGGACGCGACTCGCAGGCTCAAGCCCGCCTGTCGCCGCATCACAATCCGCGACAACCGAGCGAGGTCCACGTCGTTGGGCAAGGCTCTGACTGGTTCGGGCATGAGGATCGGCTCCGGAGCGAACGCGACGACGAGGATATCAAACGCGATACTCTAGGCGTCGCGGCGCTCGCCCGCAAGCGGCCGATTACGAGGATCGTCCCTGCAGGACCACTCTCACGCCGAACTCCGGCCTCAAGGTCATTGTCGGCAACGGGACCACGTTCGCGTCCGGCGCCAGTTGCAGACGAAACCGTTGAGCGATCGTCGCGAGGAGCAACGCCGTCTCCATGAGGGCGAAGTTATTCCCGATGCACAGCCTCGGGCCGCCTCCGAATGGGAAATACGCGTACCGGGGGATGCGCTTCATCAGCCCGTCGGACCAGCGCTCGGGACGAAACGACAGTGGGTCGTCGAACCATCTGGGGTCGCGATGCACAATCCATTGGCTCATGTAAACGGTCCATCCGACCGGCACGGCATGACCGCCGATCGTGCAGGCCTCGACGGCTTCGCGACCAATGAGCCAGACCGTGGAATAGAGCCGCAGAGTCTCCGTCACGACCTGATCGGTGTAGGGCAGATTCGGCAGGTCGTCCATGGTCGGTGAGCGTCCTCCCAGAACGCGATCGAGCTCCTCGTGGAGTTTGGCCTCGACCTCGGGATGGCCCGCGAGCAGATACCAGATCCACGCGAGGGTATTCGCGGTGGTTTCGTGTCCGGCCATGAACAGGGTCATGACCTCATCACGGAGCTGCCGGTCGGTCATCCCGCCGCCGTCTTCGTCCTGGGCGTTGAGCAGCATCGAAAGGAGGTCGCCGGGATCTTCACCCGTCCGGCGGCGATCGGAAATCATCCGGAACACGATCTCATCGAGTTGTCTCACCGCCCTCTGGAGCCTCAAATTCACGGGCGTAGGAATCCATTCGGGGACGTGGATCATCTTGCCGACGCGGGCCGTGAACGCCGCCATCACCGTATTCATAGCCACACTGGCCCGGGCGCTTTCACCTTGGACTTCGGCATCAAAGAGCGCCTTGGCGACGATCTCGAGCGTGAGCTGCATCATGTCGTCCTGGGCGTCGCGCGCCTGGCCATCGCGCCAGGACGAGAGCATCCGCTCCGTGTACGCGACCATCATCGCGGCGTGCTGAGCAATTTTCTCGCGATGAAACGCGGGCTGGGCGAGCTTTCTCTGTCGTCGCCAGAAATCGCCCTCGCTGGTCAACAGCCCGTTACCGAGCGTCAGCTTCGTCCGGCGAAGCGCGAAATGCTTGATGAAGCACCTGTTCTTGGTGACGAGCACTTCTTCGACCAGATCCGGATGGCTCACCACCAGGATTCGCTTCGGCCCCAGCCGTATCAGGAACGCGTCGCCGTACTTCTGGAAATTCTCTTCCAGGAAACCGAGTCTCCCCGCGACAAATTGAGAAAGATTCCCTCTCAGCCAGTGCCCCTTGGGACCGGCCAGACGATCGAGTGTCGCGGGCATGCTCGAATCCCTATGGGAGGCGGAGACGTGGCAAGTTGTCCCGTAGTCTAACCGATCCAAACCGCATCCTACGAGAATCGTCTCCTCCAGCCGGATACGGTTCGACACCCAGGTCGCCGGGATGGTTACACTCATCGACGCTCTGAAGAGACGCGTCACTCGCGATTCCGGGAAGGCGCAAGCGATGCATCTTCTAGGGGTTGCGATCCAGCTTGAGCACGACCCACGTAGTCCCGACGCTTTCCGCCCAATCTCGTGGCGTATCGACCGAATGCACAGGCAAAGGAGAAAGCGATGTCAAGCGCGATAGCGAACGAGCCCGGTGAAGTCATCAACGCGACGCCTCAAGTCCCCAAGGAACCCGTGAACTGGCGGAAGACGCACGCCCTGGGGTTGCCCGAGGGGAGTATCCGGGCCGTGCTGGCAGTTGCGATTTTCGCGACGATCTGGGTGCTCCTGGTGCGTAATCCTCGGCAAGAAGTCCCCGACTATCTTCGCGACTTGCTCTTCATCATCATGGGCCACTATTTTGCGTCCCGAAAGCGGGCCTCCGGCGAGACGATTCCCGGCCCTGGCCCCCTCTTTCTGCCGCGAGGCACGGTGCGGGTGATCCTGTTCGCCGGGTTCGCCGCGGTTGCGGCCGCCATGTATAACCAGGGCAGGATGCGGGAGCCGCTCAAGTACCCCGCCGTGGTGACACTGATGCTGGTCGGCGGGTTCCTCCTCGGTGTCTTGCTGGCCAAGATCGGCGATTGGTGGACAGCCCGAGGCCACCGCGTGCCCCGATGGGTGGAGGACGGAAAAGCGATCGTCGCCATGATCGCAGCCGCGGGGCTGATCATTCTCGTCTGGAATCGGTACGATCCGATCTTGCTCCCGAGGCGCCCGGAACTGTTTGATAAGATGAATCTTCGGCTCGGAAGCTACGGTCCCGAACACGTGCTGGGTGCCATCGTCGGTTTCTACTACGGCTCGCGTTCGTAGCGTCGGCCGCCGGCCTCACGAGGATCGCATGATTGGACTCTTACTTGCCGTCTCGATCCTCGCGCAGGCCCCCGCCGGCCCTGTCGCCGCTGAGCATCCTCGCCCGTTCGTGATCTCCGTCGTGGACGATCAGACGGGCCGGGGTGTCCCCCTGGTCGAGCTCACGACCGTCAATCAGATCCGACTGGTGACAGACAGCGCCGGGCTTGCCGTGTTCGACGAACCGGGTCTCTTCGGCCAGGACGTCTTTTTCTCCCTCCGTTCCTACGGATATGAGTTTCCGAGAGACGGATTCGGCAATCGCGGAAAGGCCATCAAGGTCGTCCCCAGTGGCCAGGAAAAATTGCGAATTCGCCGCGTCAATCTGGCGGAGCGGGTCTATCGTCAAACGGGCGGTGGAATCTACCGCGACACGATTCTCGCGGGACGAACGGCCCCGATCCGGGAACCGCTCCTGAACGCCAAGGTCCTCGGGCAAGATAGTGTCCTCACGGCGGTCTTCGGCGGCAAGATCCACTGGTTCTGGGGCGACACACTCAAGCCCGGCTATCCCCTCGGGAATTACCACTCGCCGGGCGCGACGTCCCTGCTACCTAGTCGCGGCGGGCTCGATCCCGACGTCGGCGTCGATCTGACCTACTTCACCGACGAGACCGGCTTTGCCCGTCCCACGGCCAAGCTACCCGGACCTGGCCCGACGTGGCTCTCGGGCGTGACGGTCATCCGTGAACCTTCGGGCCGCGAACGGATGTTCGCCACCTACGACAAGATCCGCAACATGCTGGAGACGTACGAGCGCGGCATGGTCGAGTGGGACGAGGCCAAGAAGGAATTCGCCAAGATCGCCGAGTTTCCCCTGGACGCCCCGACATACGCTCAAGGACATCCCTTTCTCCACAAGGTCGGCGACGCCGAGTATGTCTATTTTTCGACCCCCTTCCCGTTCACTCGCGTACGAGCCAATGCCGCCTCGATCACCGATCTCTCCCAATACGAAGCGTTCACCCCGTTCGTCGCGGGAAGCCGTCGCGAGAAGTATGAAGTCGAACGCGATTCGATGGGCCGCGTCGTTTACGGATGGAAGCGAAATACCCCGCCAGCCGGGCCGGTCGAGTTGCTGAAGCTCATCGCCAAGAAATCCATCACCAAGAGCGAATCCCTCGCACAGATTCGTGACGAATCTAACGGCCGCGCGGTCCTGCCACACCGCGGGTCCGTGAACTGGAACGCCTTCCGGCGTCGTTGGGTCATGATCTTCACGGAATCGGGTGAGGATTTTGCGCAGTCCGTCGAGATCTCGCCGCTGGGCGAGATCTATTTCGCGGAGGCCGACACACCACTCGGACCCTGGCGGTACGCTCGAAAAGTCGTCACGCATCGGGACGGTGATCTTCGATATAGCTTCTATAATCCCAAGCACCACCCGTTCTTCGACAAAGACGGGGGCAAGACGATTTTCTTCGAAGGGACGTACACCACGTCGTTCTCCGGAAACGACGATCCCACACCACGTTACGACTATAACCAGGTGATGTACAAGCTCGATCTGGGGCGTCCTGAAGTCTCACTGCCCGTGCCAGTTTACGAACTGAGCGAGGCAGGCGCGGCCGGCCCGATCAGCCCGGCTGGGGGCGATCTTCAGAAGACGGGACGGCCGATCGCGTTCTACGCTCTCGATCGCCCCGGAATCGGGACTCAGCCGATCTATGCGGCTCCGAATGCGGCGGGCGGAATGGACCTTTCGCCGGGACGCGGACCCGGCGAGCCCCTGTTCCATGGCGTTCCGTTCGAGTCCAAGTCCACCCCTCCGACCTCGACACCGCTCCTCGAATTTGTCCACGATGACGGCATTCGACACGCCTACTCGACGGACATCGACTGGAAGGCCCCTGGTTTTCGCCGAACCGGCCGCATCGTCTGCCACGTCTGGAGCCAATCCAGCCGCCTGATCCTCCCCCGCGAGTAATCTCGGCTTGGCGCTTCTTCGCCGATCGATACGATCCATCGAGCCTCACCTTACTCCAGGGAGCGCCCCGTGGACCTCGTTTGCCCGAGATGTCGCCGTCTGCTCCAGGAACAATCCGTCACTCTCGCCTGTCCGAGCTGCGGCTCATCGTATCGCACGTTGCGAGGCATCCCCGACCTGCGAACGGTCGATGATGAGTTCCTCTCCAACCGTGACGACTGGGACCTCGCATTACGACTCGACGCCGCTTACGACCGGCTGGATTTCCCCGGCCTCCTGAACCATTACTACGACCTCGTCGGCGATGTCCCCGCCGATCTCCGAGCCCGTCAGATCGCGCACATTCTCTCCGCCCCCGCCCGAGCCGAGCAGTGGATGGACTCGCTCGGCGCACGGGCTGCCCGAGGCCCGATCCTGGATCTCGGCTGCGGTCCGGGGTCCTTCCTGGCCACGAATTGCCCCGATGACCGTTCCTGGGTTGGCCTTGATATTGCGATGCGTTGGCTGATCCTTGCCCGCAAGAGGCTCGATGAAGAGGGAAAGAGCGACGTACGCGTCGTCTGCGGATGCGCTGAGATGCTTCCGTTCGCAGATCGCTCCTTCTCCGCGATCATCGGCGGCGACGTGATCGAGCATGTGCGGGATCAGGCTGCGACACTCGCCGAGGCGCACCGTGTCCTCGAACCGCTCGGTCGGGCCTTTTTCGCCACGCCCAACCGTTTCAGCCTCGCGCCCGAACCGCACGTCGGTGTTTGGGGAGTCGGGTATCTTCCCAGGAAATGGATGCAACCTTACGTTCATTTCCTGCGTAAGATCGACTTCAGGGCCATTCATACGCTCGGATGGAGCGAGTGGAAGCGTCTACTTCGGCGGAGCCCGTTCGAGACAAGTGCGATCTTCGCCCCGTCCTTACCTGTTGCGGAGGTCCACCGCTTTTCAGGGCTCAAACAATTGGCAGCACGCCTGTACAATCGCGTCGTGCAGACGCGGCCAGGACAGGTCGCCGCGAGGACGATTGGCCCGCTCTTTCATATCGTGGCCGAGCGCTCGACCGATCCGCTCCCCGCACCCATCCGAGCCATTCGCCAACCGTCCACGCTGTCAGCAAGCCGACCGTGATTGGTCCCGCGTCCAGCAAGCGACCACCATGGCGACGCTTGCGCGCAAGCGTCCAGGAGAGGCGGACGACCTGCGATGCGAGCATCATTGGGCCCAGGACGATCCGCGCCAACCTGACGGGCAACACGGCCCGCGCGGCGCACTGTTGACCGAACTGATGGCCGAATCGGAGACGATCGAGGACGGCTTCCTGAAGGCGAAATCGCCTGACATGGAAGGCCATCGCGCCCGGGGCTGTGACAATATTTCCGCCGAGCGCTCGCAAGCGGGCCGCGACGCACGTCTCGTGAACACTCAACGCGTCATGATCGAGGAGCGATCGGCGCACTGCGAAATTGTTGCCCGCGAGACGATCTTGTGGCTTGTCGTGCCCACGGAGAGGCCCTGCCGAGGCGGTCAAGAACGGGGCGTATTCACAAAGGAACACGCCCCAGTTCACGAGCCCTGCCGCGCGCCGATGTTCAACCGGTCCGGTCGCGGCAAACACACCGCCGTCGACGAACGCATCAAACCACGCCTCGGCCCAGCCCGCACTGAGCACGCAGGAATCCTCGGTGAACGCCACGATCCCGGCGGTCGAACGAGCAAGGCCGAGGCTTCGAAGGCGATGCGCATCGGCTCCCCGCTCGCCCGCGACCGTGATCATTCCCTTCGGAAGTCGCGTTCGGTCGATGCGGGCAGGATCATAGGCGATGATCACGCGGCAGCCGGCGGATTCGGCGCACCGGCTCGCGGCCTCGGCCGAGTCGGTCGCCGCGATGATCACATCGAGCGTCGCGACGGCCCCGACGGTCATTCGACGAATTCCAGGCTTCGTCCCGGCCCGATCACGTAGCCGATCATCTCGCCCAGGGCCCCGACGGTGAGGAACAGCGAGATCAGCGGCAAACACGCGAAGAATCGCCCCAGATGACGACGCTTTCCGATCGCGGTTCTCGTGGCTCGCGCGAGTAGCAACGCGGGAAGAACCAGTGATCCAGCCGAATACACGAGCCTCTTCGCCCAGGTCTGATCGACGCGTCGCATCCCGGCATACGAACGGGCGAAGTGAAACCGTTGTGTCAGGAAATAGCCCAGACGGAACGGTTTGATGTGCCTCACGACGGCCCGATTCGTCGAGGCGATTTCCACTCCCTCGGCGCGAAGTCGGTCGTTGATCCACGACTCCCACTTCCCCTCATCGAGGACATGGGCGTGTCTGAGCAGATCGGCTCGCTTGTAGGCGATATTGTTCCCAGGCAGATCGTTGCAGGCCCCCTCAGGCACCGGACCCATGTACGTGGTGTATTCGCAGAAGAAGACCGCCCAGTTGACGTACCCGGAGCGGCCATTTTCCACCGCCCCTCCGACCGCGCCCCAAGGACCGCGGTGCATATCAAGCAGCGCCGCGGCCCATCCCCGATCAACGTCCGCGTGATCTTCCAGGATCGCCACGAGATCACCGTTCGCGGATTGCACGCCGAGGAATCGTAATCGTGGGATCGGCATTCGCTCGCGTGCTTCAATCAGCCGAACGCTCGGATAATGCGCCCGAACGCGGTCCCGGGTCGTTCCTCCGACAGCCTCGACGACGATCACTTCCATACGTGACCGCTCCGGCAACGCATCCAGCGAGGAAAGGGTTGCCCCCAGCACGTCCCAGCCGTTGACCGAGGCGATGACGACCGAGAGTGCGGGCGCGGATGTGTTGGTCTTCAGCGGCGCAAGCATGGCCGTCATGCGGATTCCTTTCCGAACGGGAACGAGGCCGATCCAAGGCCTCGAAAATCTCCGCGGATCGTAACTGGTGACGGCAGAACGAGCAATGTTTCTTCGAGGGAGGCTCGCCCGGATAATCGGGCGGTTCTGGCGATCGAATTCGTCGTCTACGCCGATGATTCAGTTGCCCTGCAGGGAGGCGAGACACTCTGATCACCGTCAAATCGACGCGACGAGTGTACTCCGACTCCTCCCGGGGAATCGGGTTTGAGCGATTTCGGGCCGACTGTCACGGCCTCGGCGGACCTGGACCCAAGCCCGCCGAGGCCATGCCGCTGATGCATGGTGAGCCGCGCAAACACACCGCACACGGCGCGTCCAGACTCAACCCGCCGGTCGAGTCGCCGGTTCCTGGACGATGTGTGTCTGATCGACCGCGACGTTTTCCAGGATCGAATCCGCCGAGCCCGAGGGCCAGTGAATGACGATCTTGCTGATCTGTTTCACGGACCCGACGCCGATTAACAGGCGGGGATCATTGGTCGATTCCATGCTGCCCCCCCCCTTTTTCTGGCGAAAGATCGTCCGGCCGCCGGCGACAACCTCAATCTTGGCCCCGATCGCGTCGCGGTTGCTCTTCGCCCCCTTGAGCAACAGGCGAACCCAGTGATTACCGCCCCGATCGGTCCGGTTCAGGAGGACTCCGGGCGAATCTTCCTTGTGATTGACGACGATATCCATCCGACCGTCGTCATCGAGGTCCCCGAACGCCGCGCCCCGGCCCACGTGCGCGCCCTCGAAGTAGGGTCCGGCCCCTCGGCGCGCGGAGACAAACGTCTTGCCCCCGTCGTTATGAAACAGGAGCGGCGGTTCCCGGTAAGGCTGATTCAGCGTGCCGACGAGTTCATTGTTGTCGTCCACATGCCCGTTGGTGACGAAGAGGTCGGGGAAACCATCGTTGTCGAAGTCGACCAGGCCGCATCCCCACTTGACCGCGGGTAGGCTCTCCATCCGGATCCCGAAGAACGCCGATTGCTCCAGAAAGAGGGCCTTCCCTTGGTTCATGTAGAGCGAGGTTGTTTCTTCGCGGAAGTTCGTCCGGATCAGATCCGGAAGCCCGTCACCATCGACGTCCTCGGCATCCACGCCCATGCCCGATTGGGTCTTGCCGTTCTCGTCGTAATCCGCACCCGACTGGGCAGTAAAATCGAGAAAGGTCCCGTCGCCGTTGTTCAGATAGACGAATGACGGGTTCTGGTCGTTGGCGATGAAGAGGTCGATCTTTCCATCACCGTTGAGGTCGCACGATACCGCGCCGAATCCGTGGCCATCTGTCCGACCGAGACCCACGTTCTCGGTCACGTTCGTGAAGTGCGGCACCCCGTCCTTTACACCATCGTTCTGGTAAAAAATGTGCCGAACGGTGGCGATGGAGACAGGCGAGCAATACTGCCGGATCTTCTTTGCGTTATCATCGCACTTCGTCTTGCCATCGACGTTGATATCCCAGCGTCCGTAATTCGTGATGTAGACGTCGAGGTCGCCGTCGTTGTCGAAGTCGAGGACCGCGCCTCCCGACGACCAGTTCGGCACGGAAATCCCCGCCTGCTTGCTCACGTCCTTGAAGGTTCCGTCGCCGTTGTTGAGATAGAGGACGTTCGGCCCGTAGTTGCAGAGGATCAGGTCGGTATCGCCGTCATTGTCCAGGTCGGCCGCGATGAGGCCGTGGCAGAATCCATGGAAATCGACGCCGGCTTTTTCGGTCACATCCTGAAACTTTCCGTCGCCGAGGTTCTTATATAACCGGTTTGAAGCTTTCGGCTTCGGGTCGAGCGGCAGGAGGTTGCAACTCGCGAAATACAGGTCCATCTTGCCGTCACCGTCATAATCCAGAATCGCCACGCCGGAACCGTTGGCCGTCGGAAAGTGCCGATCCGCGGTCATCCCCGAAACATGGATGAAGTTGATGCCGGAATCGGTTTCGAGCTCGGTGAACCGGAAGGGGCTATTTGCCGGTGCGGCCGTCGTGGCTACCCTCGGGGCAATTGCGGGTTTCGGCTTTGGGGCGATCGTCGTCGAACCCGAGGTGGGCGTCGGTCCAGCCCCTTGCCCGCATCCGACCAGGCTGAGGAGGACAAGAATCGCAATTCCGGTGGGAGAACGGCCGTACGGTCTAGCAAAAGACATGATCGGGCTCCGGAAGTGGGTGGTCCCCAACACTGAGAGGATGAATAATGGCGTGTCGGGGAAGAAATCGTACCACGGACAAAATGCATCTGTCGCAGGGTAGGAATGGATTTCGCTCAAGTGGGAAGCCGTGTCGGCCGATACCCTCGGATACTGCCGAATGATTTGCAACAAGATCGCCGCTCGGCGCACGAATAGACGAGCAGGCGATCCGGGAATGGCAACGCGGAGGGGTGGCGATGGGGTTGGACATCACGCTCGGGATCGTGGTCCTTATCGGGGCGATCCGTGGTTGGTTCAAAGGCTTCCTACGCCAGGTAATCCCCCTTGGGGCGCTGGTCGGATGTGTCTACGCCGCCGACCCGGTCCGTGACCTGGCTCGGCCGTATGCTGCAAGCTATTTCCCGTCGATCGGCGGCGAAATCCTTGACCGTCTGCTCTGGTGGACGGCCGCCGCGCTCTTGTACGTCCTGATGACGGGGGTCAGCCTATCCATCCTGAAGTCCATGCGGCGCAGGACTTACGGCGAACCCGAGCCGAATCGTGCCGATCAGGGAGCGGGCTTCACACTGGGTGCAATCAAGGGCCTGATCCTCGCTTCTTTCCTGGCCGCGGCGGTAACCAAGTATGGTCCGCCCTATCTCTCGACCGCCCCATTCGCGGATGAGCAGGCCAAGACCTCGAAGGCAATGGCGTGGTCGCTCCAGTACTGCCCCGCCGAAAAGCTCTGGGTGTCGCCACCTGTCCAGTCCTTTGTAAGCCGCGTCAAGAGCCGAGGTGTTTGGTCCGCCGGAGAGACAAAAAGTCTCGAAAAAAAGATCGACGAGAAGCCCTCCGGGACGGAGACCGCCAAACCGTCCGCGACGGCGGACACGCCCATCCGTACGGCGTCGGGTCGGCCCAAGACCCTGAGCGTTCCCCGACGGCTAGATCCGGGCTCGCCCTCATTTCTGGAAGAGCTCGAAAACGAGATGCGCCACGAGGGCCTCGATCCCGATCGGCCTTGACCGTCGGCCCGATCCCTGTAGGGTGATCGACGCCCACCACTCCCGCCAACCAGCCGGGAACGACGACGGTGGGCTTCGCATCAAAGGGTCGGAGCCGGACTCGGATGGATCGCCCTTCTCGCGCCTGGATGGTTCTCGTCGCGCTGGGCCTGTATCTGACCCTTCGCGGTTACCATAGTCGCGATGGCGATCAGGCCTATCGTCTCCCCCTCCTGCTCCACGCGCAAGATGCCTCCCTGTTCGCGAACGACCCCTTCGTCCGCGCCTTCGACGACTTCAATCCCCATCGCGGTTACCTCGCCCTGATCGACGCCGCGAGTCGCCCGTTCGGCCTGTCGGTTGGTCTGGCCGCACTTTTTGCCGCGACGTTCGTCGTCACGTGCCTCGCGGTCGACCGCCTCGCCCGCGTCGTCTGGCCTGACGGCAGCGGACGAGTCGGCGTCGTGGCAGTCCTCCTTATCCTCACGGCGAAGGCTGGCAACGTCGGCACGAACCACCTGTTCGAGGCCATGTTGCTCGACCGTCTGATGGCCCTCGCCCTCGGGTGGGCGGCCCTGGCCGCCGTCATCGCCGATCCAGGTCGCGGCCGAGGGCCGGCGGCGGGATGGCTCGGTCTGGCGACTCTCGTTCATCCTTCCTTGGGACTCCAGCTCGCCCTGATGGTCGGCGTGGGCTGGATTGTCTGGTCAGGCTTCCGGGGGCAGACCAGCGTGAGCCGTCGATGCTCGGTCGTCGGGCTCGTAGCACTCGGCCTCGCAATGATTCCGGGTACCGCCATGATGGCTGGAGCCAGTTCACGCCTCATGGCCGGGATGTCGTCTGACGACTATTTGACGCTCTCCGCGACCGTCCAGAGCCCGCAGCATATGCTTCCGCACCTCTGGCGAATGCCGCAATGGTTGGCCTGGGCCTGCTATCCGATCCTTGCGGTCCTGACATCGCTCGGAGCGGAGCGGGCGGGACAGGCCGCCGATGCCATCCCAGAAAGCCCCCAGGCCAGGAACCGACTCGTCATTCTGCTCTTCGTCAATCTCGCCGGTCTGGCGCTGGCCTGGGTCGCCATCGAACGGCTCGGCTCGGTCCGTGCGACCGTCTTCCAGCCGTTCCGAATGGCGACCGTGGCACGAGGTTTATGCCTGATCGTGCTCTCGAACCGCGTTCGCTCGCTCTGGGATCGTGGTGACGTCTGGGGCCAATCGCGGGCCGCATTGTTGGTCACGGGCCTGACCGGAGACTGGGCGCTCGTGGTCGCGACCGCGGTTGAACTGGCCTCGACGCTAGCTTGTCGTTTCAGCCGTCGATCCGAGATCTCCGTCGGAATCATCGTTCTCGCCACCGGCCTCGTGTTCCTTTCGAGACACGACACCGAATCGGGCCAGATGCGTCTGATTGGCGCCCTGGGATTGGCTCTCGCGTGGTCGTTTCTCGGTCGTATCATGATCACACGAACCTGGTCGCGACGTCGCGCTTTGACCCTTTTCGGATCCGCCTGGGCCGTTCCTTTCGCGGCCATGATTGTGGCCAACGTCTCCTCCGGTTACGCGGCGAAGACGCTGGCCGCGCACTGTCGATTCGGCGAATGGGCGACGGATGACATCGAGGCGCTTGCCCTCTGGTGTCGCGACCACACCCCGATCTCGGCACGTTTCGTCGGGCCTCCCGGACCGAAGACCTTTCGCCTCTGGTCCCGTCGCCAGGTCGTTTTCAACCGTGCAGCCAGTCCTTATCATGCCGCCGGTCTGGCTGATTGGGCCACGAAGTTTCTCAACCATGTCGGCTTTCACGGCTCGATCCAGGAGTTCGCAAAGGCCTACCTCCGTGATCGGCAAGGACTGGAGCGCCGCTATCAGGAGATGAGCGACCCAGATCGTGCCGAACTCGCCAGACGCTACGGTGCCGATTACGTGATCGCCGCCGCGCCGGCAAACGAAATTAGGGATAAAGACGCGCTCGAACTCCTGCATGTCGAAGGTCGATACGCCGTCTACCGAGTGCAAGTCGCGGACGAAAACCGGGTCGCGGCGAACCGCTCAGATTCAGCCCCCGACTGAATGGCCTCAACCTCGGGCGTCCGCCGGAACGGGATAATCCTTCCCGAATTCTCGGATCTCGTTTCGTACACGCTCGGCACGGGAGGCATCTTCGGGAGCGGCCAGAACCTCCACGATCCACGCCGCAACGCGACGGATGGCGTCCTCGCGAAGACCTCGGGTAGTGAGCGCGGGGGTGCCCATCCGGATGCCCGACGGGTCGAGCGGCTTTCGGGTATCGAATGGGATCAGGTTCTTGTTGACGGTGATGCCCGCTCGTCCCAGAGCGTTTTCCGCGATCTTGCCGGTGAGCCCCTTCGAGGTCATGTCGATCAGGATGAGATGGTTATCGGTCCCCTGCGATACGAGCCGGAACCCGGCGCGCATGATCTCCTCTCCGAGCACCTTGGCATTGGCGACGACCTGCTTGCCGTAGCTCTTGAAATCCGTCCTGAGCGCCTCACCGAAGCAAACGGCCTTGCCCGCGATGACATGTTCGAGCGGGCCGCCCTGCAACCCGGGAAACACGGCCATATCCACCTTCTTGGCCCA
The DNA here is from genome assembly GCA_028291545.1 of Planctomycetota bacterium. GTDB lineage: Bacteria > Planctomycetota > Planctomycetia > Isosphaerales > Isosphaeraceae > JAQGHR01. The sequence continues at coordinate 122,560 of JAQGHR010000157.1, read as the reverse complement.
GGACTCCTTGGACATCACGATGCCGCCACGAGGCCCACGCAAGGTTTTATGCGTCGTCGTTGTCACGAAATCGGACATCGGCACCGGGCTGGGATGCTCTCCCGCGGCGACAAGCCCCGCGATATGGGCCATATCTGTGAACAGGAGCGCCCCGACCTCCCTGGCGACCTCGGCCATGCGCTCGAAATTGATGATTCTCGGATAGGCACTCGCCCCCGCGAGAATCAGCTTCGGCTTGTGTTCCCGAGCCAGTTCCGCGAGCCGGTCGTAGTCGATGTGCTCCGTCTTGGGATCGAGGCCATACCCCACGATGTTGTACCACCGCCCCGAAAAGTTCAGCTTCATCCCGTGCGTGAGATGGCCTCCTTGGGCCAGATCCATCGCCAGGACCGTATCACCGACTTCCAGGGCCGCATAATACACGGCATGATTTGCCGTCGCTCCCGAGTGCGGCTGGACGTTGACATGTTCCGCGCCGAAAAGCTCCTTCGCCCGCTTGATCGCCAGCCTTTCCGACGTATCCACATGCTCGCAACCACCATAGTAGCGACGGCCCGGCAGGCCCTCCGCATATTTGTTCGTGAGGACCGATCCGACGGCCTCCATGATGGCCTTGCTCGTGTAATTCTCCGACGCGATCAGTTCGAGGTCATCGCGCTGTCGCTCCTCCTCGGCAGCGATGGCGGCAAAGACTTCGGGGTCGGAGAGCTTGAGCGTGTTCATGGACAGATTTCCAAGGGAGAGGGGGCCGTCGAGCTTGAATGCTGGCCAGTTCCAACTTCGTAGGGTCCGCGATTGCAGACCGCGATCGGTTCATCATCCAGTGAGGATTGCCCGTAGCTTGGCAAGCTACTTCGTTTCAATTTTCTGCCGGACAGAGTGGCTCCAGGCGTAGTTCATGCGTCGGGTGCTTCCCTCGATGCTCAAAGGCGAGGCGATCCGTACTTGCCATCGGGTTACGGAGACGCGATTTGCGTAGGCTACCGTCGTCTTTGGCCTACGGCTCGGAACACCCGAAAGCATGGCCTTGTAGGAGTCTTCCGACCGGAGCGTCCAGTCAAGGCGAGCTCGCCAGTCTCGCATCAGATCACCGTGGGCATCCACATCGCGGTCGTTACCCAGGTGCTCTTTGATAGGTGGTTCGTGAATGTGATAATTGCACTCGAAGTCAACATTCTCGATCCGGCACCGATCCGCCACGTCGAAGACCATGCGTGTCGTCGGGTATTCCCATCCTTGATTGTAGGGATCGGGAGATCGGCCGATTTTCCACGAGACATGCACTGAGGCCGAGAAGTGGTGCGGACCCGCCGCGCCGACCAACAAGGCGATGACCGCGTCGTCTGCTTCCTGAAAGTGCAACTCCTGATATGTCGGGCTCACAACCCGCTCCGGCGACTCCACCGGGGATTGCCATTCGACGGATTCAGCGAGCGTGATCCAGGGATCTGCCGGGGTCTCGATGGCATGCGACCAGCGATCTCCCAGCCATCGAAATTTCAGGCGAAACTCGGGCGTTACGATCGCCTTCTCGTCGTCCGATTCCTCGATCGTCACCATGCCCATTACCTCGGCAACGCCCCGGACAGCTTCCAGCGCAGGTAGGAATCGATGAACACATCGAGCCCGCCGTCCAGCAGCGCGCGAGGATTGCCGACTTTCAGCCCGGTCCGAAGATCGGTCACGAGCTGATAGGGCTGGAGGACGTAGGAGCGGATCTGGTTCCCGAAGGAGATTTCGCCCTTCTCGTCGTACTTCTTGGCGTAGTCGGCCTCGCGCTTTTCTTCCTCGCGACGGATGAGCTTGGACTTCAAGAGGGCCATCGCGTTCGCGCTGTTCTTGTGCTGGGATCGCTCGGTTCGTGACTCGGCGGCGATGCCGGTGGGCAGGTGGGTGAAGCGAACGCCGGACTCGGTCTTGTTCTGGTGCTGGCCGCCGGGACCGCCGCAACGGAAGACGTCTCGCTTGAGGTCCACCTCGCGAATCTCGATTACGATCGACTCATCGATCTCCGGCAGCACGTCCACCGAGGCGAAGGAGGTCTGCCGACGGCCGGCCGAGTCGTAAGGGCTATTCCGAACGAGGCGATGGACGCCGGTCTCGCCTCGCAGATAGCCGTAAACGTACTCGCCCTGAATGTGAATCGTCGCCGTTTGAATTCCTGCCGCGCCGCCCTCTTCCCGGTCTTGAATATTCGTCTTGAACCGATGCGATTCGGCCCACATCAGGTACATGCGCAGCAGCATCTCGGCCCAGTCGCACGCTTCGGTGCCGCCGGCGCCCGCGTGGATCGTGACGAAGGCATTGCAGTGGTCGTTCGGGCCGGACAGCATCGAGCGAAGCTCGAAGGCTTCAAAATCCGCCGTCGCTTGCTTGACTGCCTGGCGGATCTCATCGTTGAGGCTATCCTCGCCCTCTTCGTCGGCCATCTCGATCAGTGTCGCCAGATCGTCCGACTGTTGCAGGAGGGACCCGAACGGCTTGAGGACGCCGTTCAGCGACTTCATTTCCGCGATGACGGACTTTGCCTTCTCCTGGTCATTCCAGAAGGCGCCCTCCTCGCTCTCCTTCGTCAACTCGTCTCGCCGGGCCTCTTTTTCGCCCAAGTCAAAGAGAGTCTCGAAGTTGGGTGATCCGCTCGATCACGGCCCGTGCATCGCGCTTCAACTCGGCATCCATCTCGCTTCCGTCCTCCGACTCAGGCCGACCCCAGTTGTCCCCGAGACGGGGACTAGCCACGCCGTTCCCGGCGCGGCAGGATCATTGTACGCCCCGGCCCGCCCCGGCGACCAGCCGAACTGTGCCGGGTCATGGTACCGCTCGCGGCTTCTCTCAACCTCAATCCGTCCTCGATCGCCCGAATGATACCCCAAGAGAACCGTACCATCGTCGGCCGACTCGCTCCGTCTCCGACCGGGGGCTTACACATCGGGCACGCCCGCACGTTTCTGGTCGCGTGGCTGGCTGCGCGGTCGGCCGGCGGTCGGATCATCCTCCGGATCGAAGACATCGACGCGTCGCGTGCCCGTCCCGAGTCGATCGAAGCGTCGATCGCAGACCTCCGATGGCTCGGCCTGGACTGGGACGAAGGACCGGATGTGGGGGGGCCGAATGCACCGTATCTCCAATCGATGAGGAAATTGAACTATCAGGCCGCGCTCGACCGTCTGAAGGCTCAGGAGCGGGTTTATCCCTGCACTTGCTCGCGCGCCGAGATCGCCCGGGCCTCGTCGGCTCCGCATCCCGGCGAAGAAGGCACGAGCTATCTCGGGACATGTGCGTACCGTCGCGCCGCCGACGCCGAGTCGCTCTCCGGTCGTTCCTTCTGCTGGCGATTCCGGGTTCCGTTCGGGCAAATCTGGTGGGACGATCTGGTGAGAGGAATGATCGCGGGTGCCCCCCACGCAAACGGTGGTGATTTCATCGTCGGTCGATCCAGCGGCGAGCCGGCCTATCAGTTGGCGGTCGTCTGCGACGATGCGGCGATGGGAGTCAACCAGGTCGTCCGGGGCGACGACCTGATCAGCAGCACTCCGAGACAAATCCTTCTGTATCTGGCACTGGGCCTTCCCGAACCGGAATTCGGGCATGTCCCGCTGGTCCTTGATGCCGATGGACAACGGCTGGCAAAGCGAGACGGATCGATCAAGCTGGCAGCCCTTCGCGATTCGGGCGTCGATCCCGGTCGCCTGGTTGCAATTTTGGCAAACTCGTGCGGATTGGCGGTCAGTCGCGAGAGGATTAGACCGGACGCTCTCATCCAGGCCTTCCTGTTCGAAGGAATCCCGAAAGCGCCTTGGATCGTGGAGATGGCAGGATCGTACAATGAATAGGGTAGCGGAATCTCCGCGAGAACGAGGCCCGCGATGAGCGACACTCCGGCGTCCGACCCAGAAACACGGGGGCTCTCGGCCAGCCTTGGTTCCAAGGTCCAGATCGCCGCTCGGGGAATCGCCAGCCTCTTCCGTCGCCCCCCTGCCCGATCCAATTATCCCGGTGATTCCATGAATTCGATGTTCGATGTGATCAGCAGGGATACCACCCGAGACCGTCGGGTTCCCCCCGGCCAGGTGGAGACGCGTCGCTGGCCGGTCCTCCATGCCGGATCGACGCCGAAGATCGATCTTGCTAACTGGACCTTCACGCTGTCGGGCCTGCTGGAAACCCCCAAGACCTTGACGTGGGACTCGTTCCGATCCCTCCCCTCGGCCCGAGTCTTCGCGGACATGCACTGCGTCACGCGGTGGAGCATGCTGAACAACGTCTGGGAAGGCGTACTCGTCTCCGAACTGAGGAAGACGGTCACCTTGAGGCCCGAAGCGAAATTTGTCCTCATTCGTGCCGAGAATGGATACACGACAAACCTGCCTCTGCCCGATTTCCTGGACAGCGATTGCCTGTTCGCCTGGGCTCACAACGGCGAGGATCTTGACCCAGATCACGGTTGGCCGCTTCGTCTGATCGTTCCCCGCCTTTATGCGTGGAAGAGTGCGAAATGGGTCAGGGGCGTCGAGTTTCTGCCGGAGGATCGACCGGGGTTCTGGGAGGAGAATGGCTATCACAACCATGGCGACCCGTGGAGAGAGGAGCGATTCTGGTAGACTGCCCTTGCGTTCAGTATGGTCCTTAACCAGGGTACGTATCGGATTGGGATATATCCCGCCCGTGAGGGGTACGAAGATGAATCGCGTGGTCCATTTCGAGATCGCCGCCGATAACCCGGAGCGAGCCGCGACGTTCTACAAGAGCGTCTTTGGTTGGCAGATCGATAAGTGGGGCGGGCCGAGGGATTATTGGATGGTGACGACCGGCCCGGACGATCATAAAGGGATCAATGGAGGGATCTTCAAGAGGATGGGGCCTGTCGGGCACGTGAACTCGATCGATGTGGCATCGGTCGATGAGTTCGTCACCAAGGTCGAATTCGAAGGCGGCAAGGTCGTCGTTCCCAAGATGGCGATCCCGGGCGTCGGCTGGCTGGCCTACTGCCAGGACACCGAGGGCTCGATCTTCGGGCTGCACGAGGCCGACCCTTCGGCCACCTGAGACGGGACGAGCCATGCTTCTACGCTCTGGCGAACGCCTTACCCGGGTGCTACGCTGGTAGACGAGATCCGTCCGGCCCGATTGGAACAATGAGCCGATGCCGCTCGCTTCCCCAGCGACTTCGCTTTCCTCGCAACTCCTGGCCGACCTCAGCAAGGTCGTCGGCGAGGAGAATCTCCTGCATCATCGCGACGAACTTGTCGTTTATGAGTGCGATGGTTACGTGATTGAGAAGAACGTCCCGGACGTGGTCGTTTTTCCTACGGAACGAGACCAAGTTGTCGAGATTGTGAAGCTCTGTAACAAGTACGATGTTCCCTTCGTCCCTCGAGGTGCCGGGACCAGTCTCGCCGGTGGAACCTTGGCCGTCGGCGGCGGCGTCATGATTTGCATGACACGCATGAAGCGAATCCTCGAGATTAACTTGCGAGATCGCTACGCCGTGGTCGAGCCGGGCGTTGTGAATGTCTGGTTGACGCGTGCCCTGGCGGGTACCGGCTTTCATTACGCTCCCGATCCCTCAAGCCAGGGGGCCTGCACGATCGGCGGCAATCTGGCGACGAACTCGGGTGGGCCTCATACACTCAAGTACGGCGTGACCGTGAATCACGTCATGGGTGTGGAGATGGTGCTCCCCGATGGCTCGGTCCTGGAAGTCGGCGGCTTAGCCGAAGACGGTCCGGGCTATGACTTGACCGGCCTCGTCGTGGGGAATGAAGGCACGTTCGGGATCGCGACGAAGATCATCGTGAATCTCACACGCGACCCGGAGGCGGGCCGAACCTTCCTTGGTGTCTTCGAGACGGTGGATGCCGCGACCGAGACCGTCTCGGGCCTCATCGCCGCCGGAATCGTGCCGGCTGCCCTGGAAATGCTCGACAACCTCATGATCCAGGCCATCGAGCAAGCCTTCGGATTCGGCTTCCCCACCGATGCGGGGGCCGTCCTGATTATCGAGATCGACGGCCTGGAAGCTGGGCTCGATCGGGAGGCGCACGCGATCCATGAAATCGTCCGGCAGAATGGGGGTACGGTGAAGAAATCGATCCCCTGGAGGACCCGAAAGGAACCCGAGTACGTCGCCATCTGGAAGAGCCGCAAATCCGCCTTTGGCGCGATTGGTCGACTCAGCCCCACCTTCTGCACGCAAGACGGCGTGGTCCCTCGCACGAAGCTGCCGCACATTCTCCGCACCATCACCAGGATCGGCGAACACTACGGACTTCGGATCGCCAATGTCTTTCACGCCGGCGACGGCAACATTCACCCGATCCTTCTATTCGACGAGCGTGACCCCGAGCAGGTCGAACGTGTCTTGCTCGCCAGCCATGAGATCCTCGACGAGTGCATCGCGTGCGGCGGGAGCGTGACCGGCGAACACGGCATAGGCGTCGAGAAAATGTCGTTCATGCCCAAGCTCTTCACGCCCGATGACCTCGCGGCGATGGTCGCCATCCGCACCGTCTTCAACCCCGAGGGCCGGTGTAGCCCTGAAAAGATGCTCCCCGGCGGCGGCGGATGCCTTGAACGAAAGTCGCCCGGACACAAGGCGTCGGCTTGAGTTGTGACTTACTCCCCTCATCGAATCTCGACTTCACGGACCGCCTCGTCCGAGGATGCTCTCGTGCCCGACAGGCCGCCCTACTCCCGATTTCGACGCCTCCCCGGGCTGTACCGAATCGGGGATGTGAAGCCGCCGGATCCTCACGCCGAGCCCCAACTCCTCGCACTCTATATTCCTGGAAGCCTGCTCGATCGCGCCGAGGCGCTGGCCGTGCGGGCGGGTGCGGCAACCGTGCAGGAGTATTGCGAAGAACTGCTGAAGATGGTGATCGAATCCGAAGAAGCCCACCTGCGCGCCGAAGCCGTGGAGGTCAAGCACGACATGCTCGAAAGCATGGAGGCGATGGCGAGCGACCCGGATTACCTCGCGGATTGGAACTCATCCCTCCGCGGCCTGAACGAAGAGACCGCGGACAGGTCGCCGTCGGTCGATCCCCCTCCCCTCGCGGAATCCTCGGCCTCTCAAGCGACCATCTTTCGACACGCCTCGGTTGGCACCGACGATCCTTCCGCGTTTCTGGCGACCATTCGCCGAGGTGAAGCGATCGGGGCGTCGGTCGTGAGCGAGCTACTTGGTGCGCTGGTTTGCCTCGAGGATGAACTCCGCAACGCGGCCAACCTGGACCGACGTCTGGCCTATGCGCTCCACCGCCTCGCCTTCGAAGGGCAAGTTCTCTTGACCGACTCGCCCTCCGAGGCGGCCGCGGACCCGGCGACCGTCGACGCCCTTCGCCGTGTCCAAGAGGCCGTCGATCGTGTCCTTTCCGGCGAAGACATCCGCTATTTCTCCGATCCCTTGCACCCGGACGGCCCGCACTGAGGCGGGGCCGCGAGTGAGCGCATGAGACGACTGCTCGTCCTGCTCGTTCTCCTCAATATTGCGACCGTCGCACGCGCCCAGACACCGTCGCGGGCGCCATCTCGCATCGTCAAGATCGGCATCCTCGCCGATGAGGACGCGGGCGAGGTTCTTCGACTCTGGACGCCGACGGCCCGCTACCTCGAAGCGGAGTTGCCGGGTAACACCTTCGTCATTATCCCTCTGACCGCCGACTCGATCGAGGACGCCGCCGAGCGAGGTGAGGTGGATTTCGTCCTGTCCGACCCGGCTCAGTATATCAAGCTGGAGATCCGCCAGGGCGCGAGGCACCTGCTCACGCTGAATCGACTCGACCGGGGCGTTGCCTCGAACCGGATGGGGGCCGTGATTGTCTGTCGAGCCGATCGGACGGGCATCCAGAAGCTATCCGACCTCAGGGGCAAGAGATTCGTCGCCGTCGAGAGAACCTCCTTCGGGGGTTGGATCATGGCGTGGCATGAACTCTACCGGCGGGGGATTAACCCCGCCCGAGATTTCGCGGAACTGCGGTTCGCAGGCTCGCAGGAGGCCGTCATCCGCTCCCTCCTCGACGGCACGGCCGATGGCGGGACGATTCGCTCCGACCTCCTGGGCCCGGTCGATGCGACCCGGTTGCGAGTCCTCGAACCCCGGGCCGACATTGCGGACTATCCGCTCCCAAGCACCACGCCTCTCGCGCCAGAGTGGCCGTTGACAGCCCTCAAAGCCACTCCCGAGGATCTCTCTCGTAAGGTTGTGATCGCACTCCTGAAGCTGCCCCCCGACGACCCGGCGGTGATCGCCGCGCACTCCTCCGGCTGGACGACGCCGATGATCTACAGCTCGGTGCGCCAGATGCTCCGGGACCTGAGGCTCCCCCCCTACCAGCATGACGAGCACGTCAATCTCACCGACGCCGTCCGAGAATACCGAGTCTGGCTCTATGGCGCAGCCGCGATCATGCTGGCCCTGATCGCCGCCACGATCCTCGCATTTTCCATTAACTCAAGCCACGCGAAGCTGCGAGTCACGCTCGAATCGGAGCTCGCCGAGCGCGAAAAGGCCGAGCGGGCGCTGGGCGATTCCGAGGTCCTCTACCACTCCCTCGTGGAAACGCTCCCCCAGAATATCTTTCGCAAGGGCACCGACGAGCGTTTCAGCTTCGTCAACCGCCGGTTCTGCGCCACCGTCGGAAAAACCGCCGAGGAAATTCTGGGAAAGACCGACGCTGATTTCTTTCCGCCTGAACTGGCCGACAAGTATCGAAACGACGACCAGGACGTGGTACGAAACCGTACGCCTTATGAGACCGTCGAGAAACATATCACACCGGACGGCCAGATCCATTATGTCCAGGTGATCAAGTCACCCTTGCTCGATACGGACGGCGCGGTCACGGGCATTCAGGGAATTTTCTGGGACGTGACCGGGAAGAAGCGTGCCGAGGAGGAACTGGCTCGGAGCGAGGAGCGATTCGCGCTTGCCGTACGCGGCTCCAACGACGGTTTGTGGGATTGGAACATTGTTACGGATGAGATCTATTACTCGCCACGATTCAAGGAGCTACTCGGTTTCCTGGACCACGAGCTCCCAAACTCCGTCGACATGCATATAGCCCGGGTTCACCCCGACGACGTCGATCGTGTGCAGGAGAGGGTCCTCAGTCACATCAAGGACCGTGTCCCGTTCGATATCGAGTATCGTATCCTGACGAAGTCGAATGAGTATCACTGGTTCCATGCGCGAGGGCAGGCGCTCTGGGACCGGCAGGATCGCGCGACGCGGATGGCCGGTTCGCTCTCGGACATCACCTCGCGGAAACTGTCCGAGGCGCAGCTTCTCGAACAAAACGTCAAGCTCCAGGAGATGGCGCGTTCCGAACGAAAGGCTCACCAGGATCTCAAGCAGGCCCAGAGTCGCATGGTCTCGACCGCGAAGCTCGCTGGATTGGGCGAGATGGTGGCGGGCGTGGCGCATGAGATCAATAACCCCCTCTCGTTCGTCTCCAACAATGTCTGCGTCCTCCAGCGCGATCTTGCCGAGGTGACGGAACTGATCGCCCTCTACCGCGAATGCGATCCCGCGATCGAGGCCGCGCAACCCGCGTCGCTCAAGGCCATCCGCTCGCTCTGGGAGCACGTGGATCTGGAGTACACCCTCGGGAACCTGCCAGGACTTCTGAATCGGACGCGGGACGGGTTGAAGCGCATCCAGCAAATCGTCAAGGATCTTCGCGTTTTCGCTCGCCTGGATGAGAGCGACCTGAACGAGGTGGACCTGAATGCGGGGATTGATTCGACGGTCAATATCGTGCTCGGCCATGCCAAGAAGAAGCAAGTGAAGATCGAGCTCGACCTCAACCCCCTGCCCGCCGTGGCATGCTTCCCGGCGAAGATCAACCAGGTGATCATGAACCTCGTGTCGAATGCCATCGACGCTAGCCATGAGAATGGCGTCATCGCCATCCGCTCCTCGGCCGAGGCCTCCGGCGTTCGGATCGAAGTCGAGGACTACGGCTCGGGCATTCCTCCGGAAGTTCGCGAGCGGATTTTCGACCCGTTTTTCACCACCAAGCCCGTGGGCATCGGCACCGGGCTGGGTTTGTCGATCTCGTACGGGATCGTTCAGGACCACGGTGGGAGCATCGAAGTCGAATCCACACCCTGCCAAGGAACGAAGTTTACCGTTCACTTGCCGCTCAAAATGGGGGTTCGGACCAAGGAGCCGGCCGCTCGCGAGAATGGCTCGGCCCTCGCGTCTGGGCTTGAGATGTGATATGCAAGTAGTCCTGGCCCGCCGAGCCTGAACGTAGAGATCGCCGCCTGGAGTCTTGCCCCTTGGACTGGCCCGAGTCTTCCGACGCCCCCCCGCTGGGCGATGGCCGCCGCGCCGTCGCCGTGGATCGCCCCGACTCCGTGGAGGTCCTTCGAGAGATCGTGCGTCGTCGCGCGGCCGAAGGACTCGCCATCTATCCCCAGGGCGGCAAGACCGCGCTCGATTATGGGGGCATCCCGCGACGGCCGGGAGTCGCACTTGATACGACCGCGCTCAATTCCGTCATCGATTATCCCGCCGCCGACATGACGATTACCGTGGGCTCGGGAATCACACTCGCAAAGCTTCAGGAAGTCCTCGCGACCGAGGGCCAATTCCTACCGCTTGATGCGCCGCATCCCGATAGTGCCACTCTTGGTGGGATTTATGCCACGAACACCTGCGGACCTCGCCGATTCGGATGGGGTCGTCCCCGGGACATGATCATCGGGGTGAGTTTCGTCACGGCCGACGGAAAAGGGGTCAAGGGCGGCGGCCGGGTCGTCAAGAACGTGGCGGGTTATGACTTTCCAAAGCTTCTGACCGGCTCGATGGGCGCGCTCGGCATAATCACCCAGATGACGCTGAAGGTGAGGCCAAAACCGGAGGCGTCGGCGCTGGTAATCGCCGGATATTCACGGCTTGGAGACCTCGCGGCGGACCTCGCGCGGATGAACACATCGGACACACGTCCGATGATGATGGACGTCCTTAGCCCCGAGGCCGGTTACCTGCTTGAAGCCGAAGCGAACCGAGGATCTCACGGGCTTCGCGAGCGGATGTGGACGCTGGTACTCGGCTATGAGGACAACGCGGCGTCTGTCGCCTGGCAAGTCCAGCGAGCCTCCGCCGAGCTCTCCGCAGGCAAGATCGAGACGCACACCACGGGCGAAGACTCGTTAACGAGAGCGATACTCCTCGCGATTTCAAGCTTTCCGGCCGATCGAATTGAGTCTATCGACGGCTCCTCGGACCACCCCTCGCAGAGCCCGCTCAGCTTTGTTGCCTCGGTTCGGCGTGGCTCGGTCTCGGCCTTTCTGGAATCGCTTCAACTGGACCGATGGCTCGCCGTCGCACACGCGGGTAGCGGTATCATTCACGCCCACGCCAACCCGTTGGACCTTCCCGAAGAGACGTGGACGGGCGAGATCCAACGCCTCCGCGACGCGGCCGATCGACTTGGCGGCTCGTTGATCCTTTCCCGCTGCCCGATTGAATGGAAAGCCCGCCTGAAGGTCTGGGGCGATCGTCGCGGCGACTGGGCGATCATGGAGAAGATCAAAGGCGCACTCGACCCCGCCGGAGTGATGAATCCCGGGCGATTCGTGGGTACAATTTGAACATGCCCGCCTGCAGTCCAAGCGAAACCCACCCGCCCCACCGAGGACGGCCAGCATATGGCGACCGAAGCGAAGGTCCAGGACCCCGGCATCGACCTGGGCTGGCTTGCGGATAAGATCGACTATCGACGGTTCCAGGAGTGTGTTCATTGCGGCCTCTGCACCGCGAGTTGCCCCACGTATATCGAGACCGGCAACGAGAATGACAGCCCTCGCGGCCGAATTTATCTCATGCGGGCCGTGACGGACGGCCGCCTCGGCATGAGTGACGAGGTGCGCAAGCATCTGGACTTGTGTCTCGATTGCCGGGCCTGTGAATCCGCCTGCCCCTCGGGCGTCCAGTACGGCCAGCTCATCGAGCCGTTCAAGGTCGCGATGCAGCAATCCGCGACGGGTGGAAACCGGACAAGTCTGCTCCAGAAGTTGATCCTGCATCGCCTTTTTCCCTATTCCGGCCGCGTCCGCGCCGCGCTCTTCCCGGCGAGACTCATGCAGAAGCTTGGTTTGATGGATCTGATGGACAAGATCGGTCTGACCAAGCTTCTCCCGCCAACCGTGCGACGAATGCAGGCGATGTTGCCGAAACTCGGCGCCACGGGCTCACGGCTACCGGAAGTCTTGCCTCCCATCGGCCCGAAGCGTGCCCGAGTGGCCTTGTTCCTCGGCTGCGTGGCCGATGCGATGTATCCCGAGACCAACGCGGCAACGGCTCGCGTCCTCCAGCACAACGGCTGCGAGGTCGTTATTCCTCGCGAGCAAGCGTGCTGTGGCGCGATCCATTATCATTCAGGATCGGAAGCCCCTGCCCTGGAGTTCGCCCGGAAAAATATCGCCACCTTTCGGCCCGACGATTTCGACGCCATCATCGTCAACGCCGCCGGCTGCGGGGCGATGCTGAAGGACTACGCTCATCTCCTTTCCGGTCCCGAGCATGATGCCGCCAAGGCGTTCGTTAACAAGGTCCGCGACGTTTCCGAATTCCTCGTCCAGCTCGGTCCGATCCCGCCGACGAATCCGCTCAACACGAAGGTCGTCTACCACGATGCCTGCCACCTCTGCCACGCTCAGCAGATTCGCTCTCAACCCAGGCAACTCTTGCAGATGATTCCTGGCGTCGAGCTCGTTCCGCTGGAGGAATCCGAGATCTGCTGCGGCGCGGCGGGCACGTACAACCTGACGCAACCCGAGATGTCCGAGCAACTCGGCCGCCGCAAGATGGACTTCATCGAGGCCACCGGGGCCGACGTGGTCGTCACCGGGAATGTCGGGTGCATCCTGCAGATCGCTCGGAAGATCAAGGAGAGGGAGAGCGCGATGACGATCGCGCACCCGATGGACTTGCTCGATCGGGCGTATTCGGGGAACTGAGCCCGTCAGAGCTTCCCCACCACCGCCCCTATGAGAGAACTTAGCCGTGGACCTGCTCCCGCGACCGCAGCCAGCACCTCCTGGTGTGTGATCGGCGTGTCCGAGATTCCAGCCGCCGCGTTCGCGACGATCGCGAATGCCAGCACGTCCATCCCCGCATGTCTCGCGACGATCGCCTCGGGCACCGTGGACATGCCCACGACATCGGCTCCGAGACTGCGAAGCATGCGTATCTCGGCGGGAGTCTCGTAGCTTGGGCCGGGCAGGCACGCATAAACGCCCTCGTGGAGGGTGAATCCAAGGGCCTTCGCCTCCACCATCGCGACGGATCGCAGCCGCTTCGAATAGACCTCGCTCATATCCGGGAACCGCGTTCCCAATCGGTCGTCATTCGGACCGCGGAGGGGATTGCCGCCGATCAAATTCAGGTGATCCGACAATACCAGCAGATCTCCCGGTGCCAACCCCGGGCGGATTCCCCCCGTAGCGGCAGTAAGAATGAGCGTTCGCACGCTCAGTGACTGGAGCACGCGGACCGGAAAAGTGACTGTGCGCAGGTCGTGTCCTTCGTAGGAGTGACATCGGCCCTGTATGGCGGCGACATAAGTGGCACCAAGGCTGCCGACGACCAGGTTCCCTCGATGGCCCGCCACGGTGGGGACAGGGAAGTGCGGGATCAAGCTGTAGGGGATGGTAATCCGATCGCCCAGCTCGTCGACGAACGCCCCCATGCCGGAGCCGAGGATCACGGCAAGTCGCGGAAAACTGGGCACTCGCTCGGCAATGGCCAGTGCCGCCTCGGTGGCCCACTCTTGGATCTCATCCGTTTTCATAGCAAGATCCCCGCGATGCAGGCCGACAAGAAGTTTGCGAGCGTCCCGGCCAACAGAGCCCGTAACCCAAGCCGCGCGAGGTCGTGACGACGTTCAGGCGCGAGCGCTCCGATCCCGCCGAGCTGAATGCCGATCGAGCTGAAATTCGCGAATCCGCAGAGGGCGAAAGTCGAGATCACGAAGGAACGAGGTGAGATCGTGTCCTTGAGTGCGCCGAGATCGCCAAAGGCGATGAGCTCGTTGAGGACGGTTCGCGTCCCGAGCAGGCCTCCGACCGCCTGACAGTCGCGCCAGGGGACGCCCAGAAGCCAGGCCACCGGGGCGAGGAATGTTCCGAGGATTGACTGAAGGGAGAGATTCCAATTCGGCGGCCTCTGGCCCAATTTCGGGGCGAGCAGGTCGAGTCCACCCGAGATGAGGCCGAGCCCGGCATTCACGAGAGCGATCAGGGCGATGAACGAGATGAGCATTGCCGCGATGTTCAGCGCCAGGCTAAGCCCCTCGCGTGTTCCGCGGGACGCGGCATCGAGAAGATTCGTGTCGGGTCTCTCGGAGTCTTCCCGCACGGTTCCGAGCGTTTCCGGCTTCTCGGCCTCGGGGATGAGCATCTTGGCCAGGAGGATCGTCCCCGGCGCCGTCATGATCACGGCCGTGAGGATGTGCCTGGGCGAGACTCCAAACTCGAAATACGCGGCCATCACACCGCCGGAAACATGAGCCATGCCCGAGGTCATGACGGTCAGCAACTCCGACCTCGTGAGTCTCGGCAGGTAAGGGCGTATTGTCAGCGGGGCCTCCGTCTGACCCAGGAACAGCGAAGCAGCCACATTCAACGACTCCGCCCCGCTTGCTCCCATCAAGCGAGCCATCACCCTGGCGAACGCGCGGACGACCCACTGCATAACCCCCAGGTGATAGAGGACCGCGGAAAGCGCGGCAACGAAGATGACGGTCGGTAGGATTCTGAACGCGAACACGAAACCCGCGGGGCCATCGGGGGCGACGAGTTTGGACCCGAAGACAAAGCGTGCTCCCACCAGGGCATTATCGAGCACGGCCTTGATCGCGTTTCCGGCGCTCTCCATCGCGTTTGCCCCGGCTGGAATCCAGAGCACAAGCACCGCGAATCCCCACTGCAAGGCCAGGCCCCAGAAGACTACCCGTTTCGAGATCGCACGACGGTTCTCGGAGAGCAAGAACGCGAGGCCGAGGATCGCGGCGATCCCGAGAAACCCTCGAAATCGGTCCAGAGAGATGACGGAAGACATGGAGACCGCCCAGGTAAATGGCAGTTGGTTCAGGGCCGATGCAGTTCCAGTTCGTAAGGCTCAAACGCAGGCTCGACGACGTACCCATTCCGGTCGTAACTCTTCCGCAACCACTGTGCGGCCCTTCTCGTGGCCACATCGTCGTTCAAAACACGCCCCTCATCATCAAGTTCGAGTACGTTCGCGAAGATCGCAAACATTCGCTCCAGTGTGCTCGGATCGGTGAGGACATCGTCATAGTCGATGTCTCCCATGATCTCGTCGCACAGGGTGCCATTCGCGATGAAGAACGCGAACAGCCGGAGAGATCCACTCACACTTGTGCTTAGCCTGGCCATCATCTCTCCTCTCGCAATCGCTCGACGATCAGATGCGGGACCACGACCGGGACTTCACCAAGGACATACGCCGCCTGAACCATCGATTTCGCCCGCTCAAAGGCACTACCTTCGTGGTTGGCCAGGATCGTGCAGAGACGTTCGCCCGCCTGGACGTGATCGCCGACCTTTTTGTGGAGGGTCACACCCACGGCCGGCTCGATCGTTGAATCGACACGCGCCCGGCCCGCGCCAAGGAGCATGGTCGCCACGCCAATCGGTCTGGCCGCGAGGGAGTGGACAAACCCGGTCTCATGAGCGAGAACGTCGGAGCCGAATCTTGCTTTCGGGAGGAGCGAGAGATCGTCGATGACTCTGGGATCGCCTCCCTGGGCTTCGACCACGCGCTGGAATCGGTCCAGAGCGGAACCGTCGTCGATGACCCGCCGGCAGAGTGCGCGGGCTTCGTCCAGCGTTCTCGACTTCTCGCCCATCAAGACCATTTCCGCCGCGAGTTCGACCGAGAGATCGACGAGATCGGCCGGACCGTGCCCACGTAGCGACTCGACGCACTCCGCGACTTCCACGGCATTGCCAACGGCGCGACCCAGGGGTTGATCCATCCTGGTGATCAGCGCCACCACACGTTTTCCGAGCCCCCGGCCAATCGCACACATGGCCTCGGCCAATGCTCGCGAATCTTCGAGCCGTTCCATGAACGCGCCGTTACCTGTCTTGACGTCGAGGACAAGACCATCAATTCCCTCGGCAAGCTTTTTCGACATGATGGAGGCCGAGATCAGCGCGATCGATTCGACCGTACCGGTCGCGTCGCGCAGGGCATACAGCCGCTTGTCCGCCGGGGCAATCTCCGCCGTCTGCCCGATCAGAACAAGGCCGCACCTGTTCAAGATCTGCCTGTAGCGGTCAAGATCCAGGTCGACCCGGAACCCAGGAATGGCTTCGAGTTTATCGAGCGTGCCTCCCGTATGGCCCAGACCGCGGCCCGAGACCATGGGGACCGGGACCCCACACGCAGCGGCGATCGGTGCGAGAATGAGCGATGTCTTATCTCCCACGCCACCGGTGGAGTGCTTGTCGATCTTGAGTCCCGGCGTTTCGGACAGGTCGACAATGGAGCCGGACCGCATCATGGCGCCCGTCAGATCGGCGGTCTCACGATCGTCCATCCCTCGCCAGACAATCGCCATCAACAGGGCCGACCACTGATAATCGGCGACCTCTCCCGACGCGATTCCGCCGATCATCCAGCCGATCTCGTCGGTGTCGAGCCGGTGACCGTCTCGCTTCTTGCGAATTATGTCGACGGCTCTCACGGGAATCCTCCTAGCTCGTGGCGAACTGACGATCCCCGGCGTCGCCCAGCCCGGGGAAAATGAACCCGATCTCGGTCAGACGATCATCGATGGCACCGACGTGAATGGACACGTCGGGAAACTCGCCCGAAAACGCCTCGATCCCCTCCGGCGCGGCGATGAGCGCGAGCAGCTTCATCCGTGTCACGCCCGAGTCCCGCAGAATCCGGCAGGTATGGATGGCCGACCCGCCCGTGGCGAGCATCGGGTCCACGACCAGGACGAGATCCGCCCGGCACCGCCCGTGAATCTTGTTGTAGTATTCCATCGGCCGGAGGGTGGCCTCGTCACGGTAGACTCCGATGTGCCAGACCGCAGCTTCGGGGATCAACTCCAAAACCCCATCCGCCATACCCAGACCTGCCCGAAGAATGGGGACGATTCCCACGCTATCGGCCAGCATGCGGCTGGCGCACGGTCCCATCGGGGTCTGAACAGAGATCGGCCTCGTCGGCAGATCGGCCGTGGCCTCATAGGCCAGGAGCACGGCCAGATCCCTCACGAGCGCCCGGAAGGCTGGAGGCGCCGTGGCGACGTCGCGAAGTGTCGCGAGCTTGGCCTGGACCAGAGGATGCGATGACGCGAAGACCGGGATTTGACACCTCCGAAACGTGCAGAATTGGGACGGAAACCGGGCGGTTCTCGACCGCGACGATGCTACCCGATTTTTCGGCGAGGCGATCGGGTTTTCTCTCGCAAGCTCCTGAGGTTGTCCGGGAGCGCAATTATCCCTAAACTTACATAGGGCCGGCGAGATCCACGGTGGCTGAGATGCTACCAAATCCGGGAGGCGATGCGTCGCGATGTCCGTCGATTTCACCGTGCTCGCCAGCGGGTCGCGAGGAAATGCCGCGCTCATCCGCTCGGGAGGCGTGGGGCTCTTGATCGACCTGGGCCTCGGCCCACGTGTCATGGCGGCGCGGATGAGCGAGGTTAGCGCCGGTTGGGCCGGGGTTGCCTCGGCTCTGCTCACGCACACTCACGGCGATCACGTTCAAAGTGCCTCCCTCAAGATGCTTGCTTCGCATGGAATCCCGCTCTATTGCCACGAGGGACATCGCGCGGAACTCTCGCGACACGCGGGATTCAAATACCTTGAACGGGCCGATTGCGTTCGCTCGTTCGACGAGCGCCCGTTCCTCACGCCGGACGGCAAGCGCATCGAGCCGATTGTCCTGAGTCACGATGGCGGCCCGACCTTCGGGTTTCGCATCGAGGCCCGCTCCTCAAGACGGGGCCGGCCCGTGGCGATCGGCTACCTCGCCGACACCGGTTGCTGGACCCGCGCGACGGCCGACTGCCTCACCGACGTGAACGTCCTAGGGGTGGAGTTCAATCACGACGTCGAGATGCAGCGGCGATCCGGACGAGCCCCCTATTTGATTGCGAGAAATCTCGGAAACCGGGGCCACCTCTCGAACGATCAAGGTGCGGGATTGGTCTCGGCCGTCCTGGAGCGATCCGCGCGGCGAACCGTGCGGCACGTTGTCCTGTTGCATCTCAGTCAGCAATGTAATCTCCCCGCGCTGGCCATCAATGCCGCGAAGGCTGCGGTACGTGATCGCGGGGCCTCGGCGCGAATCCACGCTGCGTCACAGTGGATTCCGCATCCCCACTTGCCGGTCACGCCCTCGCGTAGACAACCCACGGTCGCGACCGCGTTCCCCTGGGAGTCCGACGCCGACGAAGTACCGTTCCGTCTGACCGTCGAATAGATTCGACTTTTTCCGTCCGTCTCCGGTGTGATGTGGCGCTCTACTTCCTCAGCGACGTCCACCTTCGTCTCGATCGCCCCGAGCGTGCCCGCCGTCTGTCTCGCTTCGTCGCATCGCTCGGCGAATCGGATCAACTCGTGGTTGTCGGAGATCTCTGCGACTTCTGGTTTGCGAGTCGAGAGCGTCGCGGATGGGCTCGTCGTTGCGAGGGCCTGCTAAGTCTCTCCTCGTTCCGTTCGCGAGGCGGCGTACTCACGCTCTTGCCGGGGAACCACGACGGCTGGCTCGGGCCGTTTTTCGAAAGTGTGCTCGGGACCGGATTCGCGGGCGATGCGATCGATCTTACAGTCGGGGGCGTGAGGTACCGGGCGACGCACGGGCACAGGCTCGGCGCTCGGTCACCCTGGAAAGGCGCGATGGAGAGTCGGACCTTCCTCCACAGCTTTGCGGCCCTCCCTGGCCCGCTCGCCAACGTGTTGGACGGCTTGCTCGATTCGACGAACAAAATCACTCGGGATGCGATCCAGACGAAGCACCTTGCGATCCTGCGGCGTCGGGCCGATCGAATCGCGGACCAGACGGACTGTTGCGTCTTCGGTCACATCCACGTCACGCACGACGATCGCGAAGGGACGCCGCGCATGGTCCTTCTCGGCGGATGGCACGATCGGTCCAGCTATCTTCGAGTAGACGACCACTCGGCCCAGCTTGTCGTCGTGGAAGATGGCGGAGACCTCGGTTTGTAATACCCTCACGTCTCGTCACGCTGTGCGGCGTCCCACGCCTCCCAGATAGGCATCGCGAACGCGTTCGTCCTGCGCGAGCGTGGCGGCCGGGCCGGAGAGCACAACGCGGCCTCCTTCGAGCACATATCCTCGCTGCGCGACCTTCAAGGCCATCCTGGCGTTTTGCTCGACCAGAAGTATGGACATGCCCTCGGCGGCGAGGCCTTGGATCGACGCGAAGACCTCGGCAACAAGCTTGGGCGCGAGGCCGAGAGAGGGCTCATCCATCAGCAAGAATCGGGGCCGACCCATCAGCGCGCGAGCGATCGCGAGCATTTGCTGCTCGCCGCCGGAAAGCGTCATCGCGGGGCGACCCAGTCGTTCTCTCAGTCTCGGGAATTGCTCGAGCCTACGCTCGAGGTCCGCGTGGATTACCGCGCGGTCACGGCGCAACATCGCGCCCATCAAGAGATTCTCGCGAACGCTTAGATTCAAGAATACCCCTCGACCCTCCGGAACGTGAGCAACTCCCAGCGACGGAACCAAGCGAGGCGGCATGCCGATCAATTCATGACTTTGCCCGTCAAATGATACGACCGCCGAGCCTGAGGCCGTCGCCAGTCCGCTCAGCGCCCGCATGATCGAGGTCTTGCCCGCGCCATTCGCACCGATCAGGGCGACGATTTCGCCATCCGCGAGGTCGAGATCCAAACCGTGGATTGCGACAATCGGACCGTACGCCACTCGAAGACTCCGGATCATGAGCGATCGCGGGTTTGCAGGGTGGGTCATGCCGCATCCCCTTCTTCGGGCCCCAGATAGGCCTCGATCACTTGCGGATTCGAGCGGATCAGTTCGGGAGTCCCTTCGGCAATCTTTCGGCCGTAATCGAGAACGACGATCTTCGAGCAAAGTTCCATCACGAGGCCCATGTCGTGTTCGACGAGGAGGATGGAAATCCCATGGTTCGTGAGGATCGACCGAAGCAGGACAATCAGCTCTCCCTTCTCGGTCGGATTTAGTCCGGCCGCCGGCTCGTCGAGGAGTAGCAGACGGGGCGAGGTAGCCATGGCTCGGGCGATTTCCAGGCGGCGTTGAGATCCGTAAGGCAAGCTCCCGGCTTTCCGCGCGCCCTGGTTCGCCAGTCCCACGACACGGAGCCAACCTTCGGCCAGAAGTCTCGAGCGATCGGCAGCGGTTCGGATGGCCTTGGTCGGGAGAATTCCGGCGATCAACCCTCCGCCCTGGAGCGCAACGCTCGGCACGCGGACATTGTCGAGCGCCGACAAGTCGCGAAACAGGCGAATATTTTGGAAAGTTCTCGCCGCGCCAAGCTTCACTATTTTATTGGGACGCTGTCCCTCGACGGCCACGCCACCCACGAGGATGTGGCCGGAAGAGGCCGGATAGATCCCGGTGATGGCATTAAAAACCGTGCTCTTGCCCGCCCCATTCGGGCCGATCAGGCCGACGCATTCACCGGGTGCAACGTCTAGATCCAACCCCTCGACTGCCACCAGACCGCCGAATCGTACGGAGAGACCTCGGAGTTCAAGGACAGGGCCGTTCATGTGACGGCCTCCAGACGCCAGGAGTTCCAGGTCGTCCGTCCTGTCGGAGGTTTCCACTTCCCGGGCAGCCTCGCGATCCACCGGTTCCGCGCGTCGCGTGACCCGTTCCGCAAGTTTTTTCAGGAGCCCCTGAGACCGGGAGACCATGATCCAGACCAGCGCGAAGCTATAGACGACCATCCGCCAGCTTTCGAACGATCGCAATCGATCGTTGAGAAACGTCAACCCCGCACCGGCGAGCGCCGCACCGATGAGATTGCCATTACCTCCGAGTATCACCATGACGACATAATCGAAGGAGTGGGCCATATCGAAGGCCCGATCATTGATCGTGCCCATTTTGAAGGCGAGCAAACCGCCGGCCAGCCCGGCTATGAACGATGACGCGACGAACGCGGCGACCTTGGTGCGGGTGGTATTCACCCCCACCGCCTCGGCGGCAATCTCGTCCTGTTTCACCGCCGCGAACGCCAGCCCTCGTCCGCCATGAACAAGCCGATAGAGGACGATCAGCGCGATCACAAGCGTGAGGTAGACATCGAGGAAGCCGCCCGCGATATGGCGAGGGATGGCATTGAAGCCGAGGTTCCCCCGCAGGTCCACGCGGCCGACCTTGCCGAGCGAACGAATCACGACCCCAACAATCTCGTTGAAACCCAGGGTCACGATCGCGAGATAATCACCTCGGAGACGCAGGCACGGAAGGGCGACCAAGAACCCCACCATCGCCGCGGCCACCCCTCCCAGCAAGATGGCGCCGCGGGCACCGATGGCGACAAGCCATGGGTTTCTGTCGGCGAGAGGGTTCGGCGTCGTGAATAGACCGGAGGCGTTGGAATAGACCAGCGCGAAGATTGCCGCCGTCGTGTAGGCACCGACACCCTGAAAGGCCGCATGACCGAGCGAGAACTGCCCCGCCGCTCCATTGACGAGCGCGAGGCTGGCGGCCATCAGGGCGACGATCCCCATCCGGAGGATCAATTCGCGATCGCCCTCGCCGAGCCTCGACTCGAATGGGGTCTTGATCAGGATGATCGCGACGAGAATCGCCAGCAGAAGGGCGAGCCTTCCCCATGCGGGAGCCGGGGTCGGGTCATTCAACGTACTCGGATCGGCATTCATGGGCCGGCTAGACCTTCTCCGGAAGATGTCGGCCTAGCAGGCCGGACGGGCGGACGAGGAGGATCACGATCAGCAGGAGGAACGCCAGGGCTTCCTTATATTTCGATAGCGGCCCGGCCGCGAGGAACGCTTCGCTCACGCCCAGGATGAGCCCACCCAGGACTGCGCCCGGCAGACTTCCGATGCCGCCGAGCACGGCCGCGACAAACGCCTTGAGGCCGGGCAGGACTCCGATTCTCGGCTCGATCGTCGGGTACTTCGTCGCCCACAACACGCCCGCTGCCCCGGCCAGCGCGCCGCCGAGCAGAAAGCTGAATCGAATCACGCGATCGACGTTCACGCCCATCAACAAGGCGGCTTCGGGGTTATCGCTCACGGCCCGCATCGCGAGCCCCATGCGAGAATTTCGGACCACGAAATAGAGCGCGATCATGAGCGCGACGGTCACGCCCAGGACGAGCAAATCGAGGCGATCAACAATCACCGGACCGAGGTGAAGTGGCCCGGATCCACCGAGCGCCGCCGAAATCAACTGCGAGGGGAACACCTCCTCGCGATTGCCGAACAGCCCGCGCTGCTGGGGAAGGGATTCCAGGAACAGCGAGGCCCCGATCGCGGTGATCAGCGGGATCATCCGGCCCTCGGTTCTCACCCCGCAGCGATGAGCGAGCCGATTGAGCGCGAGAGCCACGCCGTAGAGTCCGACACCGATCGCCGCGATCCGTCCTAGTTTTCGAGCGTCCGCCCAGGACGCCGGGAGCACCAGGCTGATCCCAAGAATCATGAGGGGTGCGAGGATGGTCGTCACCGCGATGGCGGTCTTGCCGTAAGGCTCCCGCAGCGGACGGTACGCCACCCGTTCGAGCATCAGCCCGGCAAGGCCGCAGAGCGTCATCGCCAGGGCGATGGTGAGAAGAGCGGAGGTCACGGGCCATGCGGGAGTTCCCTGGAATCCCGCCGTCGTGGCGATACCGAAAATCAGCAGAGGCCCGAGCATGAAGAGGTCGCCGTGCGCAAAATTGATCAACCGAAGTATGCCGTAGACGATGGTGTAGCCCAGCGCTATCAACCCGTAAATCGCCCCCAGGCTGAGCCCGTTGGCCAGGGGCTGGAGCCACGAGGTCCTGGTCGCGATCTCCGGCGTCTCGCCTGCGGTCGGAACGGTCCGGTAAAGGCTCAGAGCGGCCTCCGCATCCGTCGGGTCGATCGTGGTCGCGAGGTGGAAGGCGCCCGAGCGAATCTGGATCACGCGGGCACTCTTGGACGGGTTGCGATCCGGACCCATCGTGATTCGCCCGGTCACGCCACGGAAATCTCGGGTCGACGCCAGCGCGTCGCGGATCGCCGTCTTGTCGGTTGATCCGGCTCGACGGATCGCGTCAAGCACGATCCGGGTCGCGTCATACGCGAGCGCGGCGATCCCGTCCGGCATCTGCCCGCGGAACTCGGCCTTGTAGGTGCTCTGAAAATCGCGGACCGCTTCGTCCGGTGCGTCTGGAGCGTACTGGGTGAGGAAATAGGCGCCCTCCAGGTCCGCCGCTCCACCTCGGAGCAAATCGGCCGAGTCCCAGCCATCGCCGCCGATGAGCGGGACCTTCAAGCCGAGGGCGCGGGCCTGCTGGGCGATCCCCGGCACATCGTGATACATGGCCGGGACGAGGATCACGTCCGGCCTCGCATCGCGAATCGCTGAGAGTTGGGATTTAAAGTCTTTCTCACCCTGGAGGTAATCCCTCTCCGCCACAATCCGGCCTCCGAGCGCTTCGTAGCGCTGTCGGAACGCCCGTGCGACGCCCACGGCATAGTCGCTCTTCTGATCGACGAGAATTGCGGCGCGACGGGCGTTGAGGTCGCGCACCGCGAATAGTGCCGCGGCGCGACCTTGATCGACATCCAGGAAGCAGGCGCGGAAGATGTAATCGCCCGTCTGGGTAATGGCCGCCGCCACCGAGGACGGCGTCATCATCGGAACCTTTCGCTCCTGGCAGAGTGGCGCACCCACGAGGCTCAATGTGCTGGCGACCTCGCCGAGGACGACATCAACCTTCCTGCCGTCGATCAGGGCAAAGAGAGCAGGCAGGATCTGGTCGGGGTTCGACTGGTCATCCTCGGTGAACACCTCGATCCGCCGTCCCAGGACACCGCCCCTTGCGTTGGCCTGCTTGACGGCCAGACGAATACCCTGATCGGTCTGCTCGCCAAAGGCCGCATTCGCGCCGGACATCGACCCGTAGTGACCGAGACGGATCGGCGTCTTCTCTTGACCCTTCGTCGTCTGGACGAGGAGTGAGACCAAGATCGCGCAAAGGCCGATAACACGACGTGGCGACAAGAGAGCCCCTTCCTGGGAGAATCGTGAATTCGACGTGTTCCATTTCGTCCGTACGGCCCGTCGGGGTCAACCCCTTACTGTCCAAAGGAGGGCTCGACAGGGCGGGCCGTCGGGTCGTAGCCTGGAATGAGACCAAATGGGCCTGTATGAGTCGGGGCGTCCCGGCAAGTCGGCCCCGTCTGGACCCCGACTCCTCATGTCGAAGATCGATCATCACGTCCACACATCGCGGCATTCGCCGGACAGCGTCATTGAACCCGACGACTTGGTCGCGGAAGCCCGCCTCGCCGGCCTCGACGGGGTCGTCATCACCGAGCACGACTACCAGTGGGCCGCCGAGGAACTGGCCGAGTTACAGGCTCGGGCGGGCCGACTCCTCGTCCTGTCCGGGGCAGAAATATCGACGAGGCAGGGACACTTCCTCGTCTATGGCCTGCCGAATCTGGATGGGGCCTCCCCCGGAATCGACGTCAAGGACTTGATCGCTTACGTACGTCGTCATGATGCAGCCATCGTGGCCGCTCATCCGTTCCGCTGGGAGCAGGATTTCGACGCGATCATCGCCGAGTGTGGCCCGAATTTCGATGCCTTGGAGCTCGTCAGCAACAATATCACGCCCCAGACTCGGGCGCTGACGGAACGGGTTGCCTCGCGGCACTCGCTCGGGACAACCGGGTCGAGCGATGGCCACGAGCCGTCGGTCGTCGGCTGCTACTACACGTCGTTTCCGGCGCCCATCCTCTCGATGGGGGACTTCGTCAGGGCGCTGCGATCGCGATCCGGTAGCCCAGGCCACACCGCGGGGCGTCGACGCACAAGCGGGCCGGTGGATTAGGGCGACTTCGTCGCCACCCCCGTCTTGCGAAGCGATTCCGGCTTGACCTTCTCGATCAGGGGTGGCGTGATCCTCTCAAACTCGCGAACCTCGTCGGGTGTTGGAAACCGTTTCGCGGCGATCTCGACCAACGTACGCCACCGTTGGTACAGGCCGCGTTCAACTCCGGGGATACCGGTGGGGAAGGCCTGGTCCAGTGTTACCAGGGCCTTTCCGATCAACAGCGCGAGACTCCTGGCAGGTTTTGTCCGTACGGGTTCCGTCCTGTAGCTCCTGACAATCGTTTCATAGGCTTCGCTCGCCGTGCCGACGCATAGGTAAGCGACCAGACGCGGGTCTTCCATAGCCTGCGTGGCGATGGGGCGCCGCTCGGCCCGCGCTTGCGCGATCGCGCAGGCCACGAGGACCACCGCTGCGACCGTACCCAAGGCCCTGGCGATTGAGGGACGCTCCTCCCAGCGAAGGAGGTAGCGATGACCGAAACCAAGAGCGGCACCGGCAATCGCGCCGCCGCCGTGACCGTAGTTATCGAGAATCCCTCGTGCGGCGATGCCGACGATCAATCCGTAAAAAATCAGCTTCCCGGTCATCTGCCTCCGCACGTAATCGCCGAACCGAGTCTTCGAGCGCCAGCCGACGACCGCAATCATCGCGATGAATCCGAACATCACGGATGAACCGCCCGCGCAAACCACGTCGATATAGGAATGTAGCCCCAGAGGTCCCGTGGATGCGTACGTTCCCACGGCATACCGCGCCGCCACGGCGAGAGAGTTGCCGACGCCGGCGATGGCCACGTAAATGGCGAGAAACTGGGGCGAGCCATACCACGACTCCAGAACGCGCCCGAAGGAGATCAGGCACGTCATGTTCATCACCATATGGAGCAAGCTGAAGTGGACGAACGTCGCCGTGACGGTCCTCCATAACTGCCCCGACGCGACATCTCGCGCCGTCAGTGCTCCGAACGCGTGGGCCACGTCGATCTTGATTCCGCCCCATCCCAGCAGCCCGTCCCCGGTGAGAAACTCGCCTTGGGCCAGCGTCATTCCGATGTACACGAGTATCCACAGGGCCGAGAGGGCGTAGGTCGTAGGATGTTGTCTGGCGTCATCCATGGAGGTGCTCGGTCGCGAGGGTCATTTGGAGAGAGACGGGGAGAGTGAAAGGGCCATGGCCAGCGCCGCATGCCGGCTGGACGCCTCGCTCTCCGAAAGCACTGGTACCAAGTGGTCCATCGGAAGGGAGTCGTCCAGAAGCACCCACGACTTGCATCCGGCGTGATCGGAGGTTGCGGCGATGCGGTGAGACGGTAAACGTCGAAAGACCCTCACCGCCAAGACCCAGAGGCCCGGCGACCGGTAGTTGAATCGCGATCGAACGGTCTCGTCGGTCCACACATGGAATTCGTCGAGCGCACCGATTTCTTCCGCACGTTCGAGCCGCGCAACGGTCTCGACCACGGCGAAGAGTTCCAGATCCACCAACCCGTCGTACCTTGTGGGGGGAGGCTCGCCCGACGGCTCGCGGACACCCTGCTGGGCCTCATGAAGATGAGTGGGGTAGAGCCAGAATCTCGGGTATTCGGGCCGAAAGCCAGCTGGACCCTCGGCAATCCCCCCCTTTCGCAGCAGGATCGACTGCCTTCCCGAACCCAGCGCGCGGCATATCCCCGCCCATTCCTTGTAGGCGACTTTCACACGATCCGGATCAAGTACGACCGAAGTAGGAGAGATCAGGGCCATTCGACCTTCGGGAGCCTGAGCATGAGATCAGTCACGGCCGCGCGGGGCGGTTTGCCCTCGTGCAGAATCCGATAGACTTCATCGGTAATCGGCATCGCCACGCCTCGCGAACGGGCCAGAGCATGGACACTCCTGGCGGTCGTTACGCCTTCCGCCACGTTCGTCATGCCGACGAGCGCCTCGGGGAGCGTCGCACCCTGACCGATCTTGATCCCCACCGAACGGTTGCGTCCGAAAGGGCTGTAACAGGTCGTGATCACGTCGCCTACCCCCGCCAGACCCAGGAACGTTGACGGCCGCGCGCCCATCTCGCAGGAGAACCGCGCGATCTCAACCAGTCCCCGCGTCAGCAGCGCTGCCTTCGCATTATCACCGAAACCCAGCCCGTCGCATATCCCGGCAGCAATGCCGAGGATGTTTTTCATGGCCCCCGCCAGTTCAACTCCCAGCACGTCCGAGTTCGTGTAGACTCGAAACGTCGGACCATTCAAGACTTCCTGAATCGCCACATTGAGCGGTTCCTCGTCGGACGCGACGACGACCGACGCAGGCAACCCGCGCGCGATCTCCTCAGCGTGGCTCGGGCCGCTGAGGACCGCGACGGGTCGGGAGCCCAGGGTGTCCACGATGATCTCGCTCGGTCGTGCGAACGAGTCCTGCTCGATCCCCTTGACCACGCTCAGAGCGGGAACCTGCGGAGGGAAAGAGACATTCAGGGAAAGAAGGGTGGACCGGAGGAACGCTGTCGGGATCGCCACGACGACCAGGTCGGACCCGTCACAGGCTTCGCGGGGGTCGGACGTGACAAGGATGTTCTCGGGGAGCAGGGCTCCGGGGAGGTGGAGCAGGTTCGCCCTCGTTTCCCGCATCAATCGGGCGCGTACAGGATCTCGCGCCCAGAGCCGGATCGAGCCGGTCGAACGAGCGAGCAGAAGGGCCAGGGCGGTTCCCATGCCGCCTGCTCCGAGTACCGTCACGTGCTGAAATGCTGGTTGAGACATAGATCGGGGATGCTCGCTCAGGTGCCGGGAGAGGAGTTCTTCGATCGATCGAGATACTCGTAAATATCCCACGTAGGTCCCGATTGGAGCCGCCCCCATCCGGCTCCGAGGTGCTTGTCGGAACTGCCGGCGGGGAGGCCCAGATAGCGAATCTGAAATCGTCGGACGTCAGCCGATCGATTCTCGCTCAATCGCTCGAAACGAGAGAGCATCCGAGCCAGCTTTTCCTCGCGCAGGGCCGGATCGCGCAGCCATGGTCCCCATCCCCCGCTCAATTCTTCGGCCTGCCACGCGCGAAATGCGTCGCGAGTCATGCCCCGGAGAACGGCGTTCAATGCGATCCGTTCCTCTCGCTCCGGCTCGAGCGTGCTCGGACTGGCTGTCAAAGCATAATGATCGAGCGGTCGGAGATCCTCCGCCATGCCGGCGATCTCCAGGAATCCTGGATCTCCGGCGACGACTTCGTTCGGGGAGAATGCCGGCCATCCCGGCGAACGCTTCTGATCTCGATACGACCAATAGAGGGATTGGACGAGACGGGAATCGGGAGCGCGCGTCGATTCGCAGGCTCGAAGATAGAGACCAAACCCGTAGAGAGCCAGGACCCCAGCCGACACAGTGATACGGAGATTCCTCGAACGAGTTGTGGCACGTTGGACAATCGGGAGCAATTCAAACACAACCAAGAACCAGGTAAACGGTCCCCAAACGTAGCACCAATGCCAGTTCTGGATCTGAACGCCCGTGGCCAACTGGTGATTGACCATGATCAATCCGGCGACCGCCATGCAGGCGACGTAGGAGAGTTCCCTCCTGCGGAAGAACGCCCACGGGACGGCGACCGCCAGGATGGCGATCGTACCCCACGGAATCAGCCACTCCGATGTTCTGGGTATGGGCAGGAAGTTGTCCATTCGGTAGAGCCAGTCGCTCGGATAGTCCCACTTGAATCGGACGTTCGCAAGTATCGAGGGACAACCCAGAGTGAGACCGATCAGGCCGACCATGAAGGGGACCCGGCGATGCCCGGTGTCGACCAACCAAACCAGCCCGAGCGCTACCATTGCCGCCGTCCAGAAGTAGAAATAGACATGGAATAACAGGCCGAAGCCGATGCCTGCGAGGACGATGTTGGATCGTGTCGGCTTCTCCCGAGCGTGGAGCATCAGCGACGTGTGGGCGAGCAAGAACGCGAAGCTCACCGACGGGGTGATCAGCCGCCAATGTGGCATGAGGTTCGGGCGCTTTCCGATGTCGGCAACCGTCAGACCGCCAGTAGCGGCCCTTGCGGCGAGCAGGAGACTCCTCACGATCGGCCGACCGATCACAACGCTCGTATCCGAAAAAAAAAGGATTGCGACGCCTGCGGCGACCCACGGACGCTTGACGATGATGAGCGCCAGGCAATAGCACGCCAGTCCGATGCTCAACCCACCCCAGATCCGCCAGAGTAGGAGAACGTCCACAGGCCGGAGGCCAAGACCTTTGGCGAGCACGACCGGGGGGACAAGTTGCACCCTGGGGAACTGACTTGAACCGCCCGTCTTCAGGATGGGATCGGTAATCCGCAAAGGGTGCTGAAAAAAGGCCTGCGTGGTGTACGCGAGATAGAACGTGTCGTCGTGATCGGCGATGTATACGGGCTCGCCGCTCTTGGCCCACCAGGCGAGATGTGGGGCCACCGAAATCAACAATCCCGCGAGCATGGAAACGATGCCGGCGAGGACGGCCGCCCGTCGCCCTGGGCCCGGCCCCGATTCCGGTTTCACCTCGGAGAGCCGATCATCATCTCGGGCCATACCGCTCATCTCGGGCGGGCTCCGCCAGGCGGACGGTGGGTCATGAATCGCCGTACCAACAAAGTTAACTCGGCAGCAAGTTACGGAGTCGAAATCTAGAGGACTCTGTGGGCTTTTCGTGTCGGGTCCAGGAAGTTTAGGTGATCTTCCGGCCGTCGGCATCGGCTTTCGCAGGAATTTGCCTCGTGAGTTCATGTTCGCCCTGGCACTTGATCGAGATCAAGGTGCCTGGTTGACGGCCGCGTGAGGCGTGCGTCGCGTCGTGGATGGGCATCGCGGTGTGCCACGCCAGCGAGTTGCCCGAGGGTCGCGAGAGCGTCTGCCTGACGGAGTGCCACCGATCTACCTGCAGGCTATTACGAATCGTGACGCCCGAGCGATATGGTAGCCGTTGTCTCGAGTCAGTGCCACCGATGGCCAGGATGTTGGAACGATCCGTCATCGGGAGAATATCGACCTCGGCCATCACCCCCGTGATGGCGCCGGGTCATCCAGGTCCGGATCCTTGACGATCAAGGCACGCGGGCATTGGAACGAGTCGATCGGTCTCATCGGATCAGCGGCCGATATTTGCCTTGATTGTAGGCCGAGATCCAGAAGTCGACTTCAGGACGCGCGTTCATGGCCCAGGCTTCCGCGCAACAATCAACATTTGCTTGCCGAAAAACCAGTGGGCGGGCCGGAGTCGAATGTAGGCGCGAACCAGGACGGACCATTTCGGGAGGCGGCTCTTCGTCGTGTAGGGCAGGAACCGGGCGCGGGACTCGATGACTTCGAACCCGGTGATTCCCATCGCTTCGGCCATCCCCTTCTCGGTCAACGGCAGGGTGTGATCGATGAAGTCCCAGAACGCAGCGCCGAGCGGCCCGACGTTGGGCTGAGTCACGACGATGCGGCCTCCAGGACGAAGGACACGGTGGACCGCGGCCAAGACTGCGAGCAAGGAATCCGGCCCCCGCAAATGCTCGAAGACATTGGACGCAAATACGAGGTCCACCGTCTCCGGCTCGATCAGTTCGGCGATGCGTTCGAGGTCGATCGTCAGAACTTCCACGTCACTCGCCGCCGCTCGGACGGTTTCCGCGTTCAGATCCACGGCAATCTTGCGAGCGCCGCGGACGTTATTGATGAAATCGCAATATCCCGCACCCAGGTCGAGTATCGTGGCGTCGGGCGGTACATAGCGACTGAAGAAATCGTCGCAAAGGATCCGCCAAAGCTTCGCTTTTTCAATCCGTTCTCTGGCCGAGAATCGGTGGGCGTAGAGATGTTCCAGATCGCCCGCAGTGGAATGAGAGGAGGGCATGGACTTAAATCCCCCTGACGGCAATCTGGGCCAAAATCCAGGGGGTGTTACCGTAGACGCCCGATGAGGCCGTAAATCCTAGACTTCGCCTGGCCTTGTCGATCGACGTGATCGTCAAAATCTCCGTCGAGAGGTTGAATTCATGGCTCAATGCCATCTCTCCCGATGACAGTTGGATGGTTCCATCTCGACGGCCCTCCCCGCAAATTCGAAGTCGGTGCGCGGTCCCCAATGCGGCTGCCATTGGCAACATCGGCCCGGTCACCTGAACTGTAGCCGCGGTGGGACACATCCGGCAACTACCCGGCTCGCCACCGAGGGGTCAATCCGCGCGCATCTGACGTAGGAGTCGAGAGATGGGATAGTCCGCCAGGTTCATCACGACTTCGTCCGCTCCGGCCGCGAGGAGGGCTTCGAGCGGATGGGTCGTGCCTACCCCGACCGCCCTCATTCCAGCCGCCTTCGCCGCCTGAATTCCGACGGTGGCATCCTCGAACACGACCGCCCGGCTCGGGGCGACGCCGGCCTTACTTGCCGCGACAAGAAAGACTTCCGGATCGGGCTTGCCTCGGCGGATGTCCTCGAGCGATGCGATCGCGGCGAATCGGCCCTCCAACCCGCACTCCGAGACGGTCAACTCCAGGTTGGGAAGGACGCCGCTGGAACCGATCGCCAGCAGGACGCCGGCCTCGGAGAGTCCGTCGAGCAGGTCCCTCACGCCATCCATGAGACTGATCGTTCCCCGAGCCGAGTCCCGATAGTAGGTCTCCTTGATCAGCCCATACCGGGCCATCTCCTCTTCTCCGATGTCCTCGCCGAGCAGCCTGCGAAAAATGCTCGGGTTCGTCATCCCGAACGTCTCGTGGATGAACGTTGGCGTCACGTCCAGCCCCGCGCTGCGACCGAGTTCGAGCCACGCGTTCTGATGAAGTTCCAGAGAGTCCACGAGGACGCCATCATGGTCGAAAATTGCGAGAAGCGGTTCCGAATCGCGGGACGCCATTGCGTTTTCATCCAGTGTCGAGATGTGTCCGAGATCGATCTCTCAGTGATCAGTCCACCAAAACGAGCCGGCCGAGACCAGGGGCCTCGGCCGGCACGGCACTCATTGCGCGCCGCTTCAGCGTGCGATCGGGGTCATCGTCACCCTCATCCAGCCCGTCGGATCGATGGCAGAGACCGATGTCAGGTTGAACCCGGGAATGTTCAGGTTCGAGAGCGGCGCGTCGATTGGCTGACCTTTGAGCCTGCTCCCAAATACGTTCAGAACAAAAGCCGAAGTGAAGGCGGTCAAGGGCAGGGCCTTGGTCTCGTCATCGTTGATGGCAAGGACCCGTGCCCCCGGACCGGGGTCAAACGACTCGATGCGTCCGACAAATCGCATCGGGAGATTGTTCGAGGCCGGGGTGACCTGGAAGGAGATCGCGAATTCGGCCGCCGGTGCCTCGATCCGGTAGATCTTGGCGGCGGG
The DNA here is from genome assembly GCA_028291545.1 of Planctomycetota bacterium. Classification (GTDB taxonomy): domain Bacteria; phylum Planctomycetota; class Planctomycetia; order Isosphaerales; family Isosphaeraceae; genus JAQGHR01. The sequence goes on along the minus strand of JAQGHR010000157.1, from coordinate 90,175 downwards.
CCCCGCCAGTCCGCCCTTGGCGGCGGCTTCGGGGGCCGGGACCTCAAGGCTGAAATCACGGACGATCGCGACCAGGAAGCCGTTGCGATCGACCGAGAACTCGGGAGGCTGGCCGGGCTTCTTCACTCGAATCGCCATGACTTTCGGATCATTGGCGGCTCGGGCGTCGTTCACGGCCGTGACGAATCTGGCGAAATCGACATTTTCCGAAACGGTGATCCCTTCCTTGGCGGGCGCGCCGGGAGGGACCTTACGGGTCACGATCATCAAATTATTGACGGACTTGACCGGGTCGGTCTGGAGGTAGCCGCGGGTCAGGTTGTTCATGACCGAAGCAATTTGGACGTCGGCGGAAACGCCGGTGCCGGCGGTGAAGAACTTCCACGGCTTCGGCATCTCGGCGCCAAACTGATCGGCTACATCTCTCCATGCTACTCGCCCGTCCACAATGACGAACTCCGGCCGCGATCGAAGACGAAGCCCATCAATCTCGATCGTCTTCACGACAAGCTTGTCCGGCCCGGAGAAGACGTTCGCGAGAGTCGCATTCGTCTGACTGGCCCGGCGGGCCGATCGTTCCGTGGCCTCCTCGCGTGCCCCCTGCGCAACTTGCTGCCGGATCTTATCAATCGCGCCGTCGTGAACTTTCTCGGTGATCTTGTACTGATTCAGACCGATCAACGAGGCAATCCCTCGCCCCAACCCTTTTCCGGGCTGGGGGGCCGACCCGACCGTGGCATTGGTGGCGTGCGTGTTGTCCGGAAACAGTTGGAGTCCACTGGGCCGAAGGACAGCAACGACCGTCAAAACGGACTGATCCGTGGAAGTCGCATCGAATTGGTAGAGCTTGGCGGCGCGTCGCCCCTGGGGATCGCTGTTGACCTGCTGCTGGAACCCGTTGATCGGCGTCACGCTGCTGAGCGCTTGCCGATTGAAGAAAATGATCCCGTCGTCACTGGCCATCAGCCCGAATCCGAGATACGGCCCGGCCGTAACGTAGGTGGTCTGCCCGTTTCGGTAGACCGGCCCGGACTCGACGACGTAGTTCGCCAGACGAGAAGAAACGGAAGGCGCATCGGCCGTCGCCTGGAGATTCGGGCCGTTGTACAGGTCGTCGAGCGCGAACTCCAGTTCGACCGAGGGCCCCCACGGGTGCGCCTGGTTGCCCTGATGGATCGAGCTCAATGCCGAGTAAACTTTCCCGAGCGCCACTCGTCGTTCACGGACCTGACCGGCCGCTTCATAGTCACGAAGGGCGGAACCAAGGTCGTTCCCGACGAACGTGACCCAGCGCTCCCGATTTCCCTGCAAGTTGGCGTCGGGAGCGGGAGGCAGCCCCTGGACCGTCGCGACAAGCCGGCGTGACGCCCAGGCGAGCACGATGCGAGGACGGAGCCAGGTCCGCAACTCGTTCCGAAGCTCGAACGCCGGCTCCCAGCTCACCGCGTCCAGAGCGGCGGTAATCTGATACAAGCGACCTAGTGCTCGTAGCCGATCATCTTCCGATTTTGCAGTCGTGTAGCCGACTAGGTCTCTCCGTATGGCGTCGAAGAGTGCATTCCAGCCCGGCGCATTGGGGTCCGGGGTCACACCGGGAGTGGCCCACGCTTGTTGAACGCGAGCGATAGCCGCTTCCACATTGATGTAGGTCGGCGTTGCGGGCGCGGCCCCAAGGTTGAATGCCAGCCCTCCGGCCATCAGGGCAAACATCCAGGTGCGGGTTCGTTGCATGGTAACTCCTCTCAGCAGATCGTGACTCTTGGTGGGTCGGAGAGACCCCGATAAGTCAGACATCGCCAATCGCCCCGTGCCCTCTTGACCGCAAACTTTGGACAAAGCGCCAAGTCGCGTCGAATTTGCCGACAATGCCGAACTCTCCCACAAGAGTTCGGTCGGCGCGGCTACGTCGCTGAGTAGCCAGCAATGCCTCGCGGTCGGTGGTCCTTGATCCAGGCAGTGCGGCGGGCAGTCGCCTGCTTGCTGCGTGCCAAGGCCGCAGAAAATTCCGCGCAAATTGCGGATCTTCCAGGAATCCGACATTCAGGCGTCGTCATCGACGCAAGCGTGAGGGCAAGACGGTCAGCGTGCCGAGTGCGACGACAAGCGACAGGAATAGCCAAGACCAGCCTGCAGCGGGTACAACCATCCCTGGAATATACACGTCGTATTCGCCCGCTTTGCTGCTTTTCTTGTAGTAAACCCTGATCGGACGTAAGGTTCCGTCCTGAAGCTCGTGTTGGGTCCGATACGTGAGGCTGTATCGCCCACCCAGGTCTTCGGCAATTTCTTCGAAGATCGTTCGAAGTCCGTCCGCCTCGCGAGCGGAAAACGATTTCCCCCGAGTGCTGTCCGCCAGTTCACGAAGCTTGTCCGTCTCGATCTCTTCTTCCGAGCCGAGTCCAAGCGTATGAACGGCCAGTCCCTGGCGTCGAGCCTCTAGGACGACCGACGTCAGCGTCGATCGGCTCTGATTATCCTCCCCGTCGGTCATGGCCAGCACCGCGCGACGACCGGTCTCGTCGCCAAGGAGCTTGATCGCAGCCGAGACCGCGTCGTAATAGCGGGTCTTGCCGCCGGGAATCAGGTCGCCCACGGCGAGCCGCACGCGATCTGGGTCATCGGTGAATGGGCAGATCAGTTCCACTTCATCACCAAACGCGATCACGGCGACGCGAGATCCCTCGGGTTGCCTTCGCAAGAAGGCGCTCACCGCCTGTTTCAGTCCACCGATCCGGTTTTCCGCCATCATGCTGCCGCTGCGGTCCAGCACCAGGACGACGGTGGTCGGCCGGAACTCCTTTGAGATTGGACTCCGAAACCCCGTGAACACCACCGGCGAGCCATATTCCTCGACCCGAAAGTCATCCTGAGTCGCGTCGAGAATTCTCCCGCCGGTAGGCGACTTGACCTCGAATTCAACCGTGATATTGGGAAACCCCTTCTCGTCGGTCTGGGCCACCTTCACGGAGGGCTCGCCCTTGGGCGTCGGGGCCGCAGTCTCCTGCGCGACGCCGGATTGTGCGAGGAGTGCAACGCTCAAACTGAGAGCGACCACCACGACCCGAGGAGAATTCACGGCGTTGTCTCCGGTTCCAATCGCGCGGGGATGAGCAGACGTGAGGTCCCGGCCAATCCGGCGGCGATCACCGCCCAGACCAGGCAAGAAATTAGCCAGGATGAGCCGAATGTCCCAAGGAACGGGGCCTCTATCACCCGGCAAAGCGCCACGAGGATCGCCGCGAGCATGGCGCCCAGGATCGCCCCGGCAAGGGTTGAAGGTAAGAGGTCCTTTCCCTCACCCCGGCCTCGTAACGACAATGCTCCGGCAAGGACGGCGCCGATTCCCGCGAAGACCGCCGCTGGTCCCAGAAGCCCGGGTGAGCCTGCGGCGCTCGGGACGAGGCGATCGGCGATGGCCAGCAGGGCGCGAAGAAGTGATGCAGCGATCGGCCACGAGACCAGGCGTGAGGACTCGCTCTGGGACGCGATCCGCTCTCTCAGCCCGAAGGAAGCCGGACGTTTTATCGGCGTAGGCGAGGTCGCCTCGTCGAGTTTCGAGGCACCCGGCTCCGCACGAACGACAACCGCGATTTTTCCACCGTTACTCTCGAGAACAATCGTGGCCGAGAGCGGGGCGTTCATCGTTTCGGGCAGATCCGCTTCAATCGTCAGCTCGTCGGCTTCCATGGTGACGAAAATTTGCCCGGCGGAGGCTCCCGAAATTCTGAGCCAGGACGAGCCCTCAGGCTCCACGCGGACCGTCGTCTTGAGAAGTCGGTAGCCCGCGTTGCTGATCTGGAGCTTGCGCCGGGTCGTACCGCCACCAACGGGGGCGCGGATGACAAGCGTTCGGGGATGGACGTCCAGCTCAGGCTTCGCGGGCCTGGTGGCGGGCAGCCGACCGATCCAGGCGTCAAGGCGTTCATCGGGCGTCCCTCGTTCGTTCGGGTCCGGCATCAGGTCCGGGCGACCGATAGAGGCAAGGAAGCCGGCGAGACGTCCACTTGTCAATTCATCGCGGAGGTCCGTCCAGCGTTGGGCGGAGACGGTCAAGAAGTCGTCCCACGAACGGCAGGATGCACCGCTTTTCATCGCAAACAGGAAAGTCCGCGCCGGTCCTGGCGAGGCCGGAGGGGCGGGCCTGGACTCCGGCCGGGTCGGCGCGGGGGGGCGGGTGCCGGCGCGGGACACGCGGAGCTGAACCCCGCCAAGCTGGATCACGTCGCCGGCCTGGAGCGATCTCCCCTCACCCGGCAAGACGCGTTGGCGGTTGACGAATGTGCCACCGGGGCTGTCCAGATCGCGGAGGGTGGCGGACCCGTTCGTGATATCGATCCTCGCTTGCCTGGCGGCCATCTTGCGAGGGGCGGTCCGCTCCTGGTCCGACAGATCGATGCCCGGCTCGCCGTCGAGAGCATTGCCCAGAACGACCGCTCCCGAACCCAGCGCGTAGCTCCGTCCCGCGTCCGGACCGCGGACGACTTCGAGGGACCAGGCGTCGATTGCGTTCTGTGTCTTCATGATCGAAAGCGTCCCAACTCATCGTCTCCGAAAGACCAGAATCGTCTGTCCCAGCTCGATCCGATCGCCATCATTGAGGGGGTTGCTCCCGGAAACGATCATCCCGTTGACCTTGGTTCGACCTTGATCCTCGCGAGTGTGAATCACGTAACCCGACGGGCTAGCTTCGATCTCGGCGTGACGTCGTGAGACGCTCGGGTCTCCAAACAGCCCGACGTCCGCCCGCTCGTCGAGTCCGAGAGTCGAACGCTTCCCGGCGAGAAGATAGGCACGGCCCTCCTGCCGCCCGTTGAGCACCTGAACCCAGACGCGACCGAGAACCTGCTCTACCAGGGCCAGGCAAAGCCCCAGACCGGCACCGAGGACCACCATGCCGAGACCCTGACTGAGGTCGTACCGGCTCCCGAGGCGGTCGCGTAAGGCCTCGAACAAGAACCCGCCGATGAATCCCCCGAGCCCTCCGCCGATCAGGCCGAAGCGGAGCCTCGGGAGCGAGCGATAGGCCAGGCCCTGACTGACCCCGATGCCCAGTCCCAGGATCGACCAGGAGACCGCGCGGCCGAGGAGCCCGCCCCGGAATCCTCCGAGGATGATCTCGCCGAGTAGCAATCCGAGCGCCCCCCCTGCCGATCCGGCGATCGCGCCCCAGGAGGCCGTTCGCGCCAGCTTATGCCAGGCGCCCTCGCGGAACGCCTCGGCCGCATTGAGATAGAACCCGATCGATCCGCCAATGAGCGCACCCGCCAGGGCGTCTCGCGTCCTCAGGTTCTGCGTGTGGACGAGCTCGACGTAGAAATAGAGACCGAAGACCGCGCCGATGGCCCCGGCCAGGGACAGGTCGTAGCCGCGCCGCAGGCCAGCCAGAACGGCTGGAATCGCGGGCTTGGTCGAGGGTGTTGGCGAAGGGTTATCCATCCGGTCGTCTCATCCCGCAGGTCAAAGTTGCCGCAATCCGCGACCGCCCTGAGCGATCATGCGGGCGATGTGGCCGAACGTCCCGACCAGCTCGCCTTGCCGGGCGAAGATTGATCCCTCCTCGGTACTGGCCAGGCGGCGGAGGTAGGCGAGGTCCGCGTCACCGATCCCGATCGCGACGATCTCGATTCCCTCCTCCCGTGCTCGCGCGGCCTGATCGACGGCCGCCTCGGTCGAGTCGGGATAGCCGTCGGTCAAGATCACGACATATCGCCGCTGATCGCGAGCGAGCAAGCGATCGCGAGCAAGCTCCAGGGCTTCCGAGAGATTCGTCGTCCCCTCCGCTTCCAGGCGAACGAGCGCCGCCTGAATCTTACGCGGGTTCGAGGTCAACTCACACTGGAGGACCACCTGGTCGGAAAACGAGATCAGGCCGACCTCCGTTGCCGTGAAGTCGCACTTCTCCAGGAACGCCCGGGCGGCATTCTGGGCATCAAGAAGCGGATGACCCGCCATGCTCGACGAACCATCGATCAGGAGGATGATCCGGCACGGCTCGGCAACCGCCTCACTCGCTACCGGCTGCGGCGGCAGGCCGAGCCACGTGAGGTCGTCCGGCACGGGCTCGACGCGCATGGCGAGAAGATGCCCCGTGTCGCGCTGCGTGGCGCGGACCTGGACCACTCCGTTCGCGTCATAAGAGAGGCCGATATCGACGGTGACTTCCCGATCGGTGGCGGAGATTCCTGAGAAGACATACTTGCCCAGGACCGAGCAATCCAGCGGCCGGGTGCTCTCGCCCTGGGTCAGATAGACCTCAAGCCGGGAGTTCGCCCCGCCGTGGGTCTCGTGGAGGTAGGAAGTCTTGTTCTCCGCCGGGATCGGGACATTTCGCCGGATGATGATATCGTTCACATAGGAGGCTCCGTCCGGACTGACCGCGACGGTCCCGAGGCTATGGGACATGACATCCGTGACCCGCCGGGCACCCGCCAGTGTGAACTTGGGCGTGGCGGATTCCGATGCCTGGCCCACGTCCATCGCCGCCTGGATCGCCGCGCCCAGCGCGACGACCTCATCCACGTTGACCCCTGCCCTGGGCGGCTGGCCGGCCATCTGGGTCACGTATTGTCGGACCATCGGCATGCGTGTCGAGCCACCGACCAGGAGCACGCCGGTAAGCGTCTTCCAGGAGAGGCCCGCTTCTTCCAGGGCCTCCTCCGTGAGCCTTCGAGTCCGATCCATGAGTGCGAACGTCATCCCCTCAAATTCCGCGCGGGTCAATTCAAAGGTTCGGCGTGCGCTCCCGATTTGCAGGGTCACCCGGGTCGAAGTCCGTTCGGATAACGCCCATTTCGCCTGCTCGCTGCGGATCAAGACCTCGTTAAGTGCGAGCGGATCGTCGAGAGGATCGATCCCCGTCTCCGCGGCGTACTTTTCGGCCAGGGACGTGGCAATCCGGTCGTCCCAGTTCTTGCCGCCGAGATCGTGATCTCCGGCCGTGGACACGACGGCGATCTCATCGGGAGCGATCCTCGCCACCGTCACATCGAACGTGCCACCGCCCAGATCGTAGATCAGGACGGTCTCGGTGATCCCCGATTTTTGCAGGCCGTAAGCGAGCGCGGCGGCGGTCGGCTCGTTGATGATCCGCAATACGTCCAGCCCGGCAAGTCGACCGGCCTCAATGGTGGCTCTCCGCTGGGCATCCGCGAAGTACGCCGGGACGGTGATCACAGCCTGATCGACAACCTGGCCCAGTTTCGCTTCGGCGTCGTTCCTCAGTCGCTTGAGAACGAGGCCCGAGAGATCGGTTGCTGAATAGTCCGTCGCACCAAAGTGCAAACGATAGAGCGGGCTCCCCATATGCGGCTTGAAAAAGCTGGCGATCTGGTCATCGCCCAGCCTTGCGTACTCCTTCGCCTCCTGCCCCACGACCGGCGGTTCTGTGCCGAAATAGACGACCGACGGGGTGACATTATGGCCTTCCTTGTTGGCGATCACTTCCGGCCTGCCGTACGCGTTCCGCGCCGCGACGACGGAGTTGGTGGTGCCCAGATCGATGCCGATGGGGATGGACATGATAGGCTATCCCGTTCGGGGACCGAACGAGTCAGTGTAAAGGATCGGGATTACGATTCGTGTCCCAGGACGTTCACGACACGTTCAACAACCTCAGTGCAGTCGACCTCTCCTCGACTTCTCCCGCACCCATCACCGCCTCCGTCTCGAAGTCGACGTCAATCTGGCCGCCGCCGGTCAGATCGGTGGCCGTGACACTCAACCGGCCATCGCGACTGATCGTGAATTTCACCCGGACGGGGCTTCGCGAGGGGAGCCCACCGGGGAGGCTCAACTGGGCCGTGCCGACATCCTTGCAGTCCTCGGGTTGCGGCGAGTCGCGCTCCCCGGCCATCACGCGAATATCCACGCCCATCTGATTCTCGGTGTCCGTTCCGAAATCGGTCTGGCTGGACATCGGGACCTCGCCATTGCGAGGCAGAATGGTGACGACGATCTCCTTGCCGTTCTGGTCGCGGGCGACGACGCCAAGGCTCTTTGAGAGCACGTTGACGATCTGCGTGTTGACCAGTTCCCGCACCGGGCCAGTCAGGGTGAAACCGATCTCACGCTCGATCTTATCGAGCGCGGCGGCCACTTCCTCCGGGCTCACGGCTGCGAGGTCAAGTCCGCCATACTCGCCTTCGGCATCCGGGTTGGTGGGAGTGAGGATGTCGCGGACCTCGTCCTGGAGCGACTCCTTGAGGCCGAAGAGGGCCGCGCCCTTCGCCACGGATTCGTCGGGATCGAAACTCTCCGGTTCCAGGTTAAACTCGCCCGCGATCCGGTCGCGCACCTGCGGCATTCGCGTGGCCCCACCGACGAGGATAATCTTGTCGAAGGCCGTATGCCCCTTCGCCTTCGCGTCGTTGAGCATGTCGTGCGTCAGTTCGATCGTGCGGTCAAGAAGGTGCTTCGTGATTTCCTCGAACTTCGCCCGCTCCAGCTCGACCCTCGCCTGCTGCCCGGCGTGGGTGACGCGAAACGGCGCCTTGTCGCGTTGCGTGAGGGTCTTCTTGCCCCGCTCGGCCTGGAGGAACAGGTCGTTGAGCACCTCCGGGTCGTCCATGGGGTCGGCTTCGAGATTCGTTTGATTCTTGAATTCGTCGGCGAGGTGGAACACGATGGCTTCGTCCCAGAGCGCGCCGCCGAGACGATGGTCCCCCCCGGTGCAGATCACGCGGATGAGTCGGTCCTTGATCTCGATCATCGTGACGTCGAACGTCCCGCCACCCAGGTCGTAGACGAGTACGGTTTGATCCTCGCCTTGCTCCAGGCCGTACGCGATCGCCGCCGCCGTGGGCTCGTTGAGGATCGCGCGGACGTTGAGGCCCGCGAGCCGTCCCGCGTTGGCGGTCGCCTCGCGCTCGTCCGTACCGAAGTAGGCGGGGCAGGTGATCACGACGTCGGTGATCTTATCGTCGCCTTCCAGCCCGAGCGCAATCTCGGCGTCGCCGACGACCTTTCTCAAGATGAAGGATGAGATATCTTCTGGGCTGTAGACTTGCCCTTCGCACTCGAAGACGAAATTCGGGTCGCCCATGGCCTGTTTGATGCGTTGAGCGACGCGGTGCGGTTCCACCTTCGCCGATTCCTTCGCCGTGTTCCCGACAATCACGTTATCGCCGTCGAAGAGCACCACCGACGGCGTGATCCTCTCGCTCTCCTGGTTCGGGACGATCACGGGCTTGCCGTGCTCATCCACATAGGCGATTGCCGAGTACGTCGTTCCCAGGTCAATGCCGTAAACCCGCTTCAGACCGTCGCTCACGTCGGGGGCTCCTAGACTCGGTTGGCTCGGACGCGCAAGTACGGAATTCAGAGAGATCTTCGCCGTAGAGTCACCGTTATTGTAAAAGGCCCGACGATCCGTCGCGACCCCATGCCGGCTGGGCCTCGTTTTGTCGCCGCAACGCGCCGGCGCAATCTGATTTACTGATCGTTGACCCGAGGGCAATTGCACGATATCTTGCAACGTGCCGTCAGCGATTTGATGGCGAATCTCACCGCGCCCCGTTGCGTCCCCACCGTGCGAGCCCAGCCCGATGATGAGTCATCCCGACATTCGCGGTCGTCGGCCGGGCCGACGCGTTATCGCCCCGATCGCGGAAATCCTGGAATCTCGCCAGCTCCTGAGCGGCGAAGTCACGCTCACAGGCATGGACGGCCAAACCGTGATCGGCCAACTGGCTCAGGGGGCCGTCGCCCGCTACGCGATCCCCGCCGGCGATGCCCAGTTGGATCACGCGATGATCGATTGGGGCGACGGCACCACGACCGACGGCCGGGTATTCGGCTACGAGTCCTACATCGTCTTCCCCATCTCGGGTGACGGTTCGCCGCCCCCGCCCACCTCCGGACACGGCGGGACGATCTTCGGTTCGCACGCCTATGCGACCACGGGGACGTTCACGATCAAGACCTCGGTCGTGGCACGCGTCCACGGCCAGGACGACCAGACGATCGGCACGACCTCGACCTTGACCGTCGATTCCCATTCCGTCAACGGTGAGCCCGCACGTTCCATCCTCGGGGCGACCGGCTTTGCCGTTGCCGATCCGCTCGCCGGTTTCAGCACCAATTTCTCGACCGATCCGTCCGCCTGGACGGCCAGCATCGACTGGGGCGACGGTTCGGCGGCCACGAGCGGCACGGTCGATCGTGAGCCCTACTTCTACCCGTTGATCCTGGAGCGGTCCAACCCGGTTTATGAAGTGTTCTCGTACGTCATCGGTGGTCCCGGGATCACCATCTCACCCTGGAACTCCGATCACCTGAACGTCAATGGCGACCACGCCTACGCCGAATCCGGCCATTACACCGCGACGATCACGATCAACGATGGTCACGGCCTGTCCGCCACGACCACAGCCAGCATCGCAGTCGGCGACTCGCCGCTCGTGATCGTGCCCCATGACAACACGGTCGTGGCCGATCCCTCGGGTACGATCCCCCCACCCGATCTCGCCCTCGCCGAGTTCGCCGACCTCACCTCGAACGACTCGTCCCCCGCAAAGTTTTCCACCTACCATGCCACCATCGACTGGGGCGATGGTTCTCCACCGACCGACGGACACCTGGTCGAGTCCTGGTACTACCCACCAATCCCGACAAGTCGGCCCCGGTTCACCGTCTATGGCTCGCACGATTACGCGACGCTCGGCGACCATTCGGCGACGATCACGGTCCACGACGAGTCCGGTCATTCCGCCAGCGTCGTGGCCACGATTCACGCGGTCGGAGAATCGATTTCGCTCGACCCTCAGACCCTCGATCTGGTCCGCAACCTCACGAACGGCGGCATCCTGGCCCGAGGGAACGACGCGGCCCTCGCCGGCTACCAGAATGCCGCGATGATGAAGGCGACCATCGATTGGGGCGACGGCACGGCGCCCGAGGCCGGGTTCATCTCGCCCGATAAGTACGGGGCGACGCGCCAGGCCGACCCTCACGCCTTCTCCGTCCTCGGCGGCCACACCTACGCGCTGGCCGGGACCTATACCGTCCACGTAACGGTCACAGGCATCGACGGGGCCGCCTCAGCCTCGGTTGACTCGACGGTCAATGTCTCGCGATTCACCGGGTTCGCCAGCTTCGCCGCGATCAACGACGGTGTCCCATTCAGCTCGTTCGGAAATAACGGGGTGGCAACCGTGGGCATCCCGGGCGTGGACGCCTCGCCCGCCGATTTCAAGGCGACCATCGACTGGGGCGACGGTTCCCCGACCGAGTCCGGGACAATCGTCGCCAAGCGAGTCGATCACGAGCCCTGGTCCGCGATGTACATGCCGGCCGGTACAGTCCTGGTCGTTCAGGGAGACCACATTTACCACGGCGTCGGTACGCACATCCTGAGCGTGACCGTCACCGACTCCTCGGGCGAGACTCACACCTTTCACAACTTTGCATCCGTACTTCCCGCGGACGGTACCCCCCCTGCTTCCGGAATCACCCCGGGCGGGACCGAACACATCGTCATCCCACCGGTTCCGCCAGGTTCCGCCGTCGGCCCAGGGTCAAGCACGGTGGGAGGCTCTGCGGCGACGACGGTCGGCTCGCCATCCCCCGTGCAAACCGTGGTCATCCCCCTCCACCGGGACAAGCACCACGGCAAGGCCACCCATACCACCCACACAATCCAGGTTACCCGATTCGGACATCCCCAGAAGCTGCTCACCGGGAAGGCCCGAGTGAGGGCCCTGGCCCTGGCCCATCGCGGACATAAGAGTTGACGCAGGGTCCAGTTCGGCGTCCGAAAAGAAATCCGAAGACGAATCCATCTCTAGATCGTCTAAGAGGATAGCGGGATCGTCGCACGACCGGCTTGGAGCGGTACGTGCAGCGGTTTCACAGTCCACTTTCGGTCCGGCCCCGTCGCGTTCTTGGAGGACATGGCGGGCCGCCCGGCCTCGAATCGGAGACTTCCCCATGCCTCGCCGCCTTCATGGTTCGCTGGCCATCGCCCTGCTCGCCCTCAGCGCGCTCGCTCCGCTCGCTCGGGGTCAGGGCTTCATCGTCGATCGCCGGCATCACGTCCCGATCGCGAGAAGCTACGAGATTCGTGAAGTGACCGTGGACGCGAAGGTTCGCGACCAGGTGGCCGACGTCCAGGTCTCGCAGACGTTTCACAACCCCGGGTCGTTCGAGCTGGAATCCGAATTCCTGTTCCCATTGCCGGAAGACGGGGCTATCCAGAACTTCGTGCTGATGGTCGACGGTCGGGAATTGCCGGGTCGGCTCCTGCCGAAGGACGAGGCCAGGCGGATCTTCGAGGAGATCGTCCGGACCAAGCGTGACCCGGCGCTGTTGGAATACATGGGCCGAGGACTGTTTCGCACCAGCGTCTTCCCGATCCCCGCCGGCCAGGATCGCAAGGTGACCATGCGCTACACGCAGGTTTGCCGTCGGGACCGCGACATGGTGGAATTCTCCTATCCCCTGGCGACGCAAAAGTTCACGGCCAAGCCGATCCAGCGGCTCGCCATCACGGCGCAGATCGAGAGCCGCGACGCGATCAAGAGCCTGTACAGCCCGTCCCACGACGCCGAGGTCCGCCGCTCCGGCGATCACAACGCGACGGTCAAATTCGAGCAACGCAACATCGTTCCGTCGAATGATTTCCGCATGCTCTACTCGCTCGCCGAGGGGGCGCTGGGAGCCTCGGTCCTCAGCTACCGTCCCAGCGAAGGAGAGGACGGCTATTTTCTCCTCATGGCCAGCCCCGAAGTCAAACGGCCCGACGCCAAGCCCCAGCCCAAGACGGTCGTGTTCGTCCTCGACCGGTCCGGCTCCATGTCCGGGAAGAAGATCGAGCAGGCCAAGAACGCCCTCAAGTTCGTCCTGGAAAACCTGCGAGATGACGACCTCTTCAACATCGTGATCTATGACGATCGCGTCGAGACCTACAAGCCGGAACTCCAACGATATTCCAAGGATGCACGCGCGGACGCCGTCCGGTTCGTCGAGAACATCCAGCCCGGTGGCAGCACGAATATCGACGATGCGTTGAAGGCGGCCCTGGGACAGATCAAGGACGACTCGCGACCGAACTACGTGCTGTTCCTCACCGACGGCCTGCCGACCGCCGGGGAAACCCGCGAGACGGCTATCGCCGAGGACGCCAAGAAAGCGAACCCGATCCACGCTCGTGTCTTCGCCTTCGGGGTGGGATTTGATGTGAACGCCCGTTTGCTGGATCGCCTCAGCGGCGGTAACGGCGGGACCAGCGAGTACGTGAAGCCCGACGAAGATATCGAGTCTCACGTCGGCCGGTTCTACGCCAAGATGAGTAGCCCCGTTCTCAGCAACCTGAGCATCACGTTTACCGGGACCGACGTGAACCGGACCTATCCCCGGGACCTGCCCGACCTCTTTGATGGCGGCCAGCTCATCTGGGTCGGCCGATACCACCAATCGGGCAAGGCGACGGTCAAGATCGAAGGCAAGGTCTCCGGCGAGCGTCGCACGCATGAATTCCCGGTCGAGCTGGCCTCGTCGGGTGGAAATCGCAACTACGACTTCGTCGAGAAGCTCTGGGCCGTGCGCCGTGTTGGCTTCATCATCGACCAGATCGATCTGCACGGGCAGAACAAGGAATTGACCGACGAGCTCGTCTCGCTGAGCACGAAGTACGGCATACTCACGCCGTACACGTCATTCCTGGCCGACGAACGCACCCAACTCCACGCCTACCGGGCAAACTCGGCACAGACGACCGAAAACCTGTACATGCTGTCCGAAGTCAGCCAGGCCGGCGGCGTCCTGCAACGAGAGGCGAAGGGCGCGTATCAGATGGCGAACAAGCCGTCGGACGCAGCGGCCGCCCCCGCATACGATCGCAGCGCTGGGTTCGGTGCTCTGGCGACTGGCCCCGCATCGGCGAGCCCCAAGGCGAGAGCCATGCGGGCCCCAGTCGGTGGGGGCGGACTGGGCGGTCAACCGTCGGCCCCCATGGGAGCCGCGACGGCCAGGATGCGCCAGATCGGCGGAAAGACGTTCTTCCGCAAGGACAACCGCTGGGTCGATGCCTCGGTCAAGCCGGACGCGGACGCCAAGGCGACGGTGGTCGAGCAGTTCAGCGAGGCCTACTTCGAGCTGGCGCGCAAGCAGACCGCCGAGATGAACCAGTACCTCACGTTCGAGGAACCGGTCACGGTCGAGCTCGATGGCAAGGTCTACCGTATCGAGCGGCCCAAGGCGAAGTAAGGCGATCGCTCGCGGGGCGTGATCGATCCGTCCGATCACGCCCTACAAATTCGGCCTCAACCTACCTCGATCCGATTCACGATCGTCTGGCCGTCGATCAGGTCCATGACTCCGTGTTGGGCCAGTTGCTTCGCGTAATACGTACGCGCCCGACCGCGGATCACAACCTGTTGGTCGGCCAGTTCGACACTCAGCTCGCGGACCTGTCCGTGCGTCCGGGCCTGAATTCTTGAGATCAACGAGTGGGTCAGATCATGGAGCCCGATCTGGGCGAATGGCATGTTCCGGTTCCTCGGGCCGAAGTTGAGAGGCGGGCTTCGGCGTTCGAACGGGGTCAGGGGATTGACATCGCGTGGTGTTGAACTGGCGGTTGCTGCAATTTCGCGCGAATCTGCCGATTTCCTGGGAGGGGTTCGCTGGAATCCGCATCGATTCCGGCTATTTTCAGTCGAGGTGCAAATCGCGCGCCTTTTCCCTAAGCCCACCACGTTGCGCATACCCATCAGGACGACGCAGCCTGCCGTTCAACGGGATTGCGAACGACGTAAACCGAAACGACCTCGGGCCGGATGATCTTCTCCCCCGAAATAAACCCCTTCCGGAATCGCTCCGCGACTTTACGACCGAGCGACGCGTCCTCCGTCGGCACCGTCGACACTGCCCGTTGCCGTCGGGCATCGAAATTGTCCGAATCGTGACTGAACGGCTCCACACCCTGGCGGTAGAGGATATCCTCGATGCCTTGTTGGACTCCGATCACGAGCTCGCGAAACCTCGAGATACCGCCGTCCATGTCACCCTCGGACCGCAATGAGGCGGCGATCTTCCCGACGTCATCGTGAAGCTGAATCAGATCCACGAAGATCGGGCGGAGGATGTTGAGCAGGAGATCTTGCTTGTATTCTTGAAGCTCCGCATGAAGACGGTCCACCACTTTTTCTCGCGTGGACTCGGCCCGGATCTCGCGATCGAAGAGGGTGGCGAGCGCTTCAAGTTTCCCACCGAGCATCTGCCCGATTCCCTCAATGCCTTTGAGGATCGGGCTGAGGTCTGGCGGGACGTCAGACAGCGGTTCTAGCCGCTGGGGCTCGACCATCCGCGATAACTCGTCGTCGGTCGCGATCGAATCGTAGGCCGAGGCCGGGACGACGAACGCCACGTCGGCCGCCTCGACCGCGTCAGGCTCGATCGTGATCGGGGGGAATTCCTCGGGAATCGGCTCGCTCATGGGGGCGACTCGGACCGGGGTCTGGGGTAGGACTCGCCTCAGAGTATTTCCTTCTTCGCCCGCGAACAAGCCTTCAGCCCTATCCGTAAGTCCCGTTATTCCCGTAGGGTGGCAGGAGCCGCTCCAACCGCGGACCGACTGGAGGGTAACCGACCTGATGCTTCGCCTGGGACCGTTTCGCGCCAGATACGGCAGATCCCCCGGCCGAGATCCGGCCTGGCCGCGAGATCGCGCACTGATCCTTGAGGCCGTTCGCATGCGTCGGGGAGGCGCCGCCATCCTCGATGGAATCGACCTTGCTTTCGAGCCTGGGCGTCGGTACGTGCTTGTCGGGGCCTCCGGCTCGGGCAAGAGCACACTCCTCCGCTTGCTGAATCGGCTTGAGGATCCCTCGGGTGGACACGTCCGAATCGGAGAGACGGCGTTTACCGATCTCTCGGTGCGAGCCGTCCGAAGCGGCGTCGGCCTGGTTTTCCAATCCCCTCGGCCCCTGCCCGGCTCCGTAGCCGAGAATCTTGCCTATCCGTTCACGGTCCGTGGCTGGACGCCGCCGGGTCCGGACGTGATGGCCGAAAGTCTGCTTGAATTCGGCCTCGAACCGCGATGGCTGGGCCGGGACGCCTCGGGTCTTTCCGGAGGCGAGCGCCAGAGGTTGGCCCTGGCCGTGGCCCTGGGAGCGGACCCGGAGATCCTCGCGCTCGACGAGCCAACCTCCGCCCTCGACCCGGGCTCCGCGCGCCGGATCGCCGACATCCTCTCGGAGCGAGTCGAGACCACAGGACTTCGCACCATCGCCGTGACCCATCATCGAGGCCACGCCCCGATGCTGGGAGAGACGGCCGTCGTCCTCGATCGCGGCCGGGTCGTGGATCAGGGCCCGATTGGCGAGCTCCTGGCCAGGGTCGACTCCCGGTTCTGGGAGTCCGCGTTGCCCGTAGTCGAGGCCGAGATCGTACCATGAACTCGCCTACATGGACCGGTTTGCTCTACTCCTCCGCGCCGGTGCTTTTCTCCGTCGCAATCCTCTCCGCCCTTCGGCTCGGCCAGGTGCGGCCCTTGCTCGTCGCCCTGGCGAGACTCGTAGCCCAGTTGCTGCTGCTGGGAGTCGTGCTCCAATGGCTCTTCACCACGCGAAACCCCGCATTCGTCGGCGCGATCGCCCTGGTCATGCTACTCGTCTCCGCGCACACGGTCGGATCGCGGCTGAAAGGCGGGGGCTGGCCACTCCGCCTGGAAGCGTTCGTCGCGATGGGGCTTGGAATTGTGCTTGTCATGTCCGTATCCCTTCGGCTCGGGCTGCGAGTCGATCCCTGGTACGACCCTCATGTGGTGATCCCGCTGCTCGGCATGATTCTGGGTAATAGTGTCACGGGTGTAGCCCTGGCGGCGGAACGCCTGGAGAGCGATCTGAGAGCGGAACGAGATCGCGTCGAACTTCGTCTGGCGTTGGGGGCGTCGTCGCGGGACGCCGCCTTGCCTGCACTTCGCGCGGCGGTTCGGGCGGCACTCACGCCGCCGATCAACAACATGATGATCGCCGGGATCGTCGCCATTCCCGGAATGACGACGGGGCAACTGCTCGCCGGCGCTCCCGTCCAGGAGGCCATCCGCTATCAGATTCTCATCTACCTCGGCATCACGGGGACGGTCTGTCTCAGCACTCTGGCGCTCCTGGCCGTCCGGTTGCGGACCTATTTCACGCCCTGGGACCAGCTCCGCATTGAACGACTTGCCGCGCGGGACGGGGAGTGAATCGACGGGCTTGAGATCCTCGCCGGCTCAGCTACACTGAACGGCCTGCCGTGTCGTGTGCCTCGATGTGACCATCCTGCCCAGAGAGTTTTCACCATGCGCCTCTTCTGCCTGGCCGCCGCGCTGGCCGTTGGCATGTTCGCGCCCGCGGACCCCAAGCCGAATGACTCCACCCTGAATGCCAAGCCACCCGAAGGGGCGAAAGTCCTGTTCAACGGCAAGAGCCTTGAAGGCTGGATCCACCGCGACGGCAAGCCCGCCTCCTGGCCGGTCAGCGACGGCGTCTTCACTGTCGGACCCAAGACCGGCGACATCATGACCAAGGACAAGTTCGACGGCTTCAAACTCCATCTGGAATTCAACGTGCCGTACATGCCCAAGGCCACCGGACAGGGCCGAGGCAATAGCGGCGTCTATCTCGCCGGGCTGTACGAACTCCAGGTCCTCGATTCCTACGGCCTGAAGCCGCAGGACAACGACTGCGGCGCGATCTACAAGCAGGTCATCCCCAAGTTCAACGCCTGCAAGCCCCCGCTCCAGTGGCAGACGTACGACGTCACGCTCCACAAGGCCAAGTACGACGGGGATAAGCTCGTCAAGAAGACCCGTTTGACCGTCGTTCAGAATGGCATCACCATCATCGACGACGCCGAGATCGTCCCCTGCCCCGCGAACTGGGGCGGCAAGGAAAGCGAGCCGGGACCCCTGCTGCTCCAGGACCACGGGAACGACGTGCAGTATCGCAATATCTGGATCGTGCCGCTGAACGAGGGAAAGTGACGCGCGGTGATTCGGTGGAAATTCCCGTGGCCTCGGCCTTGCCGGGGGAATACCCCGACCCCGGCAACCCGGTTCCCGTCCCGCCGATTGACGGCCCGCGCCACGATCCGCAATCGTCCGGTGGCTCATGAGGCCAGTTTGACGCTGGCATCAGGATTCTGGGTGGCACTCGCAGCTTGCCTGCCAGTGTTCGTCCGAGCGAAGCCACTGGCAGGCAAGCTGCGAGTGCCACCCAGATTGGTCGTCGTCTCGGGTCCGGAACCTGATTCCCTGTGAGGTTCCGAGTCCGTTTCTCCCACGATCCGGGCCGCCTTCGACGAGTTACGAACCCGGATCTCGATAATAACATCGCGACCTGGCGGGCCGCTGATCGGGAAAACTGAGGGGCTTTCGATCTGGGCGAAAATGCGACTCGGAAACTCAGATCTGATCTTCATAACCGGTGACTCGTCCGCAACAAACACCGGCCGACCGCCACGACCGATTTCTCCGGCGGCGCTCGGCGGGTGCTCGCTCCAGACGAGCGTCATCAGGCCCCGGCCGCCGCTTTCAGCGCCGACATCGCGGCGTCGTAATTCGGCTCGGTCGCGATCTCGGGGACCAGCTCGAAATGGGTGATCGTGTTCGACGGATCGACCACGACGATCGCCCGTGCCAGCAGGGGAATGGGCAACCCCTGGATCAGGACGCCGTAGTTCTTGCCGAAGCTATGATCGTGGCAATCGGACAGGTTGGCCATGTTGTTGATCTTGGCCTCGCCGCAGAATCGGGCCATGGCGAACGGCAGGTCGAGGCTGACGGTATAGGCGGCGACCTTGTCTCCCAGGCTGTTCAATTGCTCGGCAAATTTCTTGGTCTGGATGTTGCAAACCGGCGTGTCGAGCGACGGCACGACGCTGAACAGCCGGGCCTTGCCCGCGGTGTCGGCCAATTTGACGACCGAGAGGCCCGCGCCCACGACAGTGAAATCCGGCGCCTTGTCTCCGGCTTTGAGCTTGGGGCCGACCAGATCGATCGGGTTGCCCTTCATCGTCACTTCGCCGCTGCGCACGTCCGACATGGATCACTCTCCCGGTATCTCGCCCACAAATCCCCGTCGCCGGGCACGACCGGCCCGGCTCGCCCGATGCGACCCGCTCAGACTAGCCGCCGGGCCCGTGTGGCTGCAAGCGGCGCGATCGGCGCGAATACCGGCTTTGGGTCGTGTCCCGGTTTGCCCGAGGGAGTATCCTCAACTCGACGCTCGGTCGATCGGCAAACATGAAGCAGGCACCTCCATGCCCCGATTCCGGTTCACCGTGCGGCGGATGATGGTCGTGGTGGCGGTCGTGGCGGTGTTGATGGGGCTGTTGGTGTGGGCTGCACGGGCGATGATGATCTCGGATCTCCGCGCCAGCGCAGCCCGGTACGCCGAGATGATCGAAAGAAGTAGGACCTCGATCGCCAAGCTCAAGGACTATGCGGGCAGAAGCGACCTATCCGGAAGGGCGCAGTTGCAGCGCGAGATCGGCGCGCAGGAGTCGATTCTCGCGACATACCTCGAGGCGCTGCACCGGACAAGGAACCGACTGAAGAGATACGAGTAGGCCGCCAAAGCCCCGTCGTGCCCGGCCCGCCAAAGCCAGAGTGAGTACCGTCATGCGGATGCCCCGACTCCGATTCACCGTGCGGCGGATGATGGCCGCCGTGGCGATTGCCGCCATTGTGTTCACGGCCATCATTCTCAAGACCCGACACGCTCACTACAGGCAACGGGCCGACTATCACGCGGGGATGGAGGGCTATGCTCGCAAGATCCTGGAGGGACGCTCCGCCGGCGCGTGGCCGTCCGGCAGACTTGCGACGGAGTGGGTGGCGAGCCTGGTTCCGTCCGGGCCGGCAATTTCCGGGGGGAGGGTTCGGTATCGGGTCGGCTTCCATCAAGACTACACCGAGGCGATCCAGGAGAGACACGCCGCCGAGAAGCAATACGGCCGTATCATCCTTTTCCACGAACTGCGACGCAAGAAATACGAGCGTGCCGCCCGCTACCCCTGGCTCCCCGTCGCCCCCGACCCGCCGGAGACGGAGTGAACGGAACGCTACGCAGCTCTCGCCATTCTCGGGCAGACGTTACGAAAAAAGGCAGGTGCCAATAAAAAGGCATAGCCGGGCGAGTCTGCTCATCGGCCGGGAGCGTCCCCGGACTGAACCATTGACGGTGCCAGGCGCGGCCGGTCGAATCAAGGGCGCGGTCGCCCGAGTCGCGGGAAATCACCACCCGCCGACGCGATCGGTCGAATGGAGCCCCGCCCATGCCCCGACTCCGGTTCACCCTTCGGCGGATGATGGTCGTGGTGGCGATCGTGGGGGCAGGACTCGCCTACTCGCGATTTGCGATCCGCGTCCAGTCGAGCTGGGAGCCACGTTTCGCGTCTTGCACGAAAGGGATGTCACTGGCCGATGAAGAGGCGGATGTTCGACGAAGGTGGATCGAAGAAGTCCTCCCATCGCTCGCGGCCCCGCCGATCGTCGTTGCGATTGGCATTGCGATTTTCTGGGTTAAGCGACGCTTGGCTGTTCCAATCGACCGATTGCCTGAGAATTACACGCGTTCCGTTCTCTTTCCTTGGCTCGACGAGGAGCTAGATCTGCCCGCGCAAAAGTGAACAAAAATGATCTGCCTTTTTATTCGCGAGTGTCACGAAAACGTCTGCCTTTATTTAATAAAAAGGCAAAGCCCGCCTTCGGAAAACTTCACGGAACAGGCCGCGAGTCGCTAAGATATCTGAGGTCTCATCCCCTTGTCTCCGTGCGCGTTCGATCATGCCCGACCCTTACCACTATGAAGTGATCGTCATCGGCGCCGGCCATGCGGGTATCGAGGCGGCGCTGGCCTCGGCCAGGATGGGGAGGCGAACCGCGTTGCTCACGCTGAACGCGGACTCGGTGGGTCAGATGAGCTGCAACCCGGCGATCGGAGGGGTCGCCAAGGGCCAGATCGTCAGGGAGATTGACGCGCTCGGCGGCGCGATGGGCGTCCTGACCGATGCCACGGCCATCCAGTTCCGATTGCTCAACCGGGGCAAGGGGCCGGCGATGCACTCGCCGAGGGCGCAGTGCGATAAGAAGGCGTATCAGGCACTCGCCAAGCTCACGGTGGAGAGCCAGGAGAACCTCACGCTCCGTCAGGAGATGGTCGAATCGCTCGTGGTGCAAGGGGGATGCGTCTCCGGCGTCCGGGTCCGGGGCGGAGTCGTCTATCACGCGAAGGCCGTCGTTGTGACGACCGGGACCTTCCTCCACGCCCTGATGCACACGGGCGAAACCAAGACGGAAGGGGGCCGCGCAGGGGATGTCTCGGCCCAGGGACTCTCGGGGAGCCTGCGGGAGCTGGGGTTCGAGCTGAGCCGGTTCAAGACCGGCACGCCGCCCCGCTTGAACGGCCGGACGATCGACTTTTCCGCGCTGGAGCCCCAGCCGGGTGACCCCGAACCGGTCGCGTTCTCGTTCCTGACCGACCGGATCGACGCCCCGCAACTCCTCTGTCACCTGACCGCGACCAATCCGGCCGTGCATGACCTGATCCGCGCAAATCTCCATCGCGCGCCAATGTATTCCGGCCAGATCGAAAGCACCGGCCCGCGGTACTGCCCGTCGATCGAGGACAAGATCGTCCGGTTCGCCGGACGCGACTCGCATCAGATCTTCCTGGAACCGGAAGGTCGCTCGACGCTGGAATACTACTGCAACGGGATCTCCACCAGTCTCCCCCGCGACGTGCAGGAGGCGATCATCCCGTTGATTCCGGGGCTGGAGCGCGCGGAGATCCTCCGGTTTGGTTATGCGGTCGAATACGATTACGCGCCTCCGACCCAGCTCGACAGCACCTTGCAAACGAAGCTCGTCCCCGGCCTGTTCTTCGCCGGGCAAATCAATGGGACCACCGGATACGAGGAGGCCGGCGCTCAGGGATTGATCGCGGGCATCAACGCCGCGCTCGTGGTGTCGGGTCGCCCGCCATTCGTCGTGGACCGCTCGCAGGCCTACATCGGTGTGCTGATCGACGACCTCGTGACTCGCGGCGTGGACGAGCCGTACCGGATGTTCACGAGCCGCTCCGAATATCGCCTCCTCTTGCGGCACGACAACGCCGACCTGCGCCTGACCGAGCTCGGGCGAGAGATCGGCCTCGTCGGAGACCCGCGCTGGGAGCGATTCCAGGTGCGGAGGAGCCGGATCGACGCCCTGAATGCTCGATTGCGATCGACCCGAATCGAGGGGACCACCCTGGAGACGGTGCTCAGGCGGCCTCCGACCACCTGGAGCGACATCGTCGCACTCGCCCCGGACCTCAAGGACGAGACGGGAGATGCCACGGTCGTCGAACAGGTCGTCATCGAGGCGAAGTACGGCGGTTACATCACGAGGCAGGCCGAACAGATCGAGCGTTTCCGTCGTCAGGAAGATAAACCCCTGCCCGCGGATCTGAATTACGCGGCCATTCCGCAACTACGAGCCGAGGCTCGCGAGAAATTCACGAAGATTCGTCCCAGGTCGATTGGGCAAGCGGGGCGGATCAGTGGGATCAATCCGGCCGACATCACAACGTTAATGATCGGATTAAGACACGGATTGCCTACCGTTTCGCCACAGATTGCGGATTCCCTTTAGGATCCACCACATGAAGGAGGATGTCCGCTGCATGGCGACCCGCCTTTCTATCCCTCCGCGACTCTCCTCACCCACCCCAGTCACGTACAGCACGCCATCTGGGTTGACACGGTTGTGCGGCCTATTATAATTGGGCGAATTGGTAAGATCGGCAAGCTCGTTAGCTTCCGCAAACTGTACCGATTGATTTTTCACCTTAGGGCAGAGGCGATCTGTCGGCAGACGATGTCTCCGGGACCGGACTCGGGAGATCGCCGGCCGTCGAGATAGGTCCTATCAAGGACGATGACCAGGCGGTCGTCGAGCCTGGGCGCCAGTCGCCAGGCTGCGCCGGCCGGGGGAGTGACCGAGCCGCTTCGGCTCGCACAATTGGGATGTACCCGACCATGAAGACCGTGTTCACGACCGGCGAGGCGGCCAAGATTTGCAAGGTCAGCCAGCAGACGATCATTCGCTGTTTCGACTCGGGCCAGCTCAAGGGCTTTCGCGTTCCGGGCTCGCGTTTTCGGCGAATTCCCCGCGAGGCTCTCTACCGATTCATGAAGGAAAACGGCATCCCGACCGACGCCCTGGAAAGCGGTAAGCGCGGAATTCTTGTCGTCGATGACGATCAGGCCGTCGTCGACCTGATCAGCGATGTGCTGGCCGGCGACCCCCGGTTCGAGACCAAGGTCGTGAACAACGGCTTCGGGGCCGGCATGCTCGCCAAGGAGTATCATCCCGACCTGATTATCCTGGACGTGATGCTGCCGGACATCAACGGCAAGGCCGTTTGCGAGCTGATTCGGGCCGACCCGACGATGCAGGACATCAAGATCATCTGCATCTCGGGGATGGTTGAAGAGGACAAGATTCAAGAGCTCAAGCACGCCGGGGCCGACGACTTCCTCCACAAGCCGCTGGACATCGATGAATTGCTGCGGCGAATCTGCCGACTCTTAGATATTGAGACCGGTACGCACGTCTGAACGTCACCCCGTCGCATGACAGGATGGCGTCCACGGCGAGTTTTTCGTCTGGTCGCCAGGATGTTAGCGCGTCCTGGCGGGAATCTCGGCTGGCGGGAAGGAGCCCGAGTCGGTGCGTCCGCCCGTGGATCGTAACCCCCGGTCGAGCGATCTTCGCCGCGCCCTTGGCCGGTTGGAGGGACTGCCCCTCCGCCCGCTGACGGTGATCGCGGCGATGGAAAGCTATCCCGAACCCGGCGACGAGCCAGACGATTCCCCTGCGCCCCCAGTCTTGCCCAGATTCTTCGAGACGGACCCCGGCTGGGTCCTGGCCGAGATGCGAGGGACGGACGATGGCGACGCCCTGCACATCGTCGGCCGCCACCCGTGGTGGCGTGTGCCCTCAAAGGGCAGCGCCGACGCGATTGAGCGGCTCTGGAGGCATGCCGTCGCGACGTCCGGCGCGGCGAAGCGATTGGCCGTGGAAGCCGGACGCGAGGATGTCGACGCGATCGCCCGCGCCGGGCTGCTCCAGCAACTGGGATTGTGGGCGGTCGCCGCCGTCAACCCGTCTGTGCTCACGGAACTTCTGGAGGTCGCCGATCGTCCGCGACGCATTCGCCTGGAGCGAAGCCTGCTCGGCCAGGATCTTGCGGCGCTGGGTCGTGACCTGGCTGAGAAGTGGTGCTGCGGCCCGCTCCTTGCCGCCTCCGCCTGGCTGCATGCCGATCGCCAGACCGAGCTGGACTGCCTGACGGACGATCCCGAAGCGCTCACGATCCTGCAGAAAGCCTTCGAATGGGCCGAGAAGACCCCCTGGGCGCTGTTCCCCTCCACGGTGCCCGACCCTTCGCCGTCCGACGCGCGACTTCGAATCCTGATCGCCGAGGTCCAGGTCCGCTGCGGAGCCAGCCTGCTCGATCCCGAGGCGACCGAACGCGAGGAGCGGGCCACGAGGTCCCTGGCACGACTCCGCGTCCGCTACGCCCGGTCTCAGCGCGCCCTCGCCTCTCGCGATCGGGTCCTGGGCGCGATCGCGGCGGCCGATCCGTCCGAAGACCCTGCGAGCTGGGCCGAACGGGCGTCTCGGGCCTGGTGTGAGGAACCGGGAGTCGCATCGGCAAAGGTCATCTGGGGCGAGGAAACCGAGCCGTTCGCCCAGCCGACGACGATTCGGCCTCCCTCGACCGTCTTCCGTCTCGGTCGGTCCAGCGCCAAGGTCTCCCTCTGGGCCGAGCCCGGTTCCGGTGATCTCTCCTCCCGGATCGACTCGGTCCTTCCCGCCTGGAGCGCCTGGGCGGAATTGCTGGCGGAGCGAGACCGGAGGGGGAGTCGGCTTGATGAGGCGATCTCCGCACACCGATCGCGGGTCGATCGTGAAGAGACCGCCGACCGGACCTCTCGCCTCGCGAGCCTCGCGGAGTTCGCCGGAGGAGCCGGGCATGAGCTGAACAACCCGCTGGCCGTGATCCTGGGACGTGCCCAGTTGCTCTTGCCTCACGTTTCCGATCCCGGGTCCGAGCGGTCGCTCCGCGTGATCATCGGACAGGCACAACGAGCACACCGGATCTTGCGCGACCTGATGTATGTCGCCCGGCCCCCGGCCATCCGTCCCCGCCCATGTCAGCCCGATGAGATCGTGCGCGCCTCGCTCCGCGACCTCAAGCCCGAGGCCGAGGCCCGAGGCGTGCGCCTGGTCTCCGAATGCCGTGAGCCGGTTCCCGTCGCCTGGGCCGATCCTGATCCCCTACGCCATCTGATGGACGTCCTGGTTCGTAATGCCCTGGAAGCCACGCCGTCCGGAGGAACCGTCCGGGTAAGCTCAGGTCGTGTCGGTGACCGTCTCTCCTGGATCATTCGCGATTCGGGCCGAGGGATTGCACTGGATGAGGGGAAACACCTCTTCGAGCCCTTTTTCTGCGGACGACAGGCCGGTCGAGGGCTGGGCCTGGGCCTCCCCCGCGTCGCACGATTCATCGCGCAAGTGGGCGGAGACCTTTCCTGGCGCTCAACTCCCGGACAAGGGTCGGTCTTCTCCGTGGTACTGCCGATCGAGCCTCCCGCAGTGGTGTAACGAGTTTGCCATGGCGCGATCCGTCTCGCTCGACGGAAGCAATATTCGAGCAAGGGTCGTCTGGGGTTGCGGGATTCCCGCTGCTTGAGGCCTTGGATGAGGAGGAGGTCCGACTTCAGTCGGTCCTGACCACAATACGAAGCGTGGATGGGACCGAATGAAGTCGGACCTACCGGAGCGGATCGGGAGGGCCGATCCGCTGCACCCACAAACCCAGATGAACGCCGATCGAATTTCGATCTACGACGCCGGCTTTTCAGGCAATCTCCTGACGCGACACCATCCCGTCCGCGATGTCGTGACAATCGGGGCAGAGAAAGGTGACGAGTAGTGGCTGGTCGTAATCCCAGTGATGCCGTTCCAGCCTCGAACGCCTGCGGCACCACGAGCAACCCTTCGGTCGCTCCAGCAGCCCGAGCTGCTCCGCGAGCGCTGCCGCGTAGCGGGCCGATCGGGTGCGAAGACGTCGAGGCTTGTCGGGATCGAGGCTGAGGTCGAGGTGACGGCGAAGGCGGGCGAATTTGGCTTGCTGACGATGGGGGCGAGCTTTGTTCATCACACGTCATCCGCGCAGGAAACCCGGGAAAGGCCACCTTGAAACGCGTTGCGACGACTTCGGTTTCCACTCCTTCAGCGGAGCCCTTGAAGGGTCATCCGACAGGCTCCTCGGGGCTTGTTGACACCGTACAAATCTACGGCAATTGTTGTACCGAATCCACTCGTTGAGAAAAAACACCAAATGATGTGAATTTTAACGATTGTGCCGCTTTCAACGTCTATCGCGGTTGCCGGAGGAGTCGGGCGTGGACTGCCGTGCGCTCCGCTATCATAATGAGTCAATCCCCGAGATCGAGGTTCGCGGAAGGATTCCAAGTATGTTCTCCTGTGAAGCAAGCCGCCGCGACGTGATTCGAGGCGCCCTTGGCGGTCTCGTTGCGTCGGCGATCCCCTCCTCGAGTGCGATCGACATCAAGGAGCGAGCGTTCGAGCTGATCGTCCGGGGAGGGGCTCCCCTGAACGCGGAGACACCCGTCGAGGGGCTCGATTCCTATCTCACCCCGATGAATCGGTTCTTCGTCCGCAGCCATTTCGGCCCGCCGTCGATCCCGACGGATCAGATTCTTCGCGTCGATGGCCTGGTGAACAAGCCGTTGGAACTGGCCCGGGATCGCTGGGGACGTATCAAGCAGGCGACGCTTCCCGCAGTCCTCCAGTGCTCGGGTAACGGCCGTGCCCTCTTCTCGCCGAGAATCCCCGGCGTCGGCTGGGAAAAAGGGGCGGTGGGGAACGCCGAGTGGACCGGTTTTCGCCTCAAAGACCTCCTGGAAATGGCCGGTTTCTCAGCCGAGGCACGGCACGTTCACTTCCTCGGCGCCGATGGCCCTCCGAATCCGAAGACGCCGGCCTTCCTACGAAGTCTTCCCATCGAGCGTGCGCTTGATCCCCACACACTCGTCGCCTACAGCATGAACGGTCGAGAACTGCCCCGCCTGCATGGGGGGCCGGTTCGATTGGTCGTCCCCGGCTGGGCCGGGAATCATTGGATCAAGTGGCTGAGGACGATCACTCTCTCGGCCGAGGAAGCCCCCGGCTTCTATCAGAGGACCGGCTACCGTATGCCCAGGACGCCCGTGCCACCCGGGGTCAACGTGAAGCCCGAGGATACGGTTCCGGTCACCGCGTTGAACGTGAAGTCGCTCTTCGTCTCGCCCACGGAGGGCCATCGTCTCCCGCCGGGCGAGTTGAAAATTCACGGCGTCGCCTGGACCGGAGCGGGACGGGTCGCCAGGGTCGACGTGTCCGTGGATGACGGACCGTGGTCTTTGGCGGAACTCCATGGGCCCGATCACGAGTACGCGTGGCGGCTCTGGCGATTCGACTGGACGCCCACGCCGGGCCGTCACGTGATCCGGGCCCGAGCGACCGATTCCTCCGGGGCGGTCCAGCCCGAGAAAACGCCCTGGAACAAGAGCGGCTACCTCTGGAACGGGATCGACTCCGTGGCATTCGAGGTGGTCCGATGATCGCAAGACACGCCGGTCTCCTCATCGCCGCGCTGACGTTCGCGGCCGCAGGCAGCCTCACGGTCCACATCGGTCTCGCGAGACAAGGCGACGAACCGGAGGCTCGCGCGGTTCGCGGTCGACAGCTTCTTCAGAACGACTGCTTCCTGTGCCACACCGCCGAGATCATCTCCTCGCAACGACTGACCCCCGAGCAGTGGAAGGCGGAGATCACCAAGATGGTCGGCTGGGGGGCGCCCGTCACAGCCGAAGAGCACCCGGTCCTGCTCGATTACCTGAGCAAGACCTACGGCGCCCAGATTCCTCCCGTCCGTCCCAGTCGGATCACGATCAAGCGCGCGGAGGACCTGATCTCCGCCCAACCGGAGCCGGCCGATCTGTCGCGAACTCGGGACAAGGCGGAGCGAGGAGGGCGACTGTTCTCGGAGCACTGCTCCAGTTGTCACGGACGAGACGCCTCGGGTGGCGAGGGCGGCACCAACCTCGTCGAGAAGCCCGTCATCAATCGCTTCGACGATTATCTCGACGTGATCCGGAAGGGCCGCAATCGCATGCCGGGCTTCCTGGCGGTTCTCAACCCGGAGCAAGAGAAGGACATCTTCTGTTGGCTGCTGGGTGGTCGCCCGAAGGTGGAGACTCCGAAGTAATCGAGGGTTTGGCGCCGGATGAACATCACTGACGCTCTAGCGTCCACGATCAACGAACAACACAGAGACAAGACGCGCACTCCCGACCTTGCCGCTTTCGGCCAACTCGATTACTCTCCCTCGGTTTTGCCGCAAGCCTCTGGTCGCTGGGAGCGTCTTCCATGCATCGCCGTCATGCTTTCCGCTCGACCGCCCTGGAGCGCCTGGAAGATCGTGTGCTCTTGAGCCATGCGCCCGCCGCGATCGTACGTGCCGAGGCGGCTACTCCCCGGACCAAGCCGCTCAAGATCGGGGCGTTGGGGGATAGTTATACCGATGAGTATCGATTCTATGCCCCCGACCGGATCACGGCGAGGAACTGGGTCGAGATCCTGGCGACCGACCGCCGCCTCCAGTTCGGCTCGTTCAGCCGGATGAAACGGGCGATACCCCGGGATGCGGGGTTCGCCTACAACTGGGCGAGATCCGATGCCACGTCGGACGATATGGTCCGAAATCAACTCCCGGGGCTATCGGACCAGGTACGAAAAGGGCAGGTGAACACGGCCTGGATTTTCATCGGCGGCAACGATTTCTTCCACTATGCGCAAGGCCTCTCGCTCCAGAATCTTCCCGGTCCGGCCCAGCTTGCCTCGGGCTTGGCCAAGGTCGAATCGCGCGCCGCGGATAATCTCACCACGGCGGTACGCACGCTCCTGAGCGCCAATCCGAACGTGAACCTCGTCCTGGTCACCCTGCCGGATGTTCGCAACTTGCCCGCGCTCGCATCCATCCAGAACCTCCCTCAAGCCAGGCCGATTCTCGACGCCGTGAGCGCATCGATCGGCCGGTACAACGCGAGAATCCGAGAGCTCGCCGCATCCGAGCCCGGCCGCGTCGCCGTGGCCGACCTCAACGCCCAGTTCTCTGCGCTTCTTCAGCAAGGCGCACCCAGCGGGACTCTCACCATCGGCAAGACGGCGATCGACCTGAAGACTCCAAGCGACGATTATCGCCACTTCTTCCTCGCCGACGGCGTCCATATCGGGACCGTCGCCCAAGCTCTGCTCGCCAACCTCTTCATTCAGACGATGAACTCGTCCTTCAACGCGGGCATCAAGCCATTGACGCCCGCGGAGATCATCCGGGTCGGGAGGACGCCACCCTTGCGGTAGGCGTCTTGCTCGATCGTCGATCCCGTCAGCAGAATGCCTCTCTCGCCATCAGGGCCGCGCCGAGGATTCCGGCGTCGTCTCCGAGGGCCGCCGGGACGATCTGAATCTTGTTACCAGGATTGGTCAGTACCTGGTTCCAGGCGGAGGCTCGGATCGCGTCGAGATACCCCACGCCGAGGGCCTCGGTCACTCCACCGCCGATAATCACCAGTTCCGGCCCCAGGACGTTGATGAGGCTGCCGAGGCCGAGGCCGAGATAGTGAGCGGCCCGGTGGACCTCGGAGACGGCCACGGCATCGCCGCTCAGATAAGCGGCGGCCAGCTCCTTGCTCTTCAGCTTGTCGTTCTTCGAATCGACCTTGGACGCGAGGACCGTGGAGCGCCCGGCCTTGTGGGCCTTGCCGATGCGTTTGGCGATCGCCGATCGGCTGGCCAGGGCCTCCAGGCAGCCCCTCCGGCCGCATCCGCAACGCGGGCCGCCGGGCTTGATCATGATGTGGCCGATCTCCCCCGCGTTCCCGGTCGAGCCGGCGATGACCTTTCCGTCCACGATCAGGCAGCCCCCGATCCCCGTGCCGACGAACGCGGCCAGGACATTGGACTTCCCCTTGCCGGCGCCCAGGCGGAACTCGCCGTAACCGCCCACGCGTACGTCGTTGCGCAGGAGGACCGGCGGACCGAGCAACCGCGAGAGGTCGGGACCAAGGGCGAAGTCGCGGACATTCATGTTCGCACTGAACAGGATCACCCCGTGATCCGGGTCCAGCGGCCCTGGCGACCCCACGACGATCCCCTTCAGGTCGGACAGTTCCACATTCGCCTCGACCGCTGCCTCCCGCACGACCCCCGCGACCGCCGCCAGGATCGCCGCTCCACCCTGGGTAGCCGGCGTCGACGCCTTGGCGCGTCCCAGGATGCGATTCTCGGCATCCACGATGGAGGCCAGGACTTTCGTACCCCCCAGATCCACTCCGGCCACAAGCGATCCCATACCACGATCCGACATATTAACGCAACTCCATCTGACTCCATGGCCCACTCTGCGAGCGGGCGAGACACCCCCGGATCATACCCCGTCCCGCCTCTCGGGGCGAGTCAGCGTCATTCTGATGATCGAAATTCCGATCGGCCACGATCTTCTTTCAAGGGCGAGTCGTTGCGTCGCGCCGTGAGCTGGTAGAAACCCGAGGGGGACAGGGGTCTCGATTCTCCCCGGAGAATCGGGTTTCGGCCGGGACGAGGCCTCGAATGTCGGCGAGAGATCGGGCTTGCGCTTGCTCTGCCTTGCCTGGGTGGATTGCGTCGGATACAACCGATGACGCCGCCGGCGATCACGACGACGCGCCAGGCCATTTTTTTTGTGAGCGACGAGGCCAACATGTCCGATGCCGACTCCCTCGCGTTCCCCGCGGCCGATCCTCGGACGCCGAAAACGATGGGAATTCTCAACATCATTTTCGCCTTGGTGCTGATGGCGTGCGGGTTATGCCTGGGTGTCTATTCGCTACTCCTGCCGATGGTCGGGATTGCGGCCGAGAGCCAACAGCGTCTGGAGGCCGAGCTCGTACAGAAGCGAAATGTGGCGGTCGCAAAGCTCCAGGAGGCCGAGAATGCCGCCACCGAGGGCACGAAAAAGGCTGAACTGAAAGCTCGGCGCGAGGACCTTCAAGTCGAAGAAGCGGGGCCGGTCGCTCGCCGTCCCATGCTGGCGGACCGGCGGTTGCGCGATCCCAGGTTCCTCGGGCATTTCCTGCTCGACATGACGTCCGGCCTCCTGCTCAACGTCATGATGCTGGTCTCCGGAGTCGGCCTGATCTTCCTCAAAGGGTGGGGACGATCCCTGGCCGTCTTCGTGGCGTGGAGCAAGATCGTGCGGTTGCTCGCGATCGCGCTCTCGATGACGTTCGTCGTGGCCCCGTTCGCCACGACCGCCATCGCGGAGGTGTTGGCCGAGGCGAAGGCGGCAAACCCCAACCCCGCGCCCGGCGATCTCGGGCCGGAGTTTGCCACGACCGTCGGCATGGTCCTGACCTCGGCGTGCTGGGTTCTGTTCCTCCTGGGTTCGATCTATCCGGGATTGACGATCTGGCTTCTTGGCCGACCCTCCGTGAGGGAGGCCTGCCGTGGCGGCAAGACGCGGCCATCGCAGCCGTCGTGGTAAATTGCCAGCCATGAAGTCCCGATTTCATCGAATCTTCGCGTCCGATTGTCGAAGACCTCCCCGAAGGCGATGACGCCATCGCGAATTGACTGGTCCCGGAGCGCCGATCGGTATGTCCACCTCGAATCCCGCGAAATTTGTGATTCCCGATGTGTCGACGCCCCGAACCTACGGGATCATGAACATCGTTTTCGCATCGCTCTTGCTGCTCTGCAATCTCGGCACCGCCGGTTGGTATCTTGTCGCCCCGACATTCAAGAAGGGAATGGAGCACGCACAGGCTGGGCTCAACGCGCAGATCGAGACGAGCCGGAAAAACAAGCTCGACACCCTGAAACGGGCCGTCGCCGCGGCGACGGCCGAGCCGGAAAAGGCCAAAGCCCAGGCAGCCGTGGCCGAGTTTGAAGCGTTGCCCAAACCACCTTTGAACTCCATGACGATGGGGTTCTCGGCGTCCGAAGACCGCCGGATCGTGGCTTTCAATCTGTTCGATATCGCGATCGCCATGATCCTCAACCTCGTGATGCTCATCTCCGGCGTCGGCCTGCTCCGACTCAAAGAGGGAGGTCGGAGGGCGGCGGTTTTCGTGGCCGGGACGAAGCTGGTTAAGCTGGCGATCTTCCTGATCGTCTCGCTCGCCTTCCTCATCCCCCTTCAATCGAAGCTGATGGAAGCGGAAATTGCCCCCGTCCGGGCGCAGATTCAGGGCCAGCCGGGGGGTGCGTCGGCGGCCTTCTTCATGACGCCCCAGGTGATGGCGGCGATCTCGACGAGTTCCGTCGTCCTGTTCGTGATCATCGCGGCGATCTACCCGATCCTGGTCCTGGTCATGCTCACCAAGCCGCGCGTCAAGGCCGCGTGCCAGACGGCCAAAGCGTCGGGGCTGGAGTGATACCGGTGAATCTTGCGACTGCCATCATCGGTCCCCTGCTCGTCCCGGAGGTCTCTCGCCAGGCGAGGCGCGGCTGGGTGCTAATCGTGCGCACCCTGGCCGCCCTGATGATCGCCACGCCCGCGATGGCCGCGCTCTGGTGGTGGTGGATGAATGGCAAGGTGGACCCTCAATATCGGGCCTATGAGCTCGTCCCCACCACGCTCGGCATCCTCGAAGGACTCTTGATTGCGATCGTCCTCGTCCTCAGTCCGGCGATCCTCGCCGGGAGCCTGGCCGGGGAGAAGGAGCGGGGCTCGATCGGCCTGCTGCTCTCGACCAGTGTGGACGCCCGAGAGATTGTCCTCGGGCGGATGTTGGGGAAATTGAGCTCCGTTGTCGCGATCCTGCTGGCGGGGTTCCCCTTCCTGCTGGGGTTTGCCGTGCTAGCCGATCACACCATCGGGACGCAACTCGCCCTCCTCGCCTTGCCCTTCGCTGTTGGTCTTGGCGTGGGTGGGATGGCGATCGCGGCCTCGGCCGTGGCGAGAAAGGGCCGCAATGCCTTGATGGCAATCTACGTGGTCGAGCTCTTGCTCTTGCTCGTTCCCCTGCTGGGCCTGGCCCCGGGGCTGACGGGTCTGGCTCCCCTGCTCGGGCCGCTCAATCCGTTCGAGGCGATCGAGCCGTTGCTCCGGAGCGGATCGGGGAGCACGGCGCTTCCGGTCCTGCTTATGTGGAGCACGATCGGCCTACTGGGCGTGGCGATCGCGTCGTGGCGTCTCCGGCTCTCGTTTCTGGCGCTGGTCGGAGGCAAGGCACGAGGTCTCACACGACGATTCAGGGTTCCGGCCCTTGATGAGGCGAGGCCGATCCTGTGGAAGGAACTCCACATCGAGCGCATCGGCGCCCTCGGCTGGTTCGGCCGCGTCCTGGGTGTACTCGTCCTCTCCTATCTGGTGGTCGGCAGCCTCGTCCTCGCGTGCCTGGCGATCTGGACTCTCAAGGTCCAGCCAAACGCGTCAAATCACGACGTGGTGATCACCACGATGGACGAGATGTTCGGCGACCCGGGCTTCCTGTTCTCCTGGCTGATCCTGCTCACCGTCGGCCTTCGCGCGGCCGTGGCCATCTCGTCCGAGCGCGAGCGCGGAACGTGGGATGCGCTCTTGACCAGCCCCCTCACCGGGCGAGAGATCCTGGTGGGCAAGCTCTGGGGTAGCCTTTACGCGATGCGATGGCTCTTGATCGGGACGATTCTGGCCTGGGGGTTGAGCCTGGGGTGCGGAGCCATCACCCTGGGTAACTTCCTCACGCTCGTCGGTCAGACGGTCGTCATCTCCGCGTTCGCCGCCGCGCTCGGAGTTCGCGCCTCGCTCTCATGTGCCACGGCGACACGGGCGATGACGTTGACCGTCGGGATCTTGTTCGGCACGTTCCTTCTCGTCTCGCTGGTCGCGGCCATCGTCGTGGCAGTCTTGCTACTGCTCTGCTTCTTGACCTGGCTCATGGCCAATCCTCTCGGCCTCGTCTCCCCCGGCGGGCGACCCTGGATCCCCGTGCAATGGGCCGGAACGGGCTGGAAGGTCATGGTGGGCCTTCTCTACATCTCGCTCACGTCCACGATCATCGCCGAGGCGAGAAATCGCTTCGATCAAATCGCTGGCCGAACCCCTGCCGGAGGCGAAGAACCACCCCGGCCCCGCCCGCACACCGTGGACCAATTCGACGACGGCGAGCTCTCGGAGAATCCCCCGAAGACTCCGGAAACCGTGACCGATCTGGCCTGAAGCCGAGACCGCGATTCATTCACGCCCAGTCGTCGCTCAGGAGATCGTTCAACTCCGCCGCATCAAGCGTCTCTCGCGCGATGAGTGCCTCGGTGATCGCTTCGAGGGCCGCACGGCGCCGCGACAGGATCGAGCGGGTCGTATCGAGGCATCCGTCGAGGATTCGGCGGACTTCCAGGTCGATCTCTCGCGCGGTCTGCTCGCTCCAGGACGCCTCGACGGAACTGCCGCCGGGAATGAACGGGGAACGGTTTTCTCCCTGGTAGCTGACACGGCCGAGTGCCGGGCTCATGCCGAAATCGGTCACCATCCGGCGCGCGATCTGCGTCGCTCGCTGAAGGTCACTCGTCGCTCCGTCGGAGATCTCCCCGTCGTAAATCAACTCCTCGGCCGCCGTCCCGCCGAGGAGCATGCCGATCGTGTTCTTCAGCCAGGTGCCCGTATGCAAGAACCGATCCTCTTCGGGCAAGGATAACGTGAACCCGCCCAGGCCTCCGCCGCGACCGACGATCGAGACCTTGTGGACGGGATCCAGGCCGGGAAGGCTGCGAGCGATGAGGGCATGGCCCGCCTCGTGAACCGCGATCCGCCGGACCTCGTCCGTCCGCAGGATGCGCTGGCGCTTCTCCGGACCGGCGACGATCCGTTCAAACCCGCGCTCAAAATCGAGGTGATCCACCGATTCCTTCCCCGCACGGGCCGCCATCAGGGCGGCTTCATTCACGAGGTTTGCCAGATCCGCACCGGCGAATCCGGAGGTCATCGCGGCGATATTGCGGAGGTTGATCGCGTCGGAGCAAGGAACATTCTTGACGTGAACGCGGAGGATCTGCTCTCGCCCGCCGATATCGGGTCGATCGACGGTCACGTTGCGGTCGAAACGACCGGGCCGCACCAGCGCCGAGTCGAGGGTTTCCGGTCGATTGGTCGCAGCCATGACGATGATGCCGCGATTGGAGTCGAAGCCATCCATCGCGACGAGCAGTTGATTGAGGGTCTGATCGCGCTCGTCCTGCCCCCCGCTGCCTCCCCCGCTGCGGGCTTTGCCCAGGGCGTCAAGCTCGTCGATGAAGATGAGGCACGGGGCTTTCTCCTCGGCCTGGGCGAACAGGCTGCGAACCCGGGCCGCGCCAACACCGACGAACATCTCGACAAAGTCGCTGCCGCTAAGCGAGAAGAACGGCACGCCCGCCTCTCCCGCGACGGCCTTCGCCAGCAGGGTCTTCCCGGTGCCCGGAGGCCCGACAAGGAGGATTCCCTTGGGGATTCGGCCCCCGAGCTTGCGAAACTTTTCGGGCGTCTTGAGGAAGCCGACCACCTCTTGCAACTCACCCACGGCCTCGTCAATCCCCGCCACGTCGTCAAACGTGACCCGATCCGGCCCCTCACCGTACATCTTGTGCCGGCTCTTCGCGAAGGCCATCGCCGTGCCGAACCCTGCCCGCCGAGCGACCAGGTAAAGCCCACCCAGCAACACCGCGAGGACCGCGCCCGGCAATAGCGTATTCTGAATCACTCCCGGTCCGGAATCGGCTTCGTACGCACCTTCCGGCACGTACTGATCCAGGAGCGCGGGGAGTTGATCATCTCGTTCCAGACCGACCCGCGAGACCCGAAACTCGCGAAGGCCATCCTTGCTCGGCTCGGTCAATTCGCCGAGAAGCTCGGAGCTGCCCACGCGGACGGACTTGATCTGGCGCGCGACGAGCTTCTTCTTGAACTGGCCGTAGGAAAGGACGCGAACCGATGTCGGCCTCATCGCGACGTAAGCCAACACGATGACCACTGGCGCGAGGGCCAGGAGGAACCACCACCGGGGCTGGAGCCTCCGGGACTTGTCCGGCCGGGACGACGAAAAGCGCATCGATGTGTGTCCGTACGGGGGTGATCACGAGCGGGAGCGGAGGGGGGGGACGACCGACGGAGTCGTCGGCACGCCTTCGGTCCAGGAGAGGCGTGTGAGAATGATCTTATCGAATCACGCATGACCCCGTCAATGCGCCTCGCCGTTGGTGGGTTCCGAGACGGTCGGGCGCGACGCGACCGTCGCTTGTCGCGAAGCCTCGGAAAAATTGGCGACACTCGCGTTCGCGGCGATCGATGAAAGGGCGCCCGGCGCACGCGGCACCCGGGGCTCAATCCTGCGAGCCTTCGTGAGGTCGATTCGCTCATCCGTGAGGTTCACATCAAACTTGCGATTGCCCGCTAGCTGCATCGGGATCCGGACGGTGAACGTACTGCCCTGGCCAAGCTGGCTCTCCAGCGTCACATCTCCCCCGAGGAGCTTCGTCAACTCCCGCACGATCGACAGCCCGAGGCCCGTCCCCTGGTGTTCGCGGGTCAGGACGCCTCCCGCTTGCCCGGTCGCGATGGCCTGTCGGAACTTCTCGAAGATCCGCTCTCGATCTTCCTCCGCGATCCCGATGCCCGTATCGCGCACCGAGAGGATGACATGACGGCCTTCAGGGCTTGCCGTGAGCGTGATCCGCCCCCCCTCGGGAGTGAACTTGATGGCGTTCGAGAGCAGATTGTAGAGGATCTGCCTCAGCTTGCCGGAGTCCTGATGAAGCAGCGGGATGGCCTCGTCGAGACGGCATTCCAGGTCCACACTCTTCTTCTCGGCGATCGGCCTCGCCAGGCTCGCCAGCCCCTCGCAAACGTCGCGGATCGAGAAATCCTCGACCCGGACTTCCATCTTCCCGCTCTCGATCTTCGCGAGGTCGAGGATGTCGTTGATCATGCTCAACAGCATCTTACCCGAGGACTGGATGTTCGTGGCGTATCGCCTCTGCCGCTCGTTCAGGCTCTCGCTGGTCGATAGAACCTCCGAGAAGCCGATGATCGAGTTCAACGGCGTGCGGAGCTCATGGCTCATGGTCGCGAGGAAGTCGCTCTTGAGCCGGTTCATCTCGAACAGAGCGAGGTTCGCCTGCGCCAGCTCATCCACCTTCTTGTCGAGGTCTCCGTTGACCTCACGCAGCTCTTGCTGCATGGCGACCAGGTTGTGCAGCATCCGATTGAACGCGTGAGACAGCTCCTCGAATTCGTCCCCCGTCTGGATCTGGCTGCGGACGTTGAGCTTCCCCGAGGCGATCGCGTCGGACACGTCGCGCAAGTGTTTCACCGGCTTGACGATCACATAGCGAACGATCACATACGACGCGAACATCGCGATGATGGCCGTGACCAGGGCCGTGGAGATCAGGATGGCGCGATTGCGATGGATGTCCTTGGTCGTCTCGTCCATCGGTAGCTTCACAACCACGACCCCGGCCAGGTCACCCGCCTGGGCGAAAACGCTCTTTCCGGTGGAAGTGCGTCTCATCTCGTGATAGTGGTCGTGGCAACCGAAACAGTTTGGCTTCAGGAAGATGGACTGGACGTACTGATACTCATGCCTGCCGGGGATGATCCTCGCGTCGTCCAGCGTCGGCCTCTCGCCGTCGGGGCTGGGCCGGGCCTTCTCGGCGATTTGGAGGAACCTGTTAACGGCGATAGTCTCAAATTCGTCCCGAGGCCGCGGCTCGTTCCGCGTCGGATAGGGCTTGAAGACGTACGATTCGAATTTGGGCCGAGGATTCAACGGCGATTTCTCGCCCGAGAATTCGTCCACGAACGAGTCGAGGCTGGTCGCGGCAAGAACCTTCTTGAGGTGAAGGTTCTCGATCGATTGCTCAACCCTGACACGCGCCGCCTCGGTCTTCTGACCGATGACGAGGCTCTCGGTCTTCTGGCCGTACCAGTAGAAGCTGAGAGTCACGAGTGCGAGGATGCCTCCGCCGAAGATGAACCGGCACTTCCGCTCCAGGCTGGTCTCGCCCAGCAAGTGCTTGAAA
Organism: Planctomycetota bacterium; assembly: GCA_028291545.1. GTDB lineage: Bacteria > Planctomycetota > Planctomycetia > Isosphaerales > Isosphaeraceae > JAQGHR01. Next base: position 52,056 of record JAQGHR010000157.1, on the reverse strand, counting down.
GTGCGGTACGACACGGGTCGGCGTCCCTCACGCTAGGCCGAATGTGACGGGGTGGGACTCCCGTCCTGGCCACTCGGGTTCGTCTGTACCTTACCCGATCGGGAGAGAACGGGGTAGTCGAGCCTTCTTCGATGGGCTCGCTTCATGTCTTGACCGAAAGGCGCCTTCGCGGCTGGCAGTTGGGGCAAAAGTGAGTCGGCCGCCCCAGCAGACCGGCGATCCTCGTCTTCACGATCGACGTGCCGCACTCCGGGCACGGCAGGTTACCTCGTCCATACATGGCATTCTGGTTGAGAAATCCACCTTCCAGGCCCAGGACCGTGCGATACCCGGCGTCGAAACTCGAACCCTCGGCCGCGATCGCCTCGGCCAGTACACGATGAATCGCGTTGTGTAATCGCGTGACCTCGCCGATGTTAAGGCGATGAGCCTGGACTTCCGGATGGATGCGGGCCTGGAACAGACTCTCGTCCGCGTAGATGTTGCCGATGCCGGCCAGGACTTTCTGATCCATGAGCACGGGTTTGATCGCGCGAGTCGTCGTCTTCAGCCGGGCAGCCAGATCATCCCGCCCGATCTCCGTGGCATCCGGCCCGTGCGATCGAGCGAACGCCCCTTCCGCGTCGGCAAGGCTGTCATACAGGGATATCTTGCCCAGTCGTCTCGTGTCGCAAAACCAGACGCGATCGCCCGATCCGTCCATTTCGAACTCAAGGCGGACATGATCGGGTCTTTCCGGGGGAACGAGCCAAAATGCTCCGGTCATGCGCGGCTGGATGACGATAATCCCCCGGTCATCGTCCAGCGTTATCACGACCCACTTGCCGCGTCGGCCCACGCTCACCACCCTCGCTCCACGTCCCCGGTGCTCGATTCCTTGCGCGGTGCATCCCTGAAGCAAGTGCGCGTCGAATATCTGCAGACGTTTGACAACATTCCCGGTCATCGCGGGCCTGAGCCCTCGGACCATGGTTTCCACTTCGGGCAACTCGGGCATCGGACGAACCTCCTGCAAACGATTCTCTCACTCCGGTCACCAATCCACCAGTACTCCGACGTGCTCAGATCGAATCAAATTCTTGACGGAAAGTTTTCCTGGCGCTTGACAGATCGTGATCGTTATTGAAGAATCTTGACGGGTTGTGCGAGAAATTACGAAAGAAATACGGAAATATGCTCGCCGAGGCGCGCCGCCGCTTGCTCTTGACCCGGATCTCCCAGCAGGGCTTTGCCACGCTGGAAGATCTCAGCTCGTCCGTCGGCGCGTCGGAAAGCACGATCCGTCGCGATCTGGAGGCGCTCGATCTGGCGGGCTCGATCAAGCGGACGCACGGCGGTGCCGTGTGCATCGGCGATGTCCGGGCCATGCCGGCGTTGGACGACCGGGCGACCGCTGCGGCAGAAGAAAAACGGCAAATCGGCCGCACGGCCGCAGCCCTGGTTCGCGACGGGGATACGGTGCTGCTCGATGGTGGCACCACGACCCTGGAAGTCGCGAAGGCCCTGGTCGGCCGTCCCGTTCAGGTCGTGACCAATAGCCTCCCGATTGCAAACCTCCTGACATCGAGCAAGGAAACGGACCTGATTCTCATCGGCGGATATATTTATCCAAGGACGGGGGTCGCGCTGGGACCGCTGGCGATCGCGACGATGAAAGGGCTGCGAGTCCGCCTGGTGATGATGGGGGCCGGGGGAATCGTCGCGGAAGGGGTTTACAACTCCAACTCGCTCCTGGTGGAGACCGAGCGAACGATGATGGCCTGCGGGCAAGAGGTCATCGTGCTGGCCGATCACACGAAGTTCGGCCAACTCTCGCTCACCAAGCTGTGCGACCTGGAGGAAATCTCCCGGCTAGTCGTCGATCGCGGCCTGGATGAGCCCTACCGCGATCTGCTGAATTCGCGGGGAATCCCCTTCATTGTCGCCGAACACGCGGACGATCCCGCAAATACCGGGGTTGCGACTCCGCCCACGACACCGAGGAACGGACGATGAACGCAGTCGCCAGTCGCGAACACGTCGAGAAGCTCGTCCGCGCGATGATACTCGGCAACGGCACGAACGGAAATGCCCTTGCAAGCATCGCCAGGCCCAACGTGGTCGTGAACATCTCGGCCCGACACTGCCATCTCACTCAGGAGGATGTCGATGTCCTCTTCGGCAAGGGATACCAGCTTACCGAAATGAAGCGGCTCTATCAGGCCACGGATTTCGCCGCGAATGAGACGGTGGCGGTCGTCGGCTCTCGTCAACGGATGATTCCCAGCGTCCGAATCCTCGGCCCCTGCCGCAAGTTCAGCCAGGTCGAGTTGGCGTTCACCGATTCCATCAGCCTCGGCATTGATCTGCCCGTGCGACTCTCCGGGGACATCGAGGGGACGCCCGGCTGCCTCCTCGTCGGGCCGAAGGGCACTCTGGTGTTGCCCAAAGGGGTCGTCAGGGCCGAACGGCATGTCCATATGGGGCCGAAGGACGCGTCCTATTACGGCGTGAAGCACCTGGACCGGATGGACCTTCGGATCGAGAGCCCCTGCCCAACCACGCTCGAAGGGCTTCTCGTACGCACCCACCCGGACTGGAAGCTGGAAGTCCACATCGACACGGACGAGGCGAATTGCTGCGACCTGACGCATGCGACAGGTGTTACCTTGAAGAAGTCGTAGGGTGCGGATTGCGCACCTCTGAACATCCGATGATCGTGCGGTTCACGCACCCGACTTGGGAGACTCCCCGATGGCAAGTGCAGGTATGGAAGCACTCGGAATGATCGAGTGCAAAGGATTCGTCGCCCTCGTCGAGGCTTGCGACGCGATGTTGAAGGCGGCGAATGTGGAGCTTGTCGGCTGGGATAAGGTCGGTAGCGGCCTGGTCACGGCCTTCGTCTCGGGCGACGTGGCGGCCGTGAAGGCCGCAGTCGATGCCGGTGCCGCGGCGGCGAGCCGCATCGGCGAGGTCGTCTCGGTCCAGGTCATCCCTCGTCCGCACGAAGATCTCGGCGGGATCCTGTCATTCACCAAGAAGACGACCACCCCCGCGGCCACCAAGCAGAACGGAGCCTGAGCCATGGCAACCGCCCAATCTCGCGGCGCGGCCGCGAGCACGACCGGTAACGGGTTCGGAAACGACGCGCTTGGCCTGATCGAGACGAAGGGTCTCGTCGGGGTGATCGAGGCCACGGACGCGATGCTGAAAGCCGCCAACGTGACGCTGGCCGGTCGTGTCGGTATCGGTGGCGCATTCATCACCACCATGGTTCGCGGCGACGTCGGCAGCGTCCGCGCCGCCGTCGAGGCCGGCGCCGAGGCGGCCAGCCGGGTCGGTGAGCTCGTCTCCGCCCACGTCATCCCCCGGCCGGACTCGGCCGTGCTCAAGGTCTTCCTGGGCTGATCTCGGCGGAACACGGACATCCTTGAGCGGAGTGCGGAATCATGAACAGTGCCCTTGGCCTGATCGAGACCCTCGGTCTCGTCGGCCTCATCTACGCCACCGACGCCATGCTCAAGGCCGCGAATGTGACCCTGGCCAGCCAGGTGATCAAGCTCGACGGCGGAGTGGTGAGCGTCATGATTCGTGGTGACGTGTCCAGTGTTCGCGCGGCCGTCGAGGCGGGTGCCGAGGCAGCGGCGAGTGTCGGTGAGCTCAAGGCGGCTCACGTGATCCCCAGACCCGGCGCCGCCATCGTGGCCGCCTTCGCCGGAGCGTAAACCCCATGAAGATCCTCGTCGCCAACCTCGGCAGCACGAGCTTCAAGTACCGGCTCTATGACCTCGGCGACCCCTCCGAGCCGCTCCTGGCGCGTGGGGCCGTCGAGCGGATCGGATCGGACTCGGCCGGGATCATGCTCAGCTCGGCCAAGGGCGAATTTGAAATGGTCGCACCCGTGCTCGATCACGGCGCGGCCGTGCAACTCTGTCTCAGCCAGCTCACGTCGCCGGATTTCGGCGTGATCGGCGCAGCTGACGACGTCGCCGCCATCGGCTTCAAGGCCGTGCATGCCCGCCAATTGTCCGGCGTGCATCGTGTCGATGAGTCCGTTCTTGACGCGATGGAGTCCTATGCCGAAGTCGCCCCCGCGCACAATCCTCCGTACGTGAAAGCGATGCGGATGCTCCACGCTCGATTCCCGAAGTTGCCACTCGTGGCGGCGTTCGAGACGGGATTCCACCAGACCATCCCCGAGGCCCAGAGCCGCTACGCCGTGCCCGATGAGTGGGCGACGAAGTACGGTATCAAGCGCTGGGGGTTCCACGGAGCGAGCCATTGCTACATCGCCGGGCGCATGGCCGAGTTGCTTGGAACGAACGACGCCAGAATCATCTCCTGCCATCTCGGCGGCAGTTCTTCGCTGTGCGCGATCCGAGGCGGTAAGTCCGTCGCCACGAGCCTGGGCATGAGCCCGCAGTCCGGCCTCCCGCACAATAATCGCGTCGGCGATTTCGACGTCTTCGCCCTTCCCGCCATCATGGCCGAGACGGACCTGACGCTTTCCGAGATCCTCGACACGCTCGCGACGAAGTCCGGCCTCCAGGGAATCTCGGGCTTCAACGACCTCCGAGACATCGAGAAAGCGGCCGACCTCGGAAATTCGCAGTCGACTCTTGCTCTTGAGATGTTCATCGCGTCCATCCGGCATTATCTCGGGGCCTACCTCCTCGAACTCGGGGGAGCGGACGCCATCGTCTTCACCGGCGGCATCGGCGAGAACTCGGCGCGAATTCGCGCCGGCGTCTGCCGCGACCTTGGCTGGTTCGGAATCGAGATGGACTGGATGAAGAACTCGACAGGCGAAGGCGAGCGGACCATCTCTGCGCCATCTTCCCGCGTCCAGCTATGGTGCGTCCCGACCAACGAAGAAATCGTCGTGGCTCGGCAGGCCCGGGACCTCCTTTCCGGCAAGGGGGCCTGAACCATGTTCGTCGCCCGAGTCACCGGCACCGTGGTCGCGACTCAGAAGGTCGCGTCGATGATCGGGCACAAGCTGCTCATGGTCGAGCCTTATCGCGTGGACGAGAAGACGCGAGATCGCCTTGTGCCGACGGGCCGCACGTTCGTGGTGGTCGACACGCTCGGGGCGGGGCTTGGCGAGATGGTGCTGATCTGCCAGGGATCGAGCGCCCGGCTCACGCCGGAGACCGAGAAACTTCCGATTGATGCGGTGGTGATCGGCCTTGTGGATACGGTGGACGTCGGCGGCGGTGTCATCTTTTCCAACCGGGACCGAGATTGATCTGTCGGGCGGGCCTTGCTCGCTCGGGAACCATGGTGGGCCAAACCCACCCAACACGGACAAAGGTCGGCGGCCTCTCCCATGCAAATCAATGAAGACCTGATTCGTAACGTCGTCCAGCAAGTCCTCTCCCAGATGGGGACGCCCGGGACGAACGGGTCCGCAAGTCGTCACTCCGGCACGTTCGGCCTCTACCCGACGGCCGACGCGGCCGTCTCGGCTGCCGAGGCCGCGTTCTCCCAGTTCCGCTTACGACCTCTCTCGGATCGCAAGAAGGCCGTCGACCTCATCAAGGCGATCTGTGTTGAAAATGCCGACGAGCTCGGTCGGAAGGAACTTGAAGAGACGAAGATCGGGCGATTGGATCACAAGATCTCCAAGCTCCGCGACACGATTCCCATGGTGCCGGGAGTCGAGTATCTCCGCACCGAGATCGCCTCCGGCGACGGCGGGATCACGCTCACGGATTACGCCCCGTTCGGCGTGATCGGGGCGATCACCCCGGTTACTCACAGCTTGCCGACCCTCGCCGCCAACGCGATCAGCATGCTCTCGGCGGGGAACACGGTCGTCTTCAACGCCCATCCTTCCGGCGCGAAGGTCGCCGCCGAGGGCGTCCGCCGCTTCAATCGCGCGATCAAGGACGCGATCGGCCTCGATGACTTGATCACGATCATCGACCCACCGACGCTGGAGTCGGCGAGTGCCCTCTTCGAGCATCGCGGCGTCAAGCTGCTCGTGGTCACCGGCGGTCCCGCCGTGGCCCGCGCTGCACTCGGGAGCAAGCGTCGTGCAATCGTCGCCGGGCCGGGCAATCCACCGGTCGTCGTCGATGCGACGGCCGATCTGAACAACGCCGCCAAGTCGATCATCATCGGAGCCGCCTTCGATAACAACCTGCTCTGCATCGGCGAGAAACAGGTCTTCGCGGTATCCGACATCTTCGACGCCTTGCTCGAAGCCGTCTCGCGCAACGGCGGATTCCGGCTCACGCCCGGCCAGATCGAGGCCCTCACCAGGGCGGCGTTTACCAAGGGGGATGACGGCAAGCTCCACCTCAACAAGGACCTCGTCGGTCAGGACCCCGCGGTGCTTGGCAAGTTCGCCGGTCTGAGTGTCCCGAACGGGACGCAAATCCTGTTCGGCGAGACGGGCGAGGACCACCCCTTCGTCGAGCACGAGCAGATGATGCCGTTCATTCCGTTCGTCCGCGTGCCAAACGTCGATCGGGCCATCGAGATGGCTCGTCGATCCGAGCACGGGTATGGTCATACCGCCACGCTCCATTCTCGGGACACAAACGTGATGTCCCGCATGGGCAAAGCGATGGATTGCACCATCTTCGTCGTGAACGGACCGAGCACGGCCGGACTCGTCGGCGAGGGAGTCCCCTCATTCTCCATCGCCGGTCCGACCGGTGAAGGCATCACAACTCCATTGACGTTCTGCAGGCAACGACGTTCGGCGATTGTGGGTGGAATGAGGTTCGTTTGAGACAGATCCACACTCTCGATTCGGGAGCTTGTTTCCATGCAGCTCGGCCTCGTCCTCGGCACCGCGACTTCCACGATCAAGCACGCCTCCTTCACGGGGGAGCGGTTGCTGGTGGTCCAGTTGCAGGGCACGGACGGGCGCGAGGATGGCGAGCCGGTCCTGGTGTTCGATCGACTGGGAGCGGGCCGAGGCGATCGCGTCTTGGTGACGAACGACGGCATGACCCTTCAGGAGCAACTCGGACGGATGACGCCTGGCCGCTGGAGCGTGATGGGATTGCCTGACGGATGAACGGTCCCACGATCTCACAGGTTGACGCCGCCGTCCGGGCCGTACTCGCGGGTCTCTCGGAGCCGGTTGCGACAGCTCCTCAGCCGATCTTCGCGGGACGACTCCTGGGGTTGCGACAGGCGGAGCAGATCGAATCGAGCACGCACGCCATTCACATCTCGACTGGCACGGTGATCACGCCTCTTGCGAGTGAGTCCCTGAAAAAAAGAGGAATAGTCGTTCGAGTCGTGGCGGCGAGTGAAGCGACGAACACCGGAGAATGGGGATTCGTCCTCGAACATCAGACCGGAACAACCGCAGCCGTGGGACAGAGTCTTCTGGAAGGGACGAATTCGTGGACGGAGATCGGGCGGACAACGCTGCAAGCGACATCCTGGCTTACCGCCGGGCCGAATCGCGGCGCGGCTGTGATGACCGGCGAGGGGTCGATCTCCGCATGGACGGCCAACGGAGTGAGGGGAATACGGGCGGCCGTCGCATCCGAGGCCGACGAGGTTTCCCGGGCCATTCGATCACTTGGGGTCAATCTTCTTGTGATCGAGACCGACGGAAAGTCGATTCCCTGGATACGGCATCTTCTGGCGACGTTTCGTCGTGCCGGTGCCCCGACGCGTCCCGAGGGTTTGGAGAGGGGCTCGCTGGCGCGGGTCGAAGAGAATGAGGATCGCGGAAGTGATCGGCCGGGTCACGCTATCTCGCGCCCACCCGGCCCTGCCGAGCGGGCGTTACGTGATCGCCTTGCCGATGCCGCGATCCGCCCTGGCGGACGGCTCTTCAGCCCGAGGTGAGGATGTTGTCGTATTCGATCCCCTGGGTGCCTCGCCCGGCGCCCTGATTGGACTGAGCGAAGGCCGCGAGGCCGCCAACCCGTTCGGCAAGACCAAGACACCAATCGACGCCTATTGTGCTTGTCTGCTGGATCACATTGATATCTTCCGATCGTAGGTGGGCCTTCTCCACCTGTTCCAGAACACATGTCGTGGGGCGGCCCCACCCTGCGGAAAGATGGCGAGGAGTATGAACACCATGATGAGCGAATGGAAGCTGCGCGAGGAGATGTGCGAAGTCGGCCGCCGCGTGTATGCCAAGGGCTTCGCCGCGGCCAACGACGGCAACATCAGCTACCGTCTGAGCGACGATCGCGTCCTCTGCACGCCCACGCGCGTGTCCAAGGGTTTCATGAAGCCCGACGACCTGTGCATCGTGGACATGGACGGAAAGCAGGTCTCCGGCAAGCGCAAGAGGTCGAGCGAGATCCTCCTGCACCTGGCCATCATGAAGACCCGTGCCGACATCAAGGCCTGCGTCCATTGCCACCCGCCCCACGCCACCGCGTTCGCCGTCACGCACGAGCCGATCCCCAAGTGTACGATGCCCGAGTTCGAGGTCTTCCTCGGCGAGGTCGCGATCACGCCTTATGAAACGCCTGGCGGCCAGCCGTTTGCCGACACCGTGATCCCGTACGTCAAAGATACCGACACCATCATCCTTGCCAACCACGGCACGATCACCTGCGGATCGGACCTGATGGACGCCTACTTCAAGACCGAGATTATCGACGCCTACTGCCGCATCCTGATCCTGGCCAAGCAGATCGGCCCGATCCAGTATTACAACGACGCCAAGGCCGCCGAGTTGATCAAGCTCAAGCCCGGTATCGGCGTGCGTGATGTTCGATTGGAGAAGGGCCTCGAAAACTGCGACCTCTGCGGCAACAGCCTGTTCCGCGAAGGGTATACCGAGTTCAAACCCGAGCACCGCGCGTTCATCCCTCCCAAGCTCCAGCAAGCTGCGGCCGAGGTGCTCATGCCCGGGGCGAACGGTGCCGCCCCGAAGAACGGGCAGGACACCGAGGCCCTCGTGCAGATGATTACCGATCAGGTGATGAACGCGATGAATGGTTCGGGCGGTAGCAACGGCTCTGTGGTAAAAGGGCAAACGTTCGCCTCGGGAATCTCGGGCGGAGTTTGATCAAACACCAGGGAGCGAGAACATGAAACGGTCTTTCGGTTCGGCCTTGATCCTCGGTTGCCTCGGATTCGCGTCGATCTCGTACGCCGCCGACCCGATCCGCGTGGTCGTCTGGGACGAGCGGCAGCCCGCACAGAAGCAGGCCTACGACAACTTCCTCGGCAACGCGATCGCCGACTACCTGAAGAAACAGCCCGGCCTGGACGTCAAGTCCGTCTGCATCGACGACCCCGATCAGGGCCTCTCGAAATCGACGCTCGACAACTGCGATGTCCTGATCTGGTGGGGCCACGTCCGTCATGGCGAGATCAAGCCGGAGACGGCGAAGATGCTGATCTCGCGGATCAAGCAAGGGAAGCTCAGCCTGATCTCCCTGCATTCGGCGCACTGGTCGATGCCGTTCAAGGAAGCCATGAACGAGAGGGCTCGGCAGGACGCGCTGGCTTCGCTCGATGAGAAGGCGCGGGCAACCGCCAAGATCGTCGAGTTGCCTGCTCCGGGCGGTCTGCCGAAGGTGACGGACCCGTTGACGCCTCGGTTCGAGAGGAAAACCGGCGAGGATCGGGTCATCCTGACGCTCACCCTGCCCAATTGTGCCTTCCCGACGTATCGTGGTGACGGCAAGCCCAGCCACATCCGGGTTCTGAAACCCGATCATCCTCTGGCGAAGGGGCTCCCCGCGAAGTTCGACATCCCCCAGACCGAGATGTACTCCAGCCCGTTCCACGTTCCCGAGCCCGATGTCTCCGTCTTCGAGGAGACCTGGGACAAGGGCGAATCGTTCACGTCCGGCAGTTACTGGAAGCTGGGCAAGGGCGGCGTGATCTACTATCGCCCGGGCCATGAAACGTTCCCTGTCTTCAAGCAGGCCGAATCGCTGAAGTTCCTCGACAACGCGGTGAGATTCCTCGCCCATTAACAGAGCCTTCCCGGGTGCCGCGGGCCGGTCTCGGCCCGCGGCACCCGGGATCGAATGCCTCAATCGATTGCGGAGTGAACCAGATGAAGGTCAGCATCATCGGCGGCGGCGGCCTGGTCGGTTCGACCGCCGGCTATGCCTTGCAGTGTGGCGGAATCGTGAGCGGCATCGATCTCCTGGACGTCAACGCCGATCTCTGCCGGGGTCAGGCTCTCGACCTCCTCCACGGCGCGGCGCTCTCGGCCGATCAGAGGATTCGCTCGGGCGGATATGAACTTATCCCCGAGAGCGACCTCGTCTGCATCACTGCCGGTCTGCGACGCAAGCCTGACGAGAGTCGTCTGGACCTCATCAATCGCAACGTCGAATTGTTCCTGAATATCCTGACCCAGGTGAAGTCCGCCGGGATTCGCAAGGATGCGATCGTCCTGGTCGTCTCGAATCCGGTCGACGTGCTTACCTACCTTGCGACGGCCCAACTCGGGCTTCCCTCTTCGCAAGTCCTGAGCCTGGGAACGCAGCTCGACTCCGCACGGTTCCGAGGATTGATCGCGCAGGCGCTCAACTTGCCGCCGACGCAGGTGACGGCCACCATTCTTGGTGAGCATGGCGACAGCATGGTTCCGATCTGGTCGGCCGCGCAGGCGGCAGGGCTTCCCCTGGAGAAGTTTCCGGGCTGGACCGCCTCTTCGGCGGAAACCCTGTTCGCCAAGACGCGAGGCAGCGGTGCCGAGGTCATCAAGCTCAAGGGGGGCGCGGGTTTCGCGGTCGGCCTCGCGATTGCCGAGGTCATCCATTCCGTCGCGCTCGATTCCAAGCGAATCCTGCCGGTCGGATCGCTCGTGAACGGCCTTTACGGAATCCGCGACGTCTGCCTCTCGGTCCCGACCGTCGTGGGTCGAAAGGGGGCGGAAACACAGCTTGAGATTGACCTGTGGCCGAAGGAAGTTTCGGCGCTACAGCACTCGGGTCAGGTGCTCCGGGAGACGATCGACCAGGTCTTGAAAAAGAACCCGAACGCGGGAAAATCCTCCCCCTCACCAGCAGCCTCGAAGCCGGCTCCATCGTCCAACGGCAACGGGGCGAAGGTCACGATGGGCTCGGGTGGACACGCTCCGTCCGGCGCGTCTCGCGTGACGATCTCCGGACAAAGCAATGGGGGTCGTCGTGGATAAGTCGCTCGATTGCAAGCTCGCCGCCATCCATGCCGATCCCCACGGCTGCCGGGAGTTCATCCTGGCCGACGCCAAGGACGCCGACATGGCGTTCGGGATCGGGTCGGCGGGTCTCTCCCCCGAGTCTCACCCCGGCGAACTGCGGTACAAGACGCTGGCAGATTATCGCGAGCAAATCCGCGCCATCTCCCGCCAAGGGATCGTGGATATCATGCTGATGTCGGGGAGCACGAATCACGCCCTCACCATCGAGGAGCGCCTGTTCGATCACTCCCACGTCACGCCCGCCGTCCGCGCCAACGACACCACCGACGTCCATATCGCTCGTGGATCCGTCTATGCGACCGAACCCGCCCGGCCGTTCCGGTCGCTGAGCCTGGATCATGCCATGTGCGGACACCTCGATTGCGCACCCGAGGAGCGAACCCTCGGCGCGAATCTGGGGCTCTACAGCGTCACGTTCAACAACGACCTGACCCTCGACCTCGCCACGCTCGAACGCTTCCACCAGTTCCGCGAGGAGGCCGAGCGAAAGGGCTTCCGCTACTTCCTGGAAGTGTTCGACCCGAACCGGCCCGGCGCAGTCGATCCGGCCATCCTGCCCCATTATCTCAACGACATGATCGCCCGGATGCTCGCGGGCGTCGGGCCGGCGGGCCGTCCTCAGTTCCTCAAGATCGTGTACCACGGCCCGAAGGCGATGGAAGAACTGGTCCGCTATGACCCTCATCTCGTTGTCGGGATCCTGGGCGGATCGGCCGGGACGACGCGGGACGCATTCCAGATGCTGGCCGACGCACAAAAGCATGGGGCCAGGGTCGCGCTGTACGGACGTAAGATCAACACGGCCGAGAATCAGCTTGCGTTTATCCAGTTCTTGCGCCTGATCGTCGACGGCGTGATCGGTCCGGTTGAGGCCGTGAAGGCCTATCACGCGGTCCTGGGAAAGCTAGGTATCCGGGCACACAGGCCACTTGAAGACGACCTCCGACTTCAATCGCAGGCGATGAGCTACGGCGGGACTTCCTCATCCGTGGTCGTCCCGCCCAAAGCGGAGCCCGCACCGTTGGCGTGTGCCTGTCATGCACCGAAGGAAGCGCAACCGGTGATCACGATCGAGAAGCCGCACTCAAAGAACGGCTTCCCGACCAAGCCCGACGGGCACCCCGATTTCGCCAGGATGGACGTGACGCAACGGTTGGCGTATCACCGGAAGCGCCTGGGGCTCGGGGTTTCATGACTGTGTGACCGGGAGTACGGATACCCGTAGGTCATCGTCGCTCCACCCCTCACTCTTGCTTCGTCCGGATCCGGGCGGCCGAAGCGGCAGCCCGTTCTCGTTGTACCGCTTCGAGCTTCTCCCCCTCCGCCTTCAGCGCCTTCTCGATCGCCTCGATATCCCCTGCGTCCATCTTCCTCGCGGCCTTCTTCAACATCGAAACGAAGTGGGCGATTTCCTCGGCCGTCGCGGGATAGCCAATATTCCCCTTGGGGCCGTTCGCGTTGGCGATCTCCTCGCCTTTGGCATCAAGAAACGCGAACCAGGGGATACCGCCCTGGACGTTCTTTCGGTACTGGGCCTCAACGTCTTTGCCGCCGATCATCCGATCGACATCAATCTTGACGTCGACAAAATCCTTGCCGAGGATCTTGGCGACATCCTCGCGGGCCAGGAACCCGTCGAGTTTGTGGCACCAGCCGCACCACGGTGCGCCGAAGTGGAGGAAGATCCGTTTGTCCTCGCTCGACGCACGAACGAGGGCCGCCTCCACGACCTTGGCGGCCGAGACCTTCGGCGGCGCCCACTCCTCAAGGAACGCCTTCACCTTCTTTGGGTCGTGGTGCTCCCCTTCCTCCAGCGGGTCGGTCTTCTGCCGGGTCAGGATCTTGCCATCGGCGTCGAGGACGGCGAGGAATGGATACCCGACGCTCTTGAGGTCGCCCTGACATTCGGCCAGAAGAGCCTCGGCATTCCTGGCTTTGGTGTCGACCATCACGAGCTGATAATCCTCACTGAGAATCTTGCGGATATCCTTATCCGTCTTGAACAAGGTGTGCAGCTTATGGCACCAGCCGCACCAATCGCCGCCGAACATGACGAGGACGCGCTGGGAGTCGCGACCTGCGATGGTCGTGGCCGCCTTGACCAGTTCGCGGGCGTCGGCCTTCGCATCATAGATCGACGCCTTCGCCTTGGTGGCCGCGCCGGTCTGTCCGAACGTGGCTGCTGGAACCATCAGGATTGCCGCGAGGGCCAGGAATCGGGTCGTGTTCGTCATCTCGTTGCCTCCGTTGAGTGCGATGCTCCTCCTGGAGAATAACGCTCGCCAGCGACCTCGACAACGAAATCCTTCGATGGCGGGGCCTTGCGTCGCCTGCGTCCTCGTGCAATATCGGAGATGGAGCGGCGAATAGACCAGCGAACTGACGACGCACTGTCACTCGAATTTCTTGGAGACCCCGAAGATGGACGCCTCTTGGGACGATCCCGCGAACAAGCCCCTGCACATCAAGGAAATCGAAATCCACGCGGTGCCCGGTTACGCCGCGATGATCGTGTCGTTCTCGCTGTTTGTCCTCGGGGTCCTGCTTGTGATCTGGGGTGCGAACAACCAGGCGGGTCTCCCAATCGGACTCGCGGCTCTGAGCGGCATCGTGGGCTTCTTCGGCCTGATCGGGCTGTTCACCGTCGCTCCCAACCAGGCGAAGGTTCTCCAGCTTTTCGGCGCCTACAAGGGGACGGTCAAGGCGCCTGGCCTGCGGTGGGCGAACCCGTTTTATACGAAGAACCGGATCACGCTTCGCGTGCGGAACTTCGAGAGCGAAAAGCTCAAAGTAAACGACCATTCGGGCAATCCGATCCAGATCGCTGCGATCGTCGTCTGGAAGGTGATCGACACGGCCGAGGCCCTCTTCCATGTGGACAATTACGAGAACTTCGTCCGCGTGCAGACGGAGGCGGCCCTGAGGAACCTGGCAACGCGCTATCCGTACGACGCCCATGTCGATGGCGAGATGTCCCTGCGAAGCCACACCGCCGAAATCGCCGAGCATCTCAAGACCGAGATTCAGGACCGACTGATCCAGGCCGGCGTGCTGGTCATCGAGGCGAGAATCAGCCACCTGGCGTACTCGCCCGAGATCGCGGGCGTGATGCTCCAGAGGCAGCAGGCGAGCGCGGTCATCGCCGCCCGCTCGAAGATCGTCGAAGGCGCGGTCGGCATGGTCGAGATGGCGCTGGAGTTGCTCTCCAAGAACAACATCGTCGAGCTGGATAACGAGCGCAAAGCGCAAATGGTCTCGAACCTGCTCATCGTCCTTTGCGGCGACCGCGGCACCCAGCCGACGGTGAACGCGGGGATGGTGTCGACCTGACCTGGGAAATGCAGCCGCCAGGGCGTAGAGAAGAGATTTCCAGCTTCTCTACCACTCTTGCCTGGCGGTTCATTTCTTCGGCTGTCCGATATCCACCCACGATCGTGATTCGTGCGATTTGAGGACCGCGTCGGCGACGATCTGAGCGTTCAGCCCATCAACGAAGCTGGGTACGGCCGGCCGTTTCTCGACGATGGCCGAGATGAACTCCCATGCCAGGTCGTAGCGGAACACGGTGGCCGGCTTTCCCTGGCTCGGGTCACGGGGACTGCCCGCCGGTTTGAGGAATTCCGCGGGGACCGGAAAGGGCGCGAGATCGCTGCCAGTCTTGCCCAGCAGGATCACGTTCGGCTCGTGCAAGCGGTAAACGGCCGAGCCTTCCGAGCCGTTGATCTCGGCCCATTCGTGGCCGAATCCGTCGCGATGATATCCCTTGGCTAGCGTCGTCCCCTCCCAAACCCCCACCGCGCCGGATTGGAACTCGCCGATCAGCGCCGACCAATCGTCCACGTCTGAGGGCGGACAGGGCTTCCCGTCCGGCGTCTGCGTGCGCGGTGCGAACCTGGCCACGGCGCCGCAAACGCGTTCGATCGGCCCGAGCAAGTCGATGGCGAAATCGATGCGATGGATCGTCATGTCGAAGAGGTCGCCCGCCCCGGCCTTATCCTTGTACTGGCGCCAGCCCCAGCTCGTTTCGGGCAGGTCGAGGAACCGTTGCGATCGGAAGTGGCGAGGCGTGCCCAGGCTGCCCGCCTTGAGCAGGTGGCGAAGGTAAATCATCGCCGGCGCGAAGCGATACGTGAAGGCCGTCATGTGGACGACGCCGGCCTTGATGCAGGCGTCTGCCATCTCCTTGACCTCGCCCGCGCTTCGACCCAGAGGCTTCTCGCACATGACGTGCTTGCCGCCCTCGGCTGCGGCGACGGCCATGTCGCGATGGGTGAAATTCGGCGTGGCGATGATGACTGCGTCGATATCCGGGGCCGAGCAGAGCTCCTGATAATCGGTCGTCACTCGCTCCAGGCCCCATTCGTCCTTGCGGCGGGCGAGGAGATTGGCATCGGCGTCGCATGCGGCGACGACCTCGGCTCGAGGATCGAGCTTCAGGCCGGGGACATGGTGATAATCACTGACCGCACCTGCACCGAGGATGGCCACGCGCACTTTCTTATCGGATCCGCTCGTCATCTGCATCCCCTGATTCCTTGCGTTCCACGCCTATTGCGGCAATTCAGGCCGCCCCGACACCTCGGGCCGAAGATCGGGCGTCTCTGTCTGCGATCCGACCCAACATAAGCGTTGCGTCTCGCACATGATCTTCGAGTTGCTCGGCTTTGACGATCCGAAGTCGCGACGCCTTGAGGCTCATCAAGTTTTCCGACCGGTCAAAGTAACACGCCGCGATCCACTCGCCCTCACCCTCGATCACCCAACCCGGTTTCTCGGAGATCGCCGCCAAGAGCTCGTCGCTGAAGAAACCGCGGAGGTTTCGGGGCTCGTGCCCGCCCAGCCGGTAGGATTTGGCGAACGCCGTGCCCGCCCCAACGGCCACCGGATCTCCCAGGGGGCCTCCGTCCATCGCATACATGATCCCGATCGGCCGGACCTGGAACAGGGGCAACCACATCCCCGGACGATGCATCGCGACGACCGTCCCGGTCGTCCCCACGCCCCCGGCGTCAAACCAGGTGACCTTGCGGCGAATCGTGTGATCGAACACAAACCGTTGCCGCCCATTTTCGTCGTCGCGTACCATCACGCCCTCGGTCGCGGGCGAGAATCCCTTGCTGAACATCGGCAGCCGACGAAGACCGTCGGGAAGCGACGAGCTGGATCGACGGCGCTCGATGGCGAGCGGTTCGTATCCGTGAATTCCGGCCCAGTCGGCTCGTCGGGAACGACGCCGACTGGCGGCCAGATCAACCCAGGTCCAGCTTAGCAGGACGACCACGGCCAGACCCGCGAGCAGGATAAAACGCAGGTTGTTCACGTCATCCAGACTACCGATCGTCGACCATGCAACGATCACGAGGGTTCCCAGCGAAAACATCCATCGCCAGTCTCGTGGTTGGCGCTGCCAATCCTTGAATACGACGGCCGCCCAGAGCGACCAGGTGAGGAGCCAGACCCAACTCAAACCGGACGCCATACGCGATCCCTCCGCGACTCGTCCCGAGCTTTCCACACGCTCTGTGTGCGGCGACTTGCCTTCGGGCTACCACGGTACTATTCTGGGCGGAACTCCGCAACGGGCCGACCGCCCGATCTCCTTTCCGAGGCATGACGTCATGGCGAGCGACCAACCGATCCGGGTGGCCATCATCGGTCTCGGCTTCGGAGCCGAGTTCATCCCGATCTACCAGAACTACCCAGGGGCCAAGGTTTCGGCCATCTGCCGCCGCTCGCAGAAGGATCTGGACGAATGCGGCGACCGCTGGGGCATAGCGAAACGCTACACCAGCTTCGAGCAAGTCCTCAAGGATCCGGACATCGATGCGGTCCATATCAACTCCCCGATCGCCGATCATGCGTCCCAGAGCCTGGCGGCCCTCATGGCCGGCAAGCATGTCGCCTGCACCGTGCCGATGGCCACCTCGATCGAGGATTGCCGCAAGATCGTCGAGGCGCAGCGCAGTTCCGGCAAGGTCTACATGATGATGGAGACCGTGGTCTATAGCCGCGAGTACCTGTTCGTCAAAGACCTCTACGACCGTGGCGAACTCGGCCGCATTCAATTCTTGCGCGGCTCGCACCAGCAGGACATGGAAGGCTGGCCAGGCTACTGGGAGGGCCTGCCTCCGATGCACTACGCCACGCACTGCGTCAGCCCGTGCCTCGCCATCCTGGGCAAGCACGCCGAGCACGTCGTCTGCCACGGCTCCGGGCGGATCGACGAGACGCTCATTCCCAAGTACGGCAGCCCGTTCGCCATCGAATCGGCGACGTTCAAGATCAAGGATTCCGACGTGTGCGCGGAGGTCACTCGCAGCCTCTTCAACGTGGCTCGCCAGTACCGTGAGAGCTTCGACGCCTATGGCGACAGGAAGAGCTTCGAGTGGCAGCAGGTCGAGAACGAAGAGCCCGTCATCCACACGCGCGGCCTGCCGGAACCCGAGATCCCGACCCGCGTGAAAGTCCCCGACTTCGCCCACCTGTTGCCGAAGCCGATCCAGCGCTTCACGACCAAGGGCGTTTACGGCGAGGGAGAAGATCACCTTTCGTTCACCCAGGGAGGAGGACACGGCGGTTCTCATCCGCACCTCGTCCACGCCTGGTTGAGTGCCATTCGCGGAGAGCGTCCCGCGCTGCCGGATGCGGCCACTTCGGCGAACTGGACGATGGTGGGATTGTGCGCGCACGAATCGGCGATGAAGGGCGGAGAAAAGATCGTCATCCCGATCCTCTGAGTGAGATGTTATCAAGCAGGCCGTGATGGATCGGGCCGGCGTGCTGGCGGCCGGATCCATCACGACCTTGCGGAGATCGCATGAAACACCCCGCCGCACTCGCCTCGGACCAACTCCTCACCGAGTGCGACGTCCGGTTCACTCGTCGATCCGGCCCCGGCGGCCAGAATCGGAACAAGGTTGAGACCGCGGCGATCCTGACACACCGTCCGACGGGCCTCTCCGCCGAGGCGAACGAGCGACGAAGCCAGTCGCAGAACCGCGAAGTGGCCCTGTTCCGGCTGCGATTGCTCCTGGCGATTGAGGTCCGGGTCCAGCGCGAGCCGGGTGCGATGCCAGGTCGCCTCTGGCAATCTCGGTGTGTGGCGGGTCGGATTCTCATCAATCCGAAACACGACGATTTCCCGGCCATCCTCGCCGAGGCCCTCGATTTCCTCGATCGCGAGAATGGCGACCTCCGCGCCGCAGGCGAGGCGTTGGGTTGCACCATGTCGCAACTGACACGGTTTCTCAAGCAAGAACCTCGCGCGTTTGCCGCGATCAACCGCAGGCGACAATCGCTCGGTCTGCGACCGCTGCTTTGATAGCGATATCCGTTTCGTGTACGGGCTCCCCGTGGGAAATCCGCAAGTCGGATATTTCCGGCCCGGCGACGAATACACTCGCGACCCGCGGGCCGGTGAACAAGGGCCGCCGGGAAGTTCCCGGTCGAGTCGCGGCTGGATCGCTCAACGAGGAACACATGGGCTCCATCATCCTGCTGGTTCTGTTGATTGCGGGTGGGCTGTTGTCGGGTGTGGCCGCGCTTCGGGTGCGGCACAAGGCGGACCCGGACGCCATGAAGGCACGCTTCGCCTTGTTGATGACTTCGGTCGGGACCTTGGGCCTGGCCGCCGTACTGGGCGTCTACCGGTGTGTTGTGGTAGTCCCGCCAGGCAGCGTCGGCGTCCCCGTCGTCTTCGGCCGGGTCGTGAACGAACCGATGCGAGACGGCCTGCACTTCCTCGCGCCTTGGTATAACCTGGAAATCATGAACGCACGCACGCAGTCGTACACGATGAGTCACGTCCACGAAGAAGGGGTGAAGGGGGGCGATGATTCGATCACGGTTCTGTCCGGCAACGGTATGGAGATGAAGCTCGACGTGACCGTCACCTACCGCCTGCTGCCGCAGGCCGCGCCTTGGGTTTATCGCAACCTCGGCGAGAACTACGAGGACCGTATGATCCGGCCCGGCATCGGCACGGCGATCCGGGAAGCCGCGTCCAAATTCTCGGACGAGGAGGTCTACGGCGAGAAGCGAGAGGAACTCGCGCAGGCGATGCTCAAGCGGCTCGATGTGTCTCTTCAGAAGACCATCCAAGGTGACTATACCGATGCACCGACCAAGGTCTTCAGTGTCTCGAACGTCCTCGTTCGCAACATCCTCTTGCCGACGGCCGTGACCGAAGGAATCAACCGCAAGCTGGTGATGAAGCAAGAGAGCGAGCGGATGGAATTCCAAATCGCGCGCGACAAGAAGGAGGCCGATCGCAAGGTGATCGAGGCCAAGGGAATCCAGGATTCCCAGGCGATCATCGCCAAGGGGATCACGCCCGACTACCTGACCTGGAAGTCGATCGAGGCCACCGAGATGCTCGCGCGTAGCCCGAATGCCAAGATCATCATTATCGGCAACACCAAGAATGGCCTGCCGATCATGCTCGATCAGTCGGTGCCCCCTTCTCCCGGCGCCCTCACGGCCGAGGAGAAGGCCGGACACAGCCGGATGGGGGCGACGAGCGGGACGAACAACACGAATTAGAATGCCAAGTCCTTCGTCCTCTCGGGGCGTGATCCGACGCGCCGAGAGGACGAGAGCAATCTTGAATCACCGGCCCTTGAAGCCGATGCGACGATCTCTCGCTTCCGCGTCACACTTGCGGACCGCCTTGAACGCGTCCATCGGGTCGCCGCTCGCGCTCATCTCCAGGCCGATCGCACCCCGATAACCAACGTCGTGAATCACCCGGAACACATGCGAGTAGTTCACTTCGCCCGTGCCCGGCTGATTGCGGCCGGGATGATCGGCGATCTGGTAATAGCCGATCAGATCCTTGTATTTGCGGATATTCCCGGAGAGGTTGCCCTCACTGATCTGCTGGTGGTAGCAGTCGAAGAGCATCTTGACGTTCGGCGAGCCTACGGCCTTGAGGATCCTGGCCGCGTGCTCCGAAGTCACGACATGTTGGCGCGGGTGATCGACGAGGACGTTGAGCGGCTCCAGGATCAGGGTGATCCCGGCGGATTCGACAATCGGCGCCGCGGTCTTGAGGCAATCGATGACCGATTGGGTCATTTGCTCCTTCGTGAGCCCTTCGTGCTCTTCGCCGGCGACCACGCAGGTCTTCTGGACGTTCAGCTTCTTGGCCACGTCCACGGCCAGCCTGATATCCTCCAGGAACTCGTCGCGTCGGGCCGGGTCCGCGAATCCGCGGGCAAATCCACGCGGGGCGGCCGAAAACTGGGCCACATGCAGGCCCAGCTCGTCATTGAGCGTCTTGATCGCGTCGAGGTCCTTTCCACGCCACGGCCAGAACTCGTAATGGCTGAATCCGGCCTCCTTCACCTTCCGAAGCCGGTCCAGGAACGGCAAGTTCCCCCAGGTCATCTCGACGTTCACGGCGTACGTCAGCCACGTTCCGTCGGACGCGGTCGGCGATTCATCGGCGCGAGCACCCGTGCCCAGACTCAGCGCGGCCATGCTGGTCGCGGTCGTTGCGAGAAAATGGCGGCGATCGGTCATGGCGAGGCTCCCGGAGAGTGAGTGCGACACGAGCGGCAGGGAGTGGAGAGGGACGCGTCCATCCGCGATAATCCAGGTCCGAAGCCTAACCCTTTTTGCATCCTCTGCCCACTCTCAACCCTCGACCAACATGAAAATCACCTGGTACGGTCATGCGGCGTTCCTGATCGAGACGCAAGGCCTTCGAATCATCCTCGATCCCTTCAAGTCCCCGGACTCCGGCGGTTACGAGCCGATCGCCGAACCGGCGGACATCGTGGCGGTCACCCACGAGAACGACCGCTATCACAGCCATCTCGGGCAAATCGTCCCGCCGTTCGAGGTTGTTCGCGGCCTCGAGTTGCCCGACGGCGGTGCGGTTGTTCGTGGGATTCGGTTCGAGTCCCTCCACGTCTACGAGACGCCCGACAAGCTCCCCGAAGACGAGGTGACGATCCTCCATTTCCGGTCGGAAGGGCTTCACGTGGTCCATCTTGGCGACCTGGGTCATGCACTGACGGAGGTGGAAATCGCCCCATTGCGCGGGGCCGACGTCCTGCTGGCCTCGGCCGGCGGCCCTCCGACGATCGACCTTGCGGAAATCCCCGCATTAATCGAAGCGATCAACCCCCGCTTCATCGCTCCGGGGCATTACCTGACGCCCAGGATCAACCTCAAGATCAAGCCGGTGGAAAGCTTCCTGGAGGTCTTGCCCGGCTGGAAAGTCGAACGCGTGGCCGGGAGCCAATTTGACGTGGGAGGGGACAGACGCATCGTCGTGCTTGAGCACGCGCGATGAGCACGAAAACCGTGCGGTTCACCGCTCCCGAAAGTCGGTCCAGGCCCTGGAAAGATCCATTCGGCTCCTCAGACCTCCCTCAACGCCTTGATCACATCCAGCCGGATCGCCCGGATCGCCGGGAACAATCCGCCGAAGACTCCCATGGCCATCGTCATGGCGAAGGCGACCGCGAACACGAGCGGGCCGAAGCGGAACTGGATCGTTTTCTCGGCGAAGCTATTGAAATCGTTCGTGCCGAAGGTCAGAGCGGACATGGGAAGCGTGGCCAGCCAACCCAGCAGGCCGCCGAGCGAGCAGAGCAGGATCGATTCGCCCAGGAAGCAGAGGAGCACGTCGAATCGCGAGAACCCGAGAGCCCGCAGCGTCCCGATCTCCCGGGTGCGCGACTTCACGGCGGCAAACATCGTGTTCGCCGCGGCGAACATTGCGCCGATGGAGAGGAGCACGGCAATCACCGAGCCGATCACCAGGAGGACCATGCCGGTAATCTGCTGGTCGGCGTAATAGTCCGACTCCTTCATCGCCAGCAGGTTGAATTGCGTCCCGGTCTGGATCGTCTTCTGGATCGCGTCGCGGTCGGCGGCGGAGGCCGCGCGAAGCTGGACGTCGGAGACGAAGCCGGTCCGCTGGGTGTTCCGGGCGAGGTCATTGCGATCGACCCAGACCTCGCTCTCGGCCGCCCCACCCCCCGCGGTGAAGACGCCGACAACGCGGTAAGATTCCCTCTCCCCGCACTTGAGGGTTTCCCCGAGTCGTGTCCCTTTGAAGCGGCCCGAGATCGGCTTCGCGACCAGACATTCTCCCTTTCCCGGCTCGATCGTTCGGCCCTCAATGATCTTGAAGTTCGGCCTCAGAGCCGGCGAAATCGGGTCCATGCCGCGGATGATGAGATTGGCGCGGGAGCCATTGGCACGCTCGCACACGGGGATATTGACCAGTTCCCCCGCGCACAGCGGCCTGCCCTTCTCATCGCGTGCGATCCCCGGAATCGTGGCGAGCTCGACGACCTTCGAGAGATCGAAGTAGCTGCTCGTCTCGTTGGTCGATCCCTTGCGCAGGACCATCAGGTCGTTGGGATCGCCCGAGACGCGAAGGCTCTGCTGGAGGCCCTCGACCATGCCGAAGAGGATGCAGGACGAGGCCACCACCAGGCCGGTGCCGATGATCGTGAGGGTGGTCGTCACCCAGCGTCGTCGCAGGTTCCTGATGTTGTATTTGATCGGGATCATCTCGGTCAGACCACCTTCCTCAAGCCCTGGATGACGGACGTTTGGGCCGCGAGCCATGCGGGGAGGACACCGCTCACGAAACCGATCAGGACGGCCAGACCTAAACCGAACAGGGCCGTGGTCCAGGGGACGTAGAAGAACGGCAGGAAGCCCGGAACGAGGCTCCCGAGGTCAAATTGATCGAACAGCAGTTTCGTGCCGAGCGCCCCGACGACGCCGCCAAGGGTGGAGACAATGACCGCCTCCACAAGCACCAGCGCGAGCACCAGGCCGCGGCCGAATCCGATCGCCTTGAGCACCGCGACCTCGGTGGTTCGCTCGCGCATGGACATGGCCATCGCGACGCCGCAGACGCAGATCAAGGACACGACGACCGCCATGCCGACGGCGACGATCAGGGTCTGGAGGTCGCCGATCATCTCCGAGAACATCTGCGCGAACGCTTCCTCGGTCTGCGTCTTGGTGGGTGTGCTGCTATTCCGAAAGGAATCGTCGATCTTCTTGATGAGGCCGGGCATCGCCGCGGCATCCTTGCACTTGAAGTAGATCGTCCCCGCGTTTCCCGCCGCCCGGCCCTGGAAATCACGCTTCAGGCCTTCGTCCAGATAGGCCCAGTGATAAAGGCACATCCGATTATCGCGATTTTCGGGTGCGTCATAGATGCCCCGGATGGTCAGGTCGAGGTTGAACTCGTAGACCGTGCCTTTGAGGGGGTAGGGATCTCCGATCTTGAGATTCTTGTCCTTCGCCAGCTTCTTCCCGATCACGCAGCCGGTCTTGTCATCCCGGAAGGCCTTGAGCTGATCGGGAGGGAGCTTCATCTCGACCATGATCGCGAAGATCGTCTCCGGGTCGATCCCGAACTGAGAGCCCGGCATCGAGTCGTCTTTGTACCGTCCGCCGTACCAGGAGAAGGGCGAGACCGCTTTCTTATCGCGATGCTCCTTGTCCTCCGGCGTGAGCTCACCGACGGTGGCGATCCCTTCCATCGCGGCCACGGTCGCAACATTGGCGATCGGGACGGGCTGAGTGAACCCCTGGGAACTCATGGTGATCAGGCGGTTATAGTCGCTCAGCGAATGCGCGACCTCCGTGTTGATGGTGAGATACGAGAGTAGCAGCATCATCAAGAAGAGGCAGATCGAGATTGACGCGACCGTCAGGAGCGTTCGGACCGGATTGCGGCGGATATTGCGGAAGACGTAGACCAGGTATTTCACGACGCCACCTCCTGCGCCTGGATCACGTCGCCAACGAGCTTTCCCTTGTCGAGCTTCAGAAGCCGGGACGCCCGTCGAGCGGCGATTGGGTCGTGGGTGACCATGACGATCGTCTTCTGAAACTCGCGATGAAGCTGCTCCATCAACTCAAGGATCTCCTCGGCGCTCTGGCGGTCGAGGTCGCCGGTGGGCTCGTCGGCCACGAGGAGATAGGGGTCGGTGACGATCGCGCGAGCGATCGCCACGCGCTGCTCCTGACCGCCGGAGAGTTGCCGGGGGAAATGATCCTCGCGGCCCTCCAGCCCCACCACCCGTAGCGCGGTGCGGACGTTCTCTCGCCGCTGCCGCTTCGAGAGGCTCGTCAGGAGCAGCGGCATCTCGACGTTCTCGAACGCGGTCAGCACCGGGATAAGGTTGTAGAGCTGGAAGATGAACCCGACGTTGCGCGATCGCCATCGCGCGATCTGGCCCTCGCTCATCTGGGCCAGATCCTGGCCGTGAACCACCACCTCCCCGGTCGTCGGCCGATCAAGGCCCGCGAGGAGATTCAACAGCGTGGTCTTTCCCGAGCCGGACGGCCCCATCAGCGCGAGGAACTCGCCTTCGTCGACCGTGAGTTTCAGGTCGGTAAGAACTGGGATCTTGATCTGCTCGCGACGGTACTCTTTGCACACGCCGCGAAGCGCGATGGCGGGTTCTTGGCCCATGCGGGACTCCGACGCGCGACTGGGGTGCAGGCGGCTCGCCTGCGTGGTGGGTAACGCAGGCGGGACGCCTGCACCATGGAATCGTATTTTATGAAGCTAAATTCTTTCGGAATTGCTAGTCAGCAACCTTGACCTGGTTCCCCTCGCGAAGCGAATTCGAGGGTGAAACGACGACAACGTCGCCGGCAACGAGGCCCTTCTCAACCCGCGCGAGGTCGTCGTTCGTGACCACGGCCTCGATCCGATGTTTGGACAAGTTCCCATTGCTGTCCACGACCCAAACATGACTGTGGCCGTTCTCCTCGACGATTGCCCTCTTGGCGACAAAAAGCGACGGCTTGCCGGCGTTAGGGTTGTTGACGGACTTGTCCGGGAGGAAGTGAACGGTGGAGACCAGTTCGGGGAAGAGATGAGTGTCGGCGTCGAGAATCGCGACCTTGACCTTCACGGTACCGCGCGCCCGATCCCCCATCGGGATGATCTGACGCAGACGGCCCCGGTAATGACGGTTCGGCACGGCCGAGACCGAGATCTCGGCCGGTTGGCCAAGGGCAATGCGTGAGACCAGGGTCTCGGTGATGTCGGTCTCGACCTCCAGCGTATCCAGATCCGACAGCGTAACGACCGATCCACGACCGCTCGCGGCACCCATGCCGCCCGGCATGATCGTCTCCCCCGGCTCAGCCCCTTTCTCGACCACAGTTCCATCGAAAGGGGCGAAAATGCTCATATTGTGAATGGTCTCTTCGGTCTCCCTCATCGTGGCGACCATGAGCGTCCGATTCGCCTGCAGCGCCTTGAGCCTGGCGCTCGCCATGTCCTTCGCGGCGACGGCCTCTTCCACGGCGTCCAGCGCGACCTGCTTGCGCGAATAGAGCGTGGACTGGAGCCGTGCTTTTCGATCCTTCTCCTTGAGGTCGGCCTTGGACTCTTCCAGCTCGGCGTCGACGCGTGCGATGCTCGCCTTTCGGGACTCCAGGAGCGCATCCATGTCGTTATGTTCGAGCACGGCCAGGAGCTGCCCTTTCTTGACCTTCGTCCCTTCCTCCACGAGCATCCGCTCGACCCGGCCAGGGGTCCTCGACCCGATGGATGCCTGGTAGCGAGACTTGATGTAGCCCTTCGCGCTCAGGAGTTTTTCCGCCTCGCCGGCCGTCATGGACTGAACGACGAACGTGCTGACCTCAGGCTTCGCCTGGATCTTCTGATACTGCAGATAGGCGAAATACGCACCGCCGCCGACGATCCCCAGGGGGAACAGCCAGAGGAGTAAAGAGAGCAATTTCAGGAAGAAACCGCTGCCTCGCGGGCCCCGCTTCGATGGCCCCGACGGTCGTTTCGTGTCGCGACGCTCTTCCGCGCGATCGATCTTGAGCGAGGCGAGCTCGTCTTTGAGAGAGCGAGGCGAAACTCGGCCCGCGATTCCTTCGGGAGACGTACTGGACATCATCCGCCCTCGTGTGCCGGCCGGGGAACGAGACGTGGCGGCTCCGAACCAACTAAGATTGTACCCGACCGTCACAATGTCGTCGATGCGGGTTCGCGCGTGTCGGCGAAGGTTGAGAACTCGAACTCCCCTGTCTCCACAACTCAGCGCTCCTCCTGCCTCCATTGCATCTTCGGGTCCGGCCCCCTGGGGCCGTGTACCACGTCATCCTTGAGTGTGTATCGGAGGCCGAGGGTGACGCCCCCCGATCTCGCACTCGCCACGATCTTGCCTTCCATCGAGATCGTGTACGTGCCCTTCGCCATGATCCACTCGCCGTCCTTCTTCGCGAATCCGTACTCGAAACGGCCGTCGTTCTCGAAGACGAGCGGTTGACGGTCGGCATCCTGTGAGAGCCAACGCCCAACGATGCGCTTGGCTGGTACTTCCGCGAGGCCACTCGACGATTCGAGGAGCGCGAATGTCAGAAAGACGGGGATCACGCAGGTACTCATCGCCGATTTTCCGCCCCGAAATGTCCGCCTATCGACGCGATTGTTCGATCGTGCCGGGTCTTCTCGGAAGACGCTCGGAGCGGCCGTCAGCTCAATTCCACCGACCAGTAGGCGTTGTCCAGGAACGTCTTCCAGCTCTCATATTTTCTGTGCGACAGTTTGAGACTGAGAACCGGCGATGTCTTCGGTCGCACGGGCTCGCGGAAGAGTTTCATGTTGGCTTCCCGAGGAGTACGACCGCCCTTCTTCACGTTGCACCTGAGGCAGGCGCAGACGATATTCTCCCACGTCGCCTCGCCGCCACGAAATCGGGGCATCACGTGGTCGAGGCTCAGTTCCGAGGTTGCGAACTTCTTGCCACAATACTGGCAGCGATTCCCGTCGCGGGCGAAGATGTTGCGCCGGTTGAACTTGACCCGTTGTTTCGGAAGGCGGTCGTAACCGAAGAGGCGGATCACGCGGGGAGCCTGGATCTCGAAGTGGACGGTGCGGACGTAGTCGTCGTCCGGGTCCTTGAATCGGGCTCGGGCCGCGGAAACCTCACGCCAGGAATGGAAGTCGTAGGATTGATAATGGCCGTCGTCCAGGGTGACAACCTCGGCCAGATCCTTGAAGAGGAGGCAGAAGGCACGTCGGGCCGAGATGACCTGGACGGCCATATAGAGCTTGTTCAAGACCAGGACGCTAGCATCCAGGCCGGGGCTGGCTGCAAGGCTCATGGACTACGATCTCCCGGAGTAAAGGAACCGCCAGGTCGCCGAGACGCCAAGGGAAGAAAGAGGAGAAGATGCCTTCCAATTCTAGCCTTGGCGGATCTGGCGACCTGGCGGTTGATCCTCTTCCGGATCAACCGCCGAGTGCCGCGAGGACGGCGTTTCCCACGTCGTTCGTGGTCGCCGTCCCGCCAAGATCGGGGGTTCGTGGCCCTTTCGAGTTCAGGACCTGAGCCACCGCCCGACGCAAGTCGTCGGCGGCGGCCGCAGCTTCGAGATGATCGAGCATCATGGCGGCCGACAGGATCGCCGCGATCGGGTTGGCGATTCCCTTGCCCGCAATGTCGGGCGCGGAGCCGTGTACCGGCTCGAACATGCTCGGCGCGGTCCGGTCGGGATTCAAATTCCCCGAAGCCGCGAGCCCCATCCCGCCCTGGAGCACCGCGCCCAGGTCGGTGATGATGTCGCCGAACATATTCGTCGTCGCAATCACGTCGTAGCGCTCGGGGTTCGTGACCATGCGCATGCAGCACGCATCGACGTGATTATAATCCGGTTTGATCTCGGGATAGTCACGAGAAACTTCGGTGAAGGCCCGCATCCAGAGGTCGTGCGCGAACGTCAGGACGTTCGTCTTCGCCACCAGGGTGACCTGCCCTCTCTTCCCGGAATCCCGGTCCGCTTGAGAGAGCGCTCCGAAGACCCGGGCGACGGCGCGAGTTCTGGCGAGATTGAACGCGTATCGCAGGCACCGTTCCACGCCCGCTCGGGTGTTGATCGAGGTCTGGATCGCCACTTCCTCCGGCGTCCCCTTGTAGGTGAAGCCGCCGGCGCCGACGTAAAGGTCCTCGTTGTTTTCACGAACGACGACCATATCGATGTCGCTCGGTCCCTTCCCCTTGATCGGCGTCTCGACGCCCGGATACAGCCGCACCGGTCTGAGATTGATGTACTGGTGGAACCCGAATCGGAGCTTGAGAAGTAGCCCCTTCTCCAGGACTCCGGGAGGGACTCGCGGGTCGCCGACGGCGCCGAGATAGAGGACGTCGCACTTTCGCAACTCCTCCATCACGGAGTCGGGCAGAACCTCACCGGTCCTCAGATATCGCTCGGCGCCGAGATCGAATGGGACGCGATCGAACACCAATCCGTGGCGATGGGCGACCACATCGAGCGCCGCCAGTCCATGACGGACGACTTCGGGTCCGACCCCGTCTCCCGCGATCACACCGATGGTCGACAAGGCCGCGTCTCCGCCTTTGCTTCGATTCGGACCGCGGCCTACGTCTGATCCCAGCCCCTGCGACAGGTGGACGACGGACTTCTCAGGCTCGCGAATGTCTCCAGAGATTGTAGCGAGCGACCGACGCCGTCACAAGCGGCGGACGGAACTCGCCCGGTGTCACATCGGCCGCGCGGGAGCGTTAGGAATTGAGTCATCCCCCTGCCGAGTGGGGGGTAGCGTTCATGAAGCCCGTCTGGACACAATATGACCATAGAGTTTTCGGCGTTCGTTCACATCCTACGCTGACCATCCGACCTCGGATACCGCACAGATCGGCCCGGTACTTGCCTCGTGCCCATCGCGATTGGTCCGCTCGCGTTTGGTCCGCATGTCCTCTGGGAGACGTCCCCATGGCCACTTCGGTCGAGAGCAATCCGCCAGCGAAGGGCACGCCCCCGACGTCGGGCCCGTCCTCGCCACCTCCCGCCCCGGTCTCTCAGCCGCCGGTCAAGGCCGCTACCGCGACGCCCGCAGCCAAGAGCGACGCGAAGGCCCGAAGCGACCCGAAGGGCCTGTCCGCGATTAACGACACGAACCTCGAACGCACAATTATCCGGCGCGGTCTGGCGACCCTTGAGGAAATCAACCACTGCAAGGCCCAGCGATCGAAGATCGCCGCCGCGAAGGAAAAGGAGCAGGCCATTGCTCCGAGCCTCCTGGAAGTGCTCGTCGCAGCCAAGGCGCTGACCGCGAGTCAGGCGCGCCGGATCGTTCAGGAAGTTGGGACCGATGGTGAGAAGAAATTCGAGGTCCCCGGCTACCAGATCCTGGAACGCATCGGTAAAGGCTCCATGGGCCTCGTCTATAAGGCAAAGCAGGCGAGCGTGAACCGCGTCGTCGCGGTGAAAGTCTTACTCGACGCCCTGGCGCAGAACAAAGAATTCATCAAGCGGTTCCGCCGCGAGGCGGAGATTGCCGCCAAGCTCTCGCACAACAATATCGTCGGCGTGATCGATGCCGGAGAGGTCGCCAACCATCATTATTTCGTGATGGAGTACATCGAAGGAGAGACGATCAAGGACTTGCTCGAAAAGGGCAAGATCTTCGATGAGAAGGTTGCCCTCAAGATCGTCCTCGCCGTTGCCGAAGCGCTGGCCCATGCCCACACACGTGGATTGATCCACCGCGATGTCAAGCCGGAGAACGTGATCTTGACGAAGGATGGCAACGTCAAGCTCGCGGACCTTGGTCTCGCCCGTCCGACCGCCGATGAAAAGTGGGCGATGTCGGAGGCTGGCATGGCGATCGGAACTCCCTACTACATCAGTCCGGAGCAGGTTCGAGGCCAGGTCGATGTCGACATTCGCGCCGACATTTATGGGTTGGGCGCCACCCTCTATCACATGGTGACCGGCCAGGTTCCCTACACCGGGGAAACGCCCAACGACGTGATGAAGAAGCACGTTGACAAGAACGTGATCCTCACGCCTCCCGACCACCTGAACACCCGGCTCTCATCCGGCATCGGCGAGGTCGTCGAAACGATGATGGCCAAGAATCGCGAGAACCGCTATCGCAACCCGGAAGACCTCATACTCGACCTGAAGTGCCTCGTTCAGGGCGAGACGCCCATGATCGCCGCCAAGAAGTCCGACTCCCTGGCCAACCTGGCGGAAGGAGACCTGGAGGAAGGTGTTGCCGGCCACTCCGGTGGCGGTGGCGGAGCGTCCGAGACGGAGAAGCAAGCTATGGCGGCAATCGTCAACTCGCGCTCGACCGTCATCGCGGTGCTTGCGATCCTGCTTGGTGTTTCCGCCGTCACGAACGTGCTGTTCTTCATGATCAAGTAGGACGCGCTACGATTCGGCCGGCCATATCTTAGCCGCAATGATGACTCCACCCGAAGCCGCCGAGTTGGATCGGCCCCGGGCCAGTTTAGCCGCGGCATTCACATCAAGAGTCCCGCCCAGTAGGCAAGCAGGGCCTCCACCTTGAAGGCGGCCCACGGAGCGCTCCGTTCCGCCACCGAGGCGGCGTGATAGTAGAACGCGACGATGGAGCCGTTGAACACGATCACGAGGAAGCCGTTGAAGAACAGCGAGTGTCGTGCTCCCGGCTCGGATGCGATGGGTGTCGCATCCACGAGGGCAAGCACTCGATGCACGCCCAGCTTATCAAGAATGGTAACAGGCATGCAAACGTGACCCAATGCGAGCAGTACCCTGGCAGGTGGGTGAAGGCCCAACAAGGTCGTCGTCAGTGATTGCTGGTATCATCTGGCGTGCTCGCCAGATCGAGGGTCATCCCCGGCCGCTGGTACGAACTCGCGAATCTTATCGCCCCGCCACATACGATGAGTTTCCCGGGCGAAACATCGCGAACAATCTGATCCGGCTTCTCGGTCGGAGATTCATTCATCCCGACGGCCTTTGATGAAGCTCAGCCGTGGCGCTCCGCGCTCAATTCTCGCTGAAATTCAGGATCTTCATCGTGTCCCGATTGAGCGGGTCCTTGATGAACCGGCCGTGGCAATCGGAGCAGAGGTCGTAACGGAACCCTTTGAACGCAGGTGCGTCTAAGTCGGAGGAGAGAGCGCCCTCGGCTTCCTCGCGACGGAGGATCTGGGCGACGGCCTCCATGTGATCCTCGTCGAGATCGTCTTCGGTGATCTGGTTCGGGTCGTAACCCGCATAGGCCGCGATCTTGACCACGAAGCGCGGCTCGCCGCATGGGGCCAAGTCTTTGCCGCACAGATCACACGTGAAGTGGACCATCAGCGTCGCATCCTCAGTGGAATAGAGAGCCGGGCCGAGGTGTCCGGGCGGAGGTTGTAATTTCGATTCTAACCCGGCGTGCCGGGGCCTTCCAAGCCTCAGTTGCCGTTTTTCGAATGTTTCGTCTTGCGCCAGCGAGAATTCCGATCAGGAAGAAGGCCCCGAGCGAGACCATCGCCGCGATCTTCACGTCGCCTGGCGCATATCGGAAAACGACACGCTTCGCGCCTGGTGGCGCCTCGACAGCCAGAAACGCATTGAGATACGGAAACACGTTAGCCGGTCTTCCATCGATCTCAGCCGTCCAGCCGGGATCGAATGTCTCGGCCACCCATTGAACTTGGCCGAGATCGGGCCCGAGGTCAAGGTCGATCCGCCCCGGAATCGGGCTGAATCCGGCCTGTGCCACGGGATTCCACCGCCCGATCCAGACATTGCCGACATGGGCAACGCTGTCGAAAAGTTCGTCAGGGGGCGGCGTCGCAGAGACGACGGCCCCCACTCCCGCGAGACGAAGTCGGTCACGGGCGCGGACGATGCCCTGCCAGCGAATCTCTCGCCGGCTCGTTCGCGATGGCCGGCCTGGTTCAGGTTCATACAAGGGCTCGAACCAATCCAGGCTCCGCAATAACTCGACGGAGTCGTAGTTCCTCGCGTCGGCAAGACCGTACCGCATCAAGACATTCGGAGGCAATTCGGCACCGATGCCGAGGACCCGCGCCGGCGGCGGACACTCTCGCTTCAGATAGGCGATCAACAAGGACTCTGGAAGGTGGTCGATTCGCTCGATCGCGGGATTCAGGTTGTAGCCGAAACAGAGCAGGTCGACGACGATCAGTCCGACGAGGGCGACGCGACTCACCGAGCCGGGAGCAGGGGTCTCACTTGCCTCTCGATCGAAAAGGCTGGAAGGACGAGCCGACCCGATACGGAACGAGGCGAGAACGACGAGGTGGGCGGCCGCGATGAGATAATAGATCGGCAAGAACCCGGTCGTAGTCTGCACCTGCCTCTCAGCACGTTCGCGATAGTTGGAGGGATCAGCACCCGGAGTCTGCTCGGCCACCGTCGTGTAGTGTGCGATCGCTTTCAGTCGGAGCGTACTCTTGGCCGCGATGACAGCGCCTGCCGCGATGACAAACAAGATCGCGAGAGCTCTCAGGACTCGAGACCACAGGGTCCAGTTCCAATCCCTCCTGGAAGCGCCGACCGCGTCGATCCCGATGCCCGCGAGCATGGACAACGTGAACGCGACCCACAGTGTCAGGCGCCGATTATCCGCAACGTTCAGCACCGGCAGGGCACGTAGCAAGTTCGCGACCGGGAAGACGCCGAACGCCGCCGTCGCTCCGAACACTCCGAGACCGACCAGGAAGCGGACGCGAGGATGCTGCCAGCGCCTCGTCCATGCTGCCGGCGCAAGCAGCACGAGTGCGGCCAACCCCGCGAATCCTCCGGCGGATTCATTCAAATTATGGACCCCGAGGGCCTTCGCCAGATTCGGATGTCCTCGCCTCTGACTCCCGAAGAGATAAGGAAATGCGGTTGTCATGGCGTCGAGCACGCGCGGGCGCGTAACGCCGAGAATTGGTATCCGCTCGGCCGCTCGATCGGACCAGACCGGACTCCGTGACAGATAAGTCGCGAGCGGGACGACCTCGATCGCGGCCAGTCCGATTCCGAGAACGATGCCCATCGACCATCGTGTCAGGGCGCCAACGCCAAGCGGCCGAAACGGCCCTTCAGTTTCCGCATCCGACTCGCGCACGTGGACCGTCAAGGCGCCATCACCACGCGGAGCCTGGGAGCGGGTTGCACTCGCAATCCTCCTCGACCGAAGTACACGCCAGATCGTGTAGATTCCGACTGCGAGCAAGACATGCGCACTCGTTTGCACATGCCCGGCAAGGAGTACGACACCGACGACCAAAGCCAGCAAAGCGACGTCGCGACCGCGCGATCCGTCCAAGACGCGATCCGTCGCCAGGAACAGCCAGGGCATCCAGATGGCAACACTTGTCACGGGATACAGGAGCCAGACGATCAAGAACCCGGAGAAGGGATAACACAGGCCGGAGAGCCAACGGCCGACTCGTGAGTAGCCCCAGGAACGAGCCAGGAGGAACATGCCAAATCCCGCGACGAACAGCCGCGACGCGGCAATCCACACCAGCGCGTCCGGCAACCGTCCAAGATAGGCGATGAGATGGAAGGGGTCGAAGACCGCACTCTGGCCATTGGCCAGGTGTGGCGCCCCGCAACCTGCATAGGGATTCCACAGCGGCAATCGACCCGCACGCAGTTCCGTCCGGTTGAACTCGAGCCAGGGTTGGAACTGGAGAACCGGGTCCATCAAGAGCCGATTCTGGGGCTCAAAGTCGAGGTGGCGCCCCTCGGAAAAACTGGCCGTCGCGAAGACGACATCGCCCGGGCTGAGAATTTTCCCACCAAACAGAGACGCGTGGAAGAAACCCGCGAGCAGGGCTAGAAGCGTCGTGGCGAAGGCGAGAGGTTCCCGGCGGTACGACATCGCGAAGTGGGCCTCCTTGCCCCGGACAGTCGCCTCGAACGAAAACGCTCAGACGATCACGGTTGCGGTACCCGACGGAGCGGCTCGGTCTGAGGATGGTACGAGGTGCCGATCCATCGACGCCAGGCCGGTTGGTCGAAGCCAAAATTGACACCAGTCAGCGTCTCCAGCGCCTTCAGAACCTCCAGGTTCGGCTGATGGACCGTCACCCTGCTAGGAACGGATTGGGTCGGTGGCGGGCCAAAATTGGAAGCGGGGTTGGAACCTGCGGGCACGGGGATCGAGCCGCCGCCATAGGCAATCGCGCCTGGGGCGATGGCAACACCGGTCAGCACACCCTGGGATGCGATGGTGGAGAAACCCCGCGATGCTCCGCCTGGGAGGGATGTCCCTCCCGAGAGATTCTGCGAGAACCCGTACGAACCAGAAAGCCCTCCCGAGGCCGTGGGCACATCCACCATGACCATCCGCTTTTCACTCTGGAAAAGGGCCTCGACCATCTTGGGAACGGCGGTCGTACTCTTCGTGGCCGCCAGCGCCCAGGCCGCACGGCCTACGACCACGGGATCTTTGGATCTTAAAGCCGCGACGAACCGCACCGTCGTCTCGTTATCTCGACGACGAACCAGATCGTCGAGGATGGTTTGCCGAACGTCGTTGTCCATCTCGGCCAGGATCAGGGAGACGAGGGCTTCGCTCGCCTCAGGGCCTTCAATCGCGGCCAGAAGTTCGCCAAGTCGAATACGCACGGCCTCGTTATCACGGGCGAAGGTGTGGAGCAGGCCGGGAACCGCGGCGGGATCGCGAATCGCGGCGATCTGGCTCTCCGCCTGTTCTCGAATCGTCCGGTCATCGTCGTAAAGCTTGCGCCGGAGGAGTTTCAGGCGGGACGCCCACGACGCCTGCTCGGACGAGAGCGCCTCCTTGGCATCCAGCTTCTCCTTCTCGACCCGAGAAATCCACTTGCCGCGTACTTTCACCAGGCCTTGGGCTTCGCGTTGCTCGTCATACGTGAGCCACCGTGTGCCCTGGAGGACATGCCCCAGCTTTTTATGAGCGGGGCCGAACAAGGGGTCGATCGTGATCGCCCTCTGGTAATGGATCTGGGCCGGCCCGGTGAGCTTTTGCTCCTCACACCAGAGACCGAAATCGTATTGAGCTTGGGCAACGGCCTGAACCGTGTCGCGATTCACGACGTAGTCGTCAAGCGGTCCCGGCTCACGAACGATCGAGAGAACCTGATCCCGCGAGAACGTGAGCGGCTTCGTCGCCGATGCCGTTTGGATGACGACGGTCTTCGGCTGGGAAGGATCTTTGAGGACAATCCCTTTGATCTCGCCCCCGCCCCGTAGCATGATGCGATCAGCCCGAGCGGTGGACGTGACCATCGGCGCCACCCCGAGCACGAACAGCACCGCCGCCGTTTTCCGCGCCCGAAATCGCGCCATGGTCGTTCCCCCTCGTTATATCGAGCGGCTATCCGATCGTTGCATCCTGACCGTATCTTAGAAGACGTACGACAAACGCCGCAATGCGAAAGATTACTGAAGAGCACTTGGATAACCGGGTGGCTTGCGCCCGATATGGCAGATGGAGGATCTACGCATGTCCGTCACACAGCATCGGGCCGAGGCTCCAACATCGCTGCGGGTCGCGGTACTGACGATTTCCGATACCCGGACCCTGGAGACGGACACCTCCGGATCACTGATCCTGGAAATGATTAACGCGGCAGGGCATTCACTCTCGGATCGGGCGATCGTCCCGGATGAACCGGACCCAATGCGGCACCACCTCCTGGCCTGGCGCGATCGGGGTGATATCGACGCCGCGCTGTTGACGGGAGGGACGGGAATCTCGACTCGCGACCAGACCTACGAGACGATATCCGCAATCTTGTCGAAACCCCTGCCAGGTTACGGCGAATTATTTCGGATGCTCAGCTACGCGGAGATCGGCCCGGCGGCGATCCTGAGCCGCGCCCTGGGCGGCTTGATGGATCAACTGGTCGTCCTGGTCATGCCCGGATCGCGAGCGGCGGTCAAGCTGGCGATGGAGAAGATCATCCTGCCGGAACTCCCGCATCTGGTGAGGGAGGCGCGGAAGTAACGGGCGGAGCCGACTGGCGCGCCCATTCGTAGAGCGCGATGGCCGTTGCCGTGGCGGCGTTGAGCGATTCCACCCCCGCGGCGATCGGAATCCGCAGCGCCAAACCTTGGCGCAAATGGTCCGGCAACCCCGGCCCTTCCATCCCGGCGACCAGGCCGAAAACGGCCGGAAAGGAATGCGTGGCGAGGTCGGTGCCGTCGGCGGAGAGGGCCAGGATCGGGACAGTTACCGAGGAAAGCTCCCGAATGGACGGCCCCTGCTCCATCGGCACCGCGAACAGCGCCGGCCCGGCGGCCCGAGCAGACTTGGGGTGGAACGGGTGGGCTGCCTCGCGGAGCAAGACGATGCGAGAGACGCCGAAGGCCGCCGCCGATCGGATCGCCGCACCGACGTTTTCCGGATCTTGAAACGGTACGAATAGCGTACAACCGGGAGGCCAAGGTGAGGCGTCCTGCCATTCTGGTAGGACCGGAACGCGTGTGAGCAGCAGCGGCGAACGCGTCCCCGAGGAGTCGATCTCGGCGAAGAGTGCGGGAGACAGCCGTAACCAGGTCAGCCCCGAGTCGGCTGCCGCCGGGGGGGGCGGCCCGTCGTTGTCCGTTAACCAGGCCAGGACATGATCCGCGTGGTTCGCGAGAACCTCGGAGACGATCCGCGAACCGGCCATCAGCGCCTGCCCATGCTTGCGGATGCCTCGGCCGGAAAGCAGATCCCGGGCGATTTTGAACGTCGGGTTCGTGTCGCTCGTGACCTCGCGGACCGGGCCGGCGTAGGCGGGCATCGCGACACTCGTCGCCTCGGTCGATGGCGCCTCGCCCTCCAATCGCTCGTAGATGACCAATCGACGGTCGTGGGGTGTACCCGGGATCGTGTAGCGGTGATCGGCGACCAGGCGAAATAGACCGGTCGGGTTTGCTCTCGCCTCGTCAATCTCGTCGCTGCAATCGGGACCTTTCATGAACAGCATCCGGCCACCAACTTCAAGGCAGCCGGCCACACGTTGGAGCGTCTCCGGGATCGACGCCACCGCTCGGGTGATGACACCCCTGGCCTTGCGAGGGAACGTCCGATTCACCTTGCGAGCGATGACTTCCACGCCCTGCAGGTTCAATCGGTCGCAGACCGATCGCAAGAATTCGGCCCGATTGCCTCGGGGCTCGGCCAGGATCATCGACACGTCCGGTCGGGCAATCTTAAGGGGTATGCCGGGCAGTCCGGGCCCGGACCCCATATCGATGAGAGGCGAGGGAAGATCGGTGCACTTGAGGACGAGGAGACTATCGACGTAGTGCTTCAACACCATGTTTTCGAACTGATGAATCCGCGTCAGGTTCAGTTCGGCGTTCGCCTCGCGTAACAGGCGATGGTAGGCCCAGAGCGCGTCATACTGCGCGGCCGATAGGTCGAAACCGCAATCGCGGAGGATCGCTTCGAGTGACGCACGACTAGGTGGCATGGAAGGGACCTTCCGGGGCGTTCTCAGTATGGTCTGAGCCGATCGGTATCGGCCAGAATCGTGAACCGGGGCGGTTTCCGGGTTGCTCCGGCGAACCGCTTCCCGGTCGTGGGCCAAATCCCGCCGCCCGCAGCCGTACGGACAGGAGCGACGACGGCCGGGCGGCAAGCGGTCTAGACCCACCCATGCCGCTTTCTCAACCACCACTCCGTCGTCAACAACGCGGTGAAGAGGAGGAGAAACCACCAATTATCCCAGATACGCACTTCTTTTTGAGTGACATATTCTGACTCAATGTTCTTATCCAGCGTCTTCAGGTACTTCGCCAAGGCTTCCGGGGTGAGGGATTTCCCGCCCGTGATTTCTGCAATCTGCCTCAAGAGGCTCAGGTCGGCCGCGGGATTCTCGAGCTCGCGGTCGTCCTCATAGGCGATGAACCGGGCGGTATCGCTGCCGATGGTCCGACCGGCACTGTCACTTGCCGTGACGGTGACCTTGTAATCGCCGGGCTTGCCGGTCACGAAATGGGTGCCGCGTGCGTCGGTGCCCTGAGGAAAAACGTCGACCTTTTCGGCAGGAGCCTTGGGAGCATCGAGGGTGACGGATGAGTCGTACTTGAGGTCCGTCCTCGGCTCGCCCTTGGCGTCGCGGGCCTCCACGGTCAACTCGACTCGGCCTCCGACCGAGACACGGCGCCGATCCAGTGTCAGACGGATCTGGCTGTCATTCTCGTCCTCCTTGTGGGCCAGCCAGAGGATCGCCTGACGCCAGAATTTCAGGTGGGCCAACCGAGGTTCCTCGGACTCCAAAGAG
The DNA here is from genome assembly GCA_028291545.1 of Planctomycetota bacterium. GTDB lineage: Bacteria > Planctomycetota > Planctomycetia > Isosphaerales > Isosphaeraceae > JAQGHR01. Next base: position 13,914 of record JAQGHR010000157.1, on the reverse strand, counting down.
CGAGCCCAGGGCCAGGTCTCGCCTCCGAACGCCATCACGCGCCCTTTGCCGACGTCCTGTCCGACCATCAGCGGTTCCCCGTCGGCGGTCTCGGCCCAGACGACGGCATTGGGCTTCGGTCGACCGAGTCGGTTCGCGCCCGGGATGGGTGGCAGTATTGACCAGAGCCGCCTCGTCTCGGCCGGGTTGCGCGAAAGTTTGAGCACGTACGAGTCGAGCCCGAGCAGGTTGGGAACAACCTTGAGCCCGTCCGGCGGCTCGTTCTGGCCGTCGTTGGGACCGACCTCGGTGGGTAAGATCTTGCCGACCTCCGTACCGCCCCAGCCACCCGCGCCGAAGCTGGCCCGGCCGCCCAGCATGATCAGGCCGGCCCCCTTCTCCACACGGTTGGCGAGCAGAGCGAGCTGGGTCGGCGTAAGCATCTCGGCCGGGAGGTCACCAATGATGTAGACGTCGTAGGCATTCGGGGCGAAATCCGCGTCCATTTCCGGGCCGGTCGACGATTGGATCCGTTTGAGAGTGAGCTGGATCTTCTGGGCGGGGTCGAGCGCCCGGACAAGGAACCGGCTCTCCCACATGCCGTACGGGCCGGTCAGATAGAGCACATTCAGGCCGTCGCCAAGGACCGTGACGAACGTGCTGAACGTGTTGTTCGCCTTGCTCACCTCTCCGGTCTGCTCCTCGACCTTCATCGTCAGCTTCGTCTCACCCGACCTAGTCGGGGTCCATCTCAGACCGGTGACAGGCACCTCGGTCGCCTTGTCGGGGACGCGGACCTTGGTGGTTGCCACCGGAGCCGCCTGGTCCTCGACGAAGAGTTTGACTTCCAGCTCCTGCCCGGCGAAGCCCCGGGCCGAGAGCATGCCCGTCACGTTCCGCTCGCTCTTGACATAGACGGTCGGCCCGGCGTCCATGGTCCGAACGGCGATATCTTTCGACCCCTTGCCGGCGGTCTCGACCCCGAAGGGGACGGCGATGACCGGCACGCCCTGCGCCTTGAGCCTCCGCGCGGCGACGATCGGCGGGTGCCCGGCGTTATTCGACCCGTCGGAGAGCAGGACGAGCGCCAGGATGCGAACCCCGTTCTGGCGCTTCAGCACCTCTTCCAGAGCCGAGCCGAGCGCGGTTTCCCGGCCCTCCGGTTCTCTCGGCTTGTCGAGCTTGTCGTCGGTGACCACGCTGTCGAACCGGTAGATTTTCGGGACGACGTTCGGTCCCAGTCCCTTCGCGGCGCTCAGCCCCTCCCCCAGGGCGGTACGCGAGGCGATCCAGCGGGACTGGCCCCTGGCCTCATCCGTCGTCGTCATGCTCCGGCTGCCATCCGACAGGAAAACCAGCGCCGAGGGCTGCATGGCCTTGGTCTGGAACAGGACCGATGGCCGCAGACTCGCCAGGACACAGAGCAAGACTGCCAGGATGCGCAGGGTGATCGCGAACCAGCGCCAGGCCCCCGTCGTGCCTGTAAGGCGCCTCTTGTACGCCCAGGACGTCAGTGCAAGTATCAGTGCGGCCGTTGCCGCGATATACGGCCAGGCCACGATCGGTTCGATCGTCACGGTCATGGGCGACCTGGAGTCGAAGTGAGAAGGGGTCGGTTCTCAATTCATTCTAGAGATGATATCTCAGCCTGTCGCGGGCTTTCTCAAACTGTCGCGGGCTTTCTCAAAGACGACGGCATTCTCAGTGCCGTGACGACCGGACACGTTGCTCCCGCGACGCGGCCCTTGACGAAAAAAAACCCCGGCGAGGCGCCGGGGTTGAGTGCGGAGTCGGGTCGGTGGCAGTCGGGGTAACCTCAGCCCCGCCGTCCTCACGTCAATGTGCGGCTTTGACGCAGGATTCGCCCTCAAGGGCGTCCTTTTTCTCCGTGATGACCGGGCACTTCACGGCGAGTTCGGCGTTGAGGGCGGTAAAGTCTTTCCATTCGTCGGGCAAGTTGTCCTCGTGGAAGATTGCCTCGACGGGGCACTCGGGGACGCACGCCTCGCAGTCGATGCACTCTTCGGGGTGGATGTAGAGCATCTGATCCCCCTCGTAGAAGCAATCGACGGGGCAGACGACCACGCAATCCGTGTACTTGCAATCGAAGCACGGCTCCGCAACCACATGAGCCATTCCGAAATCTCCTTTCAGGGACGAGACAAGCCGAATTGCGGCGGCCGGGGAGCGAGGATCTTGAAGGTCGAGTCTAGCATGCGCGGAGCCGATCGACGTCACCGACAGACCGCTTCACTTTGTTCTATCTTACATCGCCCGAAAAAACAGGGTCAAGGGCGGTAGGCCCTAGCAGTTTCGCGATTTGCGATCATCGTAGGAGTTATCCTGTTAGGGTCTGCAGGGTCCCCGCATCCCAACCGGGTAACTCCTGGAGCGATTCAGAAATTCGTCGGCGAGACGTCCTGCCTTGAGGAATCCGATTCCTTCTCGCTCACTTCCCCTTCTTCTTGATGCTCTTGATCAGAACCGTCTTTACCGGAACGTCATCGTGGGGACCACGCGATGCGGTCTCGACCTTGGCGATCTTGTCCACGACGTCCATACCCTCGGTCACCGTCCCGAAGGCGGTGTAACCCGCGTTATCGTACGTGTCGAGGTTCTTGTTCCGGTCGAACAAATTGATGAAAAACTGCGACGTGGCGGAATTTGGGTCGCCGGTCCGGGCCATCGCGATCGTGCCGCGAACGTTGCTCATGCCATTCTTATTGAAGGCGAGTGACTCGTTCTTGACCGGTTTGTCAGTCGGCTTCTCCTTCATGTCCTCGGTCATACCGCCGCCCTGGATCATGAAAGTGGGAATGACCCGATGAAAAACCGTGCCATTGTAAAACCCCTTGTCGACATATTTCAGGAAGTTCTCGACCGTCAGAGGTGCTTTTTCGGGTTCGAGCTGCACGGTGATGTTTCCGAGTGACGTCTCGATGATGACCGATGGCTTGTCGGCGGCCGCCGCGGCGCCGCTGGTGCTCATGGCGAGCACGCCGAACAGGGCCAGGGCGGACACGGTTCCGAAAGCGAGCATTGTGCGTCCCAGAATCATGGCCATTCGACTCCTCGCGGGGGGAGAGATGCAGGGCTTGTCCCCGCACGATGGCCACGAATCTAGCACACGATCCAAGCGGATGTCGAGCATCGGACCCGGGAAGTCTCTGGCATACTCCGAAGGATTTCGTTAAAAGATTTGCCGATCGAACGCGAATCCTCGTTGAGTGAACTTGCGCAATCGGGACTTGCAGGTCGGAGGAAACGCGGTCATGCGGATCGGGCTCGGGCCGGTTTTCGCGTACGAGTGGCTCAGGACCGCCAGGAACTGGCGGGTCTACGCCATGCGGTTCCTGTTCGGCCTGGGCATGCTGGTCGTCCTGGCGATGACAGCGACGTCCAATTCGCAGGCGTACCAGTACCGTCAACTCAGCGAGATCCAGGCACAGGCCGAGGCCGGGCAGTCGTTCTCGATGGCGATCGTCTCGACGCAGCTCGCCCTGCTGCTCTTGATCGCGCCGGCGGCGACGGCCGGGACGCTGTGCCTGGACAAGCAACGGGGCACGCTCGCCCACGTCCTCGTCACGGATCTGACCGGCGCCGAGATTGTCCTGGGCAAGCTGACGGCGCGGCTCCTCCCGGTGCTGGGCCTGATCCTCAGCTCGCTGGGGATCATGGCGGTCTGTACGTTGATGGGCGGGATCGACCCGGTGGGGCTTTCGGGCGCGATGCTGGTCACGCTGGGATCGGCGGTGCTGGCGGCATGCTTGGCGTTTTGTCTTTCAGTGTGGGCCGGAAAGACGCATGAGGTGGTCATGACCACCTACCTAATCCTGATCGCCTGGCTCGTTTTTTATCCGGGTTGGTACGTCCTGACGTTCATGGGTCTTGGAGTAACGGCCCCGCCCGACTGGCTCCAGTTGACCCACCCGTTCTGGATCGTCGCGGACGTCCGACCGGGCGCTGTTCCGATCCATCGCCACGCCCTCTTCATGGTGGGATGCCTCGTCCTCTCCGCGGGGCTCCTGACTCTGGCGACCGCCCGCCTGCGATCGGTGGCGATCCACCAGATGAATCGACCCGCCCGATCGAGGAAACGCTGGCGTAAGGCGAGAGATGGGGCCGCGCTCTCGCACGAGGCGCCTCCCACCCGAAAGCGATGGTTGTTCCGCCTCTGGCCGGGTCCGTCCCTGGACAAGAATCCGGTGCTCTGGCGTGAGTGGCACCGGGCGAAACCATCGCGGTGGCTACGGGGGATCTGGTGGGCCTATGCCCTGGCCTCGATCTCGCTGACGTGCCTGGGAGTCTGGCTGATCTCGATGCCGGGTGGACGGGGTGGCCCGGAAGGGGCCATGATCCTGATCAACGGCTTTCAGGTCTCGCTCGGCCTGCTCCTGCTGAGTGTTTCGGCCGCCACGGCACTGGCCGAGGAGAGAGTGAGGGGCTCGCTCGACGTACTCCTGGCGACCCCACTCCCCACCGGCAGCATCGTGTGGGGGAAATGGTGGGGCGCGTTTCGAACCGTGCCTGTCCTGGCGATCGCGCCGGGCGTTCTGGCCGCCGCCGGTGTGTTCCTGTTCAATCCGCAGACTTCCCTGCGCTTCGGGGGGAGAGTCCCCATCGTTCCGTCACCCAGGTCGATCCAGGAGTTCCTGAACAATCCGCCCAGATCCGTCGGCATATTCCTCGTGATGGGATTGACCCTGAGCTATGGGGCGGCCCTCACCAGTTTTGGCCTCGCCATGGCCACCTGGATCTCGCGGCTCGACCGGGCCGTCGCCGCAACCGTTTCCCTGTATGTCTTCATGACGGTGGGGTGGCTGTTCCTCACAGCCATCCTCTTTCAGAACGACGATATCCACGGGCCAGGACTCTGCACCGCCAGCCCGTTCATGGGGGCGGCCTACACCAGCCAGCAGATCATTGAGTACTACAGTCCGAGCGAGCGCCGATGGGCGACGCAATGCGCCTGGGCGTTTTTCTGGATCCTCGCGTACTTCACGGTCGCCAGTCTTTTGCTCAAATTCACACTCGCCACGTTCAACCGCAAGCTCGGCCGCATCCCCGAAGAAGGGGCGGTCCAAGCTCGCACTCCTCCCGTCGCCAAGCCAAAGCTGGAACTGGCGCTGATCGCCGATTAACCGGTTAAGTCTGGGGCTCGATTCGGTTGGCCAGACCCAACTCTCCGCGCATTACAAGCTTGGATTTGAGAACTCCATCAGCGGTAACGCGACCGGATGCTGGTGCCTGGAGGATCGGGCGACGGCCTCGGTAAATTGCATGTATCGGGCGCCGGTCAGGAAATCCGTGTGACTCACGGCCTGTTCGCCTCGAACCGCTCCAACGAATTCGCGCTCGACGTTCCAGCCGCCCCGTCGGTCAACGGGAATTGGGATCCGAGAGAGTTCCAAGTTGTCCTCGCGAGCGCCGCGCAGTTCGTCACGGGCAAAGTCATAATGAAGGGTGCCCTCGCTGCCGTAGAGCGTCACGGACATTCCCGTCCCGTGGTGAACGACGGCGCTAAATCGGAAAACCCCGACCGACCCATCTTCGTGACCGGTCAGGACGTGGACACTGTCTGGTGTCCCGACCCGGGCAGACTTCCCGGTCTCCTGATCGAATCGTGAAGGAATCACCTTCGACGCATAGGCGATCACTCGGTTCGCGGGGGCAACCCAGCGTAAAATCGATTCATAAAGGATTCCAACGTTCAGCATGTTGAAACCCGAATACTTCGTCATCTGCCGCCAGGAGAGCGGCGTCGCAGGATCGGCGAGCTGAGACGACAGCCCGTCCAGATGAATTTCGCGCAATATCCCGATAAATCCTTCGTCGATCAGCGACCTCACGAAGCCTTCGCCCACGAGGCCGTAGGGACTGGGGACGATCATCGCAGTGAGATCGGGATGCTCTCGCGACTTATCGAGCATGCGCTGGGCTTCTCGCGAGTTCATCGCCATGCGCGCCTGCGTCAGCACGTGCTTCCCGGCATCGAGAGCCGCCAGGGTGATCGCGCAATGCATGTACGGCCACGTCCCGATGAGGACCGCGTCGATCGTGTCGTCCTCGACGAGGCTCTCCCAACTCTCGTAGATTCGGGGAATATCGAACTCTCTCGCCACCCGATTCGAGGACTCTCGATGGAGGTTGCAGACCCCGACGACCTTGACGCCTGGAATCTCTCTGAAGCCGGGAAGATGCCTCGATCGAACGACCTGCCCGGCGCCGACGATCCCGATCCGCAGCCCCTGCCGACCCATCGCCTTGCATCCTCTGCTCGCGTTGCCCTATCCGATCGTGAAGGAGGTGCCGATTGTATCCGGGGTGTGGCGTCCACGTCCAAGGTCGAAGGGCCAGACCGTCAGAATCGGATCACGACGAGACACCCCGGCTCGTCGGGTTGCTCCCTAATCGCCGATCATCTCGGGAGTCGCCTCCGAGGGGAGGGCGACCGGACGGGCCTGTCCATAGTTATAACCCGCGTATGAGCCGATCGTGAACGTCCGCGAGGGTGCCGCCATATAAGCGGGCCGGGACGCGAGATACTCCCGCACCCCCTCTCCGATCGGGCGTTGCCCGGGTTGAGTCGCGTGGCATCCGGTTGTGGCCGCAACGGCGAGCGTGGCCAGACCGAGACTCAAGGACAACCGCTCTCGACGAACGCGGGCCATCTGCGTGGCTCCTTGGGAAAAGCGTGCCGATCGTGCCGATCTTGACGATCGCTGGCGCGTGAAAGATCCGAATGGCACGTGGACAAGGGTCCGGAGATTTCACGGAGAACGATCGTTACAATGAATGGATCGGTTGTCGCACCACATCGGCGGTAGCTTGAGGGATCGTTCATCGTCACGATCGCTCGCGGTCGATAACAATCCATGGTCGCGATGCACTCGGCAGCCCCCTCCCGCGACCCACTGTCACGACACAGGGTATTCGAGACCGGCAACGGGACGTCCACCGTCCGTTCCTTCATCGCGGGAGCTGGTTGATGGCGACGAAATCTACCGTGCGGCACACGAGGCGATTTCTCCCCCAGGCTGAGCCCTGCGAGGGTCGTTTGCTTCTAAGTGCTGCGCACGTCCACATTGCGGGGACCGGTGTCTTGTTGCTCCCGGGCGGCGAGGCCCATCCGGTTCGACCCAATACACCGGTCCTGCCCTACGGCGCGGCCGCCAGCGTGGCCACCTTTATCGATCCCACAACCCGAATTCACGATGGCAACCGGATCTCGCTCGGGGCGAAGACCTATGTCGCCCCGTTCGCGGGACTGGATGCTACCGACGGATACATACGTATCGGTCAGAATTCGGCGATCCTGGACAACGCATTGATCCAGTCGAACGCCAAGCGAACCTTGAACGTCCTCGGCGTTTCGATCGGCGAGCGAGTCGTAATCGGCTACGGCGCGCGTGTCTTCGGCCCCAGCAAGATCGGTGACTTCGGCGTGCTTAGCGCCCCGACCGAGATCGGGCCGAATGCCGTGGTGGATGGTGCCACGATTGCGCCCGGTGCGATCGTCGGCGCGGGGGCGGTCATTCAACCGGGTATCACCATCCCCCGTGGCATCAGGGTCCTTCCTCGCGCGGTGGTGACGACAGCAGCCGAGGCAACCGATCCTCGATTGGGGAAGGTGGTCCTCGCGACAGCCACAGACCTCGCGGCGATAAGCACGGAACTCTCGACCTCCACCGCCCTGGCTGCCGGTTATGCAACGCTTTACCAGGGTCAGGCGGCCACCGGGCCGGCGGGCTCTCCTGTGGCCTCGACGACCACACCGAACCTGTTCAACGGCGACCTGAGCACCGTTATGGGAACGAGTCAGGAGCCGGGTTCGCCCGCGGTGTCGTTCGAGCCTTCCCGGCGCGGGCCCGTCTTCAGTGGACCCAAGGGGAGGCTCTTCGAAGGGAATTTCCGCGCCTTCCCCGCCCGCATTATTGGCGGAGTCATCTTTCATCAAAGCGCCCGACGTCTGCAGCATAATATCGGGAAAAACGTCTCGATTCGGGGCGACGAAGGCCAGCCGATCGTGATCGGTTCAATCGCCCATCTGGACCGGAGCGTCACAATTCACGCCGTACGTGGCGGCACACTCACGATCGGGAATAACTTCCGGGCCGGCACGGGCGCCGTGATCCTGGGCGGAGCCGGATCAACCATCGGTGATGGAGTGACGGTCGGAAGTGGTGCCGTGGTTACAAATTCCAAGCTCGGTTCAGGCGTCCAGATCGGCGACGGTGCCTACGTGGCGGGCTCCACGCTCGCGCCCGGAACGATCATTCCGGCGGGTACCGTGCTCATCAATGGAGTACGGAGTTGATCAGGACGGCGAAATCGGGACGGTTGAAGCTCTTGGGCACTCCAGATCGAGGCAGCGTGTTGCCACTGCATCCATGACCGCGGCACGGGGCTGGAGGATTCCACCATTGGAATCCTCCAGCCCCGTACTCACACCAACGGGATGCCGGTCCTCCCATGATTGCAATGGTCGTCCGTCTTTTCCCTGATTCTGCAACGCAGCGTCATAGACGCGATCGAGTGATTCAAGCGTAGTCATCGCGTCACGGGATGAGCTGTTCGCCGTAGTCGCACGGTAGGTCGGGCATCGTGAAAGGCGCGGGACGGGGATGACGCCGTCGCTCCCACGGTGCCGGGGTGCGCCTGTCGCAAGGCCCTTCTTGAATAACGCCGAGAACCTAGATTTGCGGGTGAGCGTGATGTCTACCCAGGCCGCCCATGAAAATCGTCGCCGCCGGGCCTACAAACAGCTTGGCGCAACAACGAATCCTCGCGTCTGGCAAAGGCTGGGGATGCCCGATCATTCACCATTTTTCTTCCTATGGGGTGGTCCCGCATCACCACACACCCGCTATGCAGGCGTGTCATCACTCGGCTCTGTCCGCGACGACGAAGTCCGTTCAAGTTCAGGCGCAATTCGGGAACGGGCAAACCCATCCGGGGTCCGACGATCGAACATGGATTCGATCCTCAAGGCAAAGAAGAGTATTTCTCTCGCTGTTGAGGACGATGATCGGAGCTTGTCCGTTAGACAATCCGCCCTCTTCGACCGTCACAAGCGCGAGTCGGACCCTTGCCGTTATCCGGAGTCCACGAACGTCCCGTTCCTCACGATCTCGATCCGAGAGACGTTTCGAACGACTGGTGTCGACCTCGGCGACCTCGCGACCGTCGTCAACCCCCGAACCGGGCGACTGACACACGCGATCGTCGGCGACGGTCGGCACATTCCCGGGGCCGAGCCCTCGGTCTGGATCTCCGAGGAACTCGGGCTAAGCGAGGGTGAGAGTGCCATTTATCTGATCCACCCGGGCACCGGGAGCGGGCAAGGTGTCATCCCCACGAACTCCACCATCAACCAGTGCGGCAACCAACTCTTCCGCCGCCCCCCCACCGGTTCGAATGGTGCCTGGGACCGCATCCTGGGTGATTGCTTCTGGGACAGCCTGTCCGGTCGCCTTATTCTTCACAGCGGGCCTCTCACGGGCCGACCGGCGAGTCCGGTTAGCTCGAGGCCCGAGGGCGACCCGCGGCGATGACGTTGACAGCCCCACCTGATGGGGGGCGAGGACACGAATTCGGTGGCTCGCAAGTACGGAAATCCGAACGCCCCGGGAAATGCCTGAACTCCCGTTCGGATCAGGCGCGTTCGGATGTAGGGGGAACGACGGCTCGCCGATTCGGACAAATCGACGAGGAGGTCTCAATCTTCGGGCACGATCCAGATGTTACGGTACTGCACCGGATTGCCGTGGTCCTGAAGGTGGATCGGGCCGGGAGTGCTGGGGTCGCCGCCGAGCCCGGAGACGGTGTTGTCGATGGGAATCTCGACGTTCTTGTGGATCGGAACGCCGTTCTGCAAGACACTGATGATGGCGGGCTTGACTTTCTTGCCGTCCTTGAAGATGGGGGCGTGGAAGTCGATGTCGTAGCTCTGCCACACGGCCGGGGCCTTGCAGGCGTTGACGAGCGGCTTGGCCACCTTGTAGATGCCACCACAATCGTTGTCCTGACTATCCAGGCCGTAGCTGTCCAGAATCTGGACCTCGTACCGTCCCTGTGAATAAACTCCGCTGTTGCCTCGACCCTGCCCCTTGTCGTTCGGCTGATAGGGGACGCGGAATTCCACGTGCAGTTTGAAGTGACCATCAAAGGTCTTCTTGGACTTGATGCCGCCCCCCTTGATCTGCATCGCACCGCCGGGTTTCAACTCCCAGGTGATGGGTGTCTTGCCGTCGAGCTGCACCCACTGGTCGGTTGACTTGCCGTCGAAAAGTACGATCGCACCCTTGGGGGGAGGAGTGGACGCGACGTCCTTCTTGTCTTCCGGCTTGGCGACTTTGAGATCGGAGATATCCCCGTAAGGATTCGACTTTTCCTGGGCGATGGCGACCGCAAACAACAAAGTCGCAAGGCAACCGGCGTAGCTCAGCGAACGGGCGAGCATGTGGCGTCTCCAAGACTAACGAGAGATTGTGGAGCGGCGTTTCAAGCCGGGTGGATTCGTATCGTTGCGGGGCGGAAGGCCAAGGTCAACCCCTCCCCCGCCATCGACCTGCGGCCGGACGAGCCATGGTTTCTCATTTTTTGCGGCGACGAGAAGTCGAGCTTCGCTGAGGACTCACGGCATCGCCTCTCGCGATTGCGCCGTCGATCGTTCAATCGCAACGGGAATCCGGCCGGCCCGTGATGTTCATATGCGCGAGAAAGAACCGATATGAAACCGGTCGAGGACGGCCTTGTGGTCGCGAGCTGGCTTGAGTTGCGAGCACTGCGAATCCCGTAGACGTCACGGCTCTCGCCTTCCAACTGTTCAGGCGTGCGCGGGCCGCGGCTGCGATCCGAGACGAAGACGCACGGGTGATCGAGTTTGAGGTGGAAATCTGCGTCCAGCTCGAAAATAATTTCCACACCCAGGGAACGACGTTAAGTGGTGATCTCGACGGGTCCCGTGATTGCCATCACGGCGTCGCTGACGAGATGGTTCGCGCGGACGATGAAGATTTCGCTTGCCTGGTCGAAGGCTCTCGTTAAGTTGTCTAAGCAACCTGGCCCAGGGGAGCCACCCCGGGCCAAGGCCCGAAGGAGCTTTGCCACGATGCCTCTATCGACCCGCATGCCCCGTGCCCGGGGTTGCCTGCTCGGGCTGGCGATCGGCGATGCCCTGGGCGCTCCCCTCGAAGGGCTGAGCGCTCAACAGATCCGGGCACACTATGAACTGGTTACCGGCTATGTCGACGGGGCGACCGCGTGGAAGCGGAAGCCCTATCGCTGGAGGATGCCGGGTCTTTACACGGACGATACCCAGCAGGCGCTGGCCCTCGCGGATGTCCTGATTCAGCGGGGGCGAGTCGACATTGATCTCCTGGCCGAGACTTACCTCGCCTTGGCCAATCCGAAGGGCTCTTACGTCGGCGCCCATCGCGGGGTAGGTCGAAGCTTTCGCCAGGTTCTTGCCGACCTGGAACGAGGGGTCTCGCCACGACATACCGGGACGGACTCGGCCGGAATCGGTGCGGCGATGAGGATCGCGCCCGTCGCCATCTACTTTGCCGAGGAGCCGGAGAGATTGTTCGACGCCGTGATGGACGCCAGCCTGATGACGCATCGCGACGTTCGGAGCATCGCGGCCGCGATGGCCGTAGCCTACGGCATTCGCCGCCTTCTGGGCGGTGAGGACCTGGAGCCGAGCTTCCTGTTCCGCGTGGCCGGAGACGTACAGAAGGCCGAAGCGCGTATTGCGAGCGAGTATCCCGGGCTTGTGACCTCGATCGGCAACCACGGTCGTGCGATGTCATCGGCGATTGCTCACGCGGAAAAGCTGGTGGATCTGCCTCGCGATCGTGCATTCGGAGCACTCGTGGAGGAGGCGAACAGGCACGGGGCGGAACCGACGTGCCGACGACCCACGATGGGGTTCCCTCCTGCGCTGATACCGACCTGCCTCTTCATGCTCGTGACGACCGAGACATTCGAGGAGGCGATCCTCGAAATCGTCAACCTTGGTGGCGATGCGGACACCGCAGGCGCGATCCTTGGTGCCCTGGCGGGCGCACATTTCGGAGACGAAGCCATCCCGGATCGCTTCCTCGACGGACTCAAGAACCGAACGGGCGTGTCACTGCGTGCCGAGGCCATGGTTCGCCGCGATAGCCGGTCCGCGGGCATCCCAGACCTCGTCAAGACCGAACACGACTTGAGCCGCCAGGAGGAGTCCTGTCGCGGCGAACTTCTCGCGCAACGCCAAGGTGGCGACCTGGGTGCGAATCGTAAGAGTTGATCCTTCTTGAAAGGGCACTTCCTGCGGATAGATGCAGGGTGGACGACCACACCGGGAGTTCACGCCTTGCCTTGACAGCCCTCGTTCGTGGGCCAGTATTAGCATGCGTCCCTCATCAGATCAGGGACCTCCGGCCCACTTGGCTTGCCGCCTACCCTTCCCCAGACCGGAACGGTTGGATAAACTGATCCGGACCGATCAACTTCACATCCTTCCGCGGTTGGTGGGGATGAGAGGAGAGGGGGGCGGCGCTCGATGGGTCAGATCGGCGCGGATCGAATCATGCGACAACTCGACGAGGCCGAGGGCTATCTCATGCTCGAGATGCCTCACCGAGCGCTTCAGATCCTTCAGTCACGCGAGGACTGGGCCACCATGAAGTTTGAGGCGAGCCTTCTCATGGGCAAGGCTTTCCGCTCCCTCGGTAAGTTCCGAGAGGCACTCGCGCCTCTTGAGGTCGCGGCTGCGCATCGGCCGACCGATCTCATCGTTGCGATGGAACTCGGCTGGTGTTACAAACGCACTCAGCGCCTGGCGCAGGCGATCGACGCACTGGAGCGAGCCGCCCGGGAGCATCCCGAAGAGGCACTCCTTCACTATAATCTCGCCTGCTACTGGAGCCTCGTCGGCAACGTCGCGAGGTCGGTCCCCGCGCTCCTTCGTTCGCTGATCCTGAATCCGGACCTGCGGGAGCAGATCGCTACCGAATCCGATTTCGACCTGATTCGCGACGATCCCGTGTTCGAGCGCGTGGTGTCCGACGTTGCCCCGAAAACTTAGCGCCTGATCCGAAAGATGCATGGAAGAATAGAATAGGGCGGCAGCCCGGGTTGCGGCGTGACGTGACCGGTTCAAGCTGTTTTGCAGCGGACGATCACCGGAGCTTCTTGGGCTCGGTCTGTGTGAGGGTCTGCGGCGAGAATGCCTTGCCGAGCAACTGCTTCCAACTTTCACGCTGTGCTGGGCTGAGGGTGGCCAGGGAAGACTCGCCAAGGACTCGCTCGGCGTCGGCGTGTCCTTTCCGGCGCGACGCGTCACGTCGCGAGACCGCCGACTCGATGAGTGCGATCTGTTCCTTGCTCAAATTAAGTGCTTCAGCGACGATCGGCCGGGTCACCAGGGCCGAAGGCCCCTCCCATTGAAGGTCGATCTGGACGAGACGCGCTCTCTGCTCGGGAGATAGCTGCGTATCGAGCCAGTCTTTCATGGCCTCGTCGATCGCACGCCGGGCGCGTACGGTCTCGTCCGTATTCGGCTTCTTTTTCAACGTCGCCGCTTGAACGTACATCTGGCGAATCGCAAGCTGTGACGAGGTTGTCTGTTGCGCACTCAGACCGAGATCGGCACGTACGTCCGGCCGGCTCAGGAGGAGCAATGGCGCGGTGCGATAACCGAGCCTGGAGTCAGGTAACGGTGCATCGTCGGCAGCCAAGATAAACGTCGAAAATAGACAGAAAAAGATGGCCCAGAGGGCCCGGCGTAGGGGCGCCGTTCCATGACGCATGTCGATTCCCTCCAGACGACGGTACGGACTGACATCAAACCCTATACGCGATCCGTCGCCAGTGGAAGAGCAGAATAAGAATCCCACGATAATAGAAATCCAACGGTCGTCCGCCGAGCGGAAATGCTCGGCGGAC
>JAQGHR010000151.1 GCA_028291545.1 Planctomycetota bacterium | reverse complement strand
CGGAATCGATCCGGTGATGCATCCGAGGGCCTCCCGGTGCCGGCGTCGTGAAGCAACGCCAAGCTGCCAGGAGGCCAGTGCCTCGATCAAGTCCTTTCGCGGCCGTCGGTTAGGCGCTCGCTTAATGACCGCTGCGCAAAGAAGGTCAAGTCATTGGAGCGTCCGACCCCTGAAATCCTGTGTTCCATAGTCCTGGGAACTTGACCTTCTTTGCGCAGCGGTCAGTAATGGCGTTCGGAATTATCTCCGGCAAAACCGGCCGGGCTGACTCCAACCCTTGCCTGGTACCTGTTTAGCGGGCGGAGGGCACGGGGATAACCTGGGCGTCCAGGGGCAGGCATGCGGTGAGCCAGGAAACGAAGTCCTGTCCCCGTTGCTCGCAGGTCGTCGCCAGGCTGGTCAGGCGTTCCCAGGCGCTCTTCCCCGACTCCGTCTTGTTGCCGCACGACACCTTCCGCGCGATCACCGCCGGCCGCAACGCCCGCTCCGCGCGGTTGTTCGTCGGCTCGGCCGCCGGGTCGAGAAGGCACCCCAGCACCACCCCGCGACGCTTGCCGATCCGCCGCTGGATCGCCACGTCGCCGGGCTGGGTGCGCGGCTCGGACAGCAGCCGGTCCAGCCACGCCTCGAGGTGACCACGCTGGCGGAGGAACTCCGGCTCGCCGAGGGACGCGCGGTGCGTCCACAAGGCGTTGACCATCGTGAACAGCAGCTTCCACTCATTCAGATGGCTGGGGTCGATCGTGTCCGGCCGGTCGCGCGCCCGGGCGATCGCCCTCTGGTGATGCGCGATGCACTTGTGCGTCCGGTACGGCAGGCCCTCGTAGCTGGCCAGGCAGTCGCTGACCAGGATGCCGGCGAAGGTCGCGCCCAGCATCTCGAGCACCACCCGGCGGGCGCGGGTCGGGTCGACGTGGTAGACCGTGGCGTCGGCCGTCGTGAACGTCCAGAGCCAAGGCCCGGGTGCCCCGACGTACCAACTCGTCTCGTCGACGAACACGGCGGCCGCGGCGCGGACCTCCTGGACCAGGGCGTCGAAGCTCGCTTGCACGCGATCGGCCGTGCGCCGGGCGGCCAGGGCCAATCCGCCGGGGCTGAGCGTCAGTCCGGCCACCTGCTTGAGCACGCGACAGGTCTTCCGCATCGTCAGGCCGAACTGCTCGTTCAGACTGAGGGCCAAGGCCCGGGCGCGGGGCCCGAGTTGAACTTGGGCGGCGCCGGTGGCCGTCGAGGTCTGCAACGGGTGCGAGCTATGCACCTCGCCGCAGGCGGCACAGCGACCGCGATAGGTGACCAGTTTGGTGACGCGGGGCCGGACCGGGGGGATTTCCTCGATCCATTGCTCGATCGGCTCCGGCGCGGTCACCGGTCCGCCGCATCGAGGACAACCCGAAAGCGGCACCTCGACGTGTTCGTCGATCTGGTCCGGCACGGACCGACGCGATCCGGGATGGCCGGGCGGTCGCCCGGGTCGCTGCTTCTGGCCCTCGGGGACCTTCTGGGAATCGCGGCGACGGAACGGCGCGGCCTGCCGGGCCGCCTGGCGTTTGGCCTGGTCGAGTTGATCGTGAAGCTCGCGGTTCTCGGCCCGCAACGCCCGGACGATCTCCTCAAGCTCCGCGATGCGGACGAGGAGGGACTCCAGGTCGTGTGTGGTTTCACGCCCCATCGCCCAGATTATAGGCGCGGCCCTCCCCACCCGCTAAACAGGTACCTTGCCTGCGGCAAGGGTGGCGATTTTTTAAAAGAGGGACTAGTTCGCCTTCGCCGTTACATTACTCCTGGAACTGCACGACTCAGGATGGCCAGGGAAGGGAACCATGATTAGCGACAAGGGAGGCACCGCCCTTCGGTACGTCCACACGCTCTTCGAGGATGGTACGCTCAGCGGGTTGACGGATGGTCAACTCCTCAAGCGGTTCGCGGACCGCAAAGGAATGGCATCCGAGGCCGCTTTTACCATCCTAGTCGAGTGGCATGGCCCGATGGTGCTGCGGGTCTGCCGGTCCATCCTCGCCGATTCCCATGCGGCTGAGGACGCTTTCCAGGCCACGTTCCTGGTCCTCGCCCAGAAAGCGGAATCGCTCCGAACCGGGGACACCATCGGGCCTTGGCTATATCAGGTCGCCTTTCGCGTCGCCTCCTGTGCTCGGTCGGCCGCGGTGCGGCGTCGCAAGCATGAAGCTAGGGTCGCCGCGTTGAGGGTCGTATCGGCCCACGAGGATACGCCCCAAGACATCGGGCCCATCGTTCACGCGGAGGTGAATGCCCTGCCAAAATGCTATCGCTCTGTGGTCGTGCTCTGCTGCCTGGAGGGGCAGTCACACGTCGAGGCAGCCCGGCAACTCGGCTGCCCGGTCGGCACGGTGCAGAGCCGGCTCGCACGCGGCCGCGAGCGGCTCCGCGTCCGACTCGCTCGACGTGGCCTAGCCCCATCGGCCGTGATGGTCGGCATGGCGGCCTCCGCAAAGGCCGCCATGCCTGGGCAATTGCTGCACTCTACGGCCCGGCTTGCGTCGCTCCTTATCGCCGTTCAACCCGCTCCCTCCGGGGCGATGTCGGCGGGTGTCCGCCTTTTGTGGAAAGAAACTCTGAGGAGCATGTTCATGGAAAAGGTACGATTCACCCTGGTGGGCCTCGTCACCATCTTCGCTCTCGCCGCGGTCGCTTGCACGTTCCAGGCGAAGGGCATCGCCGGACCTGCGGCCCCGAAAGCCCAAGAGAAGGCTCCCGAGCCGCCCATCCGGGGGGGACAGCAAGAGGCCAGCCCGAAATCGGCCCCCGGACGGCTCGATTTCGGCCCGCTCCGCGTGGGTGCAACCACTGCCGCGGTTGCCGAACTCTCCTTCGACGAGAAAGATGAGTGGGCAGAGCTCGGCGTGAAGGTCACCCCACCCCGATTCCTCAAGGTCCGAGGACTGCGGATTCGCGAGCGGACACGGGGCGGGAAGAAGGTCCGGCTCGTCGAGGTCGGGTTGGCGGTCGACACGAGCCGCACGGGAGAATTTTCCGGCAAAGTCAGCGTCGAGTACGGGGACCAGCGGATTGACCTGCCCGTCTTTGCCGAGGTGCTCCCGAACGAGGCGAAGCTGACGAAGGTGCTGGTCATCATGCCCGGCTTCGGACAGGTATCCGACCCGGAATACTATCGGCCCTGGTTCGAGCTGGTGAAGTCCGCGAACCTGGACGTGAGCTACCTGGACCCATCCAATGAGGGGCTCCCCGGAGAAGTTACAGGTGTCGACCAGGAGGGTTTGCCGGTCGTGCCCGAATGGTTGAAGCGGTACGACGTGGTCCTCCTCGCGGACGGCGGACCCGTCTATATCAATGGGCTGCCGGTCAGAATCCTCCAGAGTTACGTTCGGAGTGGCGGCCGTCTCGTCGTCGGGGCCAGCAGCTTCATGCTGGGCTCAGTCCCGAACACGAACGCCATCCTGAAGCGGTTCGGGCTCGAGATGACGGATGAGGACGTCATAAGGGGCCGGGCGGCCGGTGATAAGAATTGGGCGACCTTCATGGTCGAGGGCAAACCCGGTCAGGAAGACCCTCTGATGAAGGGGGTCAACTCCGTGGCGATTCGCAGGGGCACTCCGGTGCGGGTGACGAAGGGGGGGAAGGGAGAAATCCTGCTCCGTGACCCCAAGGATGAGAGCCAGGGCTTCGCTGCCGTCTCACGGGATGGCGGGGAGGTGGTTGTTCTCGGTCCAGCTCTGCTCTTCCAGTGGTTGGGCGAGAAAGAGGACGGAGCCGATAACGCCATCTTCCTGCGGAACCTCCTGACAAAACCCCAAAGTCGATGAGACACCGGAACAGTCGGGTAGCCCGGGGTGGTTTCCCACCTCGGGCCCCCACAGATCCGGACGGGCCCAATTCGGGCATCCGGCTCCTCAGGCCAGGAATTCGCTACGTGACCTGGCGGACGCGACTCAGACGCGCCGCGGGCAGCGGGTAACGCCGCTCCAGTTCGCTGAAACGCTCCCACGGGATGTACGCCTTGCCCGAGCGGCGGCTGAGCCACTTGTGCCAGGCTCGTCTCACGTGGTGCCGAAAGGGGCTCAGGCTCTGCGAATTGCCGGTGATCCCGTAATACGCGAAATGCCCTCGCAACTTCGCCGTCAGGACGCACTGCTGCTCCGAAAGCGATCGATGCCGGTGCTTGCGGCACCACTCCGATACCGACTTCAGGGATCGGCCGAAGCGGTCCTTCGCCGTCTTGCGCTTCACCGTCCACGTCCCCTTGAGCGTCCGGCCCCAGTAATGGGTGAACCCCAGGAAGTCGAACGTGCCAGGGCGATCTTCGCGGGGAACCGCTGGGGCTCCCGGTCGAATCCCCTGGAACGGTACCAACCGAGTCTTCTTCGGATGGAGGGCCAGGCCATACTTCCCAAATCGCTCGGGAAGTACCTCCATGACCCGTCGCGCGTCGCCCTCGGACTCGAAGACCAAGACCGCGTCATCCGCGTAGCGGATCAAGTGAGCCCGCCTTTTCAGACGGGGCCTGACCATTTGCTCGAACCACGTGTCCAGGACCTCGTGGAGGTAGACGTTGGACAGGATGGGTGAAACCACGCCCCCAACAATGTTGCGAACGACCTTGTTGGGGGCCACCGTCAAAAGGGGAGGGACTGACCCGATAGACGATGCGAACCTCTCCTTCGTCAACCTCGATCTGCTTGACCAGGGCTCGAACGA
>JAQGHR010000135.1 GCA_028291545.1 Planctomycetota bacterium | reverse complement strand
AGGCTCCGACGACGCCCTTGTGGTGGACCTCGGCGGCGAACCTGGGCTTGTCCCCCTGGGTGAGGGCCGCCGGGGCCTTGAGGTCCACGAAGAAGTCCTTGCGCACCGCCAGGTCCGCCGTGGCCTGCCCGACGAGGGTCTCGGCGCCGGAGACGCCCCGCGCCGTGAATCGGTAGTCCGACAGCGCCGCCGGGGCCGTGAACTTGACGGTGGCCTTGCCGTCCTTGCCGGTGACCACCGCCGGGTTCCAGTACGCCGTCTCCACGAACCGCTCCCGAGGCGCCGCCCCGCGGTCGGTTCCATCGCTAAACAGCACGCGGCGGCCGAGTGCGGTCCCGGAGCGACTACGACTCAGCCTTTCCACGCTTTTTGAATCTTTGCCGTCCCCCGATTTCTGCTGAAACTCCTCGAACCCCTCGGCGTCTACGGCGGTTTCCAAGGCCTCGCCCAGAGCTTTGGTCTTATCCTGTATATCCGCCTTCGCAGCGGCGGCGAATCCACGATTGCCGCCAGCGGCACCCGCTTTTCTGCGAGCGGCCATTTCGCCGCCCGCAGCCGGCGAACTTGCCGCAGCCGGTTCCGGTGGTCCGTCATGAAATGCGAGGCTGCCAGCCGACTGTTTCGCGTCGGCCAGCCGGCCTGCGTCGGCCTGTTTTGCGGCTTGTTGCGCCGCTTCCTCGACGACCGCCTCGGGCACCGGCACCGTGGCCGGGTTATAGCGGAACGTCGCGCTGGACTCGGTCGCGAACGACGAGGTCCGCGACTGGTCGTAGAAGAACCGGTCGATCGTCGGCAGCTTGTCGGCGAACAGGCGCAACAGCGAGCGATCGACCAGCGCGATAGACAGCTCGGCCGCCACCGGCCTGCCGTTCTGGTCGGTGGTCGCGACCTCGACCTCGACCTCGCCGCCCGGCCCGACGTTCGGCACCTTGGGGGTGATGCTCACTCGCAGGTCGCGCTCCACGCGCACGTCCAGCCTGGCCTCGTGAAACGCCGAGGGGGCCATCCGCGACGCGGCGAGCGTGAAGTTCGGAAATTGCTTGCCGTCCACGTCCCAGGTCAGCGCGTTGTCACCTTCCTTGATGGGGACGACCTTGTACGAGAGAACCCGGTCGGCCTCCCAGGTGAGCAGGGCGGTCCCGGCGGGCCCGCGATTGACCAGCCGGACCTCGGCCGATTCGCCAACCTTGAACGTGGTGCGGTCGGTCAAGATCCGCAGCTTCGTCGCGTCCTTCTTGCCCGAGATCGTCAGCATCCGCTCGGCCAGCACCACATTTCCGAACCGGTCCGTGCCGGAGGCCCGGACGACATAGGTGCCCCCATCCTCGTCCTCCACCTTGAGGCGGATCGCCCCTTTGCCGGTCTTCTTGTCGGTCGTGAGCACCTCCTTGCTGGTCTCGCGCTCGGAGATCTGGTTGTTGCGCTCGACCCTCTTGAGTACAGCCACCGAGAGCGTCTGCCCGATCGGCTCGCCCTGGGCGTTAAGCGTGGTGGCGTTCAGGACGAAGCCCTCGCCGTCAAGATAGACGTCTCTCGTCGTGTTCAGGTCGATGCGGAACTCGCGCACTGCGAGCATCACGGCCGCGGCGACGGCGACATTGTCTTGTGGCAGGGTCGCCACCAGGCGGAGGGCCTGCTCCTCGGAGAACCCGGTGGTCTCCAGCTCGAACGCGTACCTGCCCGCCGCGTCGGTCTGGCCCGACAGCGTGCGCCCGTCCGGCAGTTGCACGGCGATCGCTCGGTTCGCCAGCGGCGTGCCGTATTGATACCTGGCGACGAGCGTGCCCTTGATCGTCTCGCCGCGATAATACACGGTGCGGGGCAGGTCGAAGGCCAGGTCGATCTTCTCCAGCTGGTAGGCCTGGACCTCGAACGCCCCGGCGAACTCGCTCTTGCCGGGCTGAGTCAGCCGGATGCGGTACGAGCCGACGGGAGCGCCGTCGTCGAGCGTGATCGCCTCGTGAAAGGTGCCGAACTCCGAGAGCTTCAGCGCGCGGTTGACGAGCTTGCGACCTCGGCTGTCGTAGACCTCCAGCCAGTACGTCGCGCCCGGGACATTGGCGTACTGGCCGTCGACTACCTCGCGGACCACGCCGCGCAGCTCGACGTCGTTGCCGGGACGGTAGGCGGGCCGATCGGTGTAGAGATACGCCCGAGCCGACAAGCCCTGGGCCACTTTTTCAGGGACGGCGAGGCCCGAGCCGGCGACGTCGCCGCCATCCAGGACGAGATAGGCAAGCGTCCCGCGCGGCATCCTCGCGACAACCTCAGTAGCCGGCGGAGGGATCGGAGCCGGCTGAGCCGGTGGACGAGGAGCGGCTTCGGCCGCGCCCTGGCCGGGCGGTAGGGGCGTCTCCCAGTTGCGGACCAGGACGCCGTCCTTGCCGGTCCGGGCGTCGAGGACCAGGCCCGATTCGTCCGAGACGAGCACTCTCGCCCCGGCGCGGCCCATGCCCGTCTTCATGTCCTGCGCGAAGACGAGGATCTGCTCACGAGAGGTCTTGACGATGGCGTCCAGGTCGCTGCCAAGCACGAGGGTCGTGGCCTGGAGCGCCTTCTCGTCCGAAACCTTCACGACGTACACGCCCGGCATCGCCAGCTTCTTCAGCTCGTAGCTCGTCTCGATCGGCTTGAATCGGGCGTACTTCGGCACGTCGGCCGTCCATTCGGCATCGGGCGCGACGAGGCTGATATCCAGCGCCTCGACGCCCCTCAGTGCATGTTTCTTGCGGAAGTAGGTCTCGGGGTCGAGCTTGTAGGCGGTGAAGGTGAGCTTTTCGAGGTTCCTGGTCGCGATCTTCAGCCTCGGCGTCTCACCCGAGCGGAAGGCTCTCTCCGTGACGACGGAGAGCGACTTCGCTTCCATGATCGCGATTCGCTGGTTCGCCTGTGTGTGCCATGGCTCGACGGCGACCTTGCGATAGCGTTCGATCGCGGTGGCGGGATCGCCCTTGTCGTTCTCGAAGATCCATGCGATCGAGAACTGCGCGTGCCCGGCCGGCTCGGAGCCGGGGAACTTGCCGGCCAGGGTCTCCCAGGCGGCGATCGCCTCGTCGTACTTCTTCTCGGTGAAATAGGTCTGTCCGACCTCGAAGAGCAGTTGCGGGATGCGGCCGTCCAGCGGGTTCTGGGCCGCGAACGCC
>JAQGHR010000104.1 GCA_028291545.1 Planctomycetota bacterium | reverse complement strand
CCAACAACGACGGACACAAAGTCGGCGAGGCCGGCATCGGCGGCACAACGTTGACGCTGACCGGCACCAGCGACCTCGGGCCGATCAGCCCCCAGACGGCCACCACCGCCCCCGACGGCTCCTACAGCTTCACCGGCCTGCGGCCCGGCTCGTACACCGTCACCGAAGGGACCGTCTCCGGGTATCTGGACGGGCTGGACGCCCTGGTGGATGTCGTGATCGCTGGCAGCGCCACGACGGATCTGATCTCGAGCATCGCCGTGGCGCAGGCCGCCAACACGCCGGATAATAACTTCGGCGAGGTCGCGCCCGGCAGTATTTCCGGGTTCGTCTACTACGATTCCAATAACAACGGCAAGCAATCCGACGACACCACCCACGGGATCGGCGGCGTGCCGATGGCCTTGGGTGGGACGGACGACCTGGGAGCGACCGTCACTGGCACGACCACCACGGCCCCCGACGGCTCTTATTCCTTCGGCAACCTCCGCCCCGGCACCTACACCGTCACCGAGGGCACCATCACCGGCTTCCTCGACGGGCTCGACGCGCTGGTGGACGTCGTGATCGCCGGTAGCGTCGGCACGGATCTCGTCTCCGGCATTGGCGTGGCGCAGGCCGCCAACACGCCGAATAACAACTTCGGCGAGATCCTGGCCGGATCGCTGTCGGGCTTCGTCTACGCCGACGCCAACAACGACGGACACAAAGTCGGCGAGGCCGGCATCGGCGGGATCACGCTGACGCTCTCCGGCAGCAACGACCTGGGGCCGATCACCGCGCAGGTCACGACCACGGCCCCCGACGGCTCCTACAGCTTCACCGGCCTGCGGCCCGGCTCGTACACCGTCACCGAGGGGACCGTCTCCGGGTATCTGGACGGCCAGGACGCGCTGGGCGACGTGGTCATCGCCGGCAGCGCCAGCACCGACCTGGTCGCGGGCATCGTCGTGCTCCAGAACGCCGACTCCGCCAACAACAACTTCGGCGAGATCCTGGCCGGATCGCTGTCGGGCTTCGTCTACGCCGACGCCAACAACGACGGACACAAGGTCGGCGAGAGCGGCATCGGCGGCACAACGTTGACGCTGACCGGCACCAGCGACCTCGGGCCGATCGCCGCGCAGACGGCCACCACCGGCCCCGACGGCTCCTACAGCTTCGGCAACCTCCGCCCCGGCACCTACATCGTCACCGAGGGCAGCGTCACCGGCTACCTCGACGGCCAGGATGCCCTGGTGGACATCGTGATCGCCGGCAGCGCCACCACCGACGTCGTGGCAGGTATCGGCGTGGTTCAAAACGCCAATACCCCCAACAACAACTTCGGCGAGGTCAAGGCCGGCAGCCTCTCCGGCTTCGTCTACGCCGATGCCAATAACGACGGACACAAAGTCGGCGAGGCCGGCATCGGCGGGATCACGCTGACGCTCTCCGGCAGCAACGACCTGGGGCCGATCACCTCGCAGGTCACGACCACGGCCCCCGACGGCTCCTACAGCTTCGGCAACCTCCGGCCCGGCTCGTACAACGTCACCGAGGGGACCGTCGCGGGTTATCTCGACGGCCTCGATGCCAAGAATGATGTCGTGATCGCCGGCAGCGCCACGACGGATCTGGTCGCCGGTATCGCCGTCGTCCAGAACGCGAACTCGGCCAATAACAACTTCGGCGAAGTGAAGGCCGGTTCGCTCTCCGGCTTCGTCTACGCCGACGCCAACAACGACGGGCACAAAGTCGGCGAGAGCGGCATCGGCGGCATCACGTTGACGCTCTCCGGGACCAGCGACCTGGGCACGATCGCCGCGCAGACGGCCACCACTGCCGCCGACGGATCGTATAGCTTCACCGGACTGCGGCCCGGCTCGTACACCGTCACCGAGGGCGCCGTCAGCGGGTATCTGGACGGGCTCGACGCCAAGAACGACGTCGTCATCGCCGGCAGCACGACGACGGATCTGGTGGCCGGCATCGCCGTGGTCCAGAACGCCGACTCGGCCAACAACAACTTCGGCGAGGTCAAGGCCGGCAGCCTGTCGGGATTCGTCTACGTGGATGCCGACAACGACGGTGTGAAGGATTCGGGCGAGGTGGGGATCAACGCCGTCAAGGTCACACTTTCGGGCACCAACGACCAAGGCAAAGTCTCGATCGACGCGACGACCGACGGCAGCGGGTACTACAACTTCGGCAACCTCCGCCCGGGTACGTACACGATCACGGAGACCCAGCCGGCGAATTACGCAGACGGCATGGACAAGATCGGCACACCGGGCGGGACCTCGGGCAACGACGTGTTCAGCAGCATCAACCTGAACGCGGGCGTCAACGGCGCGAACAACAACTTCGGCGAGCTGCCGCCGATCACCATCAGCGGCACGACGTTCCTCGACACGACGGGCAACGGGCTGTCGAGCGACGACCTGGCGCTCGGGAAGGCGAACAACAACCCGGTCGTCGTGAACCTCTACCTCGACAAGAACAACAACGGCGTGATCGACACGGGCGATACCCTGGCCGGCACCCAGAACGTGGACGTCAGCACCGGCGCCTTCAGCTTCACGAAACTCGCGCCCGGCACCTATATCGTCCAGGAAGTGGTGCCCGCCGGATACATCCTCACGGGGCCGACCAACGCGCCGAACACCTACGTCGTGCAGGCGGTGCTCGGCCAGTCTTATCCCAACAAGGACTTCGACAACTTCCAGGTCGATACCTGCGCGGCCAACAGCGTCTACTACGTGATCAATGGCGCGGCGGGTTGCCGCACCGTGACCAACCTCCGCGGCAACGTGGATCAGGGCGACACGGTCACGGCGTACTTCAAGATCGGCGGGTCGTCGGCCGACACGGTCTCGCTGGTCAGCTACATCGCGCCGGGGGCCACGTTCGACGCGAACGTCGCGTCCCAGCAGTCGATTTTCCAGGTCGTCACCGGCACGTTCAACCCGAGCACCTCGACCTCGGGTTACTACTCGCTGACCGTGAAGGTGCCGACGAGCTTCTTCCAGGTGGACTTCGTCTGCGGCGAGGCGATCGACCACTTCGGACCGGCCGGTGGCAACGTCTTCTATTCGGCCCAGGGCCGGCTGATCTCGGCCGACAACGACGGCACCGTGGCGGCGGGCATCCTCTCGGGTTACGTCTACGAGGACCTCAACGGCAGCGGAACCCGGCAATCGAATGACCTCGGGATCGCGAACGTGACCATCACGCTTTACGACTCCAAGGGCGTTCTCGTCGCGACCCAGCTCACCGGATCGGACGGCTCGTACAGGTTTACCGGTCTGACGGGCGACACCTACAAGCTCGTGGAGACGCAGCCCGGCGCCTATCTCGACGGCAAGGAAGCCGTCGGCACGGCGGGCGGCAACGCCTCGGTCAACGACGTGATCTCGGCCATCCCGATCACGCTCAAGGCCCCCGGGTTCGCCAACGGGTTCGAGTACAACTTCGCCGAGGTCAAGGCCGCCGTGATCTCGGGCTTCGCCTACGTCGACTCCAACGATAACGGTTCGAAGGACTCGGGCGAGACCGGGCTCGGCAACGTCGCGATCACGCTCTCGGGCAAGAACGACCTGGGCCAGGCGATCACGCCCGTGACCATCAACACGAATTCGAGCGGCGCCTACAGCTTCACCGGACTGCGGCCGGGCACCTATGTCGTCACCGAGGCCCAGCCGACCGGCTACGCCACGACCGGGAACTCGATCGGCACCTCGGGCGGCAGCCTCGCCAGCCCGACCACCGACGTCATCACCGCGATCAACCTGGGCTCGAACGCCAACGCCGTCAACTACAACTTCGGCGAGCTGGCCGTCGGCACGGCCCTCACCCGCAGTCAGACCGCGACGATCGGCTTCTGGCACAATAACAACGGCCAGGCCCTGATCAACAGCTTCAATGGCGGCCCGAACGCGACCGGCCTCGGCAACTGGCTGGCATCCTCGTTCGGCAATGTTTACGCAAGCCTGGCCGGGCAGAAGAACAGCCAGATCGCCTCGTACTTCCTCACCCTCTTCAACCAGTCGGGCCAGAAGACCGCAGCTCAGTTCCTCGCCGGGGCGCTCGCCGTCTACGCCACGACCCCGAGTCTGGCCGGGGGTTCGATGGCCACGTCGTACGGCTTCATCGTCTCGACCGCCGGGACCGGGGCCGCGACCTACAACGTCGGCACCCAGCTCGTCCCCTACGGCGGGCCCCGGGGCGTGGTGAGCATCATCCAGCTCATCCAGTTCATCAACGGCAAGTCGTCCGGCGGCAGCCTCGCCAGCGGCAACTCGTCGCTGCTGAACGTCATCAACACGATCTTCAGCGGCATCAACCAGACCGGCGACATCGTCTGAGACCGGCCCTCGGGCCGGACTCGCTTCGAAGTCGAAGAGAAACGGCCGGCTCGGCGGCCCGAAGGGGATCGTCGAGCCGGCCGTCGTTGAATCCGTTGGAAACGCGCAAACCGGGGCCTCGTGGCCCGTGCGAGCCGGGGGATCAGGGCAGCTCCTTGACCTCGACCTTGCGGATCTGGACGTGACTGCCCGGGTCGTGCTGCTGGAAGGCGAAGAAGCCCTCGGAGAAGGAGTCCTTCTTGTCGATGTAATCCACGGTCGTCTTGCCGTTCACTCGGATGATGATGTGATTGCCGACGGCCTCGATCTCCTGAGTGAACCAGGTGTCGGGCTTGACCAGATCGTCGAAGACCTTGACGTGGTTGTACAGCGAGCCGGTCCGGATCGGGTCGCCGTGCGTGCTGTTGACCTGGGCCTCGTAACCCTTGGGGAAGCCGGGTCCCTTGGCGGTGCGGAAATACATGCCGGAGTTCGCCTTGTCGGCGATCTTGACCTCGGCGCGATACTTGAAATTCTTGTAATTGCCCTTGGGCGTGAACAGGTGCGAGACCGGCCCGCCGCCGTGGATCACGCCGTCCTTGACGACCCAGTTCTTGCTGACGTCGTCCTGCTTGCCCTTGCCGTCGTAGGCCTCCCAGCCGTCGAGATCTTTTCCGTTGAAAATCTGGACCCAACCCGCGTCGTCGCCCTTGTCATCGGCGCGAGCCGCCGTCGGCAGGAAGGCCGCGCAGGCCACGAACAGAGCGATTCCCCGGCGAAAGTACGTCATCGAATGCAGTCCCTTGGTTGTGAGAGTTCCCGAAATCCAGGCCGATGAAGTGGCGTCGCCCACCTCGCGAGGGCGGCCCCTTGCCATCGCGAATCATAAGCCACTGGCCGCGCCGATGCTAGCCGGACGGGCCGCGGCGCACCCGTCGAGTTTCCCGATCCGTGTCCTCCTTGCCCGCAACCCCCTCAGCGTTTCGCGTCATGGGACGACGATTTCACGTCCGGACCGGACGCCACGTCCATGGCAAGCCAGGGGAGATTCCCCATCGAACCCGAGCGCGGCGAGTTCACACGATACCTGGACGCCATCCAACAGAACGAGCCCCAGGCGGCCCGTGCGCTCTTCCGCTGGTCTACGGTGCAGGAGCACCCCGAGTCGCCCGATTACGCGAGCCTCCT
Source organism: Planctomycetota bacterium (assembly GCA_028291545.1). GTDB lineage: Bacteria > Planctomycetota > Planctomycetia > Isosphaerales > Isosphaeraceae > JAQGHR01. Next base: position 11,650 of record JAQGHR010000104.1, on the reverse strand, counting down.
GGGCGTCACCCTGGGCAACGTCGCGAAGATCGACCTGGATCCAGGGAGAGCCGGTGAGGCCCGCGCCCGGCTGGGTCAGGCCGTCGAGTGGCAGGGCAAGGCCCTCGCCTCTAATCCCGCGAACCCGACCTATCGGCATTACCAGGCCAGCCACATGGAAAACCTCGTCGCGGTCGCCCGGGGGCAAGGCGACGCCGAGGGGGCGGCCGACGCGGAACGCCGTCTCGCGGAGCTTCGCGCCTCGGACCCGGCGACGGCGGCCCTCGACGCGCCGTTGTCGGTGATCCACAAGGGGGATCAACGGCCGAGGGACGTGGCCGAGCGGCTGGCGCTCGCGCAGAGGGCCTACGACAAGGCGCTGCACGCGACGGCCGCCCGGCTACGGGCCGAGGCGCTCGCGGTTGAACCGAAGCTCGGCGGCGACCGGCAGGCCCAACATCAATATAATGCCGCCTGCGCCGCGGCGCTGGCCGGTGCCGGCCAGGGCAAGGATGACCCCAGGCCCGACGAGGCCGCGAGCGCGAAGCTGCGAGCCCAGGCCCTGGGCTGGCTCAGGGCCGAACTGTCGGCGTGGGAGCGGGTCGGCCCGGGGAACAAGGAACTCGTCGCCCAGACGTTGACTCACCGGAAGGCCGACGCCGACCTTGCGGGCCTCCGCGACGAGGCGGGGTTGGCGAAGCTCCCGGAAGCAGAACGCACCGCCTTCCAGCAATTCTGGAAGGATGTGGATCAGCTTCGGGCCAAGGCAACGAAGGCCGAGTCCGCCAGGCCGTAGAGTCGGTGTGGGGACAGACGAAACAACTCCCGTAAGGTATCATGAAGCCCGGCCGGCCGACTCATGAGGGCCTTCAGGAGCACTGCCATGCCCGTTCATGCCTGGTCGCGCGTCGATCCGGGGATCTTCCACGACTTCCATCAGATCTGGGTCATCGAGATCCGACGCGCTCTGAATAGTGGCTTGCTGCCCGCCAGCTATTACGCCATGGCGGAGCAGCACGGGGGCGGGTACGAACCGGACGTCGTCACCCTCAAAGCTCGGACTCCCGAGCCCATGGTCTACGGAGCCAACGGGGGCTCGGGCGAACGAGCGACGCCCCAGGGCGAGGCGGGAGGCGTGCTGCTTGCCGAGCCCAAAGCGAGAGTGCGGGTCGAGACGGACCTGGAGTTCTACCGCCGCAAGCAGAACGTGGTCGCCGTGCGGCATGCCTCGGGGGATGAACTGGTGGCGGTCGTCGAGATCGTCTCCAGGGGGAACAAGTCGGGCCGCGCGGCGTTCGACCTGTTCGTGAAGAAAGCCGTGGAATACCTCGCCTACGGGATCCATCTGCTGATCCTCGATCTCCAGCCCCCCACGTCGCGCGATCCGCAAGGCATTCATGGCGCGATCTGGGACGCGGTCGCCGGAGGAGAGTACGCCGCTCCCGCGGATAAACCGTTGACCCTGGCGGCCTACGAGGGGGCTCTCGGCGTTCGCGCCTTCGTCGAGCCGATCGCCGTGGGCGATCCCCTCAGTCCGATGCCCCTGTTCCTCCGGCCGGGCGGGCATATTCTCGTGCCGCTGGAAGAGACGTATCAAGCGGCCTGGGAGTCCGTACCGAGGCGCTGGCGCGACGTGATCGCTCCTCCGTCGTAACGCTTGATGGTCGCAAGTTGGGCCGTCTTCTGGTATCTCCGACGGTAGTATTGTCCAGAGACGAATCCCGGAAGCACCATGTCCACGACGCCCACCCGCCAGACCGACGGCTCGCCTGTGTTGAGTGCCCCCGAGGCCATCACCAACCGCCGAGCCACCCGCCATTTCGATCCGGATCAACCGCTGCCGGACGACACTTTGAGGCGAATCCTGCACCTGGCCACGCTCGCGCCGTCGGGCTACAACCTCCAGCCGTGGCGGTTCCTGGTGGTGAGGACGGCGGCGAATCGGGAGAAGCTGAGGCAGTGCGCGTACGGCCAGCCGAAGATCGGCCAGGCGCCTGTGGTGGTGATCGTGCTGGGGTATCATAACCCGCACAGGACGCACCTTGGGCCGATGGTTGCCGAGCAGGTCCGTCGCGATGCCATCACGCCCGAGATCGGCAAGGGGATGACGGCGATGGCGACGCGGGCCATGGAGAACGTGCCCGATCCGCAGGTCTGGGCCACGCGCTCGACCATGCTCGCCGCCGCCACGCTCATGATCGCGGCCGAGAGCCTGGGGGTGTCGTCCGCGCCCATGGAGGGGTTCGAAACCGAGAAGGTGAAGCAGGCGTTCGGCGTGCCCGACGACCACTCGGTCTGCTGCCTGATCGCGCTCGGGTTCGCGGCAAGCTCGCAGACCTTTCCCGGACGGTTCGGCCTGGACGACGTTTGCTACCAGGAGCATTTCGGCCAGCCCTGGACCCTGGGCGACGTGTGAGCCGCTGGAATCGCGCCCCGGCCCCGATTAGGATGGGCCTCCCTGATCCCAGCTTGGCGTGCGACCCTCTCCCGGAGAATCTCCCGATGAAGACCCTGCGATTGACCCGACGGGCCTGGCTCGTCTCGATGGCCCTCTGCGCCCTGTGCTCGGTCTGCCCGGCGCAGGACAAGGCCCCGTCGGCCGGCGTGCCGGAGGCCCGGCACGACCAGGAATGGTGGATGAAGTTGCACCAGTCCTTCCTCGACCGGGCCAAGAAGAAGGACGTGGATGTTCTGTTCCTTGGCGACTCCATCACCCAGGGCTGGGGCGACAACGCGACCTGGAAGCGGCATTACGCGCCCCGAAGCGCCGCGAACTTCGGTATCGGCGGCGACCGGACGCAGCACGTCCTCTGGAGGCTGGAGCACGGCGAGATCGAGGGCATCAATCCCCGCGTCGCGGTGCTGATGATCGGCACCAACAACATCGGCGCCAACTCTCCGGCCGAGATCGCCGAAGGCGTCAAGCTCATCGTGGCCAAACTCCGCGAGAAGCTGCCCATGACCAAGATTCTCGTCCTGGGCGTCTTCCCGCGCGGCAAGATGATTACCCGCGACTATATTCAAGCGCACGACGACGCCCCGGTCGATCCCCGCACCCGCGAGATCAACGCGAGCCTCGCCAAGCTCGACGACGGCAAGATGGTCAAGTATCTCGATATCGAGAAATCCTTCCTCAAGGCCGACGGCGCGATCCCCAAGGCCCTCATGCCCGACTTCCTCCACCTCAGCGATTCCGGCTACCGCACCTGGGCCGACGCGATCGAGCCCACGCTGTGGGAGTTGATGCAGTAACAGTGGCTAGTGGGCAGTGGTCAGGAAGAGGGGAGCTTTTCTGGGGGTGATGATGGCGGTTACTCGCCACTGACCACTGCTATGCAAACGGATGCCCCGGCCCATCCCTCCTGGGCTTGGCCATGGCTTGGAGGAGAGCGGCGGCCAGCGCCAGGTCGGCGGCGGTGGTGATCTTGAGGTTGAGGGGGGAGCCGGCGACGACGTGGCAGGGGTGGCCCAGGGCCTCGACGAGCTGGGCGTCATCGGTGATGCCGGAGACGGCCGCGCGGTTGGCGTAGGCGCGGACGAGGAGATCGCGGCGGAAGGCCTGCGGGGTCTGCACGGCGACAAGTCCGGCGCGGGGGACGGTTTCCATGATCCGGCCGGTCGCCGGATCGACCCGCTTCAGGGTGTCGGCCACAGGCACGCCAGGAACCGCGGCGCCATGCTCGCGAGCGGCGGAAAAGACGGCCTCGACCAGCTCGGCCGTCAGGCACGGTCGAGCGGCGTCGTGAACGGCGACGAATTCGCAGGCCGGATCGAGGATCTCGAGCGCCCGGGCGATGGTGTCGTGCCGTTCCGCACCGCCGTCGATCACGGTGATGTTCAGGAACGCGACGCTGGGGCGATACCGCCTCTCGAACAACTCGCGGTCCTCGGCGGCGATGGCGACGATCGTCTGTGACACGTCGTCGCGGGTCAGGAATGGCTCGATGGCCCGGAGCCAGACCGCGCGGCCGTCGAGGTCCGCGTAGATCTTCTTCTGCTTCGGGTCGCCGAACCGCGACGAGCGCCCAGCGGCCGGCAAGATGACGGCGAACGATCCCATGACGATCGGACCCCACGTGAGACAAACCGGCCGCCTCGGACACCGGATCGACCGATTGTGGGCCGGGCGTGGGGGCGAAGTCAACGCGGAGGCGGGTGCGGGGCCAGGTCGGTGCAATTCCGCCGGATTCTCGATGGATTCGCGCAAATCCTTTGGACAACCTCACGGCACCGCCTAAAATCACGCTCCTGACGCCGTCCCTTTCATCCCGCTGGAGATATCGCGGTGAATCCCAAGAAACTCCTCGTCGAGCTGATCGGCACCTTTTTCCTGGTCTTCACGATCGGCATGACCGTGCTCGGTCATACCTCCGATGACGGGGTCATCCCCGCGCTTGCGATCGGCGCGTCGTTGATGGTCATGGTCTATGCCGGAGGTCACTACTCGGGCGGCCACTATAATCCGGCCGTCTCGCTCGCGGCCTTCATTCGCGGCAAGCTCCCGGCGATGGACCTCGTGCCGTACTGGGTCGCTCAGATCATCGGCGCGGCCCTGGCGGCCCTGGCGGCCATTTACTTGAAGGGGAAGGCGAATGGTTTCCCCCTGGACCTCGACAAGAAGTTGCCTCACGTGGCCCTGGCCGAGTTCCTGTTCACGTTCGCCCTGGCCTACGTTGTGCTAAACGTGGCCACGGCCAAGGCGACGGCGGGCAACTCGTTCTACGGCCTGGCGATCGGCTTCACCGTGATGACCGGCGCGTTTGCCGTCGGCGGAGTTTCCGGCGGGGCCTTCAATCCGGCGGTGGCCATCGGCGGCCTGATGATGAACATCTTCAAGGTCTCTTATGTCTGGGTCCACATCATCGCCGACCTCGCCGGGGGGGCCGTCGCGGGCCTGACGTTCCGGTACCTGAATCCGGACGACCGGTGATCGATCCGTTCGAGGGGCGTCACGCCCGGTCGCGACGTCGCAGGTGCGCCAATGGATTCCGGCGTTTGGGTGGCCGGGTCTGAGGGACTCCGAAGGCCCGGCGTTCGCCCGGAACGCAGGCCGGGCCTTCGGAGTCCCTCAGACCCGGCCACCCGAAAATTCTCCGTTGCCGGAATCCGTGGGCGCACCCCGACGTCGTCCCATCACGACCGTGTCTGACATGATTACGCGGCCGATTGCGGATAACGGTTCAAGCGATTTCTTGTGAGACCGGCCGGATCGTGTTAGCCTTCCGGTACCATCGCTGGCGGAAGGGATTCCGATCCGCCCCGACCTCGATTCTCTTCGGGAGAGCCCCATGCCTGCGCGATCCACCCTCCTGGCGACGATCCTGGTCGGCCTGCTCATCTCGGGCGGCTTCGCCCAATCAGGGTCCGGCCCCGAGGATTCGGGGCAACAGACCGGCTTCCCCGGTGATCCCCTCGCCGCTCGACCTCGGCCCGCTCCAGCCCCGGTCGCGGCGAGCCGCAAGGCGCGAACCGCCACGCGCAAGACGGCCCGATCCACACCCTCGCGAAATCGGTCCCGCGCCGCGGTAATGCAAGCCCAGGACAACGCGGCAAACGCCGCGTTTAATTTCGTCGCCCCAGCCAATGGCTTCGATCCGAACTTTGGAGCGGGCTTTAACAACGGGTTCGGCGGCGGATTCAACAACGGGTTCAATAACGGGCTCGGGGGCGGGTTCAACAACGGGTTCGTTGTCATTGGCGGCGGATTCAACAACGGGTTCGGCGGCGGATTCAACAACGGGTTCGGTGGCGGATTCAACAACGGGTTCGGCGGGTTCAACAACGGGTTCGGTGGCTCGGGATTGCCCCTGACGGGAATGCTGGGCGCCAATTCGTCTCCGGCCACGGCGACGGGTGGATTGGCGGGGAGCGACAACAGGCTCATCAAGGGTTTCGACGGAGACCGCGTGGGTGAGCTCGCCGCCAGCCGCGGCACCAACACCCAGCCCAGGGTCGAACGGCTCCACGGCGGATCTCGCGTCGAGGGCTTCGGCATGCAACCGCGCAAGGGGGAGATTGTCTTCGGCGGCAACTACATCCCCGGTTACGGCGTGGTCGGCTCGACCGGCTTCTCGAGCTTCGGAAGCGTCGCCCCGGGCAACGTGGTCAACGGCGGCACCTACGTCCCCGGGTTCGGCGTTACCAACGGGCTGGGCTCAAACGCCCTCGGCCCGGTTGCCCCCGGCTTCGGCAATTCCGTGAACGGCGGAAACTATGTCCCCGGCTTCGGCGTCTCGAACCTCCCGTCCGGTTTCGGAACCGGTGCCGCCACTCCGGCCCACGGCGCCGTCGGGGGGCATGGAGCCGGCAGGTGATTCGTGGGTCGAGACACGCGTGCGGAGTCGGTACTAGCCCCGGCATGCCCCAGGTCGAAGGGACGCCCTACGCGGCGCCCTCGGAGCGTCGAACTTTCCCGCTCGCAGCTTGAGGGGTGGCATGCTTACGTCTTCGTAAGCATGGGGTCGGGCTGCGGGCCAGTCCCGAGACATGCTAGAATCCGAAGACATGCTTACGAGGACGTAAGCACGCCACCCAAATTGCCATGTCGAAGATCAAGTTAGAGGCCCCCTGGGCAGGACCTCGGAGAAGAACCGCAGGAAATTGCCGTGGAGGATCGCCCTCACGTCGGCCTCGGGATAGCCGCGATTGGCGAGGAGGTCGGGCAGTTTCTGGAGGTCGGCGATGGTGTCGAGGTCGGCGGGGGTCTGATCCTTGCCGAAACCGCCGTCGAGGTCGCTGCCGATCCCGACGTGGCGCGCGTTGCCGGCGAGCTGGCAGATGTGGTCGATGTTGTCCACGACGCGCTCCAGGGTCACCTCGGGCTTGCTCTGGCCCCGGACCCAGCCGGGCTGGAGCATGATCGCGTCGAACGCCATGCCGAGCACGCCGTTGCGATCGATCACATGTCGGATCATGGGGTCGCTGAACTGGCGTTGCCAGTCGCAGAACTTGCGGGCGTTCTGATGGCTGGCCAGCACGCGACCGCCGAATCGGTCGGCCACCTGGGCGAACGCGCGGTCGGAAAGATGCGTCAAATCCAGCGCGATGCCCAGCTCCTCGATGTTCTTCAACAACGGGATTGCCTCGATCGCCAGCCCGGCCTCCGACCGCGTGCCGCCGCCGTACCGGTTAGGCCCATAATGGGTGATGCCGATGGCGCGGAGGCCGTTCTCGTGCCACTCGAAAATCTGGTCCGGATCCAGCACCGGGTCGGCGCACTCCATGCTCAGGATGTAGCCGAACGGCGTGCCGGCGGGGTCGGATTCATACCTGGATACGTGCGATTTGAGATCATCGCGGGTGCGGAGCATCGTCATCCAGCCCGAGCGTTCCATGCCGCGGTAGTAGGCCAGGTGCGACATCGCGATGGCGTAGCACGCCTCGGGCGTGGTGTACCCGAAATAATGGTCGATCGGCTGCTCGATCCGGGCCAGCACGGTGGCGATGCCCACGCCGACCTCGGCCTTCTTCAGCTCGGGCATCGAGACCGTATTCGTCCCCCGTCCCGGCTCGTGCAGGCAGGACATCTTCTCCTGCGCCCGGATCTCGGCCACCGCCATCCGCAAATCCCGGTTCCAGTCGATCGCGTTCAGGCCCAGGTCCAGATGCGCGTCAAAGATGAGCACGGCGAGAGCCTCTCCGATCGGGTCGGTGCGGTGGTTGATTCCGAACTACCATGCCGCAGATCGGGCCGCCGATCAAGAGAGCCGTCGGCCTCTCCCGCACCGAAACCTGATTCCCTGTGAGGAACCGGGTCCCATTCCGCCCTGGACGCTCGCGCTCCTCGCGGCGTGTGGAGATCAGGTCGACGAGAGTACCATCGTGGGGTGGCGGGATTGCGATCAGGGAATCCATCGGGGCGCCGGCGGTGTAGCCCTCCCTACCGGTTCCGGGAAGGGGTTGGGAGGGCGAGTCCCGCTGTTCTCCAGTGGGGCGGGCGTCCCTGCCCGCCTACATATCTTCTTTTTTTTCTAGGCGGGCAGGGACGCCCGCCCCACTGGAGAAAAGGGCGAGTACGCAGGATCACCGGAACCGATCTTCCTTCAACGCTTTCACAATGGCCCGCTTCAGCTCCATCGCGTCGATCGGCCCCTGGACCTTGTAGAGAACCTCGCCGCCGGGGGCGATCAGCATGGTGTAGGGCAAGGAGGCGTTCCACTTGGGGTCGAACGCTTCCATCAGCTTGTATTTTTCTTTGTCGCCGAAGATCAGGTTGCGGCCGGAGGACTGCTGCTTCTTGAGGAAGTTCAGGACCTCGATGTCCTCGTCGGGGAAGTTGGCGGCGACGGTGACCATCTCGAAGGCGCGGCCGCGATACATGCGGTTGATGGTGACGAGCTCGGGGAACTCGGTGACGCAGGGGCCGCACCAGGTCGCCCAGAAGTTCACGAGGCGGAGCTTCTTGGTGTCGTTCTTGCGCAGGGCCTTCATGGCGGCGGCGTCGACGATCTCGACCGAGACGGGCTCCTTGGCGAGCTTGGCCATGAACTGCTTGACCTGCTCGGCCTTGCCGGCCCACTTGATCGAGCAGCCGAAGGCGTTGGTCTGGGGCGTCTTCACCTCGCGGCCGGCGACTAGGGCGTCGATCGCGTCGCGGAGGTCGTGGACCTTGACGTTGCTCTCGCGCTCGCTGTCGTCGATCCGGCCCACGTAGCGCAGCTTCCTCTCGGCGTCGAACAGGAACGCATGCGGCGTGGCGGTCGGGCCATACTTGCGCGCGATGCCGGTCTTGTCGCCTTCCCAGAGGTAGGGGAAATTGAACCTGGCGTGCTTGGCACGGACCTTCATGTCCTCGAACGAGTCGCCGAGGTCGGTGTATCCCAGCTCGTCCAGCCTGACGGAGTTCTCGTCGTTCGGGGAGATCGCGACGACGGCGACCGACCTGTCCTTGTAGTCCTCAACGAGTTTCTTGAGACGGCCTTCGTACGCGTTCGCCGTCGGGCAATGGTTGCAGGTGAAGACGATGATGAGATACTTCGATCCGTCGAAGTCCTTCAGCGAATGCTCCTTGTCATCCACCCCCTTGAGCGTGAAATCCGGGGCCTTGGCCCCGATGGCGAGCGTGGGCGGGTTGATGTCTTCCGCCCGCGCGGCCGAGGCGAGGACGAGGATCGCGAAGAAAGCGGAGAGGCGATTCATGGGGCTGACCCTCGGGTGCGTGACGACGGTTCACGACCCCGAGGCTAACGACCCCGGACCGCCGCCGCAACGGCCATGAGCCGAGGATTCCCGATCCCGGAGGACGGACTGGCGAGTTCTTTCGGGCGCGTGCAATATAGCACTTCTCGTATTAAAGTGGGGCGGGCGCCCCTGCCCGCCTGCAAGAAAATCCTGATATGAGTAGGCGGGCAGGGACGCCCGCCCCACTGAGAGGATATTGGGAGTGGAAGAACTGGCCGAGCCCGCCGAGCCACGCGGTCGAACACGCACGATCTCGCGGGAATTCCTGCTCCCGATCGTGCTCGGGTCGATCGGCCTGTTCATGGCGAATTCGCCGATGATCCTCTCGAAGCTCGGGGCGGTCCAGACCGACCTGGGCGATTCGCGTTTGATCAATTATATTCTGGAACATTCGTATCTTTGGATTCGCGCCGATCCCGGTCATCGCGAATTCTGGTCGCCACCGTTCTTCTATCCGGCGCGGAACGTTGCGGCGTATTCGGACGTCCTGCTGACGGTCTCGCCGATTTACTGGGGGTTTCGAGGCGTCGGGGCCGCGCCCGACACGGCCTTCCAGCTCTGGATGATCGCGATCTCGGCCGTGAACTTCCTGGTGGGCTACCTCGTCTTCCGCCGGGGGATGAGATTCCCGGCGATCTCCTCGGCGGCGGGGGCGTTCCTGGTGGCCTTCGGGGCGCCGAGGATCAACCAGATCGGACATCAGCAACTGCTTCCGTATTTCTTCGGCCTGATCGCCATCCTCGGGATCGTGCGGGCCTTCTCCGATCGAGATAGCTCGCTCTCGCGCCGATTCGGCTGGTGGCTGGTGGCCACGGCGGGGCTGGTGGCGCAGCTTTATGCGGGCTTTTACAACGGCTGGTTCCTGATGTTCGGTGGCGCGATCGCCGCCGCCTGGGCCATCGTGCTACGGCGATATCGAGCACGATTCCTGCGGGCGGTCCGGGAAGACAGCCCGGCGATCGTCGCGTCGGCCGCGGTCGGCGCGCTGGCGCTCTGGCCGTTCCTGGCTCATTATCTCCGGGCCGCGAGAGAGCTTGGCGCGCGGGATTACCAGTGGGTCCGGCATTCGATGCTGGAGCCGTGGTCGTGGATCCACACCGGGCCGCACCACTGGCTCTGGGGCCGGATGGCCGGACTCGACCTGTTCCGGGAACTGCCGATGGAAGTGGAGAACCGGGTCGGGCTGGGGCTCGTGACGCCCGTGGTCTGCGCGGTGGGACTCTACGTGTGTCGCGATCGAGCGCTCGCGCGGCTCGCGGCTCTGGTCGCGATGTCCGTGGTCTTCTGCACGACCTTCCTGCCGGGCGCGTACCTGGCCGACCTGGCGCTGGGGATCGTGCTGGTCGTCGCGACGCGATTCTTCCTCGTCCGCGACGATCCCCGGTTGTGCCTGCTGGTGCTCGGGTCGCTCCTCACGGTGCTGACGTTCGAGAGGTTCCCGAGCTGGCGCGTGATCGGGATCGGCTTCTTCACGATGGGCCTGTGCCTGGCGGAGTCGTTCCGGGTCCGTCGCGATCCGTATCGTCTCGTCGTTCCGCTCCTGCTGCTGCTCTGGGTGGGCCTGATGCTGTTCGACATCCTGGCGATACTGATGGGCCTGGCGCTCGTGGCTCCGTTGGTGGTTGTCGCCGAGATTCTTCGCATCGGAGATCGGACTTCGCGATGCCTCTCGGGGGCGTTGGCCTGTGTGTGGTTGCTGGCGATCCTGAGCTATCCGCACGAGCCGGGCGGCCTGGCGGTCGGCCTGCTCGCGCCGGTGCTCCTGGTGCCGGCGCTGGGCCGCGTGCGCCTGCCCGTGGCGCCCCGATCACTGACCATCGCGGCCATGGTGTCCGTGCCGGCCATCGTCCTGCTGGAGAACAACGATACGCTGTGGGTCTATGTGTTCGGGATCGTGCCGGGCGCGACGGCGATCCGTGCGGTCGCCCGCGCGGGCCTGCTGGTGCTGGTCCCGGCGGCGATCGGTTTCGCGATGTTCTTCACGACCCCGTGGGCGCGGCGGCGGCCGATCCTCGCGATGATGATCGGGCTGTTCTGCATCGTGGAGCAAGGGCTGACGACACCCGCCTACGACAAGGCCGAGGAGCGAGCCCACATCGCCGCCCTGTCTCGCCGCGTCGATCCGTCCGCGCTGGCGTTCTATTATCGCCCCGGCGGCCGGATCGCCCCCTGGGTCTATCATGTCGACGCGATGTGGATGTCTCTCGCGACCCGCGTGCCGACGATCAACGGCTATTCCGGCGGCTGGCCGCCCGGCTGGGCGCCCCTGATGTTCGTGGATCGCGATTACGGGCCAACTGTCCGCGAGGCCCGCCCCGCCTGGGTCCGCGACGCCCTGGCCGCCTGGGTCCGCTACAGCCATCTGCCGGCGGATCGGGTGCAGAGGATCGGGGGGGAGTGAATTCCCGGAGCGATTCCCGCTCGCGTGCGGCGAGATTTCCCAGTGGGGCGGGCGTCCCTGCCCGCCTACAAGAAAAGGATTTTGTAGGCG
>JAQGHR010000096.1 GCA_028291545.1 Planctomycetota bacterium | reverse complement strand
CGCCTACATCTCTTCATTTTTTTGTAGGCGGGCAGGGACGCCCGCCGACGAAAAAGACACGAAGCCGACGTGCCCCCGTCCCGCCCTCCTGCGCCCGAAACCTGATTCCCCGTGAGGAACCGGGTCCCCCTCCCCCGCGATCCCGACCGACCTCCGAGCGCCTGAACCCCCGCCCTCGATAACACCATCGTGACGAGCCGGGTTCCTGATCGCGGAATCCTGCGACGGCATCGCTCGGCGCTGCACGCAAGCAACGGGATCCATCCTCCAGAATCGAATGCATTACCCGAGGGATCGGGGCGAGACGCGACGGGCAGGGCCTTGTCGAAGTCACCGCGGAGCGGTCACAATCGGCCGAAGCCGTCGAGGGCCTCCCGCGCGTGTCGTCTCGCATCGAGACGCCAGGGTGCCGGAGGTCTTCCTTTTCCCCAGAGATTCCGCGATCAGGACCAAGACCATGAGCCGACCCAAAGTTTTCTTCGACATCGCCATCGACGACAAGCCCGCCGGCAGGATCACCTTCGAGCTGTACGACGACGTGGTGCCCAAGACCGCCGAGAACTTCCGGGCCCTGTGCACCTCCGAGAAGGGGTTCGGCTACAAGGGCTCCTCGTTCCACCGCGTGATCCCCGACTTCATGCTCCAGGGCGGCGACTTCACCAACCACAACGGCACCGGCGGCAAGTCCATCTACGGCACCACCTTCGCCGACGAGAACTTCAAGCTCAAGCACGACAAGCCGTTCCTGCTCTCGATGGCCAACGCCGGCCCGAACACGAACGGGTCCCAGTTCTTCATCACCACCGTGATCACCGGTTGGCTCGACGGCAAGCACGTCGTCTTCGGCGAGGTGACCGACGGCAGCGACGTCGTCAAGACCATCGAGCGCCTCGGCAGCTCCTCCGGCAAGCCCCGCTCGAAGGTCACGATCTCCGACAGCGGCCAGCTTTGATGGGAGGCATCCCCAGGGTTTGCACCCCGGGCTGCACAATTTCGTCCCTTCGGGGCTAAAGAAGTACAGAGGGGGGATCGAGAATCGGCGGTTGCCCCCGGTTCTCCCCTCCCAGACGGAACTCCGCGCCCGATCGCGCCTTGGGGCGGGGGGAATTCGGTCGGGCGCTTTGACAAGGGGGAGGGCGAAGGGCATATCTCTCTGGCCGATTGACGAACTTCATGACGTACCTCTCGCAGGATGCGCGATCCGCACGATCGCGACAGCCCGCGCCGGCCGCACCATCGGATGCGCCGACAGCGAAATGCGAAAGGGCGACGTGAATGACAGCTCATGCTCAGCAACTGCAACAACCGCAACGCGCCGGGATGGATCTGGAAACCGAGCTGCGGGCGGCCGTGGCCCGGAAGGTCGGCGACGCCAAGTTCGGGCTCTGGTTCGGCGAGGGCGTGCGGCTAGGCGTCGATGGTGATGCGCTCGAGGTGGGCGTCCCCAACGGCTTCTTCCGGGAGTGGATTCGCGGCCACTTCTCGGGCAGCCTTGTCGAGGCCGCCGAGGCCGTCGTAGGTCGCCCGCTCCAGTTGACCTTCCGGGTCGATGCGGAATCCGACGTCGACACCGAGCCCAAACCGAAACCCAGGGGCGGCCGGGCGGTCGAGGTGGTTCGAGCGGAAGATTCGCGGACCTCGGCCCAGACGAACGCCAGTGCAATCGCCCCCGCTCCCGTCGAGCGTCCGCGCGCCCCGCAGGGCCGGCCGTTGCGGCGGCTGGACGACTTCATCGCGGGGCCGGGCAGCCGTCTGGCGCTGGCGGCGGCCAGGGAGATGGCGACGTCGATGGGTTCGGGCTTCAACCCGCTGGTGATCCACGGCGGCGTCGGCCTGGGCAAGACGCATCTTCTGGAGGGCATCGCCACCGCGATGCGGGCCGCGAACCCCGGCCTCAAGGTCGTCCAGCTCACGGCCGAGGCGTTCACCAACGGCTTCCTCGACGCCATGCGGGCGAACAGCCTGACCGGCTTCCGCTCGCGCTATCGCGGGGCGTCGGCCCTGATCCTCGACGACGTGCATTTCCTCGCCGCCAAGCGGGCCACGCAGAACGAGTTCCTGCACACCTTCAACGCGCTTTGCTCCGAGGGCGTCCCCATCGTCCTGGCCGCCGATCAGCACCCTCGCCTGATCGCCAAGCTCACCGACGAGCTCGCCACCCGGTTCCTGGGCGGGATGGTCGTGAAGCTCGACGCCCCCGACCCCGCCACCCGCCGCGCCATCCTCAAAAATAAGGCCCTCGCCCGCGGCGTCGACGTTCCCGACCCCGTCATCGCCTACGTCGCCGAGCATCTCCGCGGCAGCGTCCGAGAACTCGAAGGCGCGTTGCATAGCCTGATCGCTCACGCCCTCTTGACCGGCAAGCGTCTCGACCTGAATCTCGCCAAGACGGCCCTTCGCGACACGATCCGCCACACCGCCCAGGCGATCGCGCTGAAGGACGTCGAGCGCGCCGTCTGCCGCCTCTTCAGCCTCGACCCCGAGGCCCTCAAGTCCGACAGCCGTTCCCACGCCGTGGCGCACCCCCGGATGCTCGCCATGTACCTTTCCCGCAAGCACACCGGCGCCGCCTACAGCGAGATCGGCCGCTTCTTCGGCGGCCGCAACCACTCCACCGTCATCTCCGCCGAGAAGAAGGTCGCCTCCTGGCTCCAGGACCTCCAGCGCCACCGCCTCCTCGCCGGTTTCGAGACCGTCGCCGATATCCTGTCCACGCTGGAGAGCGAGATCGGGGCGTAGGTGATGGATATGCCATCGCGCAAGACGGACTAAGAATCGATCATGTCTGTAGGATAGTCGGCCGCTCGAAAGGCCCGCCCATATGCGAGGGCTTCGAGGAAGGCCGCTTCATCGCTGATCGACCCGGTGACCCGATCCAGCCAGTCGGCTGGCGGCGGCCCAACCTCCAGCCGGCGCTGAAGATCGGCGATGGTGTGCTCGACGACCACCAACCGTTGTTCCGGTATTGTTTCGTCCGGCATGACCTTCGGCCTCACGAATTCCTCCGCGTTTCACCACTTACGCTAGCGGACCAACCCGCCTCCGATGAGTCGTGCAACCCCATCGCTCCCGGCTGCGGTGCGGTCACGAATTCCGGTCGCGGTCGATCGGGGTGGCTGGGGTCAAGCCGGCCCCGGCCGGCGCTGCCCCCGGCCCGGTTCCGGGCGACGCCACGGCGCCGGGGGCGGCGCCGCGGCGCGGCTGGACCCCAGCCACCCGGCCGTAGAGGTACTTGTCGTGGTTCTCCGCGCCATCGGTCGGCGCTTCCGATGAATCACCGATCCCTATAACGCCCGCGAGCGGATCGTCAAGGATCGCGTCATCCCCTTCGTCCACCTTGCGGATGATGACCCGGACCTCGTCCCCCTCCGCAAGCGCCACCGGCTGCTTCAACCTGAGGACGCCTCCCTCCAACGTCGCGTCGACGATCATGCTCATGGCTCGCCTCCTCCCTCGCGATGATCTCTTCAGGGATTCGATTTTATCAGATTCGGATCGTACGCGCAGCGGGTGGTAGCCATTTCGCGGGGAACGGGGGCCATGCTACTTCTTGAAAGGCGGAACGCCCCCTTTTCCTTTGCATTGGGGTCGTTGATCGTCCCACCGAACGCATTGGTCGGGAACGATCACGTTAAATCTAAATATGATCATATTCCGAACAAGGTTGATCCAAGATCAACGGTCCCTGACTGACCCCGTTTCCTCCCTCCTGTAAATGATATTCTGACGCCGGATTCCCTCCTAACTTGACTACTCGCCCATCCACGGATAGCGTGTGCTTGAGCCGATGCAACTGGGCGACGCAGCCCTAAACGGCGCGGTGATAAAATGTAGGGAGTTGCCGATATGGCGATTGCATTTGAGTGCCCACGCTGCGATCGGAAATACTCGGTGGCCGAGACGATGGCCGGGCGACGAATCAAATGCAATGCGTGTGGCCAGGAACAGTCGGTCCCGGCGGCTTTCGTGCCTCCGCCCCAGCCGACATGGGACGAAAGGGACGACGAAGCGGTGGAGCCTGAGGCAGTGCTTCCGCCTGCACGGCGGCCCGGCCGGTCCATGGCCCCCGAATCCCCGGGGGCGACCGCTCCGAAGCGGGTCAAGGCCGCGACTGGACGATCGCGATCGGGTTCGTCGAAGCGCGGGATCTCGCCGTTGGTGACCGCGCCGCTGATCCTCGCGATTGTCGTGGCTGCGGTGGCCCTCTACCGCAGCGGGGCGATTTTCGACCCGGGTGATTCGGCCCGAGCGCGCGAGGTTATTGGCGTGGCCCGCGAGATGGTGGCCATGTGGGACGGTTTGGCGTCGGCATTTGAGGGCACTCGCGATGAAGCCGCGCTCGAAGCGACGATGCCAAAGGTCGGCGAACTGATGCGACGCGGGGCAGAATTGAAGTCGCGCTCGGAGGCGATCGGCAACGTGACGGTGGCCGAGGACCGCTTCATCAGGAAGACGATCCACAAGGACATGAAGCGGGCGCTCATCCGTGTGAAGACGGCGAGCGTCGAGTTCGCACGGGCCTGGCCCCGGACCAACGGGGTTGACACGTTCGTGGCCCAGATCGACGCGCAGCTCGCCGCGCTGGACGGCGGTCCGACCCCATCATCGACGTTTTCCCCCACCGCAAGACTCTCGGCTCAGCTTGACCGGCTGATCGCCGCGGGGAATCGGACCCCGTCGAAGGAGCCGGATCTGGCTGAAGACCCCGAAGGTGTGGAAAAGGCGTTGAAGGCTCTTGCCGGGCCAGACAGCCATGAGCGCGGCTTAGCGATGGAGCACCTCCAGAAGATCAAGCCCGACGCCCGGACACCCGAGGTCGTGGCCGCCCTCGTGAAGGCCTTGATCGACCCAATCCCGCACATCGTCCATACCGCCGCCGAGACGCTCGGCTTCTGGCACACGCCCGAGTCGGTTGACGTCCTGATTGCGAAACTGTCGGACCCAAGTGATGTCGTCCGCATGAAGGTGATCGGGGCGCTGGGCAAGGTTGGAGATCCAAAGGCGCTGGGTCCCCTCTGCGATCGCTTGAAAATCGATCACGTCTACCTGTACGACACGTTCGAAGCGTTCGGTCAGGCCGGCGAGGATGCCCTGATCGCACGACTCCGCGGGACTGACGACGAGGAGATCGTCGCGGCGTGCCAAGTCCTTGCGCACATGGGCGGCAAGCGTTGCCTGCCGGTGCTCAAGGAACTGGCGAACCGACCTGCAGGCAGAGTCCGCTCCGTTGCGGAGGATACGATTCTGTCGGTGCAATTTCAGGAGAAACTCCGTTCCTCCCGGCGATGATAGGGGCGGAATTCGAGCGAGGGGCGGGCGGGTGGCCCTGGCGATCAGTGTGTGACGCAGGGACATCCTTGACAGGGGGCGCCGGGTGGCAAGGATGTTCGTCGATCAGGTGCCACTGGCCGTACTCGGCCAGTGCTGTGATTCGACACGAGAGCACTGCTCGGGTACGGCCACTGGCACCCGGTAGGCTTCCAGTGACGCCCGCCCGCGATGGTCCCCTTTCCCTACTGCATCAGCGCGTCTTCGCCACGGGTTTCCGGGCCGATTTCGCCTTTGTGGCCCTTGAGAGTTGATCCGTCCTGGGAGTGGGCTGGGGATGCGGGGGGAACGTGACGAGGTCGGCGACCGAGCCGCCGACCGTGAACAGGGCTTTCATGATTTGATCGAGGGAGACGCCGGGGCTCAGGCTTTCGAGCTTCGCCAACCGGGGCTGGCTGATGCCGATGGCCGTGGCGAGCTGGACCTGGGTCAGGCCCTTCGCCGCGCGGAGGCGACGGATCGCGAGGACGGCCGAAATCTTCATATCGATGAGGCGAGACTCGGTCTCGTCCAGGCCGAGGAAATCCGCCGCGTCTCCCTCGACCCAGCCGTCTTCCCGGTGCGCGTCGGTCAGCACGCTACCCATTCTCGTTGTCCTTTCGTGACTCAGGGTTTCCGATCGTCATAGCGTTTCAGCCGAGCCATACACGTATCGATTTCGCTCCTGGGCGTTTTCTGCGTCGTCCTGGCAAACACCCCCGCCACCAGGATGGCGTTGTGGTCGATCCGGTAGAAGATCCGCCAATTGTGGGCGATGCCTCCGGCCACCCGCCCGAACGCACTGGTCGGGTACGACCAGTGGCACCCAGATATGCTCACCAGGGCCAACAATCCGCCTCATTTTATCAGGTTCAAACCACACGCGTAGCGAGCGCCGATCATTTCGCCCGCTAATTCGCTCGCGTGCTCGCGATGCTGTAGGACAGGCGATGCACCTTCGCATCGTCGTTGTCCTCAGCACGGAGTTGGATCACGTCGTGAAGATTGAATGCGTGACCGTCTGCGTCGACTATGCGGATTTCCTGGCGGAGACACTGCCGTGGAACATGGCGAACTTCGAGAAGGTGGTGGTCGTCACCAGCTTCGCGGACAAGGAGACGCAGGAGTTGTGCCGGAGGCTCTCGGTGGAGTGCAGGCCGACGGATGTGATGTACGCCGATGGAGACGTCTTCAACAAGGGACGGGCGATCGATTTCGGCATGGGGTTCATCAACGGGAAAGACTGGATCTGTCACCTCGATGCCGATACCTGGCTCCCGCCCATGACGCGGCATCACCTGATGCGGGCGGATCTCGATCAGGAGTCGATCCATGGGGTGGATCGGTGCCTCTGCACGGGGTATGAGGCCTGGCGGAAGTTCCTGGCGGCCGGGCCGGCGCATCAGCACGATTACCTGTGCCGCGTGAAGGTCCCGCCCTTCCCGCTCGGCGATCGGATCTCGCTGCCGGATCACTCGGGCTACATCCCGATCGGCTTCTTCCAGCTCTGGCACGGCCGCACGCAGCGCCGCTACCCGCTCCACCACGGCACGGCCGAACGGACCGACGTGCTGCACTCCCTCCAGTGGCCCAGCCGCAACCGCGTCTTGCTCGGAGAGCTGATCGCCCTCCACCTGGAAAGCCAGCCCGCCGCGCTCGGCACCAACTGGACCGGCCGAAAGACCCCGCGATTCGGGCCGTCTGCGGCGCCTCAATCGGTCAAGCATTATGGGAGTTGAGGGAGGAGCCAAGGGGAGAGTTTCACGCAGAGGCGGGGAGGAGGCGTAGAGGACGCAGAGGAAGAGATAAGGAGCTGGAAAGAAGGTGGAGAGGACCGGTGAAGATCGCGAACCCGTGCCCCTCTTTCCAAACTCGCTTTCCTTCTTCTCTGCGACCTCTGCGCTTCCTCCCCGTCTCTGCGTGAAACGCCTCGGTCCTCGTCCGCGAGAGGGAATGGTTTTCCCTGTGGCTATCGGAGAAGATGAGGACGAAGTTCGAGCTAAGGAACGCCGGGGTGGATGAAACATGAAGCTCAGACTGCCCGATGTGTTGCTGCTCCTGGTGGCCCTGGTCGGCGGCGTCCTGGCGTGGCAAACCGGCCGGGAGCGGGGTCGGCTCGGGGACAAGTACGAACGAATGGCCCGGAAGACCGGGGATCTCGTGGTCACGGATCGATCACGGATTCATGTCCGAGCCCTGAAGACCGGCGACCCGATGCATTTTGCCTGGAGGGTTTATCTGCCCGCCAATTGCACGCTGAAGGCGAAGACGAATCTGGGCGATTCCGGCAGCTCGTGGTCCAGCGAGCCGCAAGAGTTCATCGCCCGCGTGCGGTTTCTCGAGGATGAGCATGGCGTCTTGAACCTCTATACGCGGCTCTCGGGTGGCAGCAGCAGGATGGGCCTTGGTGACCCGAAGCTGGCCGAGCTGGTGCGAGGTCGCTGGGGAAAGCTCCTCGTCGAGCAGATGGGGGCCACGGAGCTTTTCGCTGTCGAACCGGATCAGCCGGCGGTACTCTTGAAACTGACGCTACCGGACGACATGCAGGCCGAGGCCCGGAAGGCCCTCTACCCAAACGAGCAGGCGCGGTTCATCCCGGCGGTTTTTCGCCTGGAGTTTGAACCCTTGGTCCCGAAACAGTAATCGGCTTGCCGGGAGAATCCAGCCGTGACGGATACCTCGCCCCAGCCGGCCGAAGTCGAGACCCGCGAACCGGTCGGCCCTCGGCCAGGCCGGGCGCGATGGCAGGTCGGCCTGCAGACGTTGGTTCTGCTGATGGTCGCCATCGCCGTCTGGACCGCCTTCTTCGTCAACCGCCGGCAGATCGCCGCGCTCGAATCGCGGATCGCCGCCACGCGTCCGCTCGCGCATGAGCTAGGAATTGAAGATGTGAACAAAATTGCGGTCGTTAAACTGGACGAGCTGTGGTACGATGAGAACCAATGGGACATCTACCTGCCGGAAGGAAAGTATCGTTTATGTATGGCCACGCGTGGAATTGACCAGAACCGGCTCGGCCCAGTTGTGAAAAGTGCGCCGATCGCGGCCGGCAAGCATCACCTCGCCCTGGAACAGCAGGCGATCCGATCCGGCTGGCGAATCACGGCGACATGGGACGGAACGGGTCGGCTCGTGGCGGAGGAATCGAAGGATTGGGACCCTGGCCACGGATCGATGGGTGGGGGCCGACACTCGCTGAGCACGCAATTGGCCGCCGATCAGCCCGCCGTCCTGTTCCGGCGCATCTTCTCTCGTTCCACAGGCAACAACCAGTTCTCCACGCCCAGCGGCCCGGCCGAGGGTCTCTTGCTCTGGATCGAGCCCGTGGCCGGATCGAACAAGACACCTTGATGGTTCGAGGATCGTGGCGATGAGCGACAACGCACTGAGCATGCTCGCGGCGAACGTTCGGCGTCTTCAGCGCGAGAATCGGCGATGGCGACGGGCGGCGACGGTCGTTCTTCTCATGGCCGTCGCGGCGGCTTTCAGCGGGGGGCTTCGTCCCGGGATGATCGTGGCCCAGGAGGCATCCTCGGTCAAAGATCCGGGAGACCCTCTGGCGGTTTACCAGCAGTTGCGGACGGCGGCGCTGGAGGCGCTCGACCTGGTCGACAAGTCGGTCAAGCTCGGGGCGCCGGGCCCCGACCCGGCGGGGAGGGTCGCGGGCTGGTCGTTTCGCCTGATCAGTGCGGATATCTACCTGATCACGAGCAACTCGGCGGTCCGGACGTCCGACCCGGAGATCTATCTGAGCTGGGCCAAGGGGCCGCCCGACCCGAGGGCGGTGAGGGCCTTCAGCGAGCATCTGGCGAGGATGAAGTTGTGGGAGGACCGATTCCGTCCCCTGGCGAGGGACCGGCAATTCTCCGCGCTCGACTTCCTGGAGATCCAGTCCCGCCGCATCCAGGCGGAGGGGATGCTGGCGAGAGAACTGCACAGGCCGAAGGCCGATTGACGCGAGGCCGCCGCGCCGAGATCATTCCTCGGCCCATTGATCCATCAGCTTCTCCAGCCTCGGATCGGGCGTCTTCGGCTCAGTGCCGGGTTTCGATTTAGAGGTCCGGACCGGGCCGGTTGGGGGCAACGGGGCCTCGGGTTCGGGCGGACGGGTGGGTGGGACGAGGTCGTAGGCGTCACCCGACTCGGCGACGAAGGACGTCCCGCACTTGCCGCACTTGAGGCGGCTGCCGACGAGCGTCTCGTCGATCTTCCCTTCCCAGGCGCACTTGGGGCATTCGATGTAAATCAGGGGCATCGGGTGACCTCGGCTCGACGTGTGTCACGAATGTGCGCGGGCGATATGGGCCGCGATTGTACCATCGGAAGGAGCGGGGCGGAGTCGACGTCTGGGGAAAAAATGCAAGACCCTCACGCAGAGACGCGGAGGCGCGGAGAAGAGTCGAAACGAATTTTTTTGATATATTTTCCGCGCCTCTACGTCTCCGCGTGAACCTCTTGTCGTCATCGCCTCCTGCCCCGATCGATCGAGGTGGTTCGCGGCCGGGTTCCCATCGGCTATAATTCCGCCATGAAACTCGTTCTCGCCGCGACGAAGGGGCCGCACAAAGGGGAGACGTTCGACCTGCGCGGGCACGATACGTTCGTGGTCGGGCGGTCAGACGGCGCGGGTGTGCGCCTGCCGCTGAAGGATGGGGCGCTGTCGCGGGTGCATTTCCTGATCGAGGTGAACCCGCCGGCATGTCGCCTGATCGACATGGCAAGCACCAACGGCACGTTCGTCAACGGCCGCAGGGTCTCCACGACCGACCTGAGGCATGGCGACCTGATCCGGTGCGGCAAGACGGTCCTGAAGGTCGGCTTCCAGCCGGACGACCCGGTGCCGGACACCCGGGAGGTCCCGATCCAATCGGGGCCGATCTCCCCCGAGATGTTGAGCACGATCTCGTACGAGGGGCCGGTCCCGGACACCCTGCCCGCCCTGCCCGGCCTGACCCTGGAGGGCGAGCTGGGGCGGGGCGGCATGGGCGTGGTCTATCGCGCCAGGACGGCCTCGGGCGAGGCCGTGGCGGTCAAGACGATCAGCCCCAACGCGATCGGGTCCGAGAGCGTGGTCCCCAGGTTCCTCCGCGAGGCCAGCATCCTCCGCCGCCTGGCGCACCCCGGCATCGTCAAGTTCCGCGAGATCGGGCACCGCAAGGGGCTGCTCTACTTCCTCATGGATCTCATCCCCGGCCGCGATGCCGACCGGCTCGTGAAAGAGGAAGGCCCGCTGGCTATCCCCCGCGCGGTGGAGATCGCGTCGCAGGTGCTCGACGCCCTGGCCTTCGCCCACGACCTGGGGTTCGTCCATCGCGACGTGAAGCCGAAAAATGTGTTAATCACGACCGAATCCGGCCGCGACGTGGTGCATCTGGCCGACTTCGGCCTGGCGAGGCTCTACCACGACTCCCCGATGAGCGGCCTCTCCTTCGTCGGCGAGATCGCCGGCACGCTCGGCTACATGCCCCCCGAGCAGATCACCCACTTCCGCGACTCCCGCCCCCTCTCCGACCAGTACGCCGCGGGCGCGACCCTGTACTTCCTGCTCACCGGGACGACGAATTTCGACTTGCCCAAGAGCGTCCAGAAGCAACTCGCCATGATCCTCCGCGACGAAGACCCCATCCCCATCAACATCCGCCGCCCCGAGATCCCCGCCCCCCTGGCCGCCGCGATCCACCGCTCGCTCTCGCCCGATCCCGCCGATCGATTTCCGGACGTCCGGGCCATGCTCACGGCCCTGGCGCCGTTTCGGGGGTGAGAGGCCGAGGGCCCGATTCCTCCGTCGCTCCCGAAGATCGCTCCGAACGACCGCCGGCAAACGAGGCCGCGACCGCGAGTCCGCAGACGGCGCCCACGATGTCCGCCAGGGCGTCCCACACGTCGGCATCGCGCGCGACGAACCGGGTCGCCTGACCAAGTTCGCTGGTGATCGCGAGGCCCACCCCGAGCGCCACCAGCATGATCGTCCGGCCCCTCAAGATCCCGGCCCAGCCGGCGAGGAGCCCGAGGACGGCGAACATGCCGAAATGAATCACTTTATCGAGATGAGGGACCAGCGGTTGACGCTCCGGGATCGGCATCCGATTGGCCGGGGTCCAGCACACCGCCAGAATCAGGAAAATCCAGCCCACCACGATCCAGGGGCCAATCCGGGGATGACGCGGCCTCGGCATCGATCGCTCCAGAGAACACGAGAGATTCCCGTTTGCGCAGCTGTGACCTCTCGGTGAGGGAATTCTCGCCTTTCTGAGCGGGCGCGACCATCCCCACGATGGCGGACTCGAACGTGACCTCGCTTGGCATCCCGCTTGCGGGGTGATCTTAAAGAGGGAGGGCCACGAGGTGAATCACAAGAATGAGGATCTGCACGGCAACGCGCCCGACAAGGCCGACGTGGCCATGCTGCTGATCGACGTGATCAACGACATGGAGTTTCCCGAGGGGGATCAGCTCCTCCGATACGCCCTGCCGATGGCGCGACGGATCGTGGACCTCAAGCGGGCGGCCCGGGCGGCGTCCATCCCCGTGGTCTACGTGAACGACAACTTCGGCCGCTGGCAGTCCAACTTCCACAATCAGGTCGAGCACTGCTTGCGAGACGGCGTCCGGGGCAAGCCAATCGTGGAGCTTCTGAGCCCGGACATCGACGACTATTTCGTGCTCAAACCCAAGCATTCGGGGTTCTTCTCGACCAGCCTCGACATCCTGCTCGATTACCTCCAGGTCAAGTCGTTGATCCTCGCGGGCATGTCCGCGAACATCTGCGTCCTGTTCACGGCGAATGATGCGTACATGCGCGACTTCTCGCTGATCGTGCCAAGCGATTGCGTGGCCTCCAACACCGAGGAGGAGAACCGCCACGCCCTGGATCAGATGCGCAAGGTGTTGAAGGCCGACACGCGGCCTTCAACGGAGCTCGATCTCGACTCGCTGACGAGCGCATGCCGGGGCACGCCCAGGCCCCGGCCGGAATCGGTCCCGACCGGCCGCCGGGACTGAGCCGGGGAACGGCCCGCGGCCTCTTCCTCACCGGGCCGCCGGGGCCGGCATCGACCGGAAGGCGAGGCCGAGGGCGATCCAGGTGAAGCCGCGGAAGACCATGTTGATCCCCAGGAACAGGCCGATGACCCAGAGGGCCGACGCGGGCCAATCCAGCCAGATCAGGGTGCCGAGGATCACGTCGATGATCCCGCTGGCCAATGGCCAGCCCCAGGCGGCGAACCGGTAGCTCAGGGCAGCGACGATCTTGAAGATCCCGCTGACCAACAGGAACGACGCCACGAGGAGCGTGAGCGCAAGCAAGGCCCCCAGCGGCGCGCGCAGGAACAAGATCCCGACCACGATCGAGAGCACACCCGAGAGCAGATGCAGGAAGAACCCGCTCCAGCCGCGACACCAGAGTGCGCCTACCAGATCGGCCACGCCCGCCACGAGCATCAACACGCCGAGCGCGACGGCCACCGCCAGCGAGGCGATGAACGCCGAGCTGATCGCGACCATCCCCGTCGCCACGAGCACCACGCCCACGACGATGAACCAGATCCAGTTGCCCCGCAATGAGGCCAGCCCGTGACGCAGCTCGATCATGCTCGGACGATTGAAAGTCGTGCTCATCGGCGGGTCCCCCGGTTCCTTGCCCACGAATCGTTCAATACGTGCAATGTACCCGTTCTAAGATCGATAAGATAGTGCTGTGTGAAAAGACGTCGATCTGGCCCGGGGTCTCCGTGCCTCCCTGCGACGCCCGGAAGCGACCTCGGACCGGCCAGGAACCTCCTGATATCGGGAATTCTTGAAGCCATCGGAGGAACGTCCTTGAACAGTTCGATGAGACGGGTTACTATCCTCGTCACACGTCTTCCCGACCGAACTCATGATGAGCCGGCATTTCGCGTTTCAGGCGAAGTCGCCGGCCGTTGCGGGAACGGGTTTTGCAGGCTTGTTTCGGTCTGATAGCATCCCGCGAACGCGGTTTGGCGCGAGGCCGTAGGCTGCGCGAACCGTGCGAGAGGGATTTCCCCCCCAACGACCGCTTGCGGTCAATCGGACATCTCTCGGGAGCGACACCATGAGGCATGGAGCCGAATACGGGTGGGTCGGAGGACTGGGGTGCGGACTTGCCTTCGGGATGTTCGGCCTGATCGCCTCGGCCGTCGCGGGTGACCCTCCCAGGCCCGCCAAAGTGGTGCCGACGTTCACGAAGGATGTGGCCCCGATCATCCAGGCGAAGTGCCTGAATTGCCATCGCCGCCATCAGGTCGGTCCGTTCGTTCTGGAGACCTACGAGCAGGCGCGCAGGCGGGCCAAGGACATCGCCCTGGTGGCCCAGGAGCGCTCGATGCCGCCGTGGAAGCCCACGCCGGGGGTTGGCCCGAAGCTCAAGCACGACCAGTCGCTGAGCGCCGCCCAGGTCGCCACCCTGGCCGCCTGGGCCGAGGCGGGCGCGCCTCGCGGTGATCCCAAGGATCTGCCCCCCCCGCGCAACTTCGCCGAAGGTTGGAAGCTCGGCCCGCCCGACCTGGTCCTCGAGCCGGCCGAGGACTTCCCGATCCCCGCCTCCGGCCCCGACACCTACCGCTGCTTCGTCCTGCCCACCAACCTCACGAGCGATACGTACCTGGAGGCGATCGACTACCAGGCGGGCCATGCCTCGGTCGTCCACCACGTCATCAGCTATATCGACACGACCGGCGTGGCCCGCCAACTGGACGAGGCGGAGCCGGGGCCGGGGTATACGTCCTCCCTCGGCGGGGGCAATGTCGGCGCCGACGAGCTGGGCTTCTGGACCGCCGGCAGCGAGCCCCACCGCCTGCCCGACGGCGTCGGCATCCGCCTGCCCCGTCAGTCGGATATCATCCTCCAGGTCCACTACCATCCCAACGGCAAGCCCGGCGCCGACCGAACCAGGATGGGCCTGTATTTCGCGAAAAAGCCGGTCAAGCAGGCCCTGCACTGGAATAATGCGTCGAGCTACGACTTCCGCCTGCCGGCCGGCAACAGCAACGTCGAGGTCAAGGCCAGCTGGTACATCCCGGTGGCCCTGGAGGCGATCGCCGTCGCCCCCCACATGCACCAGCTCGGCCACGACATGCGGATGACGGTCGTGTACCCGGACGGCAAGTCGCGCGACCTGATCCACATCGCCGACTGGGACGCCTCGTGGCAGAACGCCTATTACTTCCAGGTGCCCGTGCCCCTGCCCGCCGGCTCGACCGTCAAGGTCGTCGCCCATTTCGACAACTCGGCCCACGCCCGCAATCCCAACAAGCCCCCTAAGCTGGTCAAATACGGTACTAACGCCGACGACGAGATGTGCGTCGGCTACATCGCCGTCGTCAAGAAGGGCCAGGATCTGAGCGTCCCCTACGCCACCGATGACCTCTTCGACATCTTCAAGAGGCAGCGCATCCGCCAGGGCCAACGCCAAGCCTCCAAGAGCCAGCGATGACGCCGGCAAGGCTTGCGAGGTCCAAATCGCAGAGTTTCACGCAGAGGCGGGGAGGGGACGCCGAGGAAGAAAGAAGAGAGATCGGGATGGAATAGGTTGAGACACGGCCGGGACCTCCCGAACCCGAGATCCTCCCTTTGAACCTCCGATCGCCGCTTCTCCGCAACCTCTGCGCCCCCTCCCCGCCTCTGCGTGAAACTTTGCGATTCGTTTCACGAGGCATCCCCTTTCCGACACGTCGCGGGCGGCGTAGAATGCTGGTATCACATTTGTAAGAGGTCACCCGTCGCGGAGCCGATCCATGGAATATTT
Organism: Planctomycetota bacterium; assembly: GCA_028291545.1. Classification (GTDB taxonomy): domain Bacteria; phylum Planctomycetota; class Planctomycetia; order Isosphaerales; family Isosphaeraceae; genus JAQGHR01. The sequence continues at coordinate 10,583 of JAQGHR010000096.1, read as the reverse complement.
CACGGAAGATCCCACGTACCTGGCGACGGGGCTGGGGATATTGGCGCTGGTCTTCCTGGTGATGATGAAGGCGACGCAGCAGGGGAGATACCTGATTTACGCGGGGGCGGCCCTCGGCGTCCTGGCGCTGCTGCTGGTCGTCGAGCGGCTGTATGTGACCGAGAACGAGCGGATCGAGGACGTGGTGTACGGGCTGGCGAAGGCGGTGGAGGCGTCCGACGGGGACGGGGCGGCCGAATTCCTCACGCCGGATTGCGTGCTGGAGCGAAGCGCGGATCAGGGCAATATACCCATGCGCCTCGTCACCAGCAGGTTCGCCGGGCCGCTGCCTCCGGATAAGCTCAAGGAAGAATTGGAGAACTACACGTTTGATTATCTGAAGGTCACCCGCCTGCACGCCAATGCCGGCAAGCTCTCGGGGATGGGCACGGCCGAGTTCGCGGTGCATACGATGGGTCAGCAGCGCGACCCGTTCCACGCGTTCGCCACCCCTCCCGCCGGCATGGGCTGGTCGTTCGGCCTCCGGGAGGTCTCTCCCCAGGTGTGGAAGGTCGCCCGGATCACGCCGGGGAGGATGGACCGGAATTGAGGCGGGCGGGGCGGGCGCGGCGTATTCCTGGGCTCTCCGTTCGCGCCGGCGAGGGGATGGGGGTACACTATTGACGCCAGCCTCGCCAACGAGACCGGGGCCGAGCCGCGGGTTATTAGTAGCGGCGGGCGTCCCTGCCCGCCTACCAGGTCTTCAAGGCATTTGTAGGCGGGCAGGGACGCCCGCCCCACTAATAACCCTTGCTTCGTCTCGTTGGCAAGGCTGCCGTCAGTAGAAGGGAACGAGGAGGCCCCCATGTCGCGACTCATGGCGTTCGAATTCGAGGTCCCTGGCGACCTCGCGCGGTTCCGGTTGCCGGTGGGTGTCGATGCGAGATTGAGTCGACTCCTGGACCGTCAGGACAGGGGCGTGGATCTCAGCGCCGAAGAGCGAGCCGAAGCCGAAGGCCTGGTCGATCTCGCTGAGTTACTGAGCTTGTTGAGGATGCGTGCCGAGCGTCAGGCGGAGCGGGGATGACGGACGTCCCCCATCGCCTTCGTCGGATGGTGGAGGAACGTGCCGGCGGTCGCTGCGAATATTGCGGTCTCGCGCAGGACGGACAGGAAGCTACGTTCCACATCGATCGAGGCATTACGGATGAATCGGCCCCTGATCCTGGCCATTCGCCGAGAAGAGGAACAAAGAGGCCGTCATCCTCCGACGTGATGACGTGGATCGCCAATCAATCCCGCAGCAGTTGCTTCAAGGTTCCCATCAAGATTTTCTCCACACTTGGTGCGACCAGCGAGACCGAGGGGCTGGTTTCGTAGCCGCCCTGGGCGTAAGAAATCTCGGTGCCGATGTAACCGGGGGCGTAGTCGCCGTAGGCGGCCAGGGCGACGAACAGGTCGGGCCGGAGTTGCTGGGCGGCGAGCTGATACTCGACGAACAGCTCGCCCGGCAGGTGCAGCACGCGGGCGGTCCTCAGGCGGAGGCAGGAGACGTCGATCGGATCGCCCGCCTTGCATCGGAGGAGCCAGATCAGGTCGTTGGCCGCCTTGGCCCGGTCGGTCACCTTAGCCGCGGTGTTCTTGAGCGTGGCGAGCAGCCGGTCCTCGTCGAGGTGCGGGGCGACCGGGAGTGCGACGGGCACGCTTTCCCATTGCATATCCGCAGTCGTCAGGGGTGCTTTTTTGGTGGATTCGAAGGCCCTGGCCATCCCGTCGGCGATGCGGTCGGCCAGGATCTGGCGGTTCTCGTGTGCGCCGTCGTTCCACTTGCCGGCGCCGATATTGCCGCCGGCGCCGTCGAAGTGGATGTGGGGCAAACCGGTGGCCTTCTGCCTCTGGTCGCGGGCGAGGCCGGGGAAGTCGGGGTTGGCCTCGCCGGTGCGGTAGTAGCTCTGCGGATGGGTGGCGTAGTAGGTGAGGGCGGCGACCGGCGTGTCGTGGTCCCAGAAGCTGATCATCTTCAGCATCGGGTCGATCGTGCCCACGGGCTTGTCCCGGATGATGGGGTCGGCGCAGGCGGTGTAGCGTACGTACTGGACCTTGCCGTCCGGCCCGAGGATGCGGCGGTTCGACGCCACTTTCTCCACGGTGGCCTGACCCAGCCCGAGATGCGTGATCGACTTGCCCTGCGCCGTGGCGACCTGGACGGCCTTGGCGGCGCGGGCGATCACGTCCCTTGCGCAATCGGCGTCGAAGACCTGGCGGTTGATCCCCTGCATCGAGAGCAGCCGATCGGCCGAGAAGTCACAATGCGGCGCGTCGTGCTGATGCAGCGTGTGGATACTCACCCGTTTCGCCGTCGTGCCGGCGGCCCTGGCCAGGGCCTCGCGGAAGGCTCTCTGCCCGTCGTTGCCGATCCCGATCCAGTCCACCGCGCACAGCACGATCGGCGGCCCGTCTCCGATCAGGACGATGCCCCGGCAACTGAGCGGATGCGTGACCGCCTTCACCGGGTCGTACGCCATCGGGCTGCCGATCGGCGGCGAGGCGTCCACGGCGAACACGCCAACCTTTACCGGCCCCTCGGCGCGCGCCTTCGTCGGCATGACGAGGAGGATCAGCAGCAAGAGGTTCCATCGGGAGAGACCTGGCATGGGTAAGCTCCGGGTGCGGATGGGTTCAACTCCTGCCATTCTCCAGGTACTGGATGAAGAGATCATCGGGAGGGACGCAGGATTTCGCCAGCTCAATCAGATGGTCGTGGTGGGTGAAGAACAGGACCTGGGTCTTCTTCGAGATCTCGGCCAGAGCCACGAGGGCGGCCTTCGCTCGGTCGTCGTCGAACTGAATCAGGAGGTCGTCGAGCACGAGGGGGAGGGCTTGATGGGTCTGGAGATAGTGATCGAGGAGGGCGAGCTTCAGGGCGAGGAAGAGCTGATCGACCGTGCCGACGCTCATGCCCTCGACATCCACGCGGGTCGTCCCGTTGGGGCGGATGCCGACGAGGATGGGCTGGTCCTTGTCGTTGAGATCAACCTGAAGGTCCCGGAACCGGCCGAGCGTCAATCGGGCGAAAAGCTCGCCGGCGCAGGCCAGGACCGGGGCCTGGTTCTGCTTGCGGAACTCCTCGATCGCGCCCCGCAACACGGCCGACGCCAGGCGGAGATGGACGTAGCGGTCGACATCGGTTTCGAGCTTGCCCATCAGGTGCTCGCGCTCGGCCGCGGCGGCTTCGGCTCGGGCCTCGCGGGCGGTTTCCTGGAGGCCGCGAAGCTCGGTCTGGATGCCGCCGATCTGGGCGGCCAGGCCCTGGCGATCGGCGTCCTTGGCCAGATACTCGTCTTCGAGGGTCTGGATCATGCTCGGCAAGAGGTCTTCGTCGTGGGCCGCCGCCTCGATCTCGAAATCGTCCAGCGATGCGCCCGAGGCGAGCGGGACCAGACGGGCCTGGACCGCGTCGAGCTCCGTTTCCAGGGCTCGACGCTGCTTGGACCTCAGCTCGATCTCGGGAAGCGCGTCGGCGTCGGAACAGCCCGCCTCGCGGCAGAGTCCGTCCCGGGTCTGCTGCGCGCCGGCGATCTTGGCCAGGGCCACGGCCAGGGCCTCGGACCTGTCGCGATGCTGCTTCTCCAACTCGTCCCGCCGCGTCTGCTCGGCCCGGGCGTCTTGCAGGAGGCGTCCGAGTTCGGTGACGACGGGTTCGAGATCCCCGTCGGCGAGATTGGGCGCAAGTTTGGCCGCGATCGCGGCGACCCGCACCCGGAAGCGTTCGGCGTCGGCCTCGCCCAGGCGGATGTCCTCGGCGATGGTTCGGGCCTTTTCCTGGGCGTCGAGGAACTTTGCGATCGCGTCGAGCGTGGCCGTCGCCTGCGCATCGGTCGCGTCGGCCCCGAGGCCAAGCGGCTCCATGGCCTTGGCCCAGGAGATGTCCCAGGACCGGAGCGAGCGATCCGCGTCGGCACGGCGGGACTCGGCGTCCCCGCGACGGGATTCGGCGTCCTTGCTCGATTTTTCGAGGTCTCTCCGCGCGGCCGCTTCCTCCTGGATGGCCTCCACGACGGCCTTCGCCCGGGCACGCGCCGCGGCCAGCGTTTCGGCGGGACGCACCGATTCGCCGAGCGCGACGACCTCGCGATGGATCTCCGCCACGCCCAGGTCGATCTTCGCACTCCAGGCCTCGATCTGGTCGGTCTTCTCGCCCAGTTCCCGCGATTTCTCGACGAGCTTGGCGTGATCGGCGAGCCAGGAGGACATCGCCAGCGGAGTCCTCGGGACGATCCTGGACGGCGCCCAGAGTTGCGCCCAGCGCCGGTTCGCATCCTCCAGACGAGCCAGCGCCTCGTCCCTCCGCGCACGGGCCACGGCGAGCTTCGCGGCCAGGGCGTCGCGATCAGCGAGTTCGTGGGCCTTCTCGGTGACTCGCTTGGCTTCGTGCCGGAGCAGGTCGGCGACGTGGTCGGCGCGGTGGAGCGTCTCTTCGAACGCGTCGCCGAGGTCGTCGTCTGCCTTGTCGCCGAGGAACGATCGGATGGCCGTGGCGTCGGGCTTCTGATCGCGCCAGGCGGCCTGGATCAGGCGCCATCCGGTCTCGCGACGGTCCCGGGCGATGCGCAGGTCGTCCTCGCGGGGTAGATCCTCCTGGCGGTCTCGGCGGTCGATCCGCCCGACCAGGTCGAGCAGCGTGTCCTCGATCTCGGCGGCGTGCTTGCGGGTGGCGTCCCGATCGGATTCCAGCTCCGCGATTTGCTGACGGAACGCCTCCACCTCTTCGGCCGACGGGACCGGAATTCGGACCGCGTCCTCCACCTCGTCGGGCACACCTTCGAGCTTTGCCTGGAGCGCCTTGAGCTGTCGGCGGATGTTGGCGCAGTCCTTGATCGCCAGGGCCATGGACTCGGTTGGATCTCCACTGGCGTCGACAATCGCCAGGGCACGTCGCAGGGCGTCGGACCGCCTCGGGCTGGGCAGGGCGTCGATGGCGGCGGCGGTCTCGCGGATCACGCGGTTTTCCTTGGCGATGTCCCGCAGCGCGGTCTCCTGATCGAGCCGGAGGACGCGTCCATCCTCGGCGAGGTTGCGGATCTTGACCTTGAAATTCGCGGACAGGCGGGGGATCTCGGCGGTTTCCGGATCGTCGGCCCGGCCCAGATCCAGGAGATGGGTCCGGGCCTCGATCAGGTGATCGGCCCGATTGCGAGCCTGCTTGGACCGGGCCTTCGCGGCCGTACGCTCGCCGCCGAGGTCCACGTTCAGGGCATCGATCGCGCCGGCCTCGTCGAGGATCTCGCCCCGGGGAGGCAGGGCCGCGAGCGCCTGGCCGATGCGGTCGAGTTCGGCCTGGACCTCGGCCCGGGAGCGGATCGCGGATCGCAGATCCTCCTCAACCTGACGCCGGCGCTCGGTGAAGTCGCCCGGCAGGCGGACGGCGTCCTTCAGCTCGTCCAGCCCGGCCCGGAGCCGGGTGCGGCGGGCGAGATCCGGCAGGGCCTTGTGGATGCGGTCGAGCCGTTTGCGCTCGCGGTCCAGCTCGGCCCAGTCCCGGTCCACGCGCTCCTTCTCGCGCCTGAGGTCGGCCAGCCGGTTGGTTTTCTCGGTCCAGTCGGACCCCTTGATCGAGGCCGCCTGGATCGCCTCCTGCGCGGCCCCGAGCTGGGCCAGCACCTGATTGATCTTCTGGTTCGAGCCCCGGGGCTTGAACAGCTCGTCCGTCTGTTTTTCGAGCGACTTCTGGTAGGCCCGCAGCTTGGGCAGGTGCAGGCCGGCGCCGAACAGGACCTCGGCGAACTGGCCGCCGGCATCGAGCGTGGCCTTGCCGCCGTCGGACAGGCTGGCATGGTCGAGCGTGAACATCCTCTCAAAGTGGTCACCCGCGAGGTTGCCGAGGAACTTCCCGGACAGGACGGCTTCCTCAACCTCCTGCTGGTCGTCGAGGCCGAGGAACAGCGACTTCTTCAGCGCCTTGCGGCGAATCAGCGTGATCGACGATCCATCCTCGTGGCGGAGCGTCGCGCCGATGCGGAGATCCTTGTGCGCGTGGACGAAGTTGTCGGCCGTCTGGTGCTTGATCCCGAACAGCATCTGCTTGAGCGCACGCAGCGCCGAGCTTTTGCCCGCCTCGTTCGGCCCGTGGATCACGTGCAGGCCGTGATGGCCCGGCGAGAGGTCGAGCGTCGCCGCGGTGAACGGGCCGAAGGCGATCAGGTCGAGCTGGTCGATCCTCATGACGCCACCCCGCCGTCGGTCGTCAGGGCGTTCACCAGGTCCGACCCGATCTGCTCCAGGGTGGCCAGAATCCGTACGGGGTCGTCAAGGTCCAGCCGATCCCCGCCGTCGGCCCAGCCGGCGGGCAGCTTCTTCTTGAGGTCGGCGAGCTCGCCGCCCAGCGCGGCCAGCTTCGTCTCGTCGGCGCGGATCGCGTCGAGGTAATCCAGCAGGACGCGAATCGAGCCGTCGGGCTCGTCCCTCGCGCGCTCCGGGCTGGTCCTCACGGCGACCTTCTCGATCCAGAGCCGGCCTCCGCCCACGTCCTGGGCCAGCGCGCGAATGCCGGCGACCAGGCTCTCGTAGCGGCCGGCCAGGCGGTCGTGCGCCGCGCACGGGCCGTGGATCTCCAGGCGGACGGCCGTGGGCAGACGCCCGTCCTCTCCGGCCAGCGCCAGAAGCCGCTCCCCGGCCCGCTCCAGCAGGTCGTCCTCGGTCTTCGCCCCCGTCGCATCCACGCGACGGACCGCCCAGCGCATCACGTCGAGCGGCCGATGATCGAGCGTCTTGACCCGGCCGCCGTCCACCGTGACGAGCACCGCCCCCTTGGCCCCGGTCTCTCTGGCGTGCCGGCCCTGAAGGTTGCCCGCGAAGACGATGTGAGGGTCGGTGGCGAGGATCTCGAAGGTGTGGATATGCCCGAGTGCCCAGTAGTCGTACGTCTTGCTCCTGAGATCGTCGAGCGAGCACGGCGCATAGCGGTCGTGCCCCTCGCGGCCCTCGACACAGGTATGCAGCAGCCCGACGTTGAACAGCCCCGGCCGGGCGGCGGGGTAGGCCCCGGCCAGGTTCTCCGTGACCGCCCGGCTGGCGAACCCCTGGCCGTGGATCACCGCGTCGCAACCGGCCACTACCTCCGAGCCGGGCCGATCCGTCGGGAACCTGTGGACATTCTCGGGCAGCTTCAAGTGCCGCGTCATGTGGCTCTCGGCGTCGTGGTTGCCCTGGATCAGGTACACCGGGATCTTCGCCTCTTTCAGCCGGAGCATCTGATCGTTCAGGAACAGGCACGCGCCATAGTCGGGGAGGTCTCCGTCATAGATGTCCCCGGCGATCACCACGAATGCGACCTGCTCGACGATCGCCATCTCGACGAGGTTGACCAGCGCCCTCCGCGACGAGGTCCTCACCTCGTCCGCCGGGCACCCCACGTACCGCTCCAGGCCTCGCAAGGGGCTATCGAGGTGCAGATCCGCCGCATGCAAGAACTTGAACATTCGCGACTTTCTCGCCTCAGTGTGAACAAAATGTCCCGAATGTACGAGTGTCCCGAATCCGAGCGTCATCTTCATGGGGATGGGCCGCGGTGTCAAGCGAGGAGCCTGATTAGGATCGGTTCGGGAGATCTGGTAGGATGAGGGTTCGGCGCCTGTCACAGTGAAGGAGACGCGTCATGTCGACGATTCGCGCGATCTATGAAGACGGCGTCTTCCGGCCGATCGATCCGGTGGATTTGCCCGAGCATTCTGAGGTGGAGATCGTGCCAAAGCCGAAGAAAGGCCCGGTGACGGAGATTCACTTCTCCGAGGAGCCGACGTGGACCCCGGGACTGGAGGCGATCTACAAGGTTCTGGGAGAACGCTACAACAGTGGCGAAACCGACGTAGCCGAGCGGCACAATGAGCACCAGCCGTGAACGCGGCGATGCTCGACACGGTGGGATTGATTGCTCTTTGGGACGAGGCCGATCAGTGGCACGTTGCGGCCACGCGGGTCTACGAGCAATTGGGCCTGGGTCGAACCCAATTATGGACCACAACGTTCATCTTGGCTGAGTGTGGTAACGCCGCCGCGCGACGCCCGTATCGCGGCGCGGTCAGCCGCCTTCTCGACCAACTCACCGTCAGCGACAGGCTCGTCACCCCCACCGACGAGGATTGGGACGCTGCCTGGTCCGCCTACCGTCGCGGCGACGCCGGAAGCGCCGGGATCGTCGATCAGATCTCCTTCGCCGTGATGCGCCGGCTGGGCGTGACGCGGGCGTTCACCAACGACAACCACTTCCGGGCGGCGGGGATGGAGCCGCTGTTCTGACGGGGCTCAGGGGCGAGATTCATGGTCTACACGATCCTGTTCTCGCCTGATGCCCAGGAGCACTTGCGTCGGTTCCCCGCGCAGGATCGTCGGTTGATTTCGATTCCATCGAGGAGAAGCTGGCCCATGAGCCAATCTCCGCCAGCCGTCACAGAAAGCTCTTGCGCGAGAACCCACTGGCGAGGTGGGACTTGCGAGTGGGAGAATCTCGGGTGTTTGATGACGTCGAAGCGGATCGCGTCCTGGTCTTGGTCGTCGCCATCGGCGTGAAGGACCACGACGTCCTGAAGATCGACGGCAAGGAGTTCCGGTCATGAAAACCGTCGCATTGGATACGCCCGCTCTCACCGTGGGCCGCCTGCTCCGCGAGGCGGCGGACGACATCGTTTTCTTGACCTCCGATGGGGAGGCCCGGTTCGCCCTTATCCCGGTGGATGACGGGGACCGGGAGGCGGCGGCGATACGTGCAAACGTGGAGTTGATGACGTACCTTGCATGCGGCGTCACGACGGGCCAGATCGGTTCCATGCAAGTCGCTCGATGAGATCCGGGCCTCGCTTGAGGACCCGACCCCCGATGATCCAGGCGTGAATTACTCAGGTGGCGACCGGTGAGGCCCGGCGGACTCGCCGTCTGAATGCCCCGAGCGTGGCTCTCGCGGCGACGCCTGGCGGATTGACGCCTCGCTCTCCGCCCCGCTACGATCGGCCATGACGTCCCGATCAATCTCTCCTCACCATCGCGAGCCGCCACGTGCATATACTTTTGACCAACGACGACGGCGTGTTCGCTCCCGGGTTGAGGGCGATCCGCAAGGAATTGTCCAGGCTGGGGAAGGTGACGGTCGTCGCGCCGATGCAGGAGCAGAGCGGGGTCGGGCACTCGATCACGATCCTGGACCCGTTGATCGTGAAGCAGGTGGACGAGGAGGACGGCTCGACCCTGGGCTATGCCATCGAGGGGAGCCCGGCCGATTGCGTGAAGCTGGCCGTGCTGGAACTCATGGATCGGCCGCCGGACCTGATCGTCTCGGGGATCAACTCGGGGGCCAACGCCGGGATCAACGTCCTGTACTCCGGCACCGTCGCCGCCGCGATTGAGGGGGCGTTCTTCAAGATCACCAGCATCGCCCTTTCGCTCGAGCTGGCCGAGCACTTCGACTATCCCCGCGCCGCCCGGCATGCCGCCAGGATCATCGAGCGCATCCTGGCCAACAAGCCGGCGCCGGGCTCGTTGTTCAACGTGAACATGCCCGCGCATTCGCGAGGCGAGCCCAAGGGCGTCCGCGTGGTGCCCATGGCCGTCGGCCGACATGGCGAGACGTTCGAGCGCCGCAAGGACCCGAGGGGCCGCACCTATTACTGGCTTACCTACGCCCCGCCGTATCACCTGGAAGGGCCGGCCACGGACGTCTCCAGCCTGGCCGAGGGTTTTATCACCGTCACCCCCCTGCACTTCGACCTCACCCGCCACGACCGGATCGGCGAGGTGAGCACCTGGGATTGGAACGGTCCGAAATAATTCGATGGCGGCGGTTTCCCGACTCGGGCCATAATCAACGAACGCTCGCTTGCACCTGACGACCCGCACACCCCAGGACGCCGCCGCGATGACCACGCGCCCCACTTCGATCTCCCTCGGCCTGGCCCTCGTTCTGGGCCTGGCCGCCGGTTGCGACACGGAAAAGCCGAAGATCAAGGGCGGGGCCGAGATCAAGACCCGCGAGACCGTGGGCAAGACGACGCAGGACGTCTTGAAGCTCGCCGACGCCCTGGCCCCAGAGCAAGGCGGCGTCCTGGCCGCGACCAGCGTGACATCCACCGATTATCTCGGCGCGACGTCCGACTCGTACAAGACGTCCGTCGCCAAGATCGGCGCGATGGCGGTCGAGCATACAATCCAGCTCCGCAATGCCTCCAACATCCAGGATCCGAAGCCGCTGTCGTACGACGAGTTCATGGCCGAGATCATCAAGAAGGGCCAGGCCGACGGCATCCAGCTCGCCAAGCTCCCCTACTACCAGGAATACGCCTGGGACGAAGCCAACCAGAAGCTCGTCGTCGTCGAGTTCCCCGCCAAGAAGGCCGCTTATCAGAAGCAGCAGGACAAGAAGCTCGGCCGGAATTAAGGGCGTTGAACTTTCCCCCGGCTCGCGGGTTCCTGGGTGGCATGCTTACGCACTTGTCACGCGACGTCATGTTATACCCCCGACCCGCCACGAAGTTATACCCCCTTCTCTGACAATTGTCGTCGCCCGCGACTTTGGCCGACCTTCAGCGCGAGAATCCGCTCGCGACTCAGCTCCGGTG
>JAQGHR010000066.1 GCA_028291545.1 Planctomycetota bacterium | reverse complement strand
AGCCAGAACCCCGGCCACGTGCCGACGGCGTTCGGGCCGAGGAATCGGCATTCGAAGTAGCAGGGGGCCGAGACCTTGATGCCGCTCCCGTCGTTCTTCAACGACGAGATCAGGCCGGAACTTTTGGTCCGGTCGTCGGCCCTGATTCGAAGGTAGGAATCGACACGGGTGAACGGGTTCTTCGGGGACTCGTGCCCGGAGAAAACATGCACGCTGAAGTCCTGAAAGCCGTTGGGGGGCTTGTGGTCGTAATAGGTGGCCTTGGGGTCGGTGCTGGAGATGGACAGGGGGGCCGTGAAGTCGTCGGCGAAGACGAGCGTCATGCCCCGGGCCGCCGGGGGCGGTTCCTTGGGGATGCCCTCGTTCCAGGGGATGCCGCCACGGTTGTACAACTGGAGGTAGCAGGTGTCCTTGAGGGAGCCGGCGACGCCGCCGATCCTCACCGTGACCGGCCCGTGCGGATACGCGGCGGCGGGGAAGACGAACGAGCCGTTGCCCCTGGCGTCGAGGGGGACGTCGGCGACCGTGGAATCGGAGCCGAACGCGCCGCCCGGCTTCCAGCACTTCGCCGTCAGGCTCTTGAAGCCGGGGGCCGCGACCGTGACGCGGACGTCCCCCTCGACGTCGGAGCCGTAGGCCGGCGAGGCCACCGACACCCGGCTGCCCAGGGTCTCCTCGGCGCTCCGCTCGGAGTCGACGCTCAGGGAGTCGAAGGACAGGTCGCCTTCGGAGGGCGTCTTGCCGTTCTGGCCGATCTCGAAGGTGACCTCGGTGATCGGGTAATCGATCTTGCCGTTCTTGTCGCCCCCCCACGTCTCGTGGCCCGAGTCCAGGTCGATGACCATCTCCTTCCAGCCCCGGAAATCGATCGTCGTCGCCCTCGGGTCTTTGTACTTGTGCGTCTCGCCCCGGACGTCGGCCAGGTAGATCGCGTTGTGGCACCCCGAGCCGTTCCCGAAGATCATGTACCGCAGCTTGCGGACCGGTGTCAGGATCTTGACCGGGACGGGGACGCCGAGGTATTGCCCCTCGCCGCCCGTGAAGCGGTAATGCAACGCCAGGGCGTGCTTCCCGCCCTCCGCGCGGTCGGTCGAGAGCCGGACCGATGCGTTCTCGTCGGGGATATTGACCACCCAGACCTTGGGCGGAAAGGAGGGATTCTCGAAGTCTTGCACCATCACGGACGTCCGCTTCGCCGGTCCCTCCGCGAGCGCCTGCGGCCCGCCGACGACACTGGGGAAGACGAGGGTGCCCGCCAGCAACATCACGGCACCGAACTTGAGATGTGTCGAATCCATGGGTTGCGAAACTCCGCCTTGAACCCGGGATAAGAAGGAAAGGGACATCAGGAAATGTTGCCATTATCCAGACTGGATAGGCGATCCGATCTCGGGGCATCCGTTACCTGAAGTTCCCAGTTGCCGCCAAGATTTACTGATGTGCCACTTCCCTTGTCAGGGAATCGTCTCTCATAAATCTTGAGTCCCTGCAAGATTTAACGATATCTCTTTTCCCCTGGCTAGTGTGTCCCCCTTTCCCGTGTGGCCGCCGCGGATCAGAAGTAGACCTGGAACCGCAGCCAGAATAAATTGCTATGAAGCGACTTGCGATCGGTGGCGGTGTTGTTGACAACGGGGTTGCCGAACATCGCGTGTTCCCAGTCGAAGTAGATTTTCACGGATTTATTGAGATACCAGTTGAAGCCGACGTCCACCATCTGAGTGTGATTGGTCCAGAGCGCCGGATCGGCCAGACCGGTGGTGAAAACGCGGCGATTCAGCTCGAGTTCGCTGTAGCGCGCTGTCACCTCGAAGGCACCGAGGCCGAAGTGGCCATGCCGCAAATCGAAGGGGCGAAGGGGGTCGATGAGTGTACGGTCGCGGATCGTTTCGCCCGTGAGGATGTAGCCGGCCTGCGCATACCAGCCGCCAATCGGGATTCGATTCGGCGCCCCTGCTGCCCCCTGGGCGTAGCTCTCGTAGCCGCCCTGCCAGGCTCCAAGTAAGGTCAGACCACGGTAGTAGTAGGCCGCGTGTAGCTCCCAGAGCGCCCGGGGCCCGCGCTCGCGCACGTTCGGGTTAAACGCGAGAAATGGCAGAGTGGCGGAGTTCGCGGCCGCGCTGCTGTCAACCCCGGCGGCCGAGGGCGCCGAGTTGGTCCGCAGAACGGCGGGCACGGGCGACTGGTTCTCCTGCCCCGCATCGACCGAGCCGCCCACATGGAGGTCCCGCAGCGGGAAATCTTCCTCCATGTTGTAGAACGGCTTGAAATTGAGGAAGGCCATGACATCCTGCAGACTGTCGAACGGCTGGTAGGAGTTCCGCTGACCGTTGAAGGTCCCCACCGCATACTCCATGCGCTGATCGAACACCGTGCCCCAGCCCATCAGACCGAAGCGCCGGTTGCCCTCGTAGTTGTTGGCGAAGAGCGACCGCTCCGGGGCGAGCAAGTGCCAGACGTGGATTCGATACCATTCATAGGTAAAAGGTGTCTTGTAACGGCCGATGCGTAGTTGGAAGCGGGCGTCGTAGTTGAAATTGAGGTAGGCATCGAGCAGATTGAGGCTGTCAAACGTATTTTGGAACGACATTTCGTACTGGATGGGCTTGGTGAGGCGGCCCTCGAGGTAGACGCGTGTCCGTGGGTTGTAGAAGCCGTTGCTGACGGGGAATTGATGCTTTTGCTGGTAGCTCCGGGCCTCCAGTTGGGTCAGGGCGCGGACGGCGAGAGTGTACTCGTCGTCCTGGGTCGACCAGCCGAAACCGTCGTCGTCGAAGTCGTAGAACGACTTGAGCGAGAGCTTGCCGATGTGTCGATTTCCGACCTCTTGGGCGCGGCCCGTGGTGGTCGGGTCGCCGCCGGAAGTCTTTGATCCGCCGCCCGCGCTTGGTTGCGCTTCGCCGCCGGTGCCGCCGCTCCGGGGAGTATCGAGACGCGGCGCGGCGCCGACACCGGGGACCGCCTGGCTCTGGTCCCATTTCACGGTCTTGAGCTCGTGGACCTCCCGTGAGAGGTCCTCGTTCTGCCTGGTGACTTGATCGAGCCTCGCTTCCATCTTACGAAGACGGTCGAGCAGCTCTTGATGGGCATCCGAGGCCGGAACGATCGCCCGGGGAGGCGCGTTAACAGCCGGGATCGAGGACGATCCGTCCTGTCCAAGGGCGCGCGTGGTCCCACTGGCGAGCACCGCGCCAAGGATCACCAAGCGTCTCCACCTTGGCTCACCAATCTCGAAAACTCCGAGTTTGGATCTTGGCATGGTCAACCCTGAGTCTTGTTGCCAACGCCGATTTTGGCCCGCCAAGATGGACCGACCGAAGCGCCATTCCAAGCCGTGACGCTGGTTGAATCTCGACGTTCGGAACCGCGAGCGGTGAGGAGGCCGTCGCGGCGGGACGAGCCCTCCTCACAATTCGTCTCAATGTTCGCGCAAACTTGAACGAAAATGCCGAATGCGCGGATTATGCCGCCTTGATTCGCTTCAAGACATGGTGTGGACGATCCCGACGGGCGGAGCGGTGGGGCGAGGGTCGGGTGGGGATGGCCGCCCCGGCCCTCGCTCGTTGTCGTCGCGCCTCAGGATCGTCCCTGCGCGATCCTATCGGGCCGATCTAGCCGGCGATGAACACGTCCTTGCGCGGGAATTTTTCGAACAGCGCGGCCGGCTTGCCGAAGTTGGTAGCCAGCACGTCCACCGGGTTCCCGGCGATCCACTGCGACAGGTCGATCGCCTCATAGGTGCCGGTGTTCAACCCGATCAGGACCCGGCACAACCGGTCGCCGACGTTCTCGAGCGAGTGCCCATACCCCTGCGGGATATAGCCGACGTCACCCTTCTCCAGTGTCTCGGTCCGGTAACGCCCGCCCGAGCCGAACATGGTCACGCTGACCCGCCCCTCAACGATGTACTGCCACTCGTCGGCCGTCGGGTGCCAGTGCAGCTCCCGCAACGCGCCCGGGTCGAGCTCGAGGAATTCGCCCGTGCTCGTCTTCGAGATCGGGAACCGCGTCGAATCGACCCGCCACTCCCGGCCCCCCTTGAAGACGCGATGGGGCTGTTCGGTGAGGAATTGATACCGGTGCGTCTCGCGCGGCAGCTTCACCCCCTGGAGCGAGTTCGCCGCCTTCTCCGGCGGCACCGCCCCTCGTGCGAAGTAGACCTCCTCCTTCGGGAACCCGTCGAAGACCGACTCGGGCAGGCCGAAGTTCTTGGCCAGGAGCCGCTTCGGGGTGTGGCCGAGCCAGTCGGTGATGCTGAACGTGCCGAACTCCGAGAAGTAGCCGTTGTCGAAGATCAGGATGAAGTGGCAGGGCTTGTTCCCGAGGCATTCAAGCATGTGACCATGCCCGCGCGGGAAGAACCACACGTCGCCCGGCTCAAAATCGTTGGTCTCGGCGTTCCCTTGTGGGTCGATGACCGTGGTTCTGACCCGCCCCTCGAGGACGCACGCCCATTCGGCCGCCGTGGCATGCCAGTGAAGCTCGCGCATCGCGCCGGGTTCCAGCTGCATCGAGACGCCGGCGATGCCCTTCGAGATCGGCAACTGCTCGACCGTCGCCTCCTTGCCGAAGCTGCCGCCGATCACCTTGCCCTTCGATTTTTCGAGCTCGAACTTGAAGGTCGGGAGCTCTTTGCCCGCGACGAGCGGGTCGGGGACGTTATTCATGAAGCTCGGGTCGCCGGCCTCGGCCGACTTCGTCCCCATCAGAGCGGCGGTCGTGGCGGCCGTGATTCCCGCGGCCGCTGCCATGAAGTCTCGTCTCGGCAAGTTCGACATGAGAACCTCCCTTCGATGGTCTGGGTGGTCATTGCACGATCCGACGGCGGGACTCGACGTCCCAGCAGCCCCTTCCCGCCAAGCTCTGGTCGAACATGGCCGTCTGGTCCGACACTCAAAGTTGACGTATGAATACGACAAGATCCCAACGGAAAGCAGACATCACGAATTGCCTTGGCCCTTCAGGCAGAATAGGAGCATTGTAAGGGGAATGAGACAGAAATTCGTCCTCGCAATGCCGGGCGATACGCGGATTACGTGAACCGACCGGATTTTCCTGGTGTTAAGTACGCGATCCTGTCCGGGCTCCGTCTTCGCCGGATCTTCCGTTTTGCTTTTGAGGACACCTGGGCGCATTATCCCGTTATGCTGGCCAGGAAGCGATCCTCTGGCGCGACTCCGCCTTCCAAAACGATCTGAAGTCTGATTTTGAATGAGATCCTCCAACCCCTTCCACCGTGCGATTTACCTCACCGGCCCGACCGCCTCGGGCAAGACGGCCGTGGGGGTGGCGCTGGCGAAAAGGATGGGGGCGGAGGTGGTGGCGATGGATTCCATGACCCTGTATCGGGGCATGGATATCGGGACGGCCAAACCGACGGTGGACGAGAGAGAGGGCGTGACGCATCATCTGATTGATGTGCTCAACCCGTGGGACTCCGCCAGCGTGGCGGACTATCGGGGATGGGCGATCGAGGCGGTGGAGGCGATCGAGGCGAGGGGGCGGCGCGTGCTGTTCGTGGGGGGGACGGCGCTGTATTTGAAGGCGTTGCTGCGAGGGCTGTTCGAGGGACCGGCGGCGGATCGGGAACTGAGGAAGGCACTGGAGGAGGAGGCGGATCGGTTGGGGAACGACGCGCTGCATGCACGTCTGAGGGAAGCTGATCCGGTGACCGCCGCGAGGCTTCCTCCGGGGGATCGGCGTCGGGTGATCCGGGCGCTGGAGGTTCTGGCGACCACGGGACGGCCGCTGTCGGAGTTCCAGACCGAGCATGCGGCCCCGGCGGAGGGCGTCACGGTGTTCGCGATCGAACGGCCTCGGGAGGAGATCCGGAACAGGATCGATCGGCGTGTTCTCCAGATGTTCGACCAGGGCCTGCTCGACGAGGTCCGCCGGCTTCGGTCCGGCCCCCGTCTGCTCCATCCCGTTCCCGCCCAGGGCGTGGGCTATCTGGAGGCGATGGCGCACCTCGACGGCCGGCTCACGCTCGATGAGGCGATCGCGCGTATCCAGGCCCGCACGCGGCAATTTGCCAAGAGGCAGGCCACCTGGTTCCGCGGCCTTGCCGAGTGTCGCCCGTTCCCGATCCCGAACGACGAGCCGCCCAAGGCGACCGCCCGGCGTCTGGCCGAGGCGATCCCGGCGTGCGACGATCTGTCGTGAAGCCGGAACCCCAGCCGCCCTCGGAACAGCGCCCGCCATGCAAACCGTTTCCGCGACGATTCACCTGGCCTTCGCCTTCGACGTCGGCTACGAGATCGACCTCGATGGCGCGCGCGCCTTGTTGTCGGCCGAAGACGGCACGCTTCCGCGGCGCAAACGCACGCCCGAGTCGATCCGCTACCGACCGGCCCCGTTGCGATTGGCCGTCGATCCGGCCGGAATCACGCTGCCACGGGGGTTGGAATCGGTTGCATCGCCGCGCGCCGAACTCTCCCTGTTCGACTTCGGCGCGCTTTCGCTCATGGTCCACGTCCCGGTTTGCGGGACGCTTGAGGAGATCTCCTCGGCCGTCTCCGAGCTGGCCGATCCCACCGAGATCACCGAAGCCGCCCGCGCGATCGTCGCCCCCTGGATCAGGCGGCTCGTGCCGGCGATCATCGGGTATGAATGGAGCGCGCTGAGCGAGGAATACATCGTCGTCCAGCTCGGCGAGGTCGGCCCGAACTGGCTGCACGAACACGCCTCCTGGGTCGCCGGACTGCTGCGTCTGGAGCCCGGCGCCCTCAGTCCCGAGGAAGTGGCCGAGGCCACGCGGCTTTCGATCTCCTACGCCCCCAACGACCTCGTCGTCCTCGACTGGGCGGCCGCCCTGGTCGCCGATCGCGATTGTGCCGACACGTTGCAGGTGATCGAGTTCGCCAATGTTCAGCTTCTGGAGTTCCGCCACATCGACGACCGTCTCGACGACCGCCTCGAGGCCGCCTACCGCCTGATCCGCCGCGACCGTCCTCGCGGCAAGCTACGCCTTCCGTGGCGGACCCACGAGGAGGCCGTCCGCAACGTCCGCGAGCTGGAAATCGAGGCGACCAGCCTCTTTGAACGTGCCGACAACGCCCTGAAATTGATCGGGGACCAGTACCTCTCCCGGGTCTACGCCCTGGTCTCCACCCGGTTCCACCTCGGCGAATGGCAGCAATCGATCCGTCGCAAGCTCGACACCGTCGGCGACGTTTACGACCTGCTCGTTCAACAAGCCGGCGGCACGCGCATGGAGGTCCTGGAGATCATCGTCGTGGTCCTCATCGCGCTGGAGATCGTGCTGGCGGTCGTGAGGCACTGAGCGGAGGGCGGCTCCCCGGCGTAACTTTGACTCCGCTCTCGAATCTCCGGTCTCGAATTGCGAATCTCTAATAGCCCCCGCGAGCCGCCCGAGGAAAAGGGGTCCACTCAGGACGACGGCGGAAACCGGGAGCGGAGGATCGATCGGGATTCATGCGTGATTGCAAGATCGCGTTTTCCAGTCACGCAGGAAGTCGAGCCTCGTAGTAATAAAGGCTAGGAGGTCGTGAAAAAAGGTCCGTGGGAGGTTGGCAATCCGTGCCGGGATGGCGGTCCGAGGCCAACATTCCATGACAAATCGGCAGATGCCGGGGCGGATGATTCCCGATGTAGGTTGGTGTGAACCGAATAGGCGAAGGGGCGAGAAAAGTCCAGGGTTATTGAGAAAATGTCTACCGTCGGGCGAACTTCCTCCCCCAGAGTGTCGTATGATAGATGTACTTGAGTCCGCCGCCGATGGCAGGATGGTCCTCTGAATCTAAGGATTAGCATGACAAGGACTTCGGGCGGACAGCTTTTTCGAGGCCGAGCCGTTTTTGCCATTGGGGCGGAAGCTTCTTGACTTTGAAGACGACCGGTCTAATCTATAGCATTGTTCTTTGAGGATCGATCCGCCACCGTCTCATCGAAGGATTGAGATTGAGTGGGTGGGTTGGGGGAGATGGCTCTCCGCACGAAATACTCAGCCATGACCGGTCGCCAGGAGCCTCTGGCCTGTCATGTGCGGGAAGAATCGGATCAGCGGACAATGGTCCCGCCCGAGAGCATCGGGGCGGAGACTCCGGGGAACGTTGCTGAATCGGTTTTCCCAAGCGGCCCCGTTTCCGAGCGGTAGAGATTTTGACCGCCGGATGCAACCAACTGTCATCCCGAACCGAATCACGACTTGTCCGGTCTGTTTACGTGCCGGGCTGCGGTTCTTTGCCGCTTTGCCCGGTCTGAGGAGGAAGGGTCTCATGAAGGCCACGAAACTCTTGATCGACGCTGAGCAGGGATTTGCCGGGACCTCGCCCTCGTCCGCGATGTCCGTGGTTCCCAGCCCCGTCGCACCCCATAACCATAATCCTTCGATGGGACAACGGTTTGCCGTTGGGCCGCTTGACGATGTCACGAAGGCGGAGATCGACAAGCTTGCTCGTCGCGGCGTATCGGCCGAAGTCCTGGCCACCCAGTTCGGCCGGAGCAAGTCGAGCGTCGCTCGGGTCATCACCGAGATGCGGGCCCAGAGGCTGCTCGGCGCGAAGCTCGAGGCGATGTATCACCCGAGCTTCGACGATCCCAAGGCCACGCCCGAGATCGTTGCACCGATGCCCCAGCTCGCCGACGGCAAGTCGGCACGCAAGGTGAAGGCGCCGGAGGGCCTGCCGCCGTATCTGGCCGACCTGTACGACGCGTCCCTGCTCACCCGCGAACAGGAAGCCCACCTGTTCCGCAAGATGAACTACCTGAAGTCGCAGGCCATCAAGCTCCGCGACCGGATCGATCCGGCCAAGGCGCGCACCTCGGACCTGGACAAGCTCGAACGGCTGATGGACGAGGCGCTCGCCGTCAAGAACCAGATCATCAAGGCCAACTTACGCCTGGTGGTCTCGATCGCCAAGAAGCACGTCGGCGCCAGCAATGACTTCTTCGAGCTGATCTCCGACGGCAACATGGCCTTAATCCGCGCGGTCGAGAAATTCGACTATTCGCGCGGCAATAAGTTCAGCACCTACGCCTCGTGGGCGATCATGAACCGATTCGCCCGAGCGATCCCCGAAGAGAACCACCGCCGCGACCGGTTCGTGACCGGCCACGAGGCGATGTTCGAATCGGCCGCCGATACCCGTTCCGACGAGCACGAGATCGAGTTCTCCGTCCGTCGCGTCCGCGAGACCGTCAACGGCATGCTCGACAAGCTCGACGCCCGCGAGCGTCGCGTCCTGGAGAGCCGTTACGGCCTCGGCGGCGCCAACGAGCAGACGCTCGAACAGCTCGGCCGCGAACTCGGGATCACCAAGGAGCGCGTCCGTCAGATCGAGTCCCGCGCCCAGGAAAAACTGCGGAAGATCGCTGGCGAGAAGGCGATGGACCTCGCCATCTGATCCGTGCGTCGGACCAGGTTCCTGGCGAGCCTGGTCGCCTGAGGCGCTCGCAAGATTTCCCTCGGAACACCATCCGGCCGTGCCTTCGCTCAATCGCGGAGCACGGCTTTTTTTTTTGCATTGACCCTCGTGAGGGAATCGTGCAGACTTCGTGAAGAAATCGTGAACGGCCGTTTCGAGACAACCCGAGCCGGAGGTCTCCAGGCGATGAAGCAACTCTCCCGAATCCTCGCCCACCCCGTCTGGCTGTTTCTGCTGATCATCGCGGGCATTTTCGTCTGGGCCAACAGCGAGAGCAAGGCGACGGACGACTCGCCCCGCTACCGCATCCCGCATCCCATAACTTGCAACGGCTGCAAGGTAGCCAGCATGCAGAGATCCTGAGCCACCCGTTTGCTCTCCCGGCTCATGACGTCTTCGGGTATCCTCGGCCGCGCAGGGATGGCACTTCGCCTCCGCACTGTGGCCGAAAGGATCTCGGACCATGACGAGGAGATATCTGATCGTCGCCGTCTGCCTGGCGGCCGTCCCGTCGCTGGCGTGGGCCGCGGCGCGGCTCAACCCCGCGAAGATGACGGCGACTCCGTCCGGCCTGCGCTACCAGGACCTCAAGGTCGGCCGGGGCGTCACGCCCCAGGCGGGTCAGACCGTTCAGGTGCTCTATACCGGATGGCTGTGGACCGGCAACAAGATCGGACGGAAGTTCGACAGCTCGCTCAACCGTCGCCGTCCCTTCGAATTCATCCTCGGCGAGCAGGCGGTGATCGCGGGCTGGGACGAGGGCCTCGCCTCGATGCACGTCGGCGGCACCCGCTTCCTCCTGATCCCTCCCGATCTCGCCTACGGAGCCCGGGGCGCCGGCGGCGTGATCCCCCCGGGGGCCACGCTGGTCTTCGAGGTGCAGTTGCTGGGCGTGAAGTGACTTGCGGTTCGTTCGTCCGCGGGGGGAAACCATCCCGTTTCATCCCCTCGGGCGCACCAGATTCCCAGCGGGCGGAGATGGGACAGGATCTCGTCGAGCGCCAGGAACCCGATGCACGGAAAGGCCCCGGTGCGAGGGGGACCGGACTCGACGATCTTCCGGGCCAGGAGGATCGCGGCCGAGCTGGGTGTGGCCGGCCCGTCGTAATCAGTCACGATCGCGATCCGGCGCTCGATCGGCAGGCCGGCCCGATCCTGGCCTCGTACCCAGATCGCCAGGGCGCCGTTCCTGGTGCCGAACGGGAACAGCATCAGCGAGGCGTTCAGGAAGAACCGGGCGTGTCGCCTCAAATCCAGGCCGAACCAGCGGCACGGGCGGACGCAGACCGACAGCAGATAGTTCAACAGGTCCAACTCCAGACCGGCCGAGAACCGGACGGTCCGTGCGTCGAAGATTGATGGCAATAGCTCCAGGTCCGGTACCTCGCAGTTATGTACGCGACGCTCGCCGACCGGGGGCGGAAAATCCAGCCGTCGCACGTCGCCCCAGCCCGGCCGATCGACCCATCGGCCATCCTGCCAGACGCGGATTTTTCGCCCCAGATAGCTCAGGACGGCCGCGATGGTCGAGGCGCCTCGCGGGTTCTGGTTTCCCGGGCTGAGCGCCGTATGGATCTCCTCGATCCGCGAAAACTCGGGCGAGAGGCTCTGAATCAAGGCCGAGGTGATGGCCGGCGTCGAGCTGACGCCCGAGGCCACGAGTAGACCTCGTCGCCGTGCCTCCTCGCCAAGCCGCCCGATGCCCGCGACGAATTCGCGAGCGTCGGCCAGGTCCAGGTAGTGAGCGCCGATCTCCAGGCAAAGCTCCGCCACCCGGTAATCGGCGTCCTGGAATGGACCGGCCGCGTGGATGACCAGGAACGATCCGTCGATCGCCGTTCGCACTGAGTCCCGATCGTCGAGGACACCGACGCGAAAATCCGCCCCGATCCGTGCCGCCAGGTTGCCCCCGACCTTCGCGTCCCGGCCCACCACCCGGACCCGGCAACGGTCGTCCCTGGCCAGCGCCTCGGCGATCCGTCCGCCGAAGATTCCGTAACCTCCCAGGATGCTCACGAGCTTCAACGCGTCTTTCATTCCGGCACGATCCACCCCTCGTATCGGACCAGCTCCCCGAAGATTGGAGCGACGATGCGAACCGTCACCCGCCAGCCACCCTCACCCGCGTCGACGCCGCCATCCACAAACGGGGCGATCCAGCGCGGAACCGGGATGCCGAGGAACCAGGCCCTCTGGAACTCGTACCTCATTTCCGACCCGTCCACCACCATCCTGCTGGCGAATGCCCACGGCCCCAGCGCTTCCATCAGCCATTCGCCCTTCATCCACTGCACCGTCTCCAGCGTCCGCCCCTGCATGTGCCGCACCCACCGTTCCTTGTCTCCCTGGACCTTTACTTCCAGCACGACCGCCACATCCTCCCCCGTCCTCGGCAATCCCAGGAGCCCCGCCAGGGCGTTGCCCGGCCGACACGTCGCCCTTTCGATCTCGAGCGATCCCTTCGCCCTCCCGCCCCCCGGCAGGTCGTGGAACCGCCTGAGCACTTCGGGCAATGCCTCGAATCGCGGGCCGAGGATACGGCGGTAGAGGGAGGGCATGGGTTCACGAGGTTGGAAGGGCGGATTGCGCGATCCCTTCGTAGCGGCGGGCGTCCCTGCCCGCCATCTAACAATCTTGATTAGGCCGGCAGGGACGCCCGCCGCTACGAAGAGATGGTCGTTCCGGGGGATTGCCGCGAGGCTTACACCTCCACCCACGCCCCGCTCTGGGCCGAACTCTTCACGGCGGCTTCGATGAACGCCATGCCGGCGACGCCGTCGTCGATGCCGGGGTGGGGGAACGGTGTGGGGCAGGTCTCGCCGCGAGCGGTGCGGATCTGCCATTCGAGGGTGCGGTGAAGATTGGCCAGGGCCTCGTGAAAGCCTTCGGGGTGGCCGGACGGCATGCGGATGTAGGGCTTCACGGAGGCGGGGAGGTAGCCGTATTCGGCACCCAGGCGGTACACGGTCAGGGGGTTGTGGGCGGAGAGGAACTTGAGGTTGTTGTGGTCGGTGATCGACCATTCGAGCGTGCCGGTTGTGCCGCTGATGCGGAAGCCGTTGTCGTTCTGGGCGCCGATGGTGATCTGGCTGGCGGCGATGGTGGCGATGGCGCCGTCCTCAAGCTCGGCCAGGACGGTGAAATCGTCGTCGAGCGAGCGGCCCTCGACGAACCGGGTCAGGCGAGACGACACCTTCTTCGCACCGAGACCGGCGACGAAGCGGACGAACTCATACGCGTGGGTGCCGATATCGCCGCCGCAGCCGGAGGCGCCGGACTTCTTGGGATCGACCCGCCAGGAGGCCTGCTTCTGGCCGTCGGACTCGATCTTCGTGGCGAGCCAGCCCTGCGGATACCAGGCCTCGACCTTGCGAACCTTGCCGATCTTGCCGTCCCGGACGAGTTCCCTCGCGAACATGACCATCGGGAAGCCGGTATACGTGTACGCGACGACGAACGGCGTCTTGTGCTTGGTCACGGTGGCCTGGAGCCGCCTGGCCTCTTCGAGAGTCGTCGTCAGCGGCTTCTCGCACAGCACGCCGATCCCCGCCGCCGCCGCCGCGTCGGCCGGTCCGAAGTGGGCGTCGTTCGGGGTCACGATCGTGACGTAGTCGATCCGTTCCGATTCCGGCAGCGCGGCCTCGGCCTTCATCATCGATTGCCAGTCGCCATAACCCCTCGCGAAATAGAGCTCCCTGGCCGAGGCGATCGAGCCTTCCGGATCGCTCCGAAGCGCCGCGGCGGTCAGCTCCGCGGAATTGTCCATCAAGGTCGCGCGGCGGTGCGGCGCGCCGAAGAAGTTCGACGGCCCGCCGCCACCCACCATGCCCGTCCGCATCTTCCTCGGTGCGCTGCTCATCGTGCTCATCCTCGATTCTCTGGGTCGGATTGGGGAGACCGACAACTTAGCACGCTCGCCGTGCCTCTAACAGACCCGAGACGCTCTCAAAGCCCCATTCCGCCAACCTGCGGCCTGGCCTCTCCCCCGCGCGGGAGAAGTGTTACATTCAGGATTATGGAGGCAGCGATGACGATTACCCCCGAATTGAAGCAGGCCGTCGAACTTGCCGGTGCGGAGCCCGTGCGGATTGACGATCCCGAGACGCACTGACGGTACGTCGTCGTCCGCGAAGAGGTCTACGAGCAACTCCAGTCGCTGGTCGGTCTGGAGATGGGCGAGATCACCGCCGATGAGCAGAGGACCGCCCTGGCCCGATTGGGACAGAGCATCGGCTGGGATGACCCCGCGATGGACGTCTATAACGACCTATGAGAGGCGACAACCTCATCGTCGATTAACCCCTTCTCCGACGCCTCGCAGGTGAAGCGGCGACCGGCTCTCGTCGTCCAGGCGGACACGGTCCGGTCGGTCAACACCGTCGTCGCGCTCATCACGAGCAACATCTCGCGAGCCGTGCCCGAGCGGTTGATCGCCGACTCCTGTGCACCCCTCCCCCCCGGCAACTGAAAATTTTCCGCCGATACTTGACTTACTTGATAAAGTAACGCATGATCCTTCTGTCTTTCCTCACTAACTCGGTCGAGAAAGGCGAGAACGAAGGAAAAGTTGGCGGCGCCTGGGGCCGATAGATTAAGGTGTGGGGCGATGGCGCGGCAGGTGGCCGGGCCGACGAACCGCACGAGGGAAGGCAGGGCGTCATGGGATGGCGGGTACTGGGCTGGGGCTGGATCGTGATGGCGGCGGGGCTTTCTCTGGCGAGAGCGGAGGATCGGCCGCCGAACATCGTGCTGATCCTGGCCGATGACCTGGGCTGTAACGACGTGGGGTATAACGGGCGGACGTCATGGAAGACGCCGAATCTGGATCGCCTGGCGGGGCAGGGGATGACGGCTCGCCGGGGGTACGCGGCGGCGGCGGTGTGCTGCCCGAGCCGGGCGGCGCTCCTGACGGGCAAGAGCACGATTCATTGCGGCGTGACCAAGAATAACGACGATATCCCCAGCGGCCAGACCACGATCGCCGAGGCCCTGAAAGCCCGGGGATATGCCACGGCCCTGTTCGGCAAATGGCACCATGGGACTCCTCGTGTCAAGGGTGGCTCGTATGTTCATCCGATGGATCAAGGGTTCGACAACTTTTTCGGATTCACCGATGCGACTCATGCCTGGGAAAAGTTCCCGACCGATCTCTGGGAGGGCCGCGCAAAGGTCGCCGTCACGGGACACGCGGATGACCTGTTCACGGATCGGGGCGTCGCGTTCATCGAGGCCAACCGGGCCCGGCCGTTCTTCCTGTACCTGCCGCTGACGTCGACGCATTTCAACATCGAGGCCCCGGAGGAGGAAGTGGCCCTGCACAAGGGGCATTTCCCCGAGGACAAGCCCGAGCGCCCGATCCGAGCGACCTATGCCGCGATGGTGACTCGCCTGGACAGGAACGTCGGCCGGGTGCTAGAAGCACTGGAGCGGGCGAAGCTGACCAACGACACGATCGTCATGTTCACGAGCGATCACGGGGCGACGTTCGAGACCGGAAATCAGGGCGCCAGCGTCTTCCACGACAGCAACGCCCCGTTCCGCGGCGGCAAGAGGACGCTCTGGGAGGGTGGACTTCGCGTCCCATTCCTAGTACGTTGGCCCAATCACGTGGCGGCCGGGAGCGTTTCGGACCAGGTCCAGTACTCGATCGACCTGTTCCCGACCTTCCTCGCCGCCTCCGGGGCCAAGGACGCCCCCAACGACCTGGACGGCGTGAGTCTGTTGCCGGTGTGGACCAAGGGCGAGGCACTTCCGGAGCGAACTCTTTTCTGGGAGTGGCGTAGTGAGGGGGGCAACCAGCTCGCCGCGATGCGAGGCGACGAAAAGCTGGTGATCACCAATGGCGGTAAGCCGGAGCTGTTCGACGTGAAGACCGATCCGGCAGAGCGTCAGACCCTCTCGGCGCTTCGTCCGGCGAAACTGAAGCGTCTGGGCGAGGACTTGAAGGCGTGGTTAGCAACCGAAATTCAACCCTGACGAAGGGGCTTGCTCCGATGAAGTCGCGCGTTCTCCCGAGGCTCTTGCTTGCGATTGTTCCGGCCCTCCTCGCCGCATCCCCGCGCGAGGAGGTGCTCTCCGGCGACCTGGCCAAGCTCCAGGGTTCCTGGACCACCAAGGCCGGGCCGAAGCGGGATATCCCCGTCACGATGGCCATCAAGGGCCATCAGGTCATCGTGGACGTGGCCAGCCCGCTGGGGCTCGCGATCCACGCCGAGGGCCGCCTGAAGATCGACGAGAGCACCAGCCCGAAGACCATCGACTGGGTCGAGTTCTCGATCGTTGACGGCCACGAAATGCCCGAGGTCCTCGGCCTTTACGAACTGAAGGGCGACACCTTCAAGACCGTCAACGGTGGCCCGAACAACGGCCGCCCCTCCGAGTTCAAGAAGGGCGACGGCGCCCTTGCCGATATCCTCGTCTTCAGCCGCGCCAAGACCGAGGTCGCGGACAGCGGCGCGAAGACCAAGAAGTAAGGAACGGGCCTTTCTCGACGGATTACCTGCTCAAAATCGCCGCGCGCCACGATGATTCCCCCGGCGGCGAGAGTCCGGATGCTCCGAGGGTGGTCGGGATCGCGGGGGAGGGGGACTCGGTTCCTCACAGGGAATCGGGTTTCCGCCCGGGATATCATCGGCGTAGCCACGAATCGACCGTCGCGTTAGAATCGTCCGCGCGTTCGTACGACGATCGATTCGCGAAGGGATTTCGCCGATGAAAACGTTCCTCGCCGCTCTGGTCGTGATGGTGACGGCTGCGTCCGCCGTGAGGGCCGACGACAAGCCCCTGGACGGGGACCTCAAGAAGCTTCAGGGCAAGTGGACCTCCAAGGCTGGGCCCGACGCCGCCCCGGTGTTCCTGACCTTCGACAAGACCAGGATCGCCTTCCAGGTCATCGCCCCCACCGGCGAGGAAAAGATCATCGCCGGCGAGTTCACCCTCGACGAGAAGGCCGCCCCGAGGGCGATGAGCTGGTCGGGCATGAAGCTCGGCCGCACCGACGTGCCCGGGACGCAGGCGATCTACACGTTCGATGGCGACGACACCCTCAAGATTGCGGGCGGCGGCAAGGACCGGCCCACGGAATTCGTCGAGAAGGGCAAGGCTCTGCCCGGCATCCGCCCGAACACGATGATCTTCACCCGCGTCAAGGACGAGCCGAAGAAGTGAAGTCAGGCACCATCCACCGAGAGGCCCCGATGACCCGTACCTTGCTCGCCTCGATGGTTCTCGCCGCGACCGCCTTCGCCAGCCTTGCCGACGACCCGGCCAGGACCGTTGCCCCAAAAGGCGACCTGGCCAAACTCCAGGGAAAATGGACGGGTAAGTACGGCAAGGACAAGGAGATCCCTGTCGTCCTGGAGATCAAGGACAAGGCCGGTGTCGCCACGCTCACCATGGATGGACAGGACCGCACGTTCAAGGGCGAGATCAAGCTGGACGAGGAGAAGACGCCCCGGCAATGGACCTGGACGAAGGTCAAGGGCCTCGACGGCGAGGACGCTGAGGACGTGCTCTCGATCTACAAGCTCGACGGCGACACTCTCACGATTTGCACCGGCGTCTCCGGCGGCGATCGGCCCTCTTCGTTCGAGGCCGGCACCGACGGCACGTCCAGTCTGGTCGTCCTCAAGAAGGTGAAAGCCGAGAAGAAGTAGGCAGTGCAAGGCGATGAGAAACGCGTGGAGATCGTGTCGGTCCCGCTCACGAGAGCGGCTGGGGCTTCAGTTCCGAGAGGTTTGGGGGTTGGGTCTTGTCTTCTTTCTGGCCGAAGGCTTTCCCCAGGGGTGAGGCGTCCTCGATCACCTTGTTCAACTGGGCGGCGCCCAGGAGTACCAGGCTCGAGACCCAGAACCAGAAGAGCAGGACCATCACGCCGCCGAGCGAGCCGTACGTTTTGTCATAATTGGCGAAGTGCTGGATGTAGACCCGGAAGAGCCAGGTGAAGGCCAGGAAGGCGGCCGTGCCAAGGACGCTGCCGGGCGTGATCCACTCCCAGCGCTGCTGGGCGTCGGGCCCGACGTAGAACGTCAGTGCGAAGCTGAGGAGCACCATCACGACGACGACGACCCACTGGAGCCCCAGCGCGATCGTGGCCACGCTTCCGCGGAAGCCCATCCACCGGAGGATTTCCGGCCCGGCGACGATGGCGATCAGCGCGCCCAGGAGGATGACCGCCTGGATAAGGGTCATCGCGATCGCCACCAGCCGAAGCTTCACGAACGACCGCGTCTCGGTCACGCCATACACCCGGTTCAGCGAGTCGATGATCGCCAGGTACAGGCTCGACGCCGTCCAGAGCGCGATGATCAGGCCGATCGAGAGCAGGCCGAACGGCGGGTCCTTCTGCATCCGCTTGATCTGCTCCTCCACGACCTTGTAGCCCTCCTCCGGCAACGCCTGGCGCAGCGTGTTTTGCAGTTGCGCGACGGTGATGTTGCCGATCCCGACGCTCTTGCCGCCCATCCCCGTGATGTCGGGCAAGAGCTGCACCAGCGCCGTCAAGACGATTGCCAGCATCGGGACGAGCGCAAGCATGGCGTAGAACGAGACGGCCGCGGCCCGGGTGAAGATCTCATGTTCATTCATCTTCGTCCAGGTGCGCACCAGCACCTGCCGCAGCGTCAGGCCGCCGAAATTCCAGGCTTCGCGCAGACGGAGGGGCGGAAACACGGAGGGAGATCCTCGGAAAAAGGCCTGTTCCACGACACTTCGACGAGCCCGCATTCTCTGCCGACGGACATTGGATGCATGTCGCATGCCGGCCCCACGCAATCGGCACGGCGTTCGCGGGAAATGGCCGGGAATGGTGCTGATGTCGATTATCGAGGCACGGTGCGGGACGGCTCGCGTGACTCGGGGCGGGAGATACGATCATGAGATATCGCTACCTGGCACTCGCATCGCTCGCGATGGCGGTCGCGGGATGCAGCCGGACCGGGACGAACGCCGGCCTGACCAATGGTCCGCCCCCCGGCTCCGGGGAGAAGGCGGCCGTGCGCAGCGACCTGCCGGGCGCCATCTCGTCCGGTGCAACCGAGGCCGTTCCCGTGGATGACACCGGCAGCAATGCCGGCACGGCCAGCCCCGTGGGCGGGACCGTGGGCTCCAAGCCGGAGCAGCCCCGGAACGGTGCCAGCGCCAACGCCGAAACGGTCCGGGCCAATCCTCCGATCAAGGCCGGCGGCGAGCCGAATTCCGCGGCCGGCGACACGAAGCCGCCCGAGCGCATCAACACGGGCACGCCACGAAGTCCGCAGTGAGTCGGAATGGGCCTCTTGAGGACGCCTGAATCCAATCTCTCTTACCTTTCGGGAGCCTATCTCATCATGGACCCCATTTCCAAGGTGGTTCAAAAGGCCGGGGACCTCCTGGGCCATAGCCCGCATCCGGCGATCGTCACGCTGCCGCTGGGGGCGTGGGCGTTCAGCAATATCAGCGATGGCCTGGGCCTGCTCACGGGCGAGGAAAAGTACGACGACGCGGCGCGATTGAGCATGGCGGTCGGGCTTGTCGGGGCGGCCGGCGCGGCCGTGACGGGCCTGTACGATTACAGCAAGATCCCAGTCGATCGCCCGAGCCACGACGTGGCCACGACTCACGCGCTCGGCAACTCCGTCGTGGCGACGCTATTCGCCACCAGCTACGTGATGCGCCTGCGCGATTATCACGCCGGCCGTCGCCCGAGCCTGGCGGCGCGTCTGCTCGCCCTGACCGGCGGGGGGCTTTCGCTGTGGACGGCCTACCTTGGCGGCAAACTCGTCGAGGAGATGGGCGAGGGCGTCAAGCCGGTGATGGATCAGATGGGCCGTCACGAGCTTGAGGAGGACGCCCATGGCCGCGAGCGGCTGGACCCGAGCACGCCGCTGGGTATGCACAGAGGTATGAGGCGGTAGGGAATTTGCGTGGGGTCGGACCCGGGTGTCACGCTCGGTTCTGGACATGGGTCGAGCCCCTCCCCGTGGCGGGGGGTCGGTCCTCCTCCGTTGCTGGCGATGGGCCAGGCGCCTCCGCGTGGCCGGGGCGCCAGGCTGACCCCGGAATTGGGTAGCACGAGCCCACGGGGATTGGTCCAAACGCAGGCGCCTCGCCGTCACGCCGTTTCGAGCACCTCGGTCACGACCTGACCCATCTCGCACGTGGGTGTGCGGTCGGCCAGGTCTTTCCAGGCCACGATGCCGACCAGTGCGCCGCTGGCGTCCACCACCAGGAGCCGGCGCACGGCGTTGGCGGCGATCTTGGCCTCGACCTCGCTGATGGGGCTGTCCGGTGAGACGGTGATCGGGTCCTTGGTCATGATATCGGCCACGGAGCGGCTGACGAGGTCCGGGAACTCGGCCAGCGCGAGCGCGACGTCACGGTCGGTCAAAACGCCAACCGGCTTGCCGCCATCCACGACCGGAACCGCGCCGCAGTCGGCGTCGCGGAAGATCATGACGGCCTCGAGCACGGTGCTGTAGGGCGAACAGGTGCGCGGCGAAGCCGTCATGACGTCGGCGGCGGTTTGGGATGCGGTGGACATGGTCAAAGCCTCGTATGGATCGTGAAATCGAAAATGGATTGTTCGCGGGTGTCTCGTCCGATCCACTCAACCCTACGTGGGAGTGGAGACCGGATCAAAGCGCCATGAGCAACTCGCGGGCCACGCCCCGAACGGCCCTCCCGCCGGGGAAGAAGAATTTTGCGCGCTCTTTCAAGACGCTTTGAATGGATACTTATCGATCGTATATTGACTGATCTTGCCGGAGATGCTCCGCCGCGAGAGGCCGCAAAGCTCGGCGCAGCGGCCGACGTTGCCGCGACTCTTCTCCAGCGCCTTGAGGATGTATTCCTTCTCGATCT
The DNA here is from genome assembly GCA_028291545.1 of Planctomycetota bacterium. GTDB lineage: Bacteria > Planctomycetota > Planctomycetia > Isosphaerales > Isosphaeraceae > JAQGHR01. The sequence continues at coordinate 6,961 of JAQGHR010000066.1, read as the reverse complement.
GCTCCGTGGCGATCTTGAGGTAGTGCGGCAGCGGGTGGTCCAGGTCGATCTCGAACTTCGGCTTCTCCTCCACGGGGGCGCCAACGACCTGATGCGGCAGGTTGTCCGCGTTGATCGTGTCGCCGACCGTCGTCACGGCGGCGCGCTCGATGGCGTTCTCCAACTGGCGGATGTTGCCCGGCCAGGAGTAGTTGAGCATCCGGTCCATGGCCTCGGGCGAGACCTTCTTGGGCGGCTCGTTGGGCCGGGCATACTTCTGGAGGAAGTGGGTGACCAGGAGCGGGATGTCCTCGGTCCGCTCTCGCAGCGGCGGCAGCTCGATCTTGATCACGTTGAGGCGGTAGAACAGGTCCTCGCGGAACTTGCTCAGGCCGACCTCACGCTCCAGGCTCTTGTTCGTGGCGGCGACGACGCGGAGGTCAACCTCGATGCATTCGTGCCCGCCCACACGCTCGAAGTTCTTCTCCTGGAGCACGCGGAGCAGCTTGGCCTGCATCGCCTTCGAGATGTCGCCGATCTCATCCAGGAAGATCGTCCCCTTGTCCGCCAGCTCAAAGCGCCCCTTGCGGCGGGAATCGGCCGAGGTGAACGAGCCTTTCTCGTGGCCGAACAGCTCGGATTCCAGAAGGGTTTCCGGCAGCGCCGCGCAGTTCACGGCCACCAGGTTGCCCCGTCCTTCGCCCGCGTAATGGATGGCCTTGGCGATCAATTCCTTCCCCGTGCCCGTCTCGCCCTCGATCAGCACGGTAGACTTCGTGCCGGCGATGTGGCGGATCAGCTCGAACAGCTCATGCATGCGCTTGTTCTTGCTGATGATCGAGTGGAAGGCGAAATTCTCCTTGAGCCGCTGCCGCAACGAGAGGACCTCGTCCTGCAGCTCTCGCTTCTTGAGCGCCCGGTCCATGACCAGCCGCAGGTAGGTCGGGTCGATCGGCTTGGTCAGGAAGTCGTAGGCGCCCAGCCTCATGGCCTCGACGACCCGGTCGATCGAGCCGAAGGCCGTGGTCACGATCACCGTCACCGTCAGCCGACGGGCGGCGATCTCGCGGATCAGGTCCATGCCGCCCATCCCGGGCATGCGAAGGTCCGTGATCAGGATGCTATAGTCGCTCGACGCCAGCGCCGCCAGGGCATCCTGCCCGTTATCGACGACCTCGACGCTCAATTCCTCGGATTCCAGGAGCCTGCGCAACTGCGCACTGCCCTGGGGATCATCATCGACGATCAGAAGCTTCTTTCGCATGCCACCTGGTCCCGATGAGAAGTGATACGCCCCATTTCACGCCACAATTCGCCGTTTTTCCGGGGATGAGAGGGAAATGAGCAATTTCAATGCCGTAGCGAAAACGGTTTCCCAGGCCCGCGCAGGCAATTGTAATCCTGCCCAAGTATGGGGGTAAATGGGAACCGTGCTGCGCGAGAATCGGCTCACAATTGCCGAAATATGCGGCGGTCAACGATCCGAGAACATCCAGGACGGCGTGAAGCGAACCCGTTCCTGTGGGGGCCGGGAGTTCTCTCCACCGCACGCCGACGCTTCCGGGACCGGCCTTGCCAGGCGCCGGGCGTCCTGCTCGGCGCGCGACATGCATTTGGCGCGACGGGTTTGCGGGCGTCTTTGACACCGTCCGCGGATTTTCGGCACCGCGCTTGCTAAGACAGATCAGTAAACAAGTTATGAATTGGATTCGCGGGCGAGATCCCGCCGACCTGAGATTGTCTATTCCAACTCCGGGAGGGAACCTTCGATGATCGATACGGCACGGTCGGAATATCCGGCGGACATGCTTCACGCGGCGCACCACGGCGAGGCGGGATATCTGGAGACGGTGACCGAAGACCTCGTGGAGTCGGTCACGCGCTACGCCCAGGAGCAACCGATCACGGCCATGCTCTGGGCGCTGGGCGTGGGCGTCCTGCTGGGTTGGAAGCTCAGGCGGTGGTGAGCCTGGGGCGGCACGGTCCGCTCGCCTACCGCTGGCGATCCCGCCCTGGGTTCCGTCGCCTCGGTTTCCCATGATCTGTCCGAGATTCCCGTGCCGATAGAGATTGAAGAATTCCGCCCCCGCGATAAGACAAGATCAAGCCAGCCAGTTCTGGTTGGTTCGCTCGATAACAGTGAGACGAGGGCTCGGGTACATGGGGATTTTTTCCAGCTCGAAGTACCTGGAAGTCGTGATCCACGACCTTCGTACTCCGCTGAATGTCATCAACCTTGCCTTGCGTATGATCGACGAGACGGAGGCTGCCAGGACCCCGGAACTCGCCGAGGATCTGAGCATGATCCGCTCCAACTCGTTGGAGATCGAGCGCATGCTGCTCGACCTCGTCGATTTTTCCCGCCTGCCCAACACTCGCGCGGACCTCTCCCGCGACCGCTTCGATCCCAGGCGGATGCTCGACGAGGTCGTGGAGGACTACCGCGCTCAGCTCTCGACCTCGCAGGTGGAAGTGGACGTGGTGGACGCGCCGTCGGTCGTGACGCTCGATCACGCGAGGGCCAAGATGGCCGCGCAGAAGGCGCTCGCCAACGTCGCGGCGGCCTCGGGCGGCTCATTGATCCGGGTCCGCCTCTACGGGAAGCGCGATCGCTGCGTCCTGACCTTCGAGATCGGCGTCTCCCCGCGCGACTCGGTCAAGACGCATACCATCGACCCGGAGAACTTCCAGCGGCTTCGCGGCACGGCGGCCGAGCGTCGCGGCCTCGACCTGTCGATCGTCGGGCGCGTCTCCGAACTCTTCGGCGGCTCGGCCCGGCTTGAGGCCATGCCCGGCCAGGGGACCGCCCTGGTCCTCGACTGGCCCGTGGAGCTTGCTCGCGGGGCCGAAGCCCTGGCGTCATGATCCCCGGCACGGCCGTTGGCGGCCGCGCCGGGAGGTCGGTGAGAGACCCGTCCGATCAGACCTGCACGTCCTCATCATTGGGGACGACCAGCGTGAGGATGCCGTAGGCGACGATGCCGGGGACGAACACCGTGAAGACCGTCGCGAGCGCATAGCCGACGCGGATGAAGGTAGGGTCCACGCCCAGCAACTTCCCGATCCCGCCGCAAACCCCGAAGACCTTGCGGTCGTACGTCGAGCGAAACAGCCGTATTGGCTGCTTCCTCGGTTCCGAGGGCGGCATCGACGACGCGGGTCCACCGAGCCACGAGAGGCAGTGCTTGCACTTCACCGCCTCGGACTGGATCTCTTCGGCGCAATACGGGCACGTCTTCGTCATCGTGTGTGTTGAGAACATGAGATCCCATAGGGTGGGGTCGGCCCACCGCATCCCTCCAAGGAATTGCCCGGAAAAATCGGTGGGTCGTGCCCACCCCTGGGAATTCGCCGCCGGCGATCAAATCTCCGGAAGCTCGTAGCCTTTCCGCCATTCGCGAGCCAGCAGGGCATTGGCGTCGCGGTCGTTCTTGAAGGTCTCGGTCTCGACGTCCCACTGGAGCTTGCGTCCGAGTTTATACGCGATGTTGCCCAGGTGCGTCGTGTTGGTGGAGCGGTGGGCGATCTCGATATCGGTGGTCGGCCGGGCGCGCGACTTAAGGCACTGGAAGAAGTTGTCGATGTGGGTGCCCGTGCCCTCGTCCACGGCCTTATGCGACGCTTTCTCCAGCGCGATCTTGCGGATCGGCCGGTCGCCGTGGACGAGCTTGATGCCGTAGGGCAGCTCGACGGTGTCGGGCGTGATCTCGAACCCGGAGCGGTCGAGCATCAGCGATCCCTCGGTGCCGCAGAACAAAATCCCATACTTGTGCCCGTTGTACGGCAGGCCGTTGCCCTTGCGCATCGAGTAGGTCAGCGTCGTCCCCGGGAAGTCGTACACCACCTGGAGCGTGTCGGGCGTGTCGCGATCGTCGTCGGTCGTGAAGATCCCGCCCGCGGCGCTGACGGCTTGTGGGCCTTTCTGATCCAGCGCCCACAGGACGATATCGTTCAGGTGGACGCCCCAGTCGCTCATCATCCCGCCCGCGTAGTCGGAGAACCAGCGGAACAGCAGGTGGCAACGGTTGGGGTTATACGGCCGCTTGGGCGCCGGGCCGAGCCAGCGGTCGTAGTCCAGATGCTCCGGCGCCGCCGTATCCGGGTAGCGACCCATGCCGAGGGGGCTGATGTTCTCGAAGTTCCAGGTCTGGACCCAGAAAATCTTGCCGAGCTTGCCCGATCGGACGGCGTCCACCGCCTGCTGAAAGTTCTCGCTCGACCGTTGCTGGGTGCCGATGGCGACGACGCGGTTGTACTTCCGCGCCGCCTTGAGCATCGCCTGGCCCTCGGCGACGTTATGGGCCACGGGCTTCTCGCAGTAAACGTCCTTGCCGGCCTGGCAGGCGTGGATGGTCGGGATCGCGTGCCAGTGATCGGGCGTGGCGATCACGACGGCGTCAACGTTCTTGTCGTCGAGCGCCTTGCGGTAGTCGCGCCCGGTCTCGGGCTTCTTGCCGTCCTGGCTCCTGGCGATGCGGTCGGCGGTCTCGGCGGCGTGCTTGTCGTCCACGTCGATCACGTAGAGGAACTCGCAATCCTTCCGCTTGAGGTAGTGGTCGAGCAACTGATTGCCCCGCCCGCCCGCGCCGATGATGGCCAGACGAACCTTATCGGCCGCCGCAACGGGACGGCCCGAGGCCAGGCCGGGCGCCGTCGCCAGCGCCGCGGCACCCGTGGTGGCGGCCACGGCACCAACAAAGTCGCGCCGGGAGATCGAGTCGTTGGACATGACGTGAGTCCCCTAAAGCGAGCCGCGTTCCGGGAATCGGAGTGACGGGAAAGGCGGAGAATACGCCTTGCCCGCGATCGTACCTGGGGCGATGACGGTCCGCCAGGGGGCAGCATGGGGATGAGCCTGGCGAGCGTGGATCCGCCCGCCCCACTTGAAAATTGCAGACTCCGCGCTCCAACCGATTTATCACGGCCTGGTACTTCCCTCCCTGGGATTCTCCGCGTTCTCCGCGTTCCCTCCACGCCTCTGCGTGGACTCTTCAGTTCGGACCTTGGCTTAGGGCTTGTCCCGCAACGATCGGGGCGGCAAAGTGGTAGGCTTGGGCGGGCCGCGCCATCGAGGCGGGACCAAACGTCGATCACAATGCACTGCGTCGGGGGCGGGCTTGGGTTGGATCTGATCATCGCACGTCTGGGCTATCTCGGGATTGTCCTGGTCCTGGTGCTCGGTGGCCTGGGGCTACCCGTGCCGGAGGAGGCGCCGATCATCCTGGCGGCCGTCCTCTCCAGTCGCAACCAGATGTTCTGGCCGCTCGCGCTGGCCGCGTGCTTCCTCGGCGTGCTGGCAGGGGACTTCGTCGTCTACGCCCTCGGCTACTTCCAGGGCGAGCGCGTCCTCAGCTTCCGGCTCACCCGGCGGTTCCTGTCTCGCGAGCGCGAGGCCCAGATCAAGGGCTATTTCCATCGCCACGGGATCCGCATCCTGATCGCCGGCCGATTCGTCCCCGGCTTCCGCACCGCCGCCTACCTCACCGCCGGTATCCTCCGCTTGCCTCCGATGCGGCTTTTTCTGGCCGATCTGTGCGCCGTGACCCTGAGCACCTTGCTTATGTTCGGACTCGGGTACTTCTTCACCCAATGGGTCGAGACCCAGTGGAAGCACGCCCAGGGCTACGGGATCGTCGCCCTCGGGATCGGGGTGATCGGCTTCTTGCTCTATCGCCACTATAAGGCCCAAAAGCGCGGAGGCGGGGTGGTCGGCCCTCCCGTACCAATTGAGGACGTGGTTCCGGTGCCGGTGGACGACCTGCGATCGGGAATCTTGAGGCGGCCCAGGCCGGAGACTCCCGCCGAGGTCGCCCCGGTCCCGATCCCGCCGACCCCGACTTCGCCCGACGTCATCCGCGTGGATACGATCTCCGTCGTGCCGGTTTTGGACGTCTGCGTCCCCGCCCCCCCCGCCGAGATCGTCGTGGTCACGCCCTCCCCGCACGACCAGCCCGTCGAGGGCCGTTGACCGGTCGCGATTCTCCGCGTCTCCCCGCCTCTGCGTGAAATCCCGTTCCGATCCCTACTCCCCTCGCCCCCAAACCCGAGGATTTCCCATGCGCAAAATCTTGCTCGCCACCACCGGGTTCGCCCTGGTCGGCCTCGCCGCCTATGCCGCGAAGACGAAGGACGGCGACGTGGTTTCCACTCGGGAGCTGTGCGACATCAACTGGATGGAGTTCAAGGACATCGTCCCTTCGAAGGTCGATACCGTGATCCTTCCCACCGGCACGCTGGAGCCTCATGGCGTGATCAACAACGGGGCCGACATCACCGCGCCGGTGGCCATCGCCCGGTCGATTGCTCGCGACGTCAACGCCATGATCGCGCCGGTGATTCCCTATGGGATGACCGGCAGCATGGACGCCTACCCCGGCGCGTTCTCGATCTCCGAGGACGCCTACCGCGCCTATGTCCGCGACGTGTTGCGCGGCCTTGCGAAGACGGGTTTCAAGACGATCGTGATCGTCAACGGCCACGGCGGCCCGCAGACCGCCGTGCTCAACGCCGTGGCCGCCGAGGTCGGTGCCGAGAAGAAGGTGCGCACCCTCGTGATCAACTGGTGGAGCTACGCTTCCGACATCACCCAGTCCGTCTTCGGCCAGGACGGCGGCCACGCCGCCCTGAACGAGACCGCTTTCATCCAGGCGATCGACAAGACCCTCGTCCACCCCGAGCGTTACAAGGACGACCTCGTCACCCCCAACCCCGCCCCCGGCACCTACTCCGCCTACCCCTCCCCCTCCTCCATCACCCTCTACAAAGCCGGCCAGGGCCTCGTCTCCTTCGACCAGAAGAAGGCCGACGACTATTACGCCAAGGTCAACGCCAAGGTGGCCGGCCTGATCCTGGAGATGAAGACGAAGTGGGACCGGGCGGGGCTCTAGACACGCGGTTCTCCTTCGGGGCGGCCCCCCCTTACTCGTCTCGTCCCCTCTCCCCTCGTGGGACCCTGGCGAGCCCGGTCGCGTCAGCGCCGGGA
>JAQGHR010000064.1 GCA_028291545.1 Planctomycetota bacterium | reverse complement strand
ATCGAGAAGCTGAATCTCGAGCGAAGCTGGATCTACGACCGCATCCACAACGGTACAATTCAGGTCGCGCTCGACGCCGGACGAAAGCTGTATCTGTTCCCCGACACCCCTGAGACTCTCGACCGGTACCGACAACTCCAAGCGGGGAAGCTCAACACCTTGCGTTTTTAGGAGGGCATCAAGATGCCATCTCGAAGGACCGCATCACGCACCGGATTCCCATCTCGCATGTTGACGAGATTGACGACGAGGTCCAGCGCTGGTTGCGCGCGGCGTACGACCTGGATGCGTGATGAGAGGCAGGAATCGGCAATCGCCAAAAAAACTCGGATGCCGGTAGTTTTTTCGTCCCGATCGGGCACTAATGACGCCCATAGTGGGTGGGACCGAGTCCGGAAGGGTCATTCCACGCCTTCGTCCGACGAGCCTCCCCAGCTCGACCGAAGGTGTCCTGTCCCGCCGATCGATGGAGATTGGCCCGAGAACGGACCGCGGCGGAATCTTCGCATCGTTTTTCAACTCAGGACGACACATCATGACGAAGAAGGCCTGTACGCTCGCGCTAACATTCGCGATGGGCGCGATGGGGCTGGCCTCCGCGAAGGAGGCGAAGCTGACGAGGTACCCGCATTATCACAACGGGAAGGTCGCGTTCTGCTACCTCGGCGACATCTGGACGGCGACCGAGGACGGCAAGAACATCCAGCGCATGACCGTCCACAAGGCCCGGGACGTGTATCCCCGGTTCTCGCCCGACGGCAAGTGGATCGCGTTCTCGTCCGATCGCAACGGCAGCCTGGACGTCTTCGTGATCCCGGCCGAGGGCGGCGCGGTCAAGGAGCTGACGACGCATTCGGCCAGCGAAAAGGTGCTGGGCTGGTCGCCCGACTCGAAGAATGTGCTGTTCACCAGCAGCCGGGGCGAAGGGTTCATGCCCAAGCTCTATACCGTGCCCGTCACGGGCGGGCTGGCCAGGGACGCCGGGCCGGACATGGGCATCGACGGCACGTTCTCGCCGGACGGCACCAAGCTGGCCATCAATCGCAAGGGCCAGAGCTACTGGCGGAAGCTCTATCGGGGCGCGTATCAGACCGACGTGACCGTGATGGACCTGGCCGCCAGGACGTTCAAGGATCTGACCGAGTTCGACGGGCTGGATTCGTGGCCGATGTGGTCGCAGGACGGCCACGTCTACTTCGTTTCCGACCGCGAGGGCAAGGGCCTCACGAACCTCTGGCGGGTGCCGGAATCGGGCGGGAACGCCGAGAAGGTGACGAGCTTCACCACCGGAGACGTCCGCTTCCCCGGCATGAGCGCCGACGGCAAGACGATCGTGTTCGAGCATGATTTCGGCGTCTGGAAGCTGGACCTCGCGAGCAAGCAGGCCGCCGCCATCAAGTTCGAGATCGCGGCCGAGACTCAGGAGAACCTGACCGAGTATCGCGATTTCAACTCCGAGGTGGACGACTTCGACGCCGCGCCCAACGGCAAGCGGATCGCGTTCGCCGTCCACGGCGAGATCTTCACCGCGCCGGTGGACGAGGGGGACCTGGCCCAGGTCACCGAAGGCGCGAGCAAGGACTACAACGTCGAGTATTCGCCCGACGGCAAGCTGATCGCGTTCGTTTCCGACAAGACCGGCCGCGAAGAGATTTACACCGTGCCGGCCGACGGCGCGGGCGAGACCAAGAAGGTCACCGACCACGACAGCCTGAAGCCGAGCTATTCGTGGTCGCCGGACTCCAAGAAGCTGGCGTTCGTCACGCTCGACGGCAAGCTCAACACCCTGAACGCCGACGGCACCGATCTGAAGGAGATCGTCGTCTCCAAGCATGGCGGACTCGGCGGGTTCGCCTGGTCGCCCGATAGCAAGACGATCGTCTATGCCAAGCCAGACGCCACCCAGTCGAGCGACGTCTATCTCATCCCCAGCGGGGGCGGCGAGGAGAAGAAGATCACCTTCGACAGCGAGAGCGAGCGCAACCCGCGGTTCTCGGCCGACGGCAAGAAGGTCTACTTCGTGCGCAGCGGTTCCAGCGGCGACGAGGGCGGCGGCGGCTTCGGCGGCCGGGGCGGTGGATCGGCTCTGTACGTCGTCTACCTGGAGAAGCAGGACAAAGATCCCACCGAAGCCTCGGCCAATGCGCCGACCGGGCGGGGCATGCCCATGTTTACCCCGGAGATGCTGGCCGGCGCGCCCCAGGCGCCCCAGCCCGCCGCGCCCAAGGAAGTGAAGATCGATTGGGCCGGCCTCAAACGCCGAACCCTGCGGATTACCACCGGTTCCGTCCTGAACTATGTGCCGGCCTATGATTCCCGGACGATTGTCTTCGCCGGGACCGAAGGCGGCGGCGGTGGTGCCGCGGCGGCGCTGGGCGGCGGCGGGGGCCTCGGCCTCTACTCGATCCAGGACGACGGCAAGCGGCAGGTCCGCATCGCCAGCGGCAGCACGCCGAGCCTCGCGGACCTGGCGGACGGCGTCCGTGGCGGGCGGGGTTTCGGGGGCGGCTTCTCGAACATCAAGATCGCCCGCGACGGCCGCACGGTCTTCTATCAGGAAGGCGACGGCGTTTACACCACAAGCATCACGGGTGGTGGTGGCGGTGGAAGCCCCGCCGTGGTGACCGGGGGCGGTGGCGGCGGACGTGGTCAGGGCGGCGGAGGCGGCCTGGCGGCGGCCCTCGCCGCGGCGGGTGCGTCAGGCGGAGGCGGCGGCAAGAAGATTTCCTTCCTCGCAAAGGTCAAGATCGACAAGCCCGCCGAGTGGGACGAGATGTTCGACGACGCCTGGCGGACCATGAAGTATCGCTTCTATGATCCCAAGATGCACGGGATGGACTGGGACGCCGCCCGCGCGAAGTACAAGCCGCTCGTCGGGTTCGTGGGCGACCGCGAGGAGTTGATGAACCTCATCAACGAGATGATCGGCGAGCTGAACGCCTCGCACACCGGGGCGGCGGCGGTCGGCAACGGCACGGGTCGCGGTCGCGGTTCGGCCGGCGATGCGCCGGGCGCGCAGACCGGCCATCTCGGCATGGAGCTGGTCATCGACGCCGGCCCCGGCCTCTACAAGGTGGACCACGTCTACGAAGACGGCCCGCTCGACAAGGACTGGGTCAAGCTTGCCAAGGGCAATTACATCCTCGCCTTCAACGGCAAGCCCCTGAAGGCGGGCGATGATTACTTCGAGCTGATCAACCGCCGGCTCAACAAGAAGATCGAGCTGACGGTCAACGACAAGCCCTCGACCGAGGGCTCGTGGAAGCTCAAGGTCGAGCCGATCGCGATGCCGGCCTACGCGAACCTCGTCTACGAGAAGTGGGTGAAGGATCGCCGGGCGATCGTCGAGAAGCAGTCCAACGGCCGGGTGGGCTACCTCCACATCAAGGCCATGGACCAGCCCTCCCTGGCCCGATTCCGCAAGGATCTGGGCGAGAACCGTACCAAGGAAGCCCTGGTGATCGACCAGCGCTTCAACGGCGGCGGCAACATCGAGCAGGAGCTGCTGGCCATCCTGGTCCAGCGTCCGTACCAGGTCTGGCACCCTCGCGGTTCCGAGCCCACGCAGCGCCCCTTCGCCGGCTATTTCGGGCCGAAGGTCGTGCTCCAGAACTGGCGTTCCGCGTCCAACGCCGAGATGTTCCCCGCCGGGTTCCGCGCCCTGGGCCTGGGCAAGGTCATCGGCACCCCGACGATGGGCGCCGTGATCGGGACCAACTCCTACTCGCTGATCGACGGCTCCACGGTTCGCACCCCCGGCATCGGCGTCTTCCTCGCCGACCAGGGCCGCACGAACATGGAGAACACCGGCGTGAAGCCCGACATCCTCGTCGAGAACTCCCCCGAGGATAACCTCTCCGGTCGCGACCGCCAGCTCGAGGTCGGCGTCCAGGAGCTTCTCAAGCAACTCCCGGCCCAAGGTGGAACGGTGGCGGAGAAGAAGTAAGGGTGATTCAGTTGCTTGGGTAGGGTCCGCAACTCGCGGACCCTACCCAAGACACCAGTGAGCCCCTCGTCTCAGACGCCGAGCAGGAGGCGGGAGGCGGCGACGCCGGGGGCGGGGTGGCCGTGTTCGCTGGCGGTGACGCGGGCCAGCGCGGCGAGGTGGCGCCAGCGGAAGGCGGCACGGGTGGAGGCGAACTCCTCGGTGACGGTGCGGTAATACTTCTCGGCGTGGAGGGCGCCGTCCTCGCTGATGGCGTAGCGAAGCAACAGGTCGAACGCGGGCCGGGCGGGGCGGTCGAGCTCGCCGTAGCGGTGGACGAGGGCGCAGGCGCGGGCCTGATCGTTCGACTTGATGGCGGATTCGGCCTCGGCGAGCAGGGCGTCGGGCGCGACGTTCTTGACCGTCTCGCGGTGTTCGGCCAGCGGGTAGGCCTGCGGGTTCAGGCTGCCCGCCTGTCCGGCGGTGTGGTAGGCGCCGACGATCAGGCTGGCCATCGCGTTGCGGCGGTTGGCGACCCGCGTGATATTCCGCCAGGCGTTGGCCGCGTCCGAGGCGTGAACGCCGACCGAGGCGCCGTGGACGCTGCCCTTGGGCTTCGCGTCCGAGTCGGCCCTGGCCCGACCGGGATCGTGGAGGACGAGCTGGTTGGCGGCCAGGGAGATCGCCTCACCAATGGCTTCCGGGGCGATGCCGTCGGCCAGCGCCGCGGCGACGGCGTCGGCGGCCTTCTCCCGGTTCGATGCGTAGATCGTGTGCGCCATGCGCTCGGTCCAGGCGTCGTCCGGCTGCCGATCACCGGAGGCGCGATCGAGCAAACGGTACTGGTCCAGGAGCTTGGGCAGGAGCGCCCGGAGCGGCTCGGCGGCCTGGTTCTTGCGGAGGCCGGTTTCCTCGTCCACGCAGAACCGCACCGACTGGCGGAGCAGGGTGTGGGCGTGTTCCTTGCCGGTGAGGTCGAGCAAGGCCCAGGCGCGCCAGGCCAGGACGACCCGGTGGACGTTCACGTTGTCCTGGACGAGGTACTGGAGGTCGTTGTAGGCTTCGTCGAGCGAGCCGCGAGCGAGCGAGGCGAACATCCGCTCGGCCCCGTCCATGTCCTGCTTGCGGGCGGCCTCGCGCAGAGCCTCCGGCCCCGGCCGGGCGGCGGCCGAGGTGGAGTTCTCCAGGGCGTGCAGGGTCTCGTGCGACCGCCCGCCGACCCCCTGGATATGGTTCGTATTGCGATAGAGGACCTTCATGACGGGCAGCGCCCGTTGGGCCTCGGGCAGCTCGCGGGACATCTGGTAGGCGGGCAAGAGCGCCATGAGGGCGTGGTAGCCGTCGTAATCCTGGCCGCCGAAGGCCCGCGCATTGGCCAGGGCCGCCGCCGCCACGAACTCGCGGAGGTCGGTCCCGCTCTTCATGCGTTCCACGATCAGGGGCATCAGCTTGTCGGCGGACGTCTCCTGCATCAGGGCCACCAGCGGCTCCATCGCGCCGAAGGTCAGCCGCGCGCCGCCCTCCTCCGCCGCAAGGGCCGCCGGAGCCAGGCCCAGGTCCTGGGCGAGGACCGACCCCACGCTCGCGACCAGCATGCCCCGGCCCACGTCCGCGAGGAAATGACGACGGCGATAGTCACTCATGGCCTGTCTCCGTAAAAAATGAGGTTCGGGAGGTAAGACGAAAGGCGGGATTCGAGGTTCGGGACTTATCATGCGGGGACCTTGCCGTCCCACCGCACGTCCTCAGCGCGGGGACGATTTGCCGCTGTCGGCACCCGGCGCCTTGGGGGTGATCATCACCGGGAACTTGTCGCTCTTCAGGTAATCCGCCGCGTTCTTGGGCGCACCCGGCGGCGGTGAGCCCTTCGCCGTGGCCTCTCCCGTGATCGGGTTGGCCATGGCGTTCTTCTCGTTGTCGTCGGCACAACCGGCCAAACCGAACACGACCACGCCGAGCGCGGACACCTTGGTGAGCGTCTTCATCGCTGTTCAACCTCGGGAAAAAAGATAAGAACGGACCAGCGACCCGCCACGATGGCCTATCGGAGAAATCCCCGGTCCATCCTCTCGGTTCTCGAATCTTCCGATGCCGCTGACCGGCTCGCCTCTCACGACCCAGGTGTGGTCAAGGCCACACACAACGCCGACCTGTCGATCCAGAACGCGGGGGCGTTACACGACTTCAATTCGGCGTTTCGACGGGGGTTCCTGAGCTCGCCGGCCCCGGACCAGCAGGACCAGCCCCGAAAGGGCGAGCAGGGCACCGGAGACCACGGCCATGAGCGCGAAGGACCCTTTCAGCCCCTCGTGGGTGCGGGCGATGTCGCGGTCGAGCGGGCGGACGATCTCCAGGACGCCGCCGACGTCCCCGGGCTTCCAGTCGCGCTTCGTGCTGTTCGGGTCGTTGTTGTGGCAGCCGATGCAGTCGGTCTGCATCCGCCGGGCCGTCGCATACCGCAAGGAAGGGCGGTTCTGGAAGACCTCGAAGCGGTAGACCGGCGCGTTGGGGTTCTGCCTCAGCTCGGCCAGCGCGTCGCGCTCGAATTCATCGCGGGGGCCGCCGTCCGTGCGCGAGCGGAACGGGGAATCGCTGTAGAGCCGGAACAGCATGCCCGTCTTGCTCTGCCGGCCGATCTCCTCGCCCGACTCGATGGTGAACGTCGCCGGCAAGGGGATCGCCCCGGCCTTCAGCGCGTAATCGTGCGTGACCACGACCCCGTGACGCTGGAGACGCTCCACGACCTTCGAGCTGTAGAGCGCGTTGACCACGTCGAGCATCTCGGACTGCTGCGCCGCCCCCTCCAGCGCGGTCGATCGGACGAGCGACTCCGAGAGCCGCGTGAGGTGCCCCAGCCCGACGGCCGATCCCAGGGAGACGGCCACCAGCAGGCTCGCCGCCAGCGGGTTCCGCCGGCACCAGTGCCGCAATCGGCCGATGGGGCTGAGCGGCCGGGCGCGGATCGGCCGGCCGTGGAGATAGTTGCGCAGGTCGTCCGCCAGATCGCTGGCCGTCGCGTAACGCCGGGAGGGTGCCTTGGCCATGGCCTTCAGGCAGATCGTCTCCAGCGCACGCGGGATCTTGTCGTTGAGCCGTCGCGGCGGTCGCGGCTCGTCCTCCAGCACCTGGAGCAGCAGCATCCTCCGGTTCCCCTGGAACGGGCGCTCGCCGGTCAGCAGCTCATACAGGACGACGCCGAGGCTGTAGACGTCGCTCCGGGCGTCCGCCCCGCGCGAGTCGCCGCGCGCCTGCTCGGGGCTCATGTAGGCCGGCGTGCCCAGGACCTGGCCATCCTCGGTCAGGTGGGCCTCGTCGGTGTCCCGCTTGGCCAGGCCGAAATCCATCAGATGCGGGCGGCCCTCCTCGTCGATCAGGATATTCGAGGGTTTGATGTCGCGGTGGATGACTCCGTGACGATGGGCGTAGTCCAGCGCCTCGGCCACGGCCGCGACCAGCTCGGCGGCGATCGGCAGCGGGATCGCAGCTTCCCGCAGCCGCCGCTCCAGCGTCATGCCGGGGACGAACTCTTCGATCAGATAATAGGTGCCGTCCTCGGCGTGGCCGACCTCATGAAGGGTCACGATCCCCGGATGCGTGAGCTGGGCGGCGCTGCGGGCCTCGCGGAGGAAGCGCTCGACGTCATCCTCGGACGCCAGCATGCCGGCCCGGGGGATCTTGATCGCCACGGTCCGCCCCAGCTCGGCGTCGATCGCCCGGAACACGTGGCCGAAGGAGCCGGCGCCAAGCTCTTCCAGGAGGTCAAATCGTCCCAGACGCCACGGTTCCCGGGCCGAGATCCGGCTGCGGATCGACTGGATCGGGAGCGATCGCACGGCCTGAAGTAGCGCCTTCGGGATGGTCTCCTCGCGCCCGGAGGCTTCGGCCGTGGACATCCTCAGGTACGTCAGCAACGGGTCGGACAGGTCGTCGAACGCCCCGAGGGCTGATTCGCACGAGCGGCAGCCCTCGACATGGCCGGCGACCCGGTCGAAGACCGCGCCACGGAGCATCCCCGAGGAAAACGCCCTCAGCTCGTTCGAATCGGGGCAGCCCGACGGGGTCATTACCAATCTCCTCACGCGAATCGCGGCGCCCCAACCCAGGAACGGAGGAGCGTTACACAACATTTTTCCCTTGTGGGGAATCCCGCCGCGCCGCATGATTCCGGGTGGCTCACCGAGCCGGATCACGCGTTCCGAGGCCGAGTCTCTCCCCCACCATGCCCCATCCTAACGCGGGATCGAGCGAAGGGGAAAACCGCTCTCCCCTGTCGACGTCCAAGAGCCTGCTGGGCCGCGCCCGCGAGGGCGATTCCCTGGCCTGGGACCGGCTCAGCGTGCTCTATGCGCCCCTGGTGTTCTACTGGTGCCGGCGGCGAGGCTTGCGCGAATCGGACGCTGCCGACATCGTGCAGGAAGTCTTCCAGGCCGTTGCCACGCATCTGAAACCGTTCCGCAAGCAGGAGGTGACCGACACGTTCCGGGGCTGGCTGCGGACCATCACGGAAAATAAGATCCGCGATCATTTCCGCAAGGCCGCTCACGAGGTCGACGCCGTGGGCGGGACCGACGCGCAGCACCGGCTCGCCCAGTTCCCCGCCCCTTCCGACTCCGGCAGCGCGGTCTCCGAGGACGACTGGGACAGCCGCTTCTTCCGCCGCGTGCTCGACATGGTCCGCCAGGAATTCGAGGAACCGACCTGGCAAGCCTTCCTGCGCACCACCGTCGAGGGCCGTTCTCCCAAGGACGTCGGCCTTGAGCTTTCCATGAGCCCCGGCGCCGTCCGCGTCGCCAAGTCCCGGGTCCTGCGCCGTCTGCGTGAGGAGCTGGGAGATCCTCTCCCCTAGGATGGATCAACCCGATAGCATGCTAAACAGACGCTTGCCAGACGGAAGGTAGGGCACGCTAATGAAGGTTTCCGATTTCTTCCGATGACGCCATCCCCCGGTAGGTCCGACTTAAGTCGGTCCTTAAACCCTCTTCCATTTCCGAGTGGAAGGACCGACTGAAGTCGGACCTACCGGCAGGAACTCCTGTCCGGAATAAATCGGAAACGTAGGCGTTCACGCGGCGGATGGCAGCTTCCTCGGTGAAGTTGACCAGGTACTGCTACAACGCCTCAAACTCGGAGCTGACATCGAGGTTCCGGCCGGTACGACCGGCATCAGGACGATGATGTCCGATCTGACGCGGGTATCCGGCAATGAGGTCGCCTTGCTCCGAATGCAGAGCGGACGACGTATCATCCGGATGGGTGGTCCTACGAGCGTGCCGGTCGGGAGGTACGTCGATCGAGTCATTGCCCACACCCACCCGAGCGGGAGATTGAAGTATTCTGGGGCTGATCTGAGAACCCTGCGGGGGCTGGGCCAACGAAGTTCAGTAATCATCGATCCGCGAGCAGACATGGGGGCCAGGCTCCCTGTCCCAACTTTGGGACCGACACCATGAGTAACGTCGGCGAGCGTGTGACTTGGTTCGAGAAGATAGAGGACGGCCTGCGATCCCTTCGCAGACTCGTCGTCTTCGATGACGGGAGCGCCTGCGTCGAGGAGGGCGATACGGTCGAGATCGGCTTCGAGGAGGCCCCCGACGCCTGGCGTGGTGCGATCGAATACCTCAAGGACCGAGGTTACTCGGAGTGCCCGCCGCCCGGCGATCCGCCGACCGGATGAGGGCGCCCCGCTTTCGGCCCAGGCGTCGTCGCATCACCTCCGCCCCGAGGTGTCCTCGGGAGGGACCCGTATAGATTCAGGCGGCCGAGGAGGCGGGGACTGTGAGCAGGGATGGTATCGGATGGCCGGCGAGCCGAGATCGGTGGCATCGCGTGAGGTACTCCGACACGCTGCGCTTTTGCTGCCGGCATGTCGCCACCGCCGACAGCATCCGCTCCACGTACCGGCTCCCCGCCTCGCTGTCGGTCCCGCCGCTGATCCGCCGCCAGATCACCGCGTGCCGCAGCGCCCGCTCGGCCGCGTTGTTCGTCGGCTCGACCCCCTCGACGCGCGTGAAGGTCCACAGGCAATGCCACAGGCGCAGGAGCTCACCGCACGTCGCCGCTGTCTTGGCGCAGGCGCACTGCGACCCACGCTCCAGACTCGACCGCACCACGGGGCGCAGCCAGGCCATGTATCGGAGGAAGGTCGATCGTCGGATGGTCCCGTCGCGCACCTTGTGCCAGTACTCGAAGAGCTTGTTCGACTGCCGGAGGAGTTGCCGCCCGACCTCCGCTCCATCGCCGTCGCGGTCGATCATCGCCTGGAAGTCGCGACGGAGATGGGCCCAGCAAACCTGTCTCGACTGCAGCTCGATCCACTCGTAACCGGGGAAGCGGTCGCTGATGACGATCGGCTTGGGCTCCTCACCGAGCAGGCCCGCGACGACCGCGCCGGCCCGGGATCGAACGATGCGGAAGACGATCCCCAGGCCGGTCACCACGACCCACAGCCAGGCCTTGCGGCCGCTTTCCCGCCAGCCCGTCTCGTCGATGTTCGCCGCCTCAGCTGTCTTTACCGCCTCGGCCAGTTCAGACACCGGTTGTTCGAGCACATCGGCCGTGACCCGCTCCAGCTTGGCGATCATGCCGACGGAGATCGTCAGGCCCAGCAGGTCGGAGCACAACTGCGCGACCTGTCGCTTGCTCAGCCGGTAGGCCCCGGTGAGCACGCTGAGCACCGCGTGCAGTCGGGGGCCGAATGCCGTGCGCGGCACGCCAGCGGGCAATGCCCCGCGGGTGACGGTGTTGCAGTGGCGGCACACGAGCCGATGCAGCCGGTACTCGTGGACCTCCGGCTCGATGGGGGGCAGTTCGGCGACCTGGTGCCGCAGCGGCTCGGAGTCCTCACCGGAGAGCGCGTGCCCGCAACGACGACACGACGTCGGCTTGCACTCGGTGACCGAGGCGACGCGCTCCGGCGATATCAATGCCCTCATCCGCCGGGGGTGTCCCTCCTGGCCACCCCGGCGCTTCTTCGACGGCGGCGTGGGCGGCCTCCGCTTCACACCGATCGGGTCGGTGGACGGCGGCTTGGAGCTGTTGGCGGAGTTCTGGTCGAGGCGGGCCCGCAACTCCTGGATCTGCAGTTCCGCCTCCGCGAGCCGCTCCTCCAACCCGTCGACGACGGCCCCGATGACCGCACGGGCCTCGTCCGTAAGACTGTCCCAGATGTATTGGGGGACCGCGTGCGGACAGTTCATGCCGCCGTTATAGTCAGGCGGCGCTGACCATGCAACTCGGGGCGTGAACGGTTACTCGGAAACGATCATTTGCGTGCCGAATCATGAGGCACGCAATAGCGTGCCCTACGTTCCACGAAGCGGGGAGCGACCTAGGCGGATCGCGCGTCGGCCCGATCAGGCACGTTGTTGAACCCGATCGACGAATGATTTAAGATCCAGGCCGACAGGCTCGTTCGCTCCTCGGTCCGGGAGGTGAGCATGAAACGCCCTCGGTTCACGATCGCCAGCATCCTGGTCGTCGTCGTGCTGGTCGCCGTCGGCCTGGCGGCCCTTCGCGCGGCCACAGACGCCTGGGACGTCGGGCTCTTCGGCATCACGGTGCTGATCCTTCTCACCGCCGTCCTCGGGGCCGTTCATCGCCCCGATCGGCCACGGGCGTTCTGGCTGGGATTCGCGCTCTTCGGATGGGTCTATCTGGTGGCCAGCCTCATCCCCGCGATCGAGAACCGTTTGCCCACCGGGATGGGCCTGATGCTTCTCGACTCGAAGATGCCCAGGGTGAACAATCCGACGGGCCTGGCGTTTATCGACATGGACTCCGACGGGGGGGTTGATCTTTACGTCACCGGCGCCTCCGGCCAGGTCAAGCCTTCGCTCCTGAAGACGAATTCGACATGGACGAGCCAGGCGCAGCGTAGGAGCTCGATCGCCTTCTATCGCGGCCTGGTCGGCTCAGGCCGTAGCTCCGAGAGCTTCCTCCGCATCGGCCACTCGCTCGTCGCCCTGCTCATGGCGTTCGGCGGAGGCGTGATTTCTCGGACAATGGTCGGACGCGCCGCGCCCGGACGATGATCCTGGGGGTTTCTCGCGGACGTGCGGATGGGTACACTATCCGTGGAGACCCCCATGAGCGTGAAGACCAAGATCCAATGGTGCGATTCCACCGTGAACCCCACGATGGGATGCGAAGGCTGCGAAATCTGGGGTCCCCAGCGCAAGACCTGTTACGCCGGGACGCTCCATGTCCGGTTCGGTGGCGCGACGCCCGGTTATTCGCCCTCCTTCGACGTTGTCACCCAGTTTCCCGGCCGGATGCGCGAGGCCGCGAGCTGGCCCGACCTGCGAGGGAAGGCCCGCGCCGAAAAGCCCTGGCTTAACGGCCTGCCCCGGATCATCTTCGTCTCCGACATGAGCGATTCGCTCTCCGCGACGGTCCCCTTCGAATACCTCCGCGACGAGATCATCGCGAATGTCCGCACCGAGCCGGGACAGCGTCACCAGTGGCTCTGGCTCTCGAAGCGCCCCGACCGCATGGCGAAGTTTTCCCGCTGGCTCGGCCTGCAAGGCATCTCCTGGCCTCCCAACCTCTGGGCCGGGACCAGCCTCACCGCCCAGGCCACCACCAGCCGCATCAAGTCTCTCGTTCAGGTCGGCGACGAGCGCACGATCCATTTCCTCTCCGTCGAGCCCCAGGTTGAACCCATCGACCTCCTCCCCTGGCTCCCCCGCATCGACTGGGTCATCCACGGCGGCGAATCCGGCCGCGGCGCGCGCCCGTTTGACCTGTCCTGGGCCAGGTCGCTCATCTCGCAATGTGCGACACTCGGAGTGCCGTATTTCTTGAAGCAATTAGGCTCGAATGTCGTCGAATCGGGCGAAAAATTGTTCTTCAAAGACAATCACGCGGGCGATTGGGAAGAATGGCCGGAAGCGGTGCAGGCCCGCCAGATCGCCAAAATCTACAAGGCAGTCAACCACTTGGCTTGAATGGAATGGCGCTGAGAAGGACGCCATCATTGATGCGAGCCTTCCCAGTGCTACTGTACAATTCCCCGGATTCAATAAGTGCAGCGATCGCAGCATCAAAGTCTTTCTTCTCGAACCGCCCGAAGTGTTTGAGAAGCCCTTTCTGCCGTAAAGCTTTCCGAGATATCGAGCCATCCGAGGGCGAGATCGATAGAAGGGTTCTCCGCAATTCTGAAAGATTGGCTACTTCACGTTCTGGGATTAAATCAAAGAGCATGTTCTGATTGAACTGCTTCCCAAGGAACTGTAATCTGGCTTTGCACATAGCGTCGTTGATCAATTCCAGACCATCCCCATGCCGTGTTGCAAAGATCAGATAGTATTTGGGCACACTATGATGGTATTTTTCTTTTATTGGATAATTCACTATATAATTAAAAAACTTCGTCATCTGTTCCTGATATAATCTCGTGAATCGTTGTAGCTTTTCGGTGAAACTACGATCTGGACGAAGGGCGATCGCCTTCCAATAGTCTCCTCCAGCGATTGAGTCAAGTATATCAAGTTCCAACGCACCGCTTGAAGCGTCCTCAAGCTGGTCGACCAACTCTTCGGCCGTGCTGACAGGAATATCCTGGTGCCGCTGTAAAGCGGCTAGAGCCCATCGCATGAACGTGGCTGCGTTAAAGTTTATCAAGACCTCGACGCTGGATCGCGCCTTGTGAATCTGGTCGTAAACAGCACTTATTCGATCAAAGATCAACCCTCTGATAGTGTAGGGATCGATGTACAGAAACAGCGAATTGGATTGAGCCAATCTGGCGATCTGGTCGAGTTGGTCGTCAAAGGAGCCAAGCCTGGTCTCACAGAAACCTCGGTAATCCACCATAATCGTCGAGAGGTGTTCGTAATTTTTTGGGTCGTCCTCAATGAACAGACAGCGGATCGGTACACCCTTGTCGTGCCATGGCTTCACGGCTCTGGCGATGATGAGCGGCGAGCCCGGTTCGCCATCTCTGAATTCTCCCCGACCTGCGAAACAGTCGATTATAATTATAGGTCGATTCAATTTATGAAGTTTGGAAATATAAGGAGTGAGATAATACCCAAGGATAAAATCCTTGTACTTGGACCATTCGCGTTTCTTATCGAAAAAATCGCCCATAGCCGATTCCCCCTATATTCCGCGCTGGCGGCCCAAGAGAACGGGCCTTACGCCTTGCAGCCATTGTCCATTGGCAAGAGAAGGATTGTCGCATGGCGATTTTCACTTCTCAATGAGCCTGGGTCAACCATTATCCTCCTGCCAATTCGCAATACCGTCTGGGTGGCTGGGGTCGAGCCGGCGCCGCCGGCGAGCCCCCGGCTGGCGGTCGGCGCCCCAGGGCCGGGGCGAGCCGGCGGCGCCGGCTCGACCCCAGTCACCCAGACGCCAAAATCGAGTGGGACACCCCGTGCGTGCGCCCTCCGATTAAAGGGGCACTTCCCGATGGACTCGATCCTATCGCTGCGTTTCCGAAGCCGATTCCGTCGCGGGGCCGAGGGGCCGGAGCTTGATATTCTTGTACCAGCAATCGCTGCCGTGATCCTGGAGGCCGATGAAGCCCTTGCGGGGGTGGTTCTTGTAGGCGACGTCGAACTTGTGGGCGGAGCCGTCGGGGCGTTTGTTCTTCTCGGTCCATTCGTCGAGGTCCAGGCGAGACACCTCGCGGCCGTTGACTTCGACCTTGATCCGGCTGCGGTCGCAGGTGATTTGCAGGTGGTTCCATTCGCCGACGGGCTTCATCGCATTGACCTTGGTGGCCACGAGATCGTAGATCGCGCCCGTCGTGTGCAAGCCCTCGGTCGGGGTGGCGTCGATGGCGATCTCGATGCCGTTGAAGCCGACGTCCTTGCCCGGTCGCGGGGTCAGCGGCGCGGTCTTGACGAATACTCCGCTGTTGCATTTCGGGCTGATCTTGAAGTCCAGCGCGAGCACGAAGTTTTCCAGAGGCTTCTCGTAAACGAGCATGTAATCGCACGGGTGCGGGTTCAGGCTGCCGTCCTGAACGTGCGAAGAGGGCAGGGGCTTATTCTTGGTTGTCATCCATCCCCTGGTCGACGTGCCGTCGAAGATCAGCAGCCAGCCATCCTTCTTCTCCTGCTCGGTCAGCGCATTTTCTTTGCCTTCGGGCCGGGCCGCCGCCATCGTTATCGCGACGACGAGGAAACCAGTGATCACGCGAGTAGTCATGACAGAGAGTCCCGTGGATTGAGGAAAGGGGTGATCCGGATCCAGAACGGTCGCAGGGAGATCTGGTTGTCCCTCCCCGGATTGTGTTCCCAGGCTCATGGGCGCTGTTCAATTCGTAGGGTGGGTCAGCCGTCGCGCCGCGACGCGCAACCCACCCTACGAGATCCAAACGAACCAGTTCCCACGGCCTGAGGTCGAAGTCTGTGTGGCACGAGCTTACAACGTCCAACCCTTGCGGTACTCCGTGTGGACGTACTGGTTGACCTCGGGGACATTCTTGACCTTGAGGTTCGCCCTATCCCACTCCAGACGCTTGCCCGGGGCGCGGAGGGCGAGGACGCCGAGGAGGACGATCTCGGTGAGAGGGCCGGAGTACTCGAAGTTCGAGACGGGACGGGGGCCGCCCTTGCAGGCAAGGAGCCATTCCTCGTAATGGCCGGGAGAGCGGGCCATGGTCTTCGAGACGGTCCTGGCTTGCTCGTGCAGGGCCAGGGGCAGGAGCTGGGGCATGCCGCCGTGGGAGCCGTGGTGCATCTTCCCCTTGCTGCCCACATAAAGAACGCCGTTGCCGTCCAGACGCCCGCCCGGTGGCATCTCCGACGGCGTGGGAGGCATCAAGCCGCCTTCATACCAGGTCATCTTGACGGGTGGGAGAGAACCTCGCGCCGGGAACTCGTAGGTGATGATCGAGGCGATGGGAAAGGTCTCGAAATTCGGCGTATTGTCGGCCCGAAACGACCCGTCGAGGGTGGTACTCGCCTCGACGGACGTCGGCGCGCCGAGGCCCAGAGCCCAGACGGGATGGTCGATGATATGGCAACCCATGTCGCCCAGCGCCCCGGTGCCGAAGTCGCGCCAGCCCCGCCAACCCTGGGGCGCGTAGATCGGGTTATAGGGTCGCTCGTGGATCGGCCCGAGCCAGAGGTCCCAGTCGAACGTCGAGGGGACCGGCGGGGTCTCCTTGGGCCGGTCGATCCCCTGCTTCCAGAGTCGCCCCGCGCGATCGGACCAGACGTGGACCTCGCGCACATCGCCGATGACTCCGGCCTGAATCCACTCGTTGGTGAGCCGTGAGCCCTCGGTGGCGTGGCCCTGGTTGCCCATCTGCGTCATCACGCCGGCCGCCTTCGCGGCCCTGGTCAGCTCGCGGCATTCGTGCAGGGTGTGGGTGAGTGGCTTCTGGCAGTAAACGTGCTTTCCCGCCTTGATCGCCGCCATCGAGGCGACGGCGTGGATGTGGTCGGGCGTGCCCACCGTCACGGCGTCGATGTTCTTTGCTTCCTTATCGATCAACTCGCGAAAATCTCGGTATCTCTTGGCCTTGGGGAACGACTTGAAGGCGCCCGCGTTGTCGTCGACGTCGCAGAGGGCCACGATATTCGCGCCGTTCTTGGCGTGGGTGGCGATGTCACCCCCTCCCATCCCGCCGGCTCCGATGCCCGCGACGTTCACGCGCTCGCTGGGCGGCAGATAGCCCGGCCCGCCCAAGACGTGGCGGGGGACGATGGTGAAGGCGAACGCCGCGCCCCCGCTCGCGGCCAGGAACGCCCGGCGAGAACTCTCGGATGGCGCCTTCCCCTCGGTCTTGATCGTCATGGCGGCTCCTCGTTCTTGGTGGAGAGATCCAGAACAAATCGCGAAATCCGTCACTCGAACACGGCAACAACCACCAACGCCTTATCGCTCGCCGGCAGGTGAATCCACTCGTTATCAAATGTCTCAAGGGGCGCGCCGTTGACCGTCACGCCGCGAATCTTCCGCTTCGAAGGGTGTCGCAACCGCAGATGAATCGGCACCGGCTTGCGATCGGGCGGGGTGATGCGGGCGGTGATCTTCTTGTTGAGCAGGTCGGAATCCATCGCATAGCTGAGCGCGCCGAAATGGGTCGGCAGGCGTTCCACGACGATCCGTTTCCCGTGGTTCAGCCACGATCTCGGTATCGCTCGGGCCAGCGATAACCCGTCTCCATCCTCCTGAACCAGCATCGTCCGCACGGAGCGGATGTGCTCGGCATCGCCCCAGGGAAGATTCTGTACGCCGCCGTGCCCCTCCACCGGCGCGTGCATCTGCCGGTCCATCCCCTCGGCGAGCAAGTTGTAGTAGACGTTCAAATACTTATCAATTTCATCGCGGCCGAGATAGACCGCCCGCTGCGGGGCGTAGAAGGGCTCATCGAGCGCGAGGCCGTTCTTCAGCCAGTAATCCTCGGCGATCCGGATCATCCCGAGGGCCAGCTCGGATTTGGGGTCAATGGCCCCGAGATCGACGGCATGCAAGGGGCCGACGTCGAGCCACCAGGGGTGGCGGGTCCAGTTCGGGTCGCCCGTGTTGATCTTGAAGGAGTTGTAAACGTCGATGGGAATGAACGGGATGGTCTGACCGTCCTTGAGCTTGTACGGCGGGCTGTTCTTGCTCGCCCATCGCATGGCGTTCTCGATGCATCGACGATACTCGATCGCGGCGGCGGTGATCTCCTCGGCGCGAGGGTGGCCGATCGATCGAAGGACCGCGCCGGCGGAGTCCATGCCTCGCCAGGTGCTG
Source organism: Planctomycetota bacterium (assembly GCA_028291545.1). Taxonomy (GTDB): domain Bacteria; phylum Planctomycetota; class Planctomycetia; order Isosphaerales; family Isosphaeraceae; genus JAQGHR01. The sequence continues at coordinate 23,472 of JAQGHR010000064.1, read as the reverse complement.
GCTTCGCCGAAAAAACTGTGACAGTTCGGTGCGCCGTCGCCCGTGACCCCGGGGGGCAGCAGGCCCCAGTGCGGCAGGGGCTTGCCGTCGGGTCCATCCTTCCTCGTCGTCGTGCGCTCACGCTCGATCCAATCGCAGGCCGCCAGGATGTTGGGAAGCGTGCGATCGAGCCATACACGGTCGTTCGACAGCCGGTAATGCTCGGCCATCGCCCATAAGATCCAACCGTGGCCGCTCACCCAGCGCACCCAGGTGTAGTCATCCGCACTCGCGAAGAACCCATCCTTGCCGTGGAACTGACCGGGCGGCTTGATGGTGCCCTGCCACTTCAAGAACGGTTCGAGCGCGATGGCCGCGTCTCGATGATGCCCGGTCTGGTCGAGCGCCAGGATCACCGAGGCACTCAGGCTCGGCCAGATCGCCTCGTACCAACCCACGTTCGTCTTCGTGATGGCCAGGCCATTGGTCGGGTCGATCTCCGTCGAGGCGACCAGGTGCGGAATATTGGCGTCGAAGGCGTCCTGGACGGCCGCCTCGGGGACGTGAATCCTCGCCCCGGACGCTCGTTGCGTCGCCCAGTACGCCGCCACGTCGGATTCTTCGCGGATCGGGTCACGGCCGGCGATCCAGCGCGATTCCTCCTCCGAACACGGCAGGAACGGGACACACATGGTCACATCGCGACTGGAGTTCGCGGGGATGGGGACGCGAAACAGCACGACGTCCCCGAGATAATCGCCGGCCCCGGTCTCGATCCACGGGCTACCCTCGGGAAGACGTCGGTAGAGATGCTCGATCTCCGCGATCGCCGGTTTCTCCTTCCCCTTCGGCATCGCCGTGATGACCAACCGCACACGCTTCGCCCTGACCGGGTCGAACGTGTGAATCCAGAACGTGCCGAGCTTTTTCTGCTCCTCTGGCGAAGCCAGGAGCGCCTCGCGGGCCTTGCCTCCAAGCCGATCGTCAATCGTGATCCACTTGCCATCGTCCTGATATTCGAGGTGGTAGCCGTCAATCGCCGGCGCCGTTTCGCCCTCGTAACGCTCGGCGAATTGTCGGACCATGCGGGGCTCGGGAAACTCCAGGCCGATCGCCAGCCCCCTGGGTCCGGGGGGATGATCGGGAGTCCAGAACGTCATCATTTGATGATCGATGGCCTTGAAGGCGGAATGATCCTCGTTCGCCCTGGTGCCATGGTACCGGTTGAACGGTTTCTCCTCGCGAGCCGCGCCGGGGCGAGGCGGGGCGTCGGGCTGATCCCACTCAAGAATGGTCGGCACATGAGCCTGTAGCGATGCTTCGACGCTCGCGTTTTCGGGTGCCTTCCACAACAGCCGGACCTGGCCCTGGGGATTGCGCAGCATGTCGCCATCGCGGCGCAGGCCGGTCCCGTATTCGATGGCCGAGGCGCCCCGGGGCTGGCCGTTGTTGCTCCGGTTCACGCAGAGCCGGACGACCGCCGTCTGGGGCTTCCCCGAGACGTTCCGGACTCGCAACCGCACGAAGGCCACGGCGTTCTCGTCGCCCCTGGCTGGCTCCATCGCCTCGCCGATCTGGCGGACGAACGCGGTCTCGTGGAAGTGCAGCGTACCATCGGGCGATTCCCAGTTGGTCACGGCCAGCGGGAGTCCGCCCTCGAACAAATGCTGGCGAAGATCGGGTCGAGGCGCGATCCGGAAATCGGGCGTTTCCCCCGTCGCGAACAGGATCTGGATCGACTCGGGAAGCCGTGACATATACCGCGCACGGCCGGGGATCAACGGGCACGCGCCAAGCGCCTCCGAGACATAAACCGTGTGGAGGCCACCCCGGAACGGCGAGACGAATTTGGACTGGCTGTACTTGGGCGAGAGCACGGTGCATTGGTACTGAACCGGGTTCCAGTTGGCACACGCCGATTCGTAATCGGGCTCGGCCATCATCCCGATGACGCCCAGCAGGGCCGCGAGTGCGAGACTCGTCATGAATCGATCCCTTTCGCTCGCCGGCCAGAACCTCAGGCCAGAATTTGTTTGATGACCCTGCCTTGCACGTCGGTCAGGCGGAAATCCCGACCTTGAAATCGGTATGTGAGCCTGGTGTGGTCCATGCCCAGAAGGTGGAGCAGCGTGGCCTGGATATCGTGGACGTGGACGGGATTCTCGGTGACATGGAACCCCAGCTCGTCGGTCGCCCCGTGGGTGATTCCCGGCTTGAGGCCGCCGCCGGCCATGAAGAGGGTGTTGGAGAACGGGTGATGGTCGCGGCCGATGTGGGGTCCGGCGGCGGTGCGGCCTTCGCGGAACGGGGTGCGGCCGAACTCGCCCATCCAGATCACCAACGTTTCGTCCAGGAGACCGCGGCACTTCAGGTCCTGTATCAGCGCGGCGACGGCGCGGTCCATCGCCGCGCATCGGCGGATCAGGTTCTCGCCGATATCCTCCTCGGCCTTCGTCCCGTGGAAGTCCCAGCCCCAGTCAAAAAGCTGCACGAACCGGACGCCCTTCTCGACCAGGCGACGCGCGAGCAGGCAGTTGTTGGCGAAGCTCGCCGCGCCGGGCTGCGCGCCGTAGGCCTCCAGGATGCGGGCGGGCTCGCGAGAGACGTCCATCAGCTCGGGCACGACCATCTGCATCCGGAACGCCAGCTCGTACTGGGCGATCCGCGTGGCGGTCTCGGGGTGAATTGGCTCTCCGGGCTTCGGTGCATTCAGATCCTTGAGCGCGTCCAAACTCGCGCGGCGAAGCGAGCGATCCATACCCTCGGGGTCGGTGAGATAGAGGACCGGATCGCCGCCGGTGCGGCACTGGACGCCCTGGTAAACCGAGGGCAGGAAGCCGTTGCCCCAGCCGCTCTTCCCCGCGCTGGGCAGCGATCCGCCGGAGACGAACACGATGAAGCCGGGCAGGTCGCGGTTCTCCGAACCCAGCCCGTACGTGACCCACGACCCCAGCGAGGGCCGTCCCGCCGTGCGAGGGATGCCGGTCATCAGCAGAAGCTCGGCCGGGCCGTGATTGAACTGGTCGGTATACATCGACTTGATGAACGTCAGCTCGTCGGCGATCTCGGCGAGCCTGGGCATCGCGGCCGAGATCCACGCGCCTCCCTGCCCGTGCTGCGTGAACTTCTGCGGCGTGCCCTGGAGCTTGGTCGCGCCGGCCGCCGTGAAGGCGAACGGCTTGCCCTCGGTCAGGGATGCGGGGCAGTCCTGACCGTTGCGCTTGACCAGCTCGGGCTTGTAATCGAACAGGTCCAGATGCGGCGGGCCGCCCGACATGCTCAGGAAGATGACGTTCTTCACCTTGGCCGGGTAGTGCGGCGGCTTCGGCGCGAACGGGTCGTCGGCCGGCGCCGCCCCTCCCAGCAACGAGGCCAGCGCCACCCCCCCCAGCCCGAGCGAACCCTCGCGGAGAAAATGTCGACGGGTCTGATGGACGAGCCGATCGGGGGGTTGGGGTATCATTCTTAACCTTTGATGTTTCGGCGACCACTTACCAGTTGCCGGTTCCCGGTGGGGCGGCCGTCCCTGCCCGCCTACGCAAATCCATATTCTTTTGTAGGCGGGCAGGGACGCCCGCCCCACTGGAAGCTGGAAAGAGGCGGCAGTCAACGTTTGGCGAGCGTTTCGTCGAGGTTCAGAAGCACGTTGCCGACGACCGTCCACGCGGCGGCGTCCAGGACGTCCATCCCGGCGGGGACCGGGCCAAGCGGCCTGGTGGCGAGGGCGGAGGCACGGGCGGGATCGGCCGCAAGCGACGACCGCGAGGCCTGAAACAGAGCCGCCAGGCGATGGGTTTCGGCCTCGCTCGCGGGGCGCGACAAGACCAGGCGCACACCGAACGCGGCGCGAGATTCCAGGGTTGCTCCGCCCTCGGTCAAGATCCGCCGCGCGAGTGCCTGCGCGGCCTCGATGAAGACGGGGTCATTGAGCGTGACGAGCGCCTGGATGGGCGTGTTGGTGCGGATGCGCCGCATGCTGCAAACCGCCCGCTCGGGAACGTCGAAGGCGATCATCGACGGGTAGGGTAAATTCCTGCGCCATCGCGTGTACAAGGCTCTCCTATGGGCATCTTCGCCCTTGCTCGTCTCCCAATCGGTGCTCGGGCCGAACGCGGCGGCCAGGCCGTTGAGCGGCTGATAGGGATGGACCGGGGGGCCGAACGGTTTGGCGCTCAACAGACCCGAGACGAACAGGGCCTGGTCTCGCAGGGCCTCGGCCGAGAGCCGGCTCCGGGGTCCTCGCGCCAGCAGCCGGTTCATCGGATCGACCTGATAGGACGCATCGCCCACGACCGACGACTGGCGATATGCGGCCGAGGTGACGATGACCTTGAGGAGCTGCTTGGTATCCCAGCCCAGGCGGACATACTCCGTCGCCAGCCAGTCGAGCAACTCGGGATGGCTGGGCGGCTCGCCCTGGGTGCCGAATTCCTCGCTGGTCTCGACCAGCCCGACCCCGAAAATCTCCTGCCACAACCGGTTCACCGCCACCCGGGCCGTGAGCGGGTTGCTCGGGTCGACGATCCATTTCGCCAGCCCCAGGCGATCGAGTTTCACGCCGGAAGGGGCCGGGTGGAGCGCAGCGGGGACGCCCGGCGTGACGGGTTCGCCGCGACTTTGATACTCGCCCCGGATCGCCACGGCGGTCGGCCTCGGCGCGATCTCCTTCATGACCAGCGTCGTCGTCGACACGCCATCCAGCTCCGCCCGGAGCCGCCTCACATCGGCGTCGCGACCCGACCAGTCGGGATGTGTCGATCGATGGTGCGCGGCCAGGGCGTCGGCCTGGGCCTTCGTGCGTTTCTCGGCAGGAACGGCCAGGATGTCGGCGAGATCCTTCGGCAGCCTGGCGCGATCGACGGCCTTCTCCCAGTCCCCTCGCCGCGAATCAACCCACTGAGACTCCTCGTCGAGCTTCTGTTTGGCCCGAGCAAATTGCGCCGAAAGGCCGGCGTACGCGGCCTCCTGGCCCATGCGGGGGACCTCGATCGTCGGGTCCTCGCCGTTGGCGTCGGCCGTGCTATTGAAGACGGAGAAAATCTGGTAATATTCTTTCTGGGTGAACGGATCATATTTATGATTGTGGCATTGGGCACACGCCAGGGACGTGCCCATCCAGGCCTGCATCGTGGTGTTCACGCGATCGACGACCGAGGCGTGACGGTACTCCTCGCCGTTGGCGCCTCCCTCGGTGTTGTTGGTCGTGTTGCGGTGGAAACCGGTGGCGACGACCTGGGCGGGAGTCGCGCCGGGTAGCAGGTCGCCCGCGAGCATCTCGGTCGTGAAGCGGTCGTAGGGCAGGTTGTCGTTGAGGGCCTGAATCAGCCAGTCTCGCCACCGCCAGATGGTGCGAGGCGGGTCGTGGATGTAACCCTGAGAATCCCCATATCGGGCCAGATCCAGCCACATCGCGGCCCAGCGCTCGCCGTAGGAAGGCTTCTTCAGGAGCGCATCGACCGCGCGCTCGTAAGCGTCGGGCGCGGCGTCGTTGATGAAGCGATCGGCCTCCTCGGACGAGGGCGGCAGGCCGGTGAGGTCGAGGGCGGCGCGGCGCAGCAAGGTGTGCCTGTCCGCCGCAGGCGAGGGTCGCAGTTTCTCGCGATCGAGCCGGGCCAGGACGAAGTGGTCGATCGGGTTCCTCGGCCAGGACGGGTCCGAGACGGCCGGCGAGGGAGCGCGAACCGGCGGGGCGTAGGCCCAGTGGGTGGTATATCGCGCGCCTTGCGCGATCCATTGTTCGAGGATCTCGACCTCGCGCGGCGACGGCCTCTTGCCCAGCTTGCGGGGAGGCATCACGGAGTTCACGTCGTCGGTCGTCAGCCGTTCAAGGATCTCACTGTCCCCGGGCTTGCCGGGCACAATGGCGCGATTGCCGCCGGAGAGCGTCCTGATCGCGGCCTCGCGATCATCGAGGCGGAGGCCACCCTTGCGAGCCTTCTCATCGGGCCCGTGGCAGCGAATGCAGTAGCTCGCGAGGATTGGTCGGACCTCTCGCGAGAAGTCGACCGGTCGCGAATCGGGCTGGGAACCCGGTTCCGATAGGACGGCGAACAGGAACGCGCACAGGAGGAGCGTCATGGCGAAAGTTCCCCATCGGATCGGCTTGACCGGCGACCCTCGCTCCCGGATGATATATCACCGGTAGATCGAGTTCAAGAGGCCCGGATGATCGGATACGACTTCGCGCCTGGGTGTTTGAAAATAGGAATCTGATGGCGGAACGAAAACCTGGTTCCACGGGCGATCCCGTTCAGGCCGCGCTGGCGGATACGATTTACGAGGGCCTGCGCGACGAGATCACCGACGGCAAGCTCCGGCCGGGGGAGACGCTCTCGCGTCGCGGGATCGCGCGCCGATACGGGACCAGCTCGATCCCGGTGATCGAGGCCCTGGCGAGGCTGGAGAGTACGGGACTGGTCGAGGCCGAGGCGCGGCAGGCTGCGAGGGTCCGCAAGATCAGCCTGGAGACCATCCAGGACGACTACATCCTGCGCGAAGCCTACGAGACCCAGGCCATCCGCCTGGCGTGCGACGCGGCCAGCGTCGCCGAGATCGAGGGACTCTATGCGATGGCCGAAGCCGTGGACGCGTGCGTGACGGCGGGAGGGACCAGGAAGGCGGCGGACAAGACCGGCCCTCGGCTCCACTGGCAGTTCCATCGAGGGCTCGCGAAGATCAGTCGCTGCCGCGCCCTGGTGCGTGAGCTGGAGCGGATCGAGCTGCTGAGACGATTGCAGGCCAACTGGTACTTCGCCCCCGAATTCCCCGATCCGCCGCGCTACCATTCCCTCCTCGTCGATGCGGTCAAGGACCGTGACCCCGTCGCGGCCGACGCCATCATGCGTGCCCACGTCCGCAACGGCCTGGAGAAAGAATTGCTGGCGTACCGGATGAGGATGGACCCGTAGAGGAGTGGCACTGGCAGGCAAGCCGCCAGTGCGACGTGAAAGAGATCCGTCATCCCACCGTCACGGGTTTGCCATTGAGAGTGAGGTTGGTCAAGCCCGTGCCGACGGCGCCGGCCGCCTGGAAGCCGAAGGTTGACGAGCCGGCCGCAGGGATCTTGGCGTTGTAGGGCATTGCGTGAATCGTGTAACGCGTACCGACGTGAGACACGATCTGCGCGTTCCAGATGTTCGTGATGGCGAATGGGGCGTCGAACGCCAGCGTCCAGTCGGTGATCGGCGCGGTTCCGAGATTGCGCACGACCACATCGGCGACGAAGCCGGTGCCCCAGTTGTCGCGGACCGTGAAACCGATTGCCGGCTTGGCGGCGGGCGGATCGTTGTCGTGGATGGTCCCGGTGGCCGAAGACCGGGCCAGGGTCGCGCCGGAGGGATTGCTCAGGATGAGCTGGAACGTCTCGTCGGGTTCGGGAAGCAGATCACCCAGCACGGCCATGGAAATCGTCTTGGTCTTTTCTCCGGGCGCGAAGGTGAGAGTCCCCGTCTTCGCGGTGAAGTCCGCCCCGACCGTGGCCGTGCCGGCCTGGGTGGCGAAGGACACGGTCACCGTCGAGGTCGCGGCGGCCGAGAGGCTGACGGTGAACACCGCATTGATCGAACCGGTGTCGCCTTCCGTCACCAAAATGTCGGCGATCGAGAGCGCGGGCCGGGCCGGGGGAGGCGGGCCGACGTCGTCGTTGAGAATCGTGCCGATACCTTGCGCCTGCGCGACCGTGGCCCCGGTCGGATTGCTGATCTTGAGGAACACGGTCTCGCCCTGCTCGGGAGTCAGGTCGGGAACGACCGGAACATTCACAATCTTGCTGATCTCACCCGGAGCAAACGTGAGCGACCCGCTGGTGGCGAGATAATCGCTCCCGGCCGTCGCCGTGCCGTCGGCAGTCGTGTACGAGACGGTGACCGGCTGGGTGCTGGCGGCGGAGAGCGTGACGACGAACGGCAGGGTCGCGGTCGTCGCGCCTCCGCCGCCGAGGAGGGCGAACTGGACGGGCTTGAGGGCGTCGACCTTGTTCTGGTTGACGGTCGTCCAATCGTCCCTGAGGATGCCGCCCGTATCGCCGCTGTCGGGGTTCCACGACCACCACGTCCAGCTCGGCCCTTGCTGGCCGGCGGCGAGGTCGGACCTGCCATCGCCGTTCAGGTCGCCGCCGAGGTATGTGATCATCTTCGCAAGCCATTTCTGGTCGGAGGTGGTTTGCAGGGTCGAGCCGAACTCGCCGAGCAAGATGGGCGCGGTCCCCTGGCGGAACAGGTAGCCCCAGTTCTTGTCCCAGATGGCGGGCATGTTGTTGGGATAGCTCGGGTCGCTGAACCACGGCTGATTGTAGACCGAGGCGGGGTAGTCGTGCGGCGAGTAGACCAGGTGGTTGGCCACGTTGAGATTCACGGGATAGGCGCCCGCCGCCGAGAGGTTGCCGCCCCACCAGTCGTAGCCCGACGGGCCGCTCTCGACGCCCTCGACGATGATGAGCCAGTTCGGGTTGACCGCTTGAATCGCGTTACCGGCGCGCTGGGCCGCGAGACGCCAATCGGTGCTGGCAACGCCGCTTCCCCAGGTCGCCGCGCCGTGGACCTCGTTGCGCAGGTCGCCGCCGATCACGGTCGGATTATTCGCATAGCGTTGCGCCACCATGGTCCAATCGGAGATCCAGCGCGTCTCCGAATAGGCCGGCGTGTACCACAACTCGGATTCCGTCCCCGATCCGGCCGAGGAGCGGTGATTGTCCAGGAAGATGCGGACGCCGATCTGCCCCGCGTAGCCGACGATCTTGTCCATGATCTGCGGGCCGGTGAGGCCCTGAAGGTCGGGATTCAGGTTGAAATTGATCCCGTTGGGCGTGCTGCCCGAGTCGAAAAGCTGGTCGGAGAACGGCATGCGAATCGTGTTGAAGCCCAGTTGCTTCATCTGGTCCATCATACTCTTGTAGCCGCGCGCCCAGAGGCCGTGAGGCGCGTAGTTGGTCGTCTCGAATCCGAACCAGTTGACGCCGCTGAGCTTGACCACGTTGCCCTGGGCATCGACGATCTGATTGCCCGACGTGTGCAAATACCCCGCTGTTCCGGCGGGCACCGGGTTGCCTTCGAGCACCGAGACGTTGCCGACGCTCAGGCTCGGGGTCGTCGTCCCACCGCCTCCTCCGCTCCCGGTGGGCGGCTGGCCGTTGAGCAGGAAGTTTGTCGGGGCCGCCAGGTGGCCGGGGTTGCCAAGAAAGCCGAGATTGACGGATGCTCCGGGTGCGATATCCGCATCGAATCCCGCATCGTCGAGAACATAATGGTTGCCCGAATGCAGGCTGAGCGTCGCGTTCCAGACCTGGGTCAACTGGCCGGAGAAGTCGAACTCCAGCTTCCAGCCATGGATCGCCGAAGGCTGATCATTGCCGATGTCGATCTGTCCCTGGAAGCCGCCGCCCCAGTCGTTAACGAGCGAGTACTGGACCGTGGACAGGGCGAGCCGGTCCTCCAGTCTCGTGATGGTCGGGCGAAACGGTCGTCCCGATCGACCCGGCCGGGAGAGAGATCGATGTCGCATGATGGTGTCCCTCTATGCGTCTCGAAGTCGCGAGGCTCAACCCCCGAATGAAGGCACCGCGTGCCTTTCCGTGCGCGACGAGGCCCGATCCGCCCGCCTGGCTCTCGCGAGCGAGGGATGCTCGGTCGGTCGCCCGGATTTCGACGCGAGGGTTCACAAGCCCGGCGCGAACGCGCCGGCGTCTTCGAAAGCATGCGCGATCATAATAACAAAGCTCGAACGTTTAAAGGGATCGGAGGCGAGCGTTTCAAAATGTCAACGATTCGATGCATGAATTATCAGAATCAAATATCCGAACTCGATCGATTTTGAAGGCGGCTATCCGCGCATCGCGCTACAAGCGATGATGAGGACGAAGGCGACGAGACCCGTCACGCCGGTCCATGGGTCTCGCCTGGGGGTCGCCCCGGTCGCCATTCCGGGTTGTCTCACGCCGTCTGAGGTCCGGGCTCAGCGGCCGGTCGGCGCCGCGTCGTGGAGTTGTCCGAGCAGGTCCACGGCCGAGTCCACGATCGTCTCGCCCGCGCCTTTTTCGAGGAAGCTGTGCAGGCCGGTCCAGACCTGATAGCCGCCCTTGTCGAAGGCGCGGGCGTCGGGGATGTAGCCGACGTAGTCGTTGGCCAGCTCGAACACGTAGGTGTAGCGATAGGGCGAGCGGCGCTTGATCTCCTGGCCGAGATGCGTGAAGAACTCGCCGGGCACGCCCACGAAGGCGACGTCGCCGAGGACGATCGCCTGCACCCAGGTCTTCCGTTCCTCGCCCTGATGCGGGGCGAGCGTTTTCCGCATCTTGCGGAAGATGTCGATCGTGGTCTGATGGTAGGGGGGAGGCTGGCGCTTGGTGCAATAGGCGACGACCGCCGCGTCGTCGGCGGCCTCGTCGAACCTGCGGACCTTGAGCGTGATCTCCTTGCGACGGCCGACCACGCGAGAAACCGGGCGCTCGCCGGCATGATCGAGCGCATCGGCCACCGCGGACTTGATGCGTATCAGGGCCTCGGGCGTCGCCAGGTCCAGGTTATGCGTGGAGCCGGAGGCGCCCTCGAAGAACAGGAACAATCCGCCGCGCTCGCGCTCCAATTCCTGCGCGGCGAGACCATAGAAGCTGGGAGACCGGACCAGGCCCTTCACCGTGCCGATGGTGTGGGTCGAATGATTGAATAGCACAGCCTCCAGCTTGCCGCCGGGCCTCGCGAAGGCCACGACCGGCAGCTCGGGGTCGAACGGGCCGGTGGGCCGCACGGCGTCGTCATGCTTGCCGATCCAGTAGATCGTGCCGTCACTCAGCAGCAGGCGGCTGTTCCGGCCGACGGAGGATTCCTCGCCCAATCGGAACTTCATCGCGACCGGAGTGAGCCGGGTGTTCGCCTCGATGGCGGCCTCGACGATCTTCTCGCCGACATGACGCGTGAACGCCTCGTCACGCTCGTAACCGTGGATCGTCACGGTCGTGGGCGCGTGATGGGTGTGCGTGGCGTTGATGAGGATGTGGCCGAACGGGATGCCCGTCTTGTCGGAGATTTTTCGGGCCGCGACGTCCAGGATATCGCGCTCGATCATGAGCACATCGCACGCGACCAGGCAGACCTTGCCGCCGTCCGGCCCCTCGGCCACCACGGCCGAGGCACGCAGTTCCCCCTCCTGGCCCTTGAGCCGTCCCGGGCCGATCCCCCCGCCGACGACCATCTCGTCCTTCGCCTCGAGCGTCTTCGCCGCCGCGCCCGCCTTCAGGTCGGCGGCGTCGGCGGAGGTTGCGAGGAGTGTCAGGATGAGACCGATCCAGGCTCGCCCGTTCATGATGGCTCTCCTCATTTCGCACCGTCGTTCAGCATCCGGATCTCCACCTTGCGGAAGTCCATCTCGGCCGCCTCAATTTCCAGGGCAATCCGACCTTTGGTGATCGGCTTCGCGGATTTCGGGTCGGAGGGATCGACGACCCGGATGTTGCGGCCGTGGTTGACGACGTGGCCGTTGAGGATGTGGGTCGTGGTATCGCCCCTGGCGATGATCTCGCCGGTGTTCCAGCCGTCGACCTCGAACTCGCCCGGCAACCGTTTCTGGTAGCCGATCCCCTTGCCGCCCAGGACGCGAGGCACGCCGCCCTTGCCGAGATCGAGGAACGTGGGCGGGTCGTCGCCCTTGGTCTTGGGGTCAATCCAGGTATCGAGCTGGAAGCCGTAGAGGGCGAGCAGGTCGCCGACGTCGGTCTGCTGGATCTGGAACTGAAGGGACTTGGGCCACACGGCGTCCGGCCCGACGATGTGATAGTACAGGCCCGCGTCCCGCTTCAAGGCGTAGCGAGGCTGGAATTTCTTGGTCCCCCAGCGGTACTGGAACCGCAGGTGGTAATCGCCGTATTCCTTCTCCGTGCCGATGTAGCCCATCACGACGTCGCTCTTGTCCGCGGCGTGTTTGTACAGGCGAATCGATCCGTCCTCGATGGTGATCACGCGATCGGGATCGTGGTTCTTGCCGTGCTTCTGGAGAAACGTGTACCAGCCGTCGAGGTTCCGACCATTGAACAGCGGCGTCCACGTTTCCTCGGCCGCCGGGGCCGTCTCCGTCTTGCCCTCGCCGGCGTCCCGACCGAACCCCACCAGGGCCAGCCCCGTCACGAGCATCATCCTGAGCATTTCCGGCCCCCATGTGATCGCGCATTTCTTTCAGCAACTCACTCGCCCGGGGTGCTGTCTTAACCCCGCCGCCTCGTCCGGTCAACGACCGAGTCCCGCTTCGTTCAGCGATCCCGCAGGACCGCGCCTCGCGGGCTCGCGGCCGTCCAGAGAACGGAACCGGCGTCGAGGGCGAATCGCGAACGGAGGCTGCGGGCGAGCGAATCACGGCGCTCGGGTCCGTCGCGAGAGACGCCGTACAGGGCCGGTCCCCACGAGCTTTGCCCGACTCCGGAAAGCCCTTCGGCCCGGAGCCAGCCCACGATCTCGGTGATCCGTGGCGACGCGAACACCCCACCCTGGGCCGGGGCGAACCAGGAGCCGACGCGGTGCTGGAGCTCCGAGAGTGCCTCGCCGAATTCCGCGAGGTTTCGTTCGGCGACGGCGGGCAAGATCCCGAGCAGAACGAGCCGGCAGAGACGGTCGGTCTCGGCCTCGGGCATCGGCGGCAGGGCGGAGAACGCACGCATCTCGTCGGGTCCGTGCAAGCCCGGCGAGACCGGCGGGACGACCACCAGCACCGACCACTCGGCCGGCCAATCCATCCGCGAGAGCAGGGGGGGGATGCCGCTCTCGCCGCGATGTCCGCCCTCGACGATCAGCCCGCCATGATCGAACCCGTGCAGCCCCACGCCCGAGCGCGCACCTCGGCCCGTGACCGCCGCCAACGCGGGGGCGGACAGATCCAGACCGGCCGACATGGTCACCAGTTTCGCCACGGCCAGGCTCAATTGAGTCCCCGTGCCAAGCCCGACGTGTTCGGGCGGGGCGCGATGAACGGTCAGGGCGAGGGGGGGAGGAAATTTCCCGTCTTCGATGAGTTTCGCGGCCACGCGCCGCGCGATCGTCCCGGCGCGATCGGCCAGAGGGCCCGACGCGCGCCACGAATCGGACGGCTCGGCCGTGATCTCCAGCCCCGGCTCCTCGACCATCAAACCGAGCCCGCCGAACTGCCTGGGCGCGGCCGGACCTCGGGCCAGCAGGCCGAAGTGCAATCGACTGGGAGCGGACAGGTGGAGCGAGGTCATGGGCGGGGGAAATCCGGTACAGGAAGGCCGCGATCGCGGAGGTATCCGGCCAGCAGGGCGAACGCCGCGATCTCGTCCGGCCCGCCCGTTTTCTCCACAGGCGCGACCAGGCGATCGAACGATTCGACGATCTCGTCCCCGGGCAGAATCCCCACCCGCGTCGCCAGGATGGCCCCCTCGACCACCGCGTGCTTGGCCCGATTCAGGCCGAAAAACTCGCGCAGGACGCCCGAGGCCACCGTCTCGGCCGCGATCGTCGTCCGATCCTCCCGGTCGTCGATCGCGATCACGCGGAACTCATAATACCGACATGCTTCCAGGATCACACGCCCCCGCACCGCGCCGGCCGCTCGCGTCTCCGCTCGCGGGTCCTCCCCGATCGCCGCTCGCGCGAGCATCAGCACATCATCCGTCACGTGCAGCACGCCCTCGCCCAGGCGCTTCAGGTTCCGATACGTCGTCGCCGTCTTGAACGGCCGGAGCACGAACCGGCCCATGCCCGGCTCGACCCTCGGCCCCATCGGCGCGATGTTCGGCGACCCGTCTTCATTCAGGGTGGTGACGAGGGATTCGAGGATCATGAGGATGGTCCGAAGTTTGAACCGCCCCTGTGGCTCACTTCCTCATCCGTCAGGAATCCCCACTCCAGCGCCCTGTCCTGCCGATACGCCTTGTTCAAGGTCAGCGCCGTCCTGGCTTTCATCAATTCCTGGCCCAGATAGAACGCGTGTGAGGCATCCTCGACGCCCATCTGACCGAACAGCACGAACGGGTCCGGATCGCTGAGAAAATGCTGGCTGTTGATCGCGTAGATCGTGCCATCCTCGGCGAAGATCCGCCAGTTCGGGTCCTTGATGAGGCGTTGCATTTCGGCCAAAACGTCCCGCCCGTGTCGCGGGACCTGGGGGTCGCGAAGCATGACCAGCAGCGGCTCTAACCGCTTCGGCGGTGTCCTGTTCATCACCGCATGATAGACGAGCCTCCTCGCCAGGTCGATCTCCCGCACCGACGACCGCGCCCAGTTGATCACGGCGGTCGTCAGCACGCTCTTGATCGCCAGCTCCTGGCAGAATCCGATCAGGATCGTATTGATCCCCGCCGAATCGCAGTCGGTCAGCTCGGTCAGATTCCCCACGCCCATCAGCATTTCCACGTCCGGGAATCGCGTCCTTACTTCCAGATACCTCCCCAGCGACGCCGCGAATCCGAATCCGATCGGCTCCACGATCGGATCGACGCGAAAGGGCATATCATGTTTGTCCAAGAACTCCATCGTCGCTTCCAGCCCCTCCAGCGTCCCCGGCCGGTCGGGGATCGCGACGACCTCGACGCCCCAGCTTTTCGCGAACTCCCGATTCGTCCCGTTCACGCTCAGGACCAGCTCCGCTCCCGCCTCGATCGCCTGCTCCACCTCCACCGGATCGAAGCTGTCAATCGACACCCGATGCCCCGCATCCTTCAACGCCTTCACCGCGTCCCCCGCGCCGCTCCACGGTCCTCCCGGGTCGCATCCCAGGTCGATCAGGTCGGCCCCCTCGGCTCGAAACCGCTCGGCGATCGCGAGGATGTCTCCGTGCGTCAATCTCGGCGCGTGATTGATCTCGGCCAGAATCGCGATGTTCTGCATGCCATACCCGTCGCGTCGCCGTTCGCCCTGGTTGAAGAACCTCGGCAGGTCCCTCAGGTCTTCCGGACCCCGCTCCACCGGCCTCCCCCCCGCCTTCTCGACGACCTGCGCGAGGTCTCCCTTGCAGTGTCCCGGCAAGATCACCTTATCGATCGATTCCCCCACCTCCAGATGCCTCGCCACCCACTTCGGCGGCATCAGCGCCGCCACCGAGATCGGCAACACCGCCACCTCCGCCACGAACCCCGCCCTCGGCGCCAGCGCCTCCAGTTCCCGCCGTAATGCGAATTCGGCGAGACGGCCGGTGACGAACAGAAAGTGAGGAGGGCGGTCGTCAGAACCGGTCATGCCCCTGCGTTCCACGGAGTGAGCTACCGTACCACCCCCCCATTCACCCTCACCACCTGACCCGTCAAGAACCCCGACTCCGGCCCGACCAGAAATCGGGCCACCGTCGCCACCTCTTCGGGAATGCCCCAGCGCTTGAGGGGGGTCTCGCGCATCACGCGGTCTTGCCAGGCGTCGGGAGCTTTCTGTCCCCAGGCGGTCTTGATCCAGCCGGGGGCGATGCAGTTGACGCGGACGGTGGGGGCAAGGCTCAGGGAGAGGCTGCGCGTGAAGCACATCACGGCACCTTTGGCGGCGGTGAAGAGCTCGCCGGAATCGCCTTCCATGCCGGTCTCGGCCTGGTCCCAGCCCATCGTGAGGATCGACCCGGAACCGGCCGCCTTCATCTTGTGGCCGATGGCGCGGCAGAGGCGAATCGTGGAGATCACATCCACGTTCATCAGAAGGTCCATCTTCTCGGGAAAGGACAGTTTCGCCCCGGCGCCTGTCAACGTGTCGGCGCCGGCGATATGGAGCCACGCATCCAGGCCGCCCCAGGCGTTCCAGGCGTCCTCGACCAGGCGGTCCCCGGCGGCGCGATCGCCAAGATCGGCCATCAGGACCGCGGATCGCCCGCCGTGCTGGCGACACTCGGACGCCACGGCCTCGGCCCGATCGCGAGAGCGATGTCCGTGTACGATCACGTCGGCGCCGGCCTCGGCCAGCGCCAACGCCGTGGCGCGGCCGATGCCGGAGGTGGAGCCCAGGACCGCGGCGCGAAGGCCGCGCAGGTCTGTCGTCGATTGCGTTGTCATGATCGCTCCAGTCTATCCGATCGCACCTTTTTGAGGGAGTCCCCGACGGACCGCGATGGTCCCGGGGGTGCTGGCCTGGTACGATACGGAGCAGGTTGAGATCGCAGCGGAGGATCCATCATGGCGACCGTCGTCGAGGAACCGCAGGCCGTTGAATCGAGCCCGTTGGATCAGTCCGGTGATCGGCGATTTGTTCTCTACGACATCTCGTGGGAGGGCTACGAGATGATGCTCAAGATCGTGGGCGATCGTCTGCCCCGTGTATCTTATAACCGGGGGACGATGGAGCTCATGTCGCCAGGCATTCCTCACGAGGAGATCGGCCGCTTATTGGGGATCTTGGTCCAGGCGGTGGCGGAAGAGCTGGAGATCCCGTGTATTGGCCTGAAGTCCACCACCTGGAAGAACCAACTCGTCCAGCGCGGTCTTGAGCCCGACGAGTGCTTCTATCTCGCGAATACCGGGTACGTCCTGGCAAAGGGTAAAGTCCTCAATCTCAACGTGGACCCGCCGCCCGACCTGTGTATCGAGGTGGAGATCACCCGGAGCGCCGTGGATCGGATGGACATCTATGCCGGGCTGGGCGTGCCCGAGATCTGGCGGCACGACGGTTCGACCCTGCACGTCGAGGTGCTCCAACCTGACGGAACCTATGCCGAACGGGCTTCGAGCCGGAGCTTGCCCTTCTTGCCCATGACCGAGGTTGCTCAGTTCATCGAAAGAGGCGGGGGTATGGACCATTCCCGCTGGGGTAAGCTCGTCCGCGCGTGGATTCGCGAAACGATCGTTCCCCTCTACCATCCCCCCGAGCGCCGCGCGGACTGACCCTTCATGCCCGACGCGGATCGAACCATCGCCGATGCCACCTGTACGGCGTGCGGATGCCTGTGCGACGACATCGTATTGACGGTGAGCAACCATCGCATCGTCGCCGCCGAGCACGCCTGCCCGATCGGCGCGGCCTGGTTCCTGGCCGATCATGGGCCGGGCGACCGGCCGATCGCG
The DNA here is from genome assembly GCA_028291545.1 of Planctomycetota bacterium. Lineage (GTDB taxonomy): Bacteria > Planctomycetota > Planctomycetia > Isosphaerales > Isosphaeraceae > JAQGHR01. The sequence continues at coordinate 6,521 of JAQGHR010000064.1, read as the reverse complement.
ACGATCGAGGGGCAACCCGCAACGGCCGAACAGGCGCTCGGTCGCGCGGCCGAGATCCTGGCGAAGTCCCGATCGCCGCTGATTGTGGGACTGACGCGAACCAGCCTCGAAACCCAGGCCAGGGCCGTGGCGATCGCCGACCGCCTGGGCGCGGCGATCGACCCCGGCGATTCGGGCGACTCCCTGCCGCGATGGCGGGCCATCCAGCGCGTGGGGATCGTCTCGGCCACGCTGGGCGAGGTCAAGAATCGTGCCGATGTGATCGTGTTCTGGGGCGTTGATCCGATCACGACGCATCCACGTCATCTGGAACGCTACTCGGTCGGGCCTCGCGGCCGGTTCGTGCCGGAGGGCAGGGCGGGTCGCACGGTCGTGGTCGTCGATGTCGCGCCGACGGCCACCTCGGCGGTCGCCGATCGGTTCGTGCGAATCGTCGCGGACGAGCAGGGGGAGGTGCTCGCCACGCTACGGGCGCTGGTCCTGGGCGTGGAGATGCCCGAGGCCGAAGATCCCGTCCGAGAGCTGGCCGAGACCCTGAAAACCGCCCGCTACGGCGCGTTCTTCTTCGGCCCGGATCTGGGCCGATCGCGCGGAGGCGAGGCGGTCGTGGAAGACGCGCTGAAGCTGGTTCGCGACCTCAACCACGCCACCCGCTTCGTGGCCCTCACGCTGGGCGGTCCCGGCAACCCGAGCGGGGCCGAGGCCGTGCTCACATGGCAGGCGGGTTCGCCCCGCGCGGTCGATTTTTCGGCCGGATTCCCGCAATTCCTGCCGGACGACGCGACGGCCGAGGCGATGCTGTCGCAAGGTCGCGCCGACGCGGTCTTGATCGTGGCCGATGATCCAACGGGGTTTCTCTCCGGCGAAGCGCGCGCGCATCTCGGCCGCATCCCGACCATCGTCATCGGACCCGATGCGACGTCGCGAGATGCAACCGTGGCGCTCGGCTCGGCCACGATGGGAATCCACTCGGGAGGGACCATCATGCGCTGCGACGGCGCGACCCTACCTTTGCGTCCTGCGCTCGCCACCACGCGGCCCTCCGACCTCGAATGGCTCACCGACCTCGAACGCCGCCTGACCGAGATCCCCGGCGAACCAAGGGCCATCTCGCCATGACGACCCTGCGCATCAAGGGCGGTCGCGTGATCGACCCCGCGAACGCCATCGACGCCGAGCGAGACGTCTGGATCGAGGACGGCCGCGTGATCGCCGGCCCGAGCGATCCCGCCGCCAGGGCCGATCGGACGATCGACGCCTCGGGGTATGTCGTCATGCCCGGCGGAGTGGACATGCATTGCCACATCGCCGGCTCAAAAGTCAACGCCGCCCGCGCCTTCCGGCCCGAGGACAAGACCGGCCACATCGCCAGGACCGGGCATTCCCGATCGGGCACCACCGGCAGCGTCCCCACCACCTTCGCCACCGGGTACAAGTACGCGGGGCTGGGCTACACCACGGCCGTCGATGCCGCCATCGCCCCCTTCGGCGCTCGCCACGCCCATCACGAGTTTCGGGACACGCCGGCCATCGACAAGGCCTTTCTCGTCTTGATGGGCAATAATCATTACGTGATGGACCGCATCCGCGAAGGCGATCGTGATCGGTTGCGCCAGTACGTCGCATGGCTGCTGAACGCGACCGGCGCGTACGGCGTGAAGGCCGTGAACCCCGGCGGGGTCGAGCGCTGGAAGGAGGGGCATGGCAATGTCTCGTCGCTCGACCAGATGGTCGAGGGCTTCGGCGTCACGCCTCGCCAGATCCTCACCGAGCTGGCCCGGGCCGCCGATGATCTCGCGATCCCCCACCCCATCCACGTCCACGGACCGAACCTCGGCCTGCCCGGCAATTTTGCGTCCACCCTGGAGACGCTCGCCGCGCTCGACGGCCACCGCGCCCACCTCGCTCACATCCAGTTCCATAGCTATGGGGGAAGCCTGGACAAGCCCGGAAAAATCGACTCGCAAGTGCCCATCCTGGCCGATTATATCAACACGCACAGGAACCTTACCGTGGACGTTGGCCAGGTCGTCTTCGGTGACACCACCAGCATGACGGCCGACGGCGCTGTCGGCCAGTTCCTCCATTCCGTCACCGGACGCAAGTGGATCTCGCAGGATATCGAGCAGGAGACCGGCTGCGGCGTGGTGCCGATCACCTACGAAAACACGAATCTCGTCCACGCCCTCCAGTGGGCCATCGGCCTGGAGTGGTATCTCCGCGTGGACGATCCCTGGCGCATCGCCATGAGCACCGACCACCCCAACGGCGGCTCCTTCCTCGCCTATCCCCAGATCATCTCGTACCTCATGAGCCGCAACCATCGCGACGAGGCCCTGAAGGCGCTCCCCGATCGCGTCCGCGCCCGATCCGGCCTGGCCGACCTCTCCCGCGAATACTCCCTCTCCGAAATCGCGATCATCACCCGCGCCGGTCCTGCTCGCATGCTCGGCATGACCTCCAAGGGCCATCTCGGACCGGGTGCCGACGGCGACGTGACGATTTATGCTCCCTCAAACGATTTCCAGCGCATGTTTTCCCTGCCCCGCTTCGTGATCAAATCTGGCCATGTCGTGATTGACGACGGCGAACTTCGTTCCCCGCCCGATGGGACGACGTTGAGCGTTTCTCCGTCCTACGACGAATCCATCGTTCCCGATATCGCGGAGTGGTTCGATGAGAACGCGTCGATTCGATTCGCGAACTTCGCATGGCAAGAGGGAGATGCTCCCTCCCATTTCGGGAGCCTCCCTTGATCCTCTCCGGCACTGAGATCGCCGACACCTTCGCCGAAGCCTTCCCCATGACGGCCGCGCGGGCGATCGTCACGGCCGATACCGCACATTGGGCCGAGATCGCCGGCCGCACCATGACCGGGTACGCCACCAGCGTCATCGCCTGTGACGCCGAGGCCTCCGTCGAGCGCGTCCTGTCCGCCTCCGAAACCCCCGACGGCCGACCCGGCGTTTCGGTGTTACTGTTCGCCTTCAGCCGCGATGCTTTAGAAAAAGCCCTGACCAACCGCGTCGGCCAGTGCGTCATGACCTGCCCCACCACCGCCTGCTACAACGGCCTGCCGGTCAACGAAAAATCCATCGTCGTCGGCGGCAAGCTCCGCTATTTCGGCGACGGCTGGCAGAAGAGCAAACGCCTGGACGGCAAGCGGTACTGGCGCGTTCCCGTGATGGACGGCGAGTTCACCTGCGAAGAAACCTTCGGCACGACCAAGGGCGTCGCCGGCGGCAATATCATCCTCCTGGGCACCGACCGCGCCTTGACCCTTCAGGCCACCGAGGCCGCCGTCTCCGCCATGCGACTCGTCCCCGACGTCATTTTACCCTTCCCCGGCGGCATCGCCCGCTCCGGCTCCAAGGTCGGATCCAAATACAAGAAACTCCGCGCCAGTACCAACACCGCCTTTGCCCCCACGCTCCGAGGGTTGGTCGAGACCGTCCTCCCCCCCGGCGTCGCTTGCGCCTACGAGATCGTCATCGACGGCCTGACTCTGGAATCCGTCGAGCTCGCCACCGCCGTCGGCATCCGCTCCTCATGTTTGTCCGGCATCGTCCAGATCACCGCCGGCAATTACGGCGGAAAGCTCGGGCCGTTCCACATTCGGTTGCGTGATGTGGTCGCGAAATTCGTCCCGGTGGGGTGAGATTCCTCCGATCCATCTCGGCGATCGGTTCAAGAATCCCTGACTTCTCGATGCCGACTCCATACGAGACGTCGCGGCCTTCGCCGAGCCCGCTTTCCCACTGTCGGGCAATGTCAGTCGATTTTAACATAATAATAGACGCTCACGTTACGGGGCCGGGTCTCGCTGCCGTGGGGCGTGGAGGGGTTTGACGACCCGGTCAGGCCTTGATCCCCGCCGGAGTTCGAGGAGTAGCCCTGACCCACGAAGCCCCGGCCGGCTGAGGCCTCCAGATGCTTGATCGGGGTTGTGTGCGAGTGGGAGACGATCAGGTCGGCCTGCCAGGTGCCCGACGATCTCGAATCCCCCTCGGGGTCCGCGTGCGCGGGGTCAACTGCGGCGCGGGCGGGATCATTCCGGTTCAACCCCCTGAGGAAGACGCCGCGGCGGTCGGGGACGGACACCACCGAAGGTGCGCCCGCCGCGCCCCCGACGGCGAGCGGGTGGGCCGGGGCCTTGCCGATGAAGGCTGTGACGGCCGCCTTCGCGTAGGCGCTCTCCGTCGCCACGGGTCGCCCGTCGGCCGGGACCCACCGGGAGGCCTCGCCGGGGAACTGAGTCCGCCAGACCTCCCACGGGAAGACGGATGCGACGATCGTCCCGACCGGCAGCTCGTCCTTCCGCCCGAGTTCCCGCATCACATCCTTTCCCTTGACCTCCAGGCCGAGGCACTTGAGCACGCCCGCGACGGAGACGTCGCCCTTGTAATGCGTTTCCGCGGCGGCGCCGGCAAGGACGGCAAGGACGGCGAGGACGGCGAGGACGACGAGGACGACGAAAACGATCGTCCCGCGAACGATGCGACGGAGTGCGAGGATGTTTTTCCGTAGGGCGCGGATCTCGGAATCGATTCTGTCAGAATGGTCCATGAGATGTTCCTCGTCTCGGCGCCGATCAGGATGGGAGACTCAACACTGCGAGAAAAACGTGGCGGTCTTGCCGCATGTCCGGGACCGCGGGGATCACCGACCTTGCCGCTTCAGGTACTGTTCCAGCTAGTCTTCGCCCAGGCCGGCGGGCATCATTTCGGAATCCGGATCGGCGATGCTTGCCGTCTTGCGCTCGAGCCGCTTCAAGCGGAAGTCCAGCTCTTCCCAGGAATGGTTGACGAGCCGGCCCGCATTGTTGGCGAAGAGGACCGGCAAGATCCTGACTCTCGGCAGCATCTCGGGCTCGTCCGCCGCGAGCGTCGCGTTCGATGGATCGTCCACCTTGACTCCGAGGTAGACCTCCCGCGAGAAGTCCACCTTGGCTTCCAGAGGGTTCGCCTCTCCCCCGAGCGTGGCATGCACCAGGCCCCCGCTCGCGACCTTGAACTTCAGCGGGCCCGAGGTCCACGCCGCGGCCCCACCCGTCGGCGAATCGTAGAGCGAGAACACGGCCTTCGCCTCCCCCTCCGGCAACGGTGCGCCTGCCGCCGTTGTCAGCCGCCCCTGAAACGGCAAGAGCCCGAGCGTGGCCCCCGCCGCCGCTCGGACATCCCTCACCGCCGCCTGAGCAGAAAGACGGGAGGGTCCGTGGTGGAGCAACGTGAGGAACAGGGCTGCAAGGCCCGCAGCGGTGGCCAGCACAGGAGGCCGACTCCGTGGCGACGTGGTCTCTGAACGTGTCGGATTCATTCGTGTGCCTCTCCGGATTTGGGCCGTGAACTAACGATCGCATAAAATTCACAGCTTTGCATAATTCAAATTTTCTTGGCCCGTCACGGTTTGCCGCCTCGCGGAGGCTGCATTCCTGCGTCTTTGAAATCTCCATCCGTCAGAGCTCGCTTGGTTTTGTCTCCCGGCAAGTGATTCTCAAACTCGACTTTTTCCATCGTCTTGCCCTTCGGCGCGTTTGGGTGAGTCTTGGGAACAAACTCCTTGACCCTTGTCGAGGTGACGTCCTTGACACTCCCATCAGGGTACGTGATTCGTGCGGCTTCGCCATCTCGCCCATGACGTCGGCTCACTTCCGGCGGACCAGCCACCCCATTATGGCCCGCGTCCCCAACCTCCGACTCGCTTGCGGCCTTCGAAATATTCGCGGATTTCTCGGCGAATTCCTTCGCTTGCCAGGCACCCTTGAACTTCTCGTACTCGTAGTCGAGATAGGGGACCGCATACTTTTCGTATGCATAAATTGCGTACACGATCGCGACCGCCGTCACGATGACGGCCCCAACCCCGACAAGACCGGCGGCGCATTTCCCCGTATGGATCGGAGTTGCGGAGCGGGTTATTCGAGGCGTAGCTGTAGGGGTTGGATCGCTCGGGGTCCGCGAGGAACTCGGGCGTCTCGCCGAAGATCTCGGGATCGCAGGTGGTGAAGCGGCTGAGGGCGGAGGCGAGGTAGCGGGCCTCAAAGTAGTGGAGGCCGCTCTCGGCGTCCTGCTCCTTCTGGGAGAAGCGGTACTTCGTGGCGGCGGGGACTTCAGGCCGGTTCCAGTGGGGGCGAACCTGACCGTAAGGCTCGTACGCGAATTCCTCGACGGCGCGGCCGGACGCATCGGTCACGAGGGCCGTGGAGCCGACATGATCCTGATGCATGTGGCGCAGGGCTTGCCACGCCTTCGCATCGCGATTGCGAGCAACGGGAACGTTTTCCTCGACCGCGACGCGACGGTCGTTCGCCAGGACGTGCCTCGTCGCGCGGCCGGATTCATCGATTCATTAGAACTTGTTCACATGAACTGTTGACTGCAATTGCTCTCCCGAGGTAGCCGTTCACAGTCTGGGATTGAAAGTTGCCGATGAGGACACTATACCCTCGTCATGATCGACCCACTGCCCATCCCCGAGGAACTCTGGGCCAAGGCGCCGCCGGATGCGCAGGCGGCCGTCGC
>JAQGHR010000053.1 GCA_028291545.1 Planctomycetota bacterium | reverse complement strand
GACGACGTTGATGAGCGGGTAAGTGACCTCTCGGCGCCTGGGGTCAGTGAGTTCGGCGAAGTGATCCTGGATGCGGGCCGACTTGGTGCGAGACATGGGGCTGCGATCCCGGCCCGTGCGATTCCCCAGCGGTCGCCGGCCTTCGGCGAGAGGCAGGGCACGAAGCCGCATGATCATTACAAATTACCCATCATGGCGCAATCGCCCTGGAAGATTGGCCGATAGTGATTCCCAATCACCATCCTGCCTGCATCACCGTCGAACGGTTCCAGCGCGATCAGAAGCGACTCGATGAGAACCGCAGCCTCCGGGACTTGGATCGACGGGGAGCCCCGCGCGAAGGTGCGGGATTGCTCCAAGGGATCGTCCGGTGCGGGCGCTGCGGACGGCGCATGTCCGTTCGCTACCAGGATCGCAGTAACCTGGTCATTACTGCGCTCAACTTCACAACCGTTTCGTACTGCCTTGCTGCCAATCCTTTCGGGGCGATCATGTCGACGCGGCGGTGGCACGGGCGTTTCTCGAAGCCATGCAGCTGGCTCCACTGGAGGTGTCGATGGCGGCCCTCGATCAACCGACCGAGCGAGCGCAGAAAATCGATCGCCAATGGCAACTGGCTCGGGAACGCGTGCGTGACGAAGCCGAATTGGCGGAACGTCGCTTCAAAGCGGTTGATCCCGAGAATCGACTGGTGGCGAGGAGTCTGGAGCGCGACCGGAACGAAAAGCTGACGGAGGTCGAACGGTTGGATCGTGAGAATCTGCAGCGTCCAAGCATGTTGGTTCGCCTTGTCGATCCCAAGGAGCCCCAGCGGATCTTGGCTCTCGCCCAGGATTTGCCGAGACTCTGGCATGCGGCCACGACCACGAACGTCGAGCGGAAGCAACTTCCGGGATTCCTCATCAAGGACGTGACACTCTTCGCGGGGGAGACGACAATCGAGATCTCCATCCGATGGCAGACCGAGGCCCGCACCGCTCTGGAAGTTCCTCGTTTCCGGCGCATGATGGGATCTACGTCGCACCGATCCGGCCGTGATCGAGTTGATCCGCACGGGCGCACGCACCAAGTCCGATGCCCAGATCGTCACCGAACTGAACGCGAGTGGTTACCGCTCTGGAACCAAGAGCGCGTTCAACATTTCGATCTTGTACCAGCTTCGCTCAGCACATGGGATCGAGAGCGGATGCCCCGTCCACCCTCGATTCTGTCCCGAGGGAAAGCGAGGCGATGGCCGCTACTCGACGCGAGCCGTGGCTGAGTTGCTGGGCCGCGATATGGGGACGGTGGTCGGTTGATGTCGAACCGGCCGACCGGACGGGGTTCAGACGGTTCGTGAAGGTCCCTGGCGGATCAAGCAGACTCCCGAGAACGTCGTCGAGTTGAGCAAGCCGAACGAGCAGGGACAGCGGAGCGACGGTCGCTACAAGGCCCGAGCCGCTGCCACCCTGCTGACTCGGCATCCGAGGACGATCGCGATCTGGTGCCAACCGGGGCGGCTGGACGGGATTCATGCGTCCCGCGAAGTTGGCTGGTGGGTTCGAGTGACCGCGAAAGAGATCGACGAACTGCGCCGTTAGGGACCGGATCAATCTCCGGTCGGCTGGCAGCCTCCGCCTTCACATCGAGGTCTGCCTTTAGCAGGTAATCAGAAGGGAAGGACCTGAGAGCCGATTTGTGCGCCATTGGTCTCGAAACGCGTACTCACTGTGCTTTCCAGCGTTCGTTGATGTATCGAGCTTACCCAATCAGAGGCTTGTTCTACCTGGACGTGGGGCGTCTTGGAGTAACGCCGAGGCGACACTCTGTGGAAAAGGATGCGCCTTTCCGGACGGATGACGCACCATTGATCCCAAGGTCAACAACGACCGTTGGTTCTTGTCCGTTTGCAATCCCCGGGCATCAGTCACCGATGTTCCTTTTTCCGTCCCACTTCCAAAAACGACTTGGCGTTCACTTTGTCCTATTCCATACTATGACAATGGACATCGCGATAGACACGAACGCCCCGGAGCCCGTTTACGAGCAAATCGTCCGGCAGGTCCACGAAGGGGTGAAATCGGGGAATCTCAAGCCCGGCACGCCCCTACCGACCGTTCGCCAGCTCGCCGCCGACCTGACGTTCAACCGCAATACGGTGGCACGCGCCTACAAGATGCTGGAGGACCAAGGGGTGATCGTGACGGCGGGCCGCAAGGGCACCTTCGTGCGCCAGCATGCAGCAGAGGAGGTCGCCGAGCTGAAGGCCGGCCATGCCCTCCGCGTCATGCGGCAAATGATCGAAACCCTGATAGCCCGCGGGCTGAGCCTGGAAGAGATTTCCGGGGCCTTCAACAACGCCCTGGGCCTCGAAGCCAGCAAAGGACAACGGCCATGACCGAGTGGGTCGATTTCTTCGTGTATGGGGCCATGATCGTGACGTACTGGTTCGTCTTTGCGACCTGGATCTCGGGGTTCACCATCTCGATGGTGGCAGACCGGAACCCGGATTGGCTGGCCGCCCACCCGGAGTTCGCGCGTCAACTGATTGGCAGCCGCTGGTTCCTGTGGTCCTGCTATGCCTGGGGTGCGCTGAGCCTCGTCGTGCTCCTCGCGTTCCAGATCGGCGTCTGGCCGCGGGCGATCTCGCTAGCGGCGCTGCAGGCCCCAAAGTGGATGGTCCTGAAGGACATCAACTCGACGATGTTGATCGTCGGCCTTGTCTATTTCTTCGGATGCGTCGGCATGTTCACCAGGAGGCTGAGGAGAGAGGTGCCGCTCGCGGAACGCCGGAACGCGACGCTCGAGCGACGCTCCCTGGACGACTTCGTCCCGCGATGGCTCCGCGTGGCGACCTATACGCTCGCCGGAATCCACCTGACCGCATGGCTCACGGTCGGCGTGTTGCGACTGTACTCCACCCCCGGGTTCTGGGGCCAGTTCGTCACGCTAATCGTCTTCTCCGGGGTCTTTTTCTTCTTCACCCGGGTGTCCGTGAACCGGCCGCCGATCGCCATGGATCGCATCTTCGGCCCCGGCTATCGCCGGGGCGAGGTGCGCTACGCGTTTGCCATGGAAATCTGTGCGCCCGCGATGTTCGCGGTGCGGCTCTATCAGGAAGTCGCGGGCAATGCCGCATTCGACATCGATCGCGCCTTGCACCTCGGTCTCGTCTTGTTGATCGTCTTCGGCGTTCTCCGATTCGCGTTGCATGCGAATCCTCGGCGGGATCTTGGCGAGCGGGCTCCGAGCCTGCGCGCGTTGCCTTAACCAATTTGAGGAGGTAGGAACGATGATTGTACGCTTCGTCGTGGGATGGCGCTCGGAATGGCGTGGCTCGCGATGGGCGGCGCGGTGCGGGCGCAGGATGAGAAGGCGAAGTCCGACCTGGCGGGCGTCTGGTCAGGCACGTTGAAGCCGCGCGCCGGGGGCGAGCTGCTGATCGTGATGAAGGTCGAGAAGGCGGAGGGGGGCGGCTACAAGGCCCAGTTCTCCACCCCCTATCAGGGCTCGGCCGTGATCGAAGTGGAGACCTTGGAGTTCACGGGAGGTTCGGTCTCCTTCAAGCTCCCGAAGTCCGGCGGTTCCTATGCGGGAAAGCTCTCGGCGGACGGGAAGACGATCGAAGGTCTGTGGTCGCAGGGGTTCTCGAAGCTCCCTCTCACGTTCGCGCGGACCGACCCGGTGACGCTCGTCCCGCCCGAGGCCCCGGCCGAGCTGGCGGGATTCTGGGAGGGGAAGCTCAGCTTGCCGGGCGGGGTGGAATTGCGGTTGGTCCTCCGCGTCGAGGAGAAGACGCGAGGGGACAAGAAGCGGCGGGTCGCCGTGCTCGCCAGCCCCGATCAGGGCGTGCCCGGCATCCCGGTGACGGGGATCAAGTTCGACGGCGACAAGGTCACGATCGAGGTCAAGGGGATCGGCGGGCGCTTCGAGGGCGTGCTCGACAAGGAGAAGAAGCGGCTCAAGGGGGAATGGTCCCAGGGCGGCGGGAGATTCCCGCTGACGCTGTCGCACACCGACAGACCCGCCGAGGTGCGTCGGCCCCAGCATCCCAAGGTGCCGTTTCCCTACGAAGCCGAACAGGTCACCTTCCGCAACGAAGGCGCGGGCGTGACGCTCGCCGGAACCCTCACCCGGCCGAAGGGCAAGGGGCCTTCCCCCGCTGTGCTCCTCATCACGGGGTCGGGCGCCCAGGATCGCGACGCGACGCTCCTGGGGCACAAGCCGTTCCTCGTCCTGGCCGACTCCCTGACCCGTCGCGGATTTGCCGTGCGAGGTCCCACGACTCGACGAAGATCCGGCCGACGGCCGTCGACAGGACGTTGGAGCCCATGGCCGACCCTCGCTCGTTCGAGAGCATGGGGTGGACCGGGACCACGGGGGCTCCGAGCCCCCCCCGGGCCACGAGGTCGTCATGGGTGTTCGAGGCGATCTGGTTGTCTCCCCGGCCCCGGACGATCGCCGAGAAGTTCGCCTGGCCTGAGTCGTTCAGCGTATAGTTCGGATAGATCGCGTCGTAGGGCGACCCGACGTTCAGCTTCGAGGGGTACGTCCCGCCGGTGGCCGGGTTCAGGAAGAACCAAAGGGGGGCGCTCGCGGCTGCCGGCACCCCCTCGGCGATCACCGAGCTGGGCAGGCCGGGCGGATTCGCGGCGTCGGCGTTCCAGGTTTCCAGATAGGTTAACGGAGCCGTCAAGATGCTCCCGAACGGGAAGCCGACCTGGACCGAGGCGTTCAGCCGGCGGCGGGCGATCACCTCGTCCTTGTTGTTGATCTGCACGTCGCCGTCGATCGCGCCCGTTCCGGGGGGCGAGGCGAGCACCCTTTCGTTCGGATACATGAACACCGAGTTCATGAGCTGCTGGAGCGACGCGTCGGCGGGGCGATAGGCGTAGAGGTTGTCGGCCGATTTGCCGTCGTTGTTCCCCGACTCGGCCTGGAAGGCCACGTATCCGGCGTCGTTGATCGATGGGCCCTTGCCCAGGTGGGTGAAGTTGAACGTCGTGGCCGATCCGGTCGCCGCGATCACCTGGGTGTCGTAGAACGCCGACAGGCAGAGCCGAGCCTCCAGGGCCTCGCCGATCGGGCGGAGGCGACGCGGCCGGTTCCGAATCGCAGTGCGGACTCGGGTTAGAGCATGGAGCGGGATCGCCCGCGAGGGGTTCGATGGCATGTCGTCGCCTCGATTTGGGGGGGACTGGTCGTTTCGCCCGTAGGTGGGCGACCCGGATCAGCGAGGTACGCGACTTCGGATCGATGCCTCAGCATGGAGGCGATCGAAACATTACACCAACCCGGTCTTCATGGATCAAGCAAGATCGTCGTGCCCGGTGCTGGTCGAGATCAGGGTAAGCCAGGAAGACAAATGCACAAGGCAAATAGCAAGACCGTAGTCACGCATGTCTGATGGGGATAGCTGTGCCCTTGAGATGATAACATCGACGGCGTCTCGTTCCACGGAGGCTGCCATGTCACGCCGCAAGACGGGCCCGCTCCGCGAGTTGACCGAAGCCGAGCGGCGGAAGCTGGCTCAGCTCAGCCGCTCGCAGTCCGCCCCGGCCGCCGAGGTCACCCGCGCCAAGATCCTCCTGGCCGTCGCAAGCGGCGACGACTGCTAGGACGCGGCCCGCTCCGTCGGCCGCCGCTCCGGCGACGCCTCAGGGTTGAACCCGACCGCCTGGCCTACCGAATGGCTTGGCTCCTGAGGCGCAAGGCGTCGGACGAAGAGCACGTTCTCCGCTATCCTCCCGCCAGCTCAGCGGATGAGGTTCGTGCCCGCTGCGCGCAGTGTACGTGCAATCGGGCTTTCATGATATGAATCTTCATGTTAACATTTATGAAATATTCTAAATTTTCTGCTAATATTTTCTGGTAACTATTGGATTGGCGATCCTCATCAAAACAAAAAACAACAATTGCACGAAGAGTTCCGTCGGCTTATACTCAATCCGGCTCGTTCCGGGCGCTCCTCGTGAGGCGCGCCTGGCCAGGGTCCGAGACGCTCTAGATTCACATATCATGTAAGAATTCTCGCGTCTCCGAATAATGTTTGACAGTCGGTGGTGAGATCTCTCTCCCGACCTTGCTCTTGGGATCAAGGACTTCCGGGGCTTGCGAGAGCGCCACTCCGGGTCGTTCACCGGGCTTCGAAAGCAGGACGGACCGCTCGGATCGGACTCTCGAGGTCGCTGTGGCTCGGATGTCGAGAGGCGATGACCGTTGGCGGTGCGACGACCGCGCCACCTTTTGCTCGAGACGCCCCTACGAGAAACGATGACGTACCGCACCGCCTGCATTGCGCCGGTCTTGGCTTGTGACCCGGTTCCCGCGGCCACCCGAGCGCGGGACCCGATCGACTGGTTTGATCTGTTCTGGCACGAACAGTCGCCCGGCATGATCGATTCCTTCGCGACCGCGTTCAAGACAAACGGTGAGATCGAGGCTCCTGCCTCCTCCGGGTGCCGGGGCCACGAGAGGGCAATGCGACCGGGGCCTCATTCCGGGAGGGCTCACAACGTCCTGCGTCATGAATCGAGGAATTCCGGTGATGCCCCCCTCGAAGGTGGCCCTTCGGATCGAGGCGGAATTCGTTCTCGCAGGCCGAGCCCACCTCCGGGTGAACCTTCAGTGGGGGTCGCCCGAGCGACATCCGCGCGATGAGGGTGCCTGACGGCCCCGATCCGATCTTCGGCGAAACGCTTCCATGAGTTCTTAACCATCGCGAGCCAGCACCGATGAATATATTCCCGCGCCAGAATCGTTCAGATGGAGCGGATCCTGCTCTTACGCGGCGCGGTCGGTCCCGCATTCGGAACCGGAAGCGGCTCGTCACCATCCTCGAAATGGAGCGACTGGAGGACCGAATCGCTCCAGCCGTCACGACGACGCTCCAGGGGGGCGTGCTGCTCGTCCAGGGCGACGGGAACTCCGACGCCGTCACTCTCCTGCTGCAGGCGGGGAACGCCGACCACTATCGGGTGCTGGACCACGGCGGCGACGTCGGCGGATCACCGTTCCTGACCGCGGACATCTCGTCGGTCGAGGTGGACGGCGGCTCGGGCGATATGGTGCTCTCCATCGACGCGACCAATGGAGTGCCGGTCCCCGCGGCCGGCCTCGCCTTCAACGGAGGGACCGCCGCGAATACCCTGATTGGGCCGAACGTCGCGAACGACTGGCAGATCAATGGGAAGAATAAGGGGACGCTCAGCTTCGGCAACGGCGTCGTGGCCTTCAACGGCGTGCAAAACCTGTCGGGTGGCTTGAATGCGGATCGGTTCCTGTTCGCTATTGGTGCGGGGATCGATGGACGCATCGTCGCAGGAGGCGGACTGAACACGCTCGAGTACACCGCCTACACGACGGCCGTGACGGTGAACCTGGGCGACGGCACGGCGACCGGCACGGCCGGCTTCAGCGGGATCGGGCGTGTCGTCGGCGGCGGGAGCAGCAAGGACACGCTCGTCGGCCCCGCCAGCGACAGTACGTGGTCCCTGGACGGCGACAACATCGGGACGGTGGGGGGAGTGACCTTTGCGGGGGTGGAGAACCTGCAAGGCGGCGCCGGCAGGGATTCCTTCATCTTCGCCCAGGGGGCCAGCCTCACCGGCAAGATCGACGGTCAGGAGGGCTTGAACACGCTCGACTACACCACCTTCGTCGCGTCGGTGAAGGTGGACCTTGGGGCGAAGACCGCGACGGGTACGGGCGGCGCCGTGGGCATTGGCAAGGTCGTCGGTGGGGCCGGCAACGACAGCCTGGTGGGACCAACAGGCGACAGTAGCTGGACGCTGACCGGCGCGAACTCGGGCTCGGTGGAGGGGGTGGCCTTCACCGGGGTGGAGAACCTCACGGGCGCCGCCGGCAACAAGGACACGTTCGTACTCGCCACGGGGGCCCAACTGAGCGGCGTTCTGGAGGGTGGATCCGCGGGCGACGACATCCTGGTCGGCCTCGACACGGACAGTACCTGGATGCTACAGCCAGGCGTGAACTCCGGGACTGTCGGAGGGCTGAGCTTCGCGGGGGTGGAGAACCTGAAAGGCGGAGCGGGCAAGGACGCCTTCGTCCTCGCCAAGGGGGCGAGCCTCGCCGGCAAGATTGACGGAGGGGGTGGCCTGAACACTCTGGACTACTCGGCCTTCACGACCGCGGTGACGGTGGACCTGACGGCGAACACCGCGACGAACACGGGCGGGGCCAGCGGCATCGGCAGCGTCGTCGGCGGGGGGAGCAGCAAGGATACCCTTGTTGGTCCGTCGAACGACATCACCTGGACGCTGACCGGCGTGAATTCGGGCACCCTCGGGGCGGGCACCTTCGTCGGCGTGGAACACCTCGTCGGCGCGTCCGGGAATGCGGACACGTTCGTCATCACCCCGGCCGGCCAGCTCGGCGACACCATCGACGGCGGAAGCGGCGGCGCCGACAAGATCGTCTTCGACGACGGCAACAATCACTTCGTCACCTACGCGCCGACCGGGTCTCAATCCGGGACCGTGGCGCTCGGGGGCCGATCCTTCACCTACGCGGGGATGGATCCGATCGGCTTCTACGTGAGCAACTTCTCCGACGCGGAAAACATCAAGATTACGGGAAACCCGCTCGTCGCGAGCGATCTCTCGTTCACGAGCTTCACGGTGGAGTTGGTGCAAGTCAGGCAGGGCGGCGGCGGGGAGAGCATCGCGTTCCACACCCCCGGCCAGTCCCTCACGGTGGACATGGGCGGCCTGGGGAACAACACGCTGAGCTTCGGATCGGCCGGCACCGAGCTCGTCCTCCCCAGCTCGCTGACGATCCACGGCGGGGGCCTCGACGATAGCGTGGTCGTGGCCGGCCCTCTGACGGTGGGGCAAGGCCTGTCGTTCAATGGGGCGATCGGGAAGAGTAACGTCACCGTGAAGGCGTCGGTCACGGTCCTCGGCGGCGGACTCGCGATCGATGATCGCTTCGGCTTCAAGCAGACCGTCGAGTTCGACGCCCCGGCCACGGTCCACGGCGACGTCTCGATCCTCGGCGGCCTGTTCGCCGACACGGTCACGCTGAATGCCTCGCTGGACATCTTCAACGGCCGCCTGACGATCGACGGAACCCTGGGTCGGCCGACCGACCTCATCGGCGACGAACTTCTCGGCCTCGACGCCGTGACGATCAACGGGAATGTGAACACTCACGGAGGCGACATCTCCGTCGACGCCGCGACCGTGGACGTCGGTTCGATCGCCTTGTCGACCCGCGCATTCGCCCCGGCCGCCCCCTCGGTCACGACCGGCGATGCGGGCGCGATAAGCGTCGACTCCCGGACGATCACCCTGGGAGTCGGCGGCAAATTGCTGGCGACGGGTGGCTCGGGCTTCACGGCCGGCGATATCGCGCTCAGCGTGTATGTGTTCGATCCGTCCGGGGTCCTGCCGGTTGACGTGCTCCCCAGCGTCGATCCGAGCATCAAGGTACGAAAGGGCGCGGAGATTCGCGGCGGCCAGATTGACCTGACGGCGAAGAAGTCGAGCCAGTCTCAGATCCTGCAGGTCTCGATTCTCAGCGTGCAGCACAAGAAGGCGACCATCGACATCGCGGACGCCACGATCGACGGCACGGGCGATATCACGATCTCGGCCACGACGGAGGATGCGGACGTCTTCGGCCAGAACAACCCCGGCCTCGTGAATAACCTCGCCCTGTCTCCGTTCACGACCTCAGCATTCACCGATCCCCTCGCCCTGCTCGGCCTGCCACCGATCCTGGGGGCCGTCTCCTACCAGCAGCGCTCCGGCGACGCGATGGTGACCCTGAGCGGCACGAGCGTCCGCAGCGGCGGGGATGTGAATCTCACCTCGTCGATCGATATCACCAGCAGCGCCCCGGCGGGTGGCGGGGCCATGATACTGGCGAACAAGAAAACGCCCCTCATGGACCAGGTCCCCTTCAGCGCGGGGTACGCCAGGGCTGATGGGATCGCCAACACGCAGATCGTCGGGGCGACCCTGATCGATGCGGGCGGCAGCGTCTCGATCGGATCGAACGCGAAGATCGCCGCCCAGGTTCAGGCATTCACGGCCACCAACGCGTCGTTCGGCCAGGACAAGAAAGTCGGGGGCACGACGAAGTACAAGACGGTCTCGGGTGCCAAGACGTTCTTCCCGTCGCTCGCCATTGCCGTGACCCAGTCGGACACCACGTCGAACGCGCTGGTCGGCGAGGATGTCCACATCATCGCGAAGGGCAACGTCACGGTGAATGCGGCGGCCGACGTGACGAACGACGCGCGCGCCGGCACGGCCGTGTTCGGGGACGGTCTCGGCAGCATCGGAATCGTGATCGGCACCGACAAGACGAACGTCCTCTCGCGCGTGGACGGCCACATCACCGCCGGCGGCCTCCAGAAGTTCCAGACGCTGGACCTGTCGAACGTCAACGATGTCTCGGACTCGATCACCGTTCCCGACCACGGACTGACGAACGGGCAGGCCATCGTCTACCACGCGGCGACGCCGCCGGATCCGTCGAACCCTAACTCCACGCCCTCGCCGCTCGATCCCATCGGCGGCCTGGAGGATGGCGCGACGTACTACGTGATCGTCAAGGACAAGGACACGATCCAGCTCGCCAGGTCGCCCATACTCAAGCTCGACGCCTCGGCGCTGGCGGACGACGTCCAGAACTACCTGAGCCGCCGGGCGACCAAGACTGCCGAGAGCGGCGGGATCGATCTCGTCGCGGATACCATCGCCCTCCCCGGGCATGGCTTCTCGGAGCATCAGGGCGTCACCGTCGCCACCACGGCGGACTGGACACTCCTGGGTCTGGAGCCGCAGGACGAGTATCAGGTCCATGTGGTCGACTCCGGCCACATCCAGCTCCTCACCCAGATCGCGGCCAACGCCGGCGCGACCCCGAGGCAGCTCCCCGGCACCGACTATTACATCGTCGATTTCAGCCTCCCCGCGCCCAAGAAACCCGGCGACCCGCCCATCACGGCGGCCGGGACCATGGTGCTGGGCTTCAACGAAGCCCCGCTGAACTTCCATCCCACGACGGCGGTCCAGGCCGACGGCAGCCTGGAGCTCGCCGGGCACGGCTATTCGACGGGCGACGTCGTCACCTACGGCGTCACTCAGGGGACGCCGACCACCGTGAACGTCGGGCGGACGGCCCTGTTCAACGTGGCCGATGCGGACGTCAAGTTCGATCCGCAGACCGATCGTGTCGTCGACGACACGATCACGATCGGCGGCGGTCATCAATTCGTCAACGGTCAGCGCGTCACGTACACTTCGAGGGGCGGCACGCCCATCGGCGGGCTCCGCGAGGGCGGGGATTACTACATCGTCGTGGTGGACGAATTCCGCGTCCGTCTCGCGGCGAATCAGGCCGCCGCGCTCCAGGGCACGTTCATCCACCTCACTTCGAGCGGCGCCGGCTCGTCCCATGGCCTCCGGTACAACAACGTCGACACGGTGAACAGCGTCCTGGTGATCCACGATCACCAGCTCCAGACCGGTCAGAAGCTCGTCTACAACGCGGACAGCAGAGGGCCGATCGGCGGCCTGACGAGCGGGACGACCTATTTCGCGATCCGCCTCGACGACCATTTGCTCCGCCTGGCGCCGTCGAGGGACGACGCGTCCGCGGGACGGTTCATCACGTTCACGACCGGCGCCGGGGGAGTCAGCAACGGCCTGATGACCGACAACGTCGTGATGAATATCGACGTGTCCCGCACCGTGCCGGTGGTCGACTACGTCCGGAACACGATCGAGCTGCCGGCCCACGGCCTGACCACCGGACAGAAGGTCGTCTACAAGACGAACTCGGGAGACCCCATCGGCGGCCTGAGGAACGGGGCCACGTACGCGGTGCTCGTCGCGGACGCCGACCACATTCGCCTGACCCCGCTGCCCGATCCCGACCATCCCGAGATCGACCCGAACGTCCCGATCGACCTGCTGTCCGGCACGCTCGACACGAACGACCAGGAGTTCACGTTCGACGACCTGAGCTACGCCTTCGACCCGTCGTTGCGGCCGACGGTCGATGTGAACGCCGACACGATCTGGCGGAAAGGGCACGGGTTCAAGTCGGGCGAGCGCGTGACCTATCTCACGGGCGGAGGAACGCCGATCGGGGGGCTGATCGACGGGCACGATTACGTCGTCATGCTCGCGGGCGACCCGGACGCCTTCCAGCTCGCCGACCCCGCGACGCCCACGACGCCCGTCAAACTGACCGGGATCGGCGCCGGTTCGGGCCAGGGCTTCGAGCGGGCCTCCACCGGCGATCGCGGGACGAGCCCCATCTCCGGCCTGCTCGACGGCGGTACGTATTACGTCACCAGGATCGACGCCGACCACATCCGTCTGTCGAAGACCGCGGAGAACGCAGTCAATGCGGCGGCGCTCGACCTGTCGCTCACCGCGGCCCAGAAGTCCACCCCCGGTCTCCAGCATTACTTCACGGCGTACGGGCATAAGACGGACTCATCCGACGATAACACGCCTCCCCCGGGCATCGACGTGCTGGCGTCGCTGACCGCGGAGAACCGGCAGATCTCGGAGGCGCAGGTCGGGGGATCGCCCACTCTCACGCACATGCTCCTGGGGTATTTTCCCCTTGATCCCATGATGCTGAAGAAGGGCCTGATGGCCAAGGAGACCGCGGTATCGGACGCCGCACCGGTCTCCATCGCGGGCGCATCGGCGTACAACAACTACGTCCACGTCGTGAAGGCCATCGTCGGCTCGAAGGCCGTGCTCCGGAGCGCGAGCAACGTCGCGGTGAACGCCACGTCGGAGAATTTCTCGGCGGTCGTCGCCGACGGCCAGCTCATCGTCCCCAAGCTCGTGACCGGCGCCCCCGCGCAGAAGCTCGCGTCGGTCGGCGTGGCCGTCGCCCTTGGCTTCTACGACAACACCGCGATCGCCACGGTGGAATCGGGCGCGAGCATTGACGCCGACGCCAACGTCGGCGTCACGTCGCAGGTCACCTATCCCGACCTCACGAAGTTCCTCCCCTTCAACCCCACGCGCTTCAACATCAGCGACCCCGACAACGGCAATTTCCTCTCGGAAGCCGGCACGGCCCTGAACGGGCGCGGCGGCCTCGACCAGATCATGAACATCTGGGCCCACACGTCCAGCACGACCGCCTCCAAACCGGCCGAGATCTCGGTGACCGGCTCGATCGGGAGGTCGGCCTACCACAACGTGTCCCTCGCGACCATCTCCTCGGGCGCGAAGGTGAATGCGAACCGGCAAGGCGACGGACAGTCCGTGGTCGTGTCGGCCGACAACACGATGGACCTGCTCAACCTCGCGGGGGTCATCAAGCTCGATCTCACCATCAACGGTCTCAAGAAGGCCAGCCCCAAGAACCCCCCGATCTCACCCTTCGGAAACCAGGCCGGCACGATCGGAGTCGGTGGCTCCTTCCTGTGGCAGTCGGTCGACAACACGACAGTAGCCATGATCGAGGGCGGTGCCCAGGTTCACACCGGGAAGGTTGACGGGCTGAAGGTCGCGTCGAACGAGAAGGTCTCCTCGATTAACCTGGTCGTGACGGGCGGGATCTCGGGGATTCTCGGCGTGAGCGGAAGCATCAGCGTGGTGGACCACGTCGCCTCCACCACGGCGCAGATCGCGAGCGGGGCGCGGATTCAAGGTGGCCCCGTCTCGCTCCAGGCGGACAGCAACGTCTCCTATTACAACATCGCGGGCGCGGCCCAGATCTCCTCGGCGATCGGGATCGGCGTCAGTGCGGCGATCAACCGGGTGACGCGCGACACCCAGTCCATCATCGGCGCGGATGTCGGCACGGGCCCGCCGTCGCCCGGCGGTGTGGGAACGGTCATCGATGCGACCAGCCTGACGATGGACGCGAAGAATACCGGCTTTCTGCTGGGCGTGTCGGTCGCCGGGGCGGTTGTTGACTCGAAGGTCGTCGGGAAGCTCCAGGATTCCACCACGACGACCATGGGGGTGTTGCCGGTCTCGGTCGGGCTCGCCGGGGCGGTCTCCATCAACGAGGTCCGCGAGACCACCCGCAGCTACATTAACGGGTCCACCGCGGTCACGCTGGCGGGCGGGGATCTGACATTCGACACCAGGAGCGACACCCGCATCCTCGCCGTGACGGGCTCCCTGAGCCTCGCGGCGAAGAATCTGATCTCGATCGCCATCGCGGGCTCGATCAGCAAGAACACCCTGGAGGCGACGACAGAATCGTTCGCCGTGGGTGCCAACGTGCGGCAGGCGGGGTCCGCGTCCCTGACGGCCAACCGGCAGGGCTCGGTGTTCGCCGTCACCGTCGCCGCCGCGGGGCCGACACCGACGGGGCTCTTCAGCACGTCGGCCGGCCTCGGGCTCACGGTGGATGTGGCGGCCTCGGTCTCCCTCAACGACATCAGCGGGGCAACCCGAGCCTACATCGCCAATGGCGCCGTGGAGGCGGCGAATCTGCTGAGCCTGACTGCCTCCGACACCTCGCATATCCAGGCGGACGGCGGCGCCGCCGCACTCGCCCTGAGCCTGAAGCCGGATGCCCTGGGCATCAGCATCGCCGCGGGGGTTTCGGTCGCCGTCAATCACGTGACCAGCACCATGGATTCGCACCTTGACAAGGTCACAGCGACCGGCGGGGGGAGCGTCGCGATCTCGGCGGCAAACTCCTCGACGATTGACGCGCTGACCCTGGCCGGCGCGGCGATCTTCAGCCAGGTGTCGGCGGTGGGCCTGGCATTCAGCGGAGCCGGTGCGGGGTCGGGCAACACCATCGTCAACACGACTCAGGCCTTCGTCCGGGATAGCGCCATCGAGCATGCGGCCGGCGTGTCCTTGATCGCGAAGGATGATTCCACGATCGAGGCCCACGGCATCGCCGTGGCGATCGCCCTGGAATTCGGCCAGGACGGCATCTCGGCCGCGATCGCGATGGGCGGATCGGCCACCGTCAACGAGGTCAAGAATCGCGTCGATGCGTCCATCGCACACTCGACGGTCTCGGCCAACGGCGCGATCGACATCCGGGCCATCGAGACTTCGCGGATCTCCGCGCTCAGCGTCGGCGCGGCATTCGCCACGGCCACGGTCGCCGGTGTGGGGGTGTCTGTTGCCGGCGCCGGCGCAGGGGCGGTTGCGATCAATACGATCTCCAGCGAGGTCTCGGCCTCCATCAAGGATAGTAGCGCCGGTTTGCATGCCATCCAGGCCGGTGCGGGCGGCGTCCGGATCCGGGCGACGGATTCGGCGACGATCACCGCCAGCGCCGACGGCGGGGCCGTCGCCCTCGCGGCGGCGGCCGTGGGCGCCGGCATCGGCCTGGCCGTCGGCGCGGGGATCGCCAACAACACGATCTCCGACACGGTGATGGCGTTCGTGGACGCCTCCAACGTCGATTCGGCCGGCGGTGTCGAGGTCGCGGCAAGCTCGCAGAACCACATCGACTCCCTCGTGATCGCGATTGCGGGCTCACTCGGTGCCGCGGGCGGGGAAATCCCGATCGGGATCGCCGCGTCGGGCGCCGGAGCCAGCTCGAACAACACCGTCCAGAATCACGTCCTGGCCACGGTGAAGAACGGGTCCACGGTGACGGCGACCTCCGACGTCGAGATCACCGCCGACGACTCGTCCTCCGTCGATGCCAAGGTGGCGGCGGCTGCGGTGGCGATCGGCTTGATCTCCGTGGGGGTTGGCGTCTCGATCGCCAAGAACAGGCTCGAAGAGCATGAAGAGGCCGATGTCGATGGCTCCACGGTCCGGTCCAACCACGGCACGGTCACCATCAGGGCCAGCTCGTCGGGCGACTTGAGCGCCACTTCGGTTGCGGTCGCGACGGCGATCGTGATCGGCTTCGCCGGCGCCGGGTCCACGGCCGATTCGACGATCCTGAACGATGTCGAGGCGTACGCGAGGAACGCGACGATCGGTTCGTTCGGCGCGACGAGGATCCTCGCCGACTCCGATTTCTCCGTGAGTGCGACGACGGCCGCGGCGACCATCGGCCTGGTCGGTATCTCGGTCATGACTCCGAATGTTCAAATCGGTGGCGCAACCCGCGCGTTCGTCGAGGGGGCCGGCACCATCACCGCGGCCAGCCTGGACGTCCACGCGACCAGCAGGAACCACGCCGACCTGCCGGCCGGCCTGAGCCTGACCATCAGCGGGATCGGCGGGGCGGGGGCCGGCGCCAGCGCCCTGGTCGATCGCGTCACCGAGGCTTATGTCGGCGCCTCCGACGCGTCGGCCCCCGGCGCCGGGCCGGTCGTCGATGCGGGCGTCGGGAAGGCCTCGATCGTCGCCGCGTCGACCTCCACGGCTACCAGCGGCGTGGCGGGCGGCGCGGTCGCGCTCATCAACATCGGCGCGTTCCTGAGCGACGCAACGATCCGGGGCGCCACGAGGGCCTTCGTCGGGCCGGCGGCGAGCGTCCGCGCCGGGTCGCTGGACGTTCACGCCACCGCCAACGAGACGGCCTCCTCGCAAATCACGGCCTTCGGCGTCGGCGGCATCGGCGGCACGGGCGCGAACGCCACGTCCACCATCGCCAGCGTGACCGAGGCGCACGTCGGCACTCGGTCCGGCCAGGCGGCGGGGACGCCCGCAACCGTCCTGGACATCCGGAATGCGGTGGACATCGCCGCCACGTCCAGCGGCGGTGCGGATTCGCGGGCGCAAGGCGGCTCGGGCGGCTTGCTCCAGATAACCGCCCTCCTGTCCGGCGCCCACGACGACCGTCGGACGCGAGCCTATATCGGCGAGCAGGCCGCGGTCGGCGCCGGCTCGCTGAACGTCGCCGCTCGCGGCACCCTCGCGGCCTCCGCCGAGACCTTCGTCCTCGCGATCGGCGTCATCAACGGGACCGGCGCCAACGCCGAGGCGACCGTGGGTAGCGACGCCCTCAAGCACGGGAACGTCGAGGCGTTCATCGGGATCGCCCCGGGTGCGGGAGTGGCCACCGGGACGTCGATCGACGTCGCGCACGGGATGACGGTCCTGGCGACGACCGACGCATCGGCGTATGCCAAAACGGCCGGCGGTTCCGGCTCCCTGGTCGATGTGACGGTGATGCTGGCCGGGGCCAACGAGAACACGGTGACACGGGCCGATGTTAGCGACGGTGTGACCCTGATCGCCGGCAGTTTGGAGGTCCAGGCCCACGCGACGCGACGCTCGGCCGTGGCCGATGTCTTCGCGGTTCAGGTCAGCGTCATCGGGGGCAGCGGCGCGATGTCGCACGCCGGAGTCCATGGAACGGTCGAAGCGATCCTGGGCGGAGGCACCAGCCACGTCACCGCCGCCGGCGCGCTCAGCCTGATCGCCAAGACCGACAACGACGTCGCGGGGGCCAATACCACGCTGGGTGCCGGGGCCATCCTCCTGGCGGTCGCCATCGCGCTTTCCGACGCGACGAACGACAGCTTTACGAGCACGTCGGTCCGCGACGGCACGAAAATCTCCGCCGGCAGCGTCGCGATCCTGACGGACACGAGGGACCGGGCGGGCTCCAACGCGCTGGTGGCCGGCGGCGGCATCATCAGCGGACAGGGGGTGAAGGCCCAGGCGGATATCTCGTCCACGAACACCGCGACCGTGGGCGATGACGTAACGATCGTCAGCGCCGGCGATGTCAGCGTGACCGCCCTGGCCAGGGCGGCGAAGGGGAACGCCAACGCATCGTCCTATGGCGGAGGGCTCGTCAGCATCGGCGTCGGCGTCTCCGAACTGACCGTGACCCCGACCGTGATCGCCAGCATCGGCGGCAAGACCACCACGATCGCCGCGGATGGCAAACTCACCGTCGCGGCCAGGCTGCTCGAAGGCCAGACCAGCCCGGATTCCTTCGTTCAGTCGAATGCGGTGGACACCTCGGCCGATACGATCCACTTCGCGCAGCACGGCCTTCAGACCGGCGATGTGGTCGCCTACGACGCAGACGGAAACCTGCCGATCAACACGAGCAGCGGTCCGCTCGTCAGCCTGGCGCGCGACTACTCGGTGATCCGCATAGACGACGATACGCTGGCGCTGGGTGCGAGCTTCTCGGGGAAGTCGGTCGACTCGGGGGCGCCGTTCAGCGCCGCCGCGGGCGTGGACGCGATGCGTGACGTCATCGCCTTCGGCCGGCCCCACGGTTTCAAGACCGGCGAGGCCGTCCGGTATGACAATGGCGGCCTCGCGAGCGTTGGTAGCCTGACGAAGGATGCGGGGGACGCGGGAATCTACTATGTGCGGGTGATCGACGACCGCACGATCAAGCTCACGCACACACCTGGCGAGGCCGCCGCAGCCGTGACGGGCTTCGACGTGGCCCCCGGGCTCGTCACCGCGGGCCGAACACTCAACATAGACAACAGCTATTCCGCCGGTGACAGGCTCACCTATCGCGCCCCCGCTCCGGTGGAATTTAACAGCAAGAGCATCGACTACGACAACACGAAGACCGACTCGTACACCACCATCGACAACAATATCATCTACCTCGGTAGCGATGCGAATGGTGACGGCAACGTCGAGCCGCTCGCCACGAATCTCCGGAGCGGCGACAGGATCACCTATGTCGCAAGCGATCCCGCCCGGCCCATCGACGGCCTGGTGAGCGGACACACTTACTACGTCATCAAGCTCAACGATTTTCAGGTTCAACTGGCCGCCACGGCGGCCGACGTCACGAGCCATCCCGCCCCGACGCAGTCCGATCCGAACAAACGCGACTCCGGCGCGAATCCGATCCTGCTCTCGTCCGACAAGTCCGACGGTGGCGCGGCCGTGCGACATCTCCTCCTGCCGCAGAGCCTGGGGGGATTGCAGGATGGCGTGACGTACACGGTGGCCAATCCGACGTCCTCTTCCTTCCAGCTCAGGGACCCGAACGGCAGCCTCGTCACCAGCCTGGCCCTGAACGGGGCCACAGGCACGCATTTCCTGAGCAAGGAGGGAGGCGTCGACCTCAACGCCACGAGCGACTCGGCCGCCGATCGTCACACCCTGAGGGTCGACTTCGTCGGGCCGACCGCCGGGGTGACCAACAAACTGCTCGGCCCCGGCCTCGAATCCTTGCGTACGTACAATTCCGCCGCGACCGACGGGCCATCTTCGGCGTCGGCGAGGGGCGGACAGTTCGGCTTCCTGGCCTACAACGGGCCGTCTGCACACGTCGCATTCGGCGCCCAGGTCCAGGCCAGCAGCGCCGCCCAGTTGATCGACGTCGCGGGCGATGTCTCGATCACGTCGCAGTCCGGCGGGTCGGTCGCGGCCAACGCCGATACCATGGGCGGGGGCTTCATCGGCATCGGGACGGCCTCGGCAACGGTGGACTACTCCAGCACGAATAACGCGTTCGTGGGGACGCCGACCGGCCCGGTCAATCACATCACCGGAGATGCGACGGCTCCCCAGGTGACGGCCGCCGGGATGCGGATCATCGCGGGCGGCGACTTCATCCTCGGCTCATACACTTCGACGACGACGAGCGTCCGTTCCTCGGCCCTGGGGGCGGGGTTCATCGGCGTCGCCACCTCGAACGCGTCGAACAATGTCTCGAATACCACCAATGTTCTCCTCGGGAGCGACGCGAGCCTCAAGGCCCGGAGTGTCGCGCTGAACGCGCAAGCGACCGCCCTCTCGGCGACGGCCAACGCCTCGGCCACCGCGGGCGGATTCGCGGGCGGAGCCGGTGCCACGTCCGACAACAACGTCTCCTCGACCACGAACGCCTTGCTCGAAGGCACCAACACGAGCCATACCCTCGTCGATGCCCTCGAAGGCGTGGACGTTCATGCCACCCACGCCCGAACGGTCCTCGATCGCACGACGCTGACCCACTTCTACGGCCTGTTCGGCGGCACCTCGGATCATGGCGCCAATGCAGGCGCGCTGAAAAACCACGTCGATGGCGACTCCGGGGTCCTCGTCTCCTCGGCCGAGCGTCCCTCCGCGGCGAGTAGCGGCGTCATTCCGGCGACGACGCTCGACACCGTGCTGCCCCCGGGCTACACCCACGTGGCCGTCTTCGTTCAGGCGAATAATGGCGTCGTCCGGCTGGTCGACAACGGAGATCTGCACGACGACGACCCCCTCGACCGCACCGACAATAGCATCCAGTGGGATTCCGACATCACGGTCCTCGCCGGCCCCGCGCCGGAACTGATCATCGGCGCCGATGGCAAGGTCATCCGGGCTGTGAATATCACGGTCAATGGCGTCGCCAATCCCGCCGTCGGCACCGACGTCAGCGGTGCCGCGAACATCAGCATCGGCGACATCCACGTCCGGCCGCCGGGCGAGATCGTCTTCCAGGCCACCAACAAGATCGCCGGCGGCGCGTCTGTTGTTGGCGGACACCGCTGGGGCACGTTCAATTTCTCGGGCGGCTACGAGTCGATCCGGATCATCAACGCGGCGAACAAAGACCTCGTCCTCCACTCGGT
The DNA here is from genome assembly GCA_028291545.1 of Planctomycetota bacterium. GTDB lineage: Bacteria > Planctomycetota > Planctomycetia > Isosphaerales > Isosphaeraceae > JAQGHR01. The sequence continues at coordinate 16,512 of JAQGHR010000053.1, read as the reverse complement.
GGATCTGACGCCACCGGCCGGCGCGAATCGCGTCCTGCTGGACCAGGCGAAAGACACTGCGACCCTGAAGTACGACGTGAAAATGGACCTGCTGTCCACCCTGATCGATATCCGCAATCTGGGGAAATCGAACCTGGTGCTCCCCGACGATCAGACGATCGACAACGCGGCGGGCACGACCAATATCCAGAATCTAGGCGGCTCCATCCTCACCGGTCCCAAGGGCAATTTCGTCCTGCGCACCGAGCGGATCGGCGATCCGAGCAGGACCTACGGCCGGACGGACGTCCCGGGGCAGGCGTCCGACTCGTTCGACGGAGTCGTGACCTTCCTCGACAACGGGGCGGCCCCCGACACCATTACACGCGACGACGGCGGGAGCTGGCTGGCCTCGGGTTTCGCGGTGGGGGAGCTGATCCAGGTCGAAGGTCAGATCAATCCCGGTTCGTACAAGATCGCGGCGATCACGGGCACGCACTCCGAGATCCTGACCTTGTCCGTTGTCGACAAGGTGACCTCCGCCACGGGAGTCGCCAAGATCACCCGCTTCTTCGGGCTCGAGGCATTGAGCGGCTCGATCGGGAGCGCCGCCCATCCGCTCCATGTCGAGATCGTTCAGGACGGAGGCCAGGGCGAGAACCTGTATGCGACGGCGAGTCAGGACGTCTTCCTGAGCGTGACCGGCGTCTTCCTCAACCCCGGCGCCACGAAGATCCTGAAGATCAACAACATCACCGCCGGCGGCCAGGTGCAATTGACCCTCGTCCAGCCGGTCGACCCCACGTTCGACTTCGGGCTGATCGAGGCGGTCGGCGACATCACCATCAAGAGCGCGAATCCGGCCCCTCCCGATGCGAACGGCTCCCCGGCGATGGTCTCGGTGAAGGGCAGTATCAACATCCTCGGCACCGGCCACCTCGACGTGCTGACCAACGGCGACATCGACCTGACCGAGATCACGGGCGACCTGAGGATCGCAACCGTCCACTCCACCGCGGGCAACGTGGCGCTGGCGACGCTGGCGGGGTCGGTCTACGACATCGCCACCGGGGCCGCAGACAACGGGAGCACCCCCTGGGTCATCGGCAATAGCGTGAGCCTGAGGGCCACCGGGGGCTACATCGGAGCGATCGGCGATTTCCTCGAGATCGATTCCTCCGCCCAGGCGACCGGCTCGGTGGACGCCGTGGCCGACCAGGGCGTGTACCTCCGGGAGACGCAGGGCGACCTGAACCTGGGCGCGGTCGCGTCGAGATACTCCGACCTGATCCTCATCACGCTGAGCGGGTCGATGCTGGATGCGGCCGACGACCCGACCGCCGACATTCAGGCGACGAACGTCGACCTGATCGTGAACGGCGGCGGGGTCGGGACGGACGCAAACCCGGTCGAGGTCGATGGTGCCGGCGTGGGCCAGGAGCAGAACGCCCTCCAGGTCGACCCCGCGGTGCCGGGCGTCGGCCGTCTCTACGTGGACTCGCCGAACAGTGTGTACGTCACCGAGGTGAGCGCGGGCCTCAACGTGCTCAAGGTCGCGCCGCAAGCGGGCGTGGTGCGGCTGACCAGCCACGATTCGGCGCGGGACCACGAGGACATCAACCTCCTCCCCGGCGGCACCACGCTGTTCGGCGTGGCGATCGCCAAAGGTGTGGTATCGGCGCCCGGCGGCGTGGAGCTTCTGGCCGGCGACAACGTCACCCTGCCGGAGAACACGCTCGTCTCGAGCCCCACGTCGGTACTGATTCGCGTCGATTCGCAGGCCGTGGATGGCGACCCCGGCATCGGCGGGACGGCCGATATCCGCGGCGACGTCACGGCGCCGCAGGTCGAGATCGCCGGCGGGATCGACCTCGACTACCTGCAGCTCAACAACCCCATCGGCATCAACGCGGGCGGCAACACGCTGGTGCGCGGGCATGAAGGAAGCGATCGCATCTTCGTCCGTGCGATTGCGGGCCCGACGACGCTCGAAGGGGGCGAGGGAGCGGACCGATTCTTCCTGTCGAGCAACGCGAGCAAGGCGCTCTTCACCACCAGCGGCGTGTACGACGATACCGTCGATCCGCTCGGCCGGCTCACCGGCGACCTGACCCGGCTCGGGAACCTGAAGATCGACGCCGGGACGGGCGGCAACGGCGGCACGGTGGACGGGATCTACCTGAGTTCCGACGCCGCGCCCGCAGCGCTCACCGGCACGCTGACCGGCAACACGATCACCGGCCTGGGGCTCACCGGCCCGATCACCTACACCGCCGTCTCGGGTGCCACGCTTCAGGTGGAACTCAGCAACCATAACGACCTGATGAAGGTCAAGGATCTCGCCTCCAACATCTATGCCTCGATCGAAGGCGGCGCGGGGGATGACACGCTCAATGTCGGAAACGACTCCGCATCGCTCACCGGCATCAGCGGTATCGTCTCGTTCGTGGGCCAGGACGGCACGGACACGCTGAACGTACGCGGCGATGCCTCGACGGTCACGGGCCAGTTGAGTGCCATCTCCGTCACCGGCATGGGCCTGGGCAGCAACGGGCAGATCAGCGTTCACAACGACAATTTTGGCGCGGGTTACAACCTGGGTGACGGGTCCTGGCCCGGGGCGATCTACTACGCCAGCCGGAAGATCAACAATGGCACCGAGACGGTGACCAGCACGGTCGAGGCCGTGAACGTCTACCTGGGCGGCGGCGACGATCGCTTCAGCATCGACAGCACAAACGCCTTCACCACGGCCTACGTCCACGGCGGCGGGGGCAACGACACGCTCAAGGTGAGCTCCACCCCCTTCGGGCTGCACCCGGCGTCGCTTGGCCGCGTGGACTACCTGGCCGGGGCCTTGCACCTCGACGGCGAGGCCGGCGCCGACACCGTCGTGCTCGACGACAGCGGCGACGACAACGCGAACGTCGGTACCTATCTGGGCAATACCGTCACGGGCCTGGATATGCTCGGGTCGGTCGTCTTCGATACGCCCGACGACATCACGATCCGCCTGGGTGCGGGCGCCGATGCCTTCTACATCCCGTCCGTCAACGCCGGGCTGACGGTCAGGCTCGATACCGGCGGCGGCAAGGACCTCGTCTACGTCGGGACGGTCGCCGGGGCCGAGACGCAGGGTTCGCTGTCGGGCCTGAAGGGCACGCTTCTGATCGACGGGCAAGGCCCCGAGGCCGGGGACGAACTCTTCGTCAACGACCAGAGCGAGCTGGCGGGCCAGACGTTCGTCGTCAGCAACGCGGTCGATGCCGCCATCACCGTGCTCGACGACGGCACGCCCTGGCGTTTCGATTCGACCACCGTCCGGCGCAGCGGCACGGGGGCCGGCAGCCTCGTCTACCGCCGCATGGAGGGCGTCGTCCTGAGCGCCGGACAGGGAGACGACACGATCAACCTGCAGGGCACGCATCGAGAGCAGTCCCCCGCGGGCAAGAACTCGATCTTCACCGTGAACGCGGGGGGAGGCGACGACACCGTCAATCTCGGCCTGCCCGTGGTCGGCGGCGACACGCTGGACAACTTCCTGATCGACACCGGCACGCCCTCGGCCGACAGCGTGCGCGGCATTCCGGTGATGATCAACGGCCAGGGGGGTTACGATGTCGTGCAGTTCCTGGACACGTCGTCCAAGGCAAGCACGAACCTGGCGTTCGTCAACAAGCAGTTCGCCAACCTGTTCCCGGCGACGCCGCCCGCGGTCGGGGCGGATCCGCGCTGGATCGACGTGTTCACTCGCGCCTTTGGCGAGGATCCCGCCAACACGAGTTATGCCAGCGTGGTGCTCAGCAAGGCGGGCGGCAGCGATCCCGTGAACGTGAACAGCCGGGCCATCGAGCACGTCAAGGTGTCGCTCGGCTCGGGCGACGACGTCACCCAGTTCTTCAGCGGCGTTTACCCGTACGATATGACCGTGTACGCCGGCAATGGCGCCGACACCTTCAACATCGACAACGGGGTCGACGACCGGGGCCACCTCGCCACGCTAAACGGCGAAGAAGGCGACGACCTGGTGTTCGCCCGGTTCGAGCCCGGCGTCCCGAACGGTACGGCCTTCTTCGATTTCAACGGCGGCCCGAACGGCACGGCCGGCGACACGTTGCGGATCGCGGGAGATGGGCGGGCCGCCGGCACCTACACACCCAGCGCCACCACGCCGCGCTCCGGTCAGGTCCTGGTCAACGGCAACAGCTTCAACTTCAGCGGCGTGGAGCCGCTCGTCATGCACGGCCTGTCGGACTTCAAGGTGGCCACCCCCGACGCGGCGGCGAACCTCGCGATCGACAGCGTGAACGTCGCGGACCTGAACCTCAAGGAGCTCGTGCTTCATACGCTCACCGTCGACGGCGTGGTCACCTGGACCCGCCAGACGACCATGGTCCAGCCGACGGCGATGGAAACGAAGCACTCCGGCCAGGCCACGGCCGTCAGCGGCGACACCCTGGCCGTGGGGGCCGAGGTGCAAGGCGCGAGCGCCGGCGTCGTCTCCGTCTACGCCAGGAACGGCAGCGGTTGGGTCGAGCAGGCCAAGCTCTACGCGCCCGACATGGTCGCCGGCGGCGGGCAGGGCTTCGGGCGGTCGGTGGCCCTGGACGGCGCCCTGTTGATCGTCGGTGCGCCGCAGGACGACACCGACGGCATCGATGCCGGAGCCGCGTATGTGTTCCTGCGCACGGGCGCGATCTGGGCTTTCGAGGCCAAGCTCAAGGCCCAGGACGGTTCGGCCGGCGACGCCTTCGGCCAGGCGGTCTCGATCAGCGGGAATACGGTGTTCGTCGGCGCGGTCGGCGGTGTCAAGGACGCGGCCTACGCGTTCGTGCGCAACGGCACGGCCTGGTCGCAGCAGCAGAAGATCACGCGCTCGGGCGATACGACCAGTGACTTCGGCGCGGCGTTGGCGGTGGACGGCAACTCCGCCGTGATCGGCGCACCCCTGACGGGTACAACCGACACCGGCGTGGCCTATGTCTATGCGCGTAGCGGCAGCATCTGGAGCCTATCCTCCACGCTGCTCGCCTCGCAGCAGAACGCCGGGGAGCACTTCGGTGCGGCCGTCGATCTCCAGGGCGGCAAGATCGTCGTCGGGGCTCCGCTCTGGGACGGGGTGAACAACGACCGGGCCGACCAGGGACGAGCGTTCGTGTTCGAGGGAGCCGGGGCTTCCTGGACACGCGTGGCCCGTCTCACGGCCGATGGCGGCCTGCCCGAGGCCGAGGCGCTACAGGAGGGCAGGGCGGGCGATCGGTTCGGTACATCGGTCAGCGTTGACGGCGATTACGTGGCGGTGGGATCGCCCGGCTTTGACGGCACGGACCTCGACATCGGGGCCGCGTACGTCTTCTACCGACTGCCGGACATCGGTTCGGGAAATGGCGCGAGCTGGACTCGCTCGACGGGGAATAGCGGGTCTGGCCGTCTTGGCGCCGCCAGCCCGGCCGGGGCCTCGGCCGATCTCCTCCCGCCGTATAACACCGCGGACCGCTTCGGCTCGAGCCTCGCCCTGGGTGACGGCCGCCTCGTCGTGGGCATCCCCGGTTTCAACGACACCACCGGTGGGCTGCGTTCCGACGTGGGGGCCGTCCGCACCTTCATGACAGACGGTCTGTTGCCCCCGTACACCGGGGCCTCGGTCCGGGCCGACGTGCTCAAAGATCCGGGCGACAGCTTGAACGTGACGCCGAGCGCGGCGTCACGCTTCGGGTCGGTGACCTACTACGACCAGATCGCGCGAACGCTGCTGGTGTCCGACTACGGTCACGGCCAGGTCTATGTCTACGTCAACGAAGCCCTCTCCTGGCGCCCGGTGCAAGTCCTGACCGGAGCTGCCGGCTTCGGTGCGGATATCGACATTGATGGAAACCGGATGGTCATCGGCGCGCCCGACTCCGCCACCGCAACCGTCTACACGCGCAATGCCGACGGCGAAACCTGGAGCTTCCAACAAACCCTGACCGGCACCGTCGGCACGTCGTTCGGCGCATCGGTCGCCATCAGCGGCAACCGCCTCGTGGTCGGCATGCCCGATGCCACGGCGAAGTACTGGTCGCAGGGCCAGGCCGATACCAATCCGCCCCCGACGGGCTACCAGCTCGATCTCGGCAAGGCCGGCGGCGCGGTGACCTACGTCTACTCCGGCACCTGGAAACAAGACCGGCTTCTGATGCCCGACGATACGGCGCTGCCGTACGACACTTCCGTCGTCCAGGACACCACGCCGGCCGACTGGAACCGGGTGGGCATCGACATGCACGGCAACAGCACGAATCCCAAAGATCACATCGAATACTTCGGCATCGGATTCCACGACCTCAAGGACAACAACGTTGAGGGAGGCAAGGTCTACCTGGCGCCTTACACGTTCATCGCCCTGGCCGACGTTGACTATCATCACATCGGCCCCGACCACGGTGCAGAATCCTACAGCAACCCGACCTCCGTGTTTAAGAGTTTCAATATCTCCGGAGATCTCGATGTCAATTTCATCATCGTCGGCACGCTGAAGGACACGACGGGCATCTTCGCGGATATCTGGGATGCGAACATCGTGAAGGGGTCGGGGTGGAATACCCCTGGCGACCACACCGACAAACTGTTCGAGCCCGTCGAGGCGCTGACGGCCGGCCCGAACACGATCATGATGGCGGTCGACACCTACGGGGGAATCTCGAACATCGCCGACGCGGCGCCTTACATCGACAACCGAGGCAGCCTCGCCGTCCTCCACGGCATCGCACCGATGGGGCCCCGCCACGTCTTCCTCGCGAGCAACCTCCGCGTGACGACCAGCCGAATCTTCGATAACACCTTCTCGGCGTTGAATAACGCGAGCTGGGGCTCGTCGGTGGACATCGTCGGCAATGAGGTCTACCTGGGCGCCGCGGGCAAGTCGCGCACGGCGTTCTACGATCTGACCGTCGGCGACTTCACGCACTGGACGGCGAACGTCGGCGGCTTCACCGACACGCCGTTGCGGACCACGAAGTACTACGATGGCTCCGGCCGACTCGGCGCCGAGTTGGCGATCAACGTCGACAACGGACCCTCGAATGCGCTGCTCTACGTCGGCAGTCCGGGCAGCAACCAGGTCACGGGGTACGTCAAGACCGGGACACTCTGGGCCCCGACCTTCACATACACCTCGCCGGACTCGACCCAGGCTCGCTTCGGCGACAATGAAACCATCGACACCGCGGGCAACCGCATGCTGGTGGGAGCCACCGGCGGTCACGGCGCCGCTTACCTCTATTCGTCCGTCCGGGTCGATGGCGGCACCTACCTCGGACGGACCTACCTGCCTTATAACTACAACACCGTCACCGGCCAGATGCAGGACGACCCCAGTGCTACGCTGAACTTCGGCGCGGGGGCGCAACTGATCAGCGAAGGTTTCGTGGTGGTCGGCACGCAGAACTCGACGATCGAGGCCAACAAGCTCTACGCCTTCCGCCAGCGCGGGCCGGCGTGGACGGTCGCCACGACGGATCTCGTCCCCGTGGCCCAGAGCAGGTCCGCGGCCGGTGCCTCGGTCGCGATCGACGGCAATATCGCCGTGGTGGGCGCCCCCAACTTCGACAACCGCGGCGCCGTGTTCGTCTACACCACCGATGACGTCACCGGGAGCTGGACCTACCGGACGATGTTGCAGCCCGCCGACATCGGCAGCAACGACCAGTTCGGCGCATCGGTCGCCGTCTCGGGCAACTCGCTCGTCGTGGGTAGCCCGAACAAGGGGGGTGGGGCCGGCGCGACGTACATGTTCCAGCGTCTGGGTGATGGGTGGACGCAGAAGTCCGAGTTTGCCGGAGCGGTCGGCGCTCACCTGGGCGCCGCGGTCGCGGTGTTCGGAAGCAGCGCCATCGCGGGCGCCCCGGGCGTCGACCAGGCCAGCGTCTATGACTTCGATGGCGTGACCTGGTCGAGCGTGCAGACCCTCGTGGCGAGCGGACCGCTGGTCGGTGAATTCGGCGGCGCCGTGGCCATGGATCAGAAGACTCTGGTCATCGGCGCCCCGTCCGGCAACGCCGGTCGGGGCGCGGCGGGCGTCTACGTGGACAACGGCACGACGTGGACGCTCCAGCAGTCCCTCACCGCAGGCGCACTCGGAGCATCGGGCGATCGTTATGGGGCGGCCGTGGACGTCAGCGGCGATGTCGCGGTCATCGGTTCTCCCGGCGCACTCGGCACGCGGGGGGCGGCTTACAGCTACACTCGGGCTACCAACGTGTGGGGTGGCCAGACACAGATCTCTCTCGCCACCGGGCAGCCCACGGATTTCTTCGGCTCCTCGCTGGCGATGGATAACGGGAAGCTCGTCATCGGCGCCTACGGCCGAAAGATCGGCAGCTCCGAGGACCAGGGTGCGGCTTACTCGTATCACCTCAAGAACGGCGGCTGGGTCCTCGATACGCCGATCGATCCCCTGTCGGCGAGCGATGGCTTCGCCGGCGACGACCTCGGCTACGCCGTCGCATTGAGCGGAGATCGCGCCATCCTTGGCGCCCCGCAACTTCTCGGCCGCTCGCACTACGTGCCCGGCGCCATCAACATCGACGGCCAGGGCTATGCCTTCATCCGCGACGTGTCTCCGCCCCTCACGGTGACGGTGATCGAGAACCAGACTGAGCTCATCGCCGGCGCGAAGGCCAATGTCGTCAAGGGGACGCTCGGCGGCGTGCAGACCTCCGACCTGAAGTTCTTCGACATCGCCGACGTCACCCTCGTCACCGGGTCGGCCGACGACCACCTGACGCTCGGCCCCAAGGGGCTCACCGCCTTCGGCCTGCAGAGCTTCACGCTCCAGACTGGCGGCGGCGACGATACTTTCGACGTCCAGTCCGACAAGCTCACGCCGCCGGCGGTGGGTACGTTCGTGCCCGACGGCGCTGGCGGATTCGATGAGGTCGCCGGCGGATTCCGCTACGATGGCGGCACCGGCGCCAACGCCCTCAACGCCGGTGCCGACTCGGACTGGACGCTCGGCGGTTCGCTCCTGACCGCCGGCAACGGCGGCCAGATCACGCTGGCCAACGTCCACGACGTGCGTATCACCGGCGGCGACGGCATCAACCGGATCAAGGTCCTCGCCTGGGGCGGGATAGCCGTGCTGGACGGCGGCGCCAACTCCGACCAGTTCGAGGTCGCGGCGGCCGCGATGAACGCGGTGACCGTGCACGATGCCGGCGGGGGGCTCGATCAGCTCACGGTGATTGGTACACCGGCGGTCGACACGATCACGGTCAGCGCCACCGGCGTGCAGCTGGGCAACGCGGTCCTCGCGTTCGTCGGCATCGAGGTCCTGAGCATCGCCGGTGGAGGGGGCAACGATACCCTGTCGGTGGTGGACAGCACCGCAGCGACGGTCCTGCTCGATGGTGAGGGCGGCTCCGACCTCTACCGTGTGTTCTCCGGCCTGAACTCATCCCACGTCTACATCCATGACAGCGGCCCGCCGCCCTCGCCCGGCGCGAACATCGACGAGCTCGACGTACCGGACGGCGCCCTCGCGGGCCCCAGCAGCTTCACGGTTGGCAACAATGTCGTCACCTATGACGCAACAATCGAGAAGACGGGCCTGAGCGCGACATCGCCCATCGTGACGCTCGACACCGGGGCGGGCAACGACGTCGCCGTGATCAACGGCAATCTACTCACCATCAACGGCACGGTGGTCGACCTGACCACGGTGCTGGAACTCACGATCAACGCCGGGGAGGGGACGGATTCGTTCATCCTTCTCGACGTCCCCTCCTGGCTCACGAAATTGGTGCTTCAGGGAGGCGGCGGCTCCGACACGATCGTCGAGAACTCGAACGGCCCCACGACCTGGTCGATCACCGGCGCCGGCATCGGCACGGTCAGCGGCGTCGACATGTTCACCTTCTCCGGTATCGAGAACGTGAACACCGGCCCGTCCGACGACAAGTTCCTCTTCACCAACGACGCCTCCTCACTTGTCGGCGACCTGAAGGCGGACGGCAGCAGCGATACGCTCGACTACAGCGGACGCAGCAAGGCGGTCACGGTCGACCTGGCCCAGGGTAAAGCCACCGCCATCGGCGGGATGATCAGCGGCATCGACTCGTTCGTGGGGGGCGCGGGGGTCGATACGCTGGTCGGTCCGAACGACCACAATACCTGGCGGCTCGATGGCCCCGATGCGGGCACGGTCGACGGCGTGACTTTCCGCTCGATCGAGAACGTGACGGGCGGCCGTGCCGACGACGACTTCGAGGTCGTGGCGCCGGGTTCGTTGAAGGGGACCATCGACGGCGGCGCCGGGGCGAACACCCTCGGCTTCACGACCACCGATGCCGTCGACACGGTGAACGTGTCCGCACCGCAGGTCACGATCAACGGGGCGGCGTGGAGTTATGTCGATATCGACGCCCTCTCCCTCAACACCCTCGGAGGCGCGGACAGCATCACGGTCGTCCCGGCCGCGAGCGGTTTCCCGAGTCAAGTCGGCGTGGACGCGGGTGCCGGAAACGACGTTGTGGCCGTCAACCTGGTCGCGGGCATCGCGACGCACATCCACGTGGCCGGCGGAGACCAGACCGACTCCCTGGCGGTGTACGGCACGGCCGGCAACGACACGATCGCCGTCGATCGGCAGACCCTCGTCTCGGACGGTATGCATGTGGACTTCACGGAGATCGAGAACCTCACGGTCGACGGCGGCGCAGGTAGCGACGCGATTTCGCTCATCGGCGACGTCCTGCCCGGAAACGTCCTCCTGAAAGGCGGGGGCGACGACGATCGTTTCGCGGTCACCTACCCCGTGGGTTCGAGCGGCCTCGACGTCGACGGCGGTAGCGGCAACAACAGCCTCGCGGTCGTGCTCACCGACGCGAAGGATGCAGTCAAGCTCGACTCGGGCTCGTTGCAGGTGGCCGGCGCGGTCACGACTACCTACCGCAACATCGCCTCGTTCTCGCTCGATACCGGCGGCGGTGACGACGTCGTGGACGTGCTGGGAACCGCCACCGGGAGCACCGGCATCGAGACCGGTGCTGGAGGCGACACGGTGAACATTCAGGCCACTCAGGGCAAATTGAAGCTGAACACCGGCGACGACGCCGACACGGTGAACCTGCGAGCCGCGGGGGCCGAGACCTCGATCGATCTCGGCGACGGCGACGACACCGCTAACGTCTCCTCGGCGGCTCCGGGCGCGGGCGGCACGCTCGTCGGCATTGTCGGCGTCGCCAATCTCACCGGCGGTAGCGGCACGGACGCTCTCAAGATCGATGCCTCATCGGATACTTTCGGACGCAGCGGCACGCTGGGCGCCTCGTACCTCGAGGGCATGGGGCTGGGCGGCGGCCTGGGCTATCTCGCGTTCGAGTCCCTGACCGCGTCGTTCGGCTCGGGCGCCGATGACCTCCTCATCAGTGGTACTCACGATGGCCCGACCACGATCAACACCAATGCCGGCAAAGACAACGTGCAGGTGGCCAGCGTGGGCGGCGACCTGAAGTTGAACACGGGGGAGGATGACGACACCGTCCGCGTCTTCGCGACCCAGGGGGCCGATCCCGTCATCAACAGCGGGATCAACGGACCGGTCACGGTCGATGGCGGTAGCGGACACGACAAGCTGATCGTCGTGTCCCAGGCAACCACGGCCCCGCCCGGCGTGCTCAGCGCGACTACCGTCACGGGCCTGGGCATGGGCGCCGGGATCGACTACAGCGCCGTGGAGGCGGTCGACATCAATCTCGCCGACGGCGCCGACCATTTCACGGTTCAGGGCACCAGCGCCGTCACGACGCTGAACCTGGGCGACGGCGGTGACACTGCCGATGTGCTCGGCACGACCGGCCCGCTGACGATCAACGCCGGCCCGGGTGACGACGTGATCAACGTCGGCAGCGTGGCCCCGGCCGTCGGCGGCCTGGTCGATGGGATCACGGGACTGCTAACCGTCCTGGGCGACGGGGGTACGAATTCCCTGAACGTGGATGACACCGGGAGCCAGATGCCCAAGACCGGTACTCTCACGTCCGACTCGCTGACCGGCCTGAACATGGGCCCCGGTGGCATCGCCTACAGCGGCCTGTCGAGCCTGAACATCAACCTCGGCTACGGCGGCATGACGGGCAACGCGTTCAACATCGCCGTCGCGTCCGACACCGATCTGCCGGCGGCGACGACGATCAATGGCGAACCGCAGCCTATCCCTTTCGTGGGCTACCGCGTGAGGAGAGACGTCCTGGTCGCAAGCTGGGCGAAGGACTTCAACAACGTTCTCAACCTCACGGACTTCGGGACGTCGATCGTGTCGGTCGGCAACAACTTCAACGGATCACTGATGAGCAGGGACACCGGAAACGTCCAGTCGATCGTCATCGGCGGCTCGCTGACGGCCTCGGGCTCACTTCGCGTGGTCGACTCAACCGATCCGGCCACCCCGACGACCTCCGCGGGATTGCTCGGCAACATCGGCACGATGACCGTCGGAGGAGCGATCGCCGGGCTGGTGCAGGTCTCGGGCAACCTCACCACACTGATCGTCGGGCCAGCCAACACGCGCACGTCCAGAGGCGTGAACGACGTGTCAGGCAATTTGATCGTCGGCGGCGCGTTGACGACCGGAAGCATCGCCGGTGACGTTTCGGGTGCCATCAAGGAGACGTTGACGGTCGAGAGCCTCTATGTCGGCGGCTCGCTGACCCAGACCGGGATGATCTCCGCGGCGAACCTCCTCAATCCAGCACTCGGGAACATCAACGCCTTGACCATCGGAGGGGATCTCGCCGGGACTCTGATCGTCACCGGGACGCTGGGGACCTTCAATCTCGGCGGGTCGTTCCGGTCCACGGGCGTGCTCAAGGTCGGCAACCTCAACAGCATGACGGTCCAGGGTGATCTGGCCGGGCCGCTCGCCGTCCAAGCGGTTCTCAAGGCGCTGACGGTCCGGGGAGCCACACCGGGGACGGTGACCGCCGATCAGATCGGGACGATCAGCGTTTACGCAGGCCGCGGCCCGTTGGTGGCCCAGATCAAGGAGAGCGGCATCCAGCGGCGGATTGAAGCGGCCGTGCCCTCCGCGCCCTTCCCCACGCAGTCCCAGGACGGAACTCCCGCCTCACCGGCCGGCATCAGCTTCCAGTACTTCTACGAGGGTGTCATCAGCCCGGTGGTTGAAGGTGTCACTCCCACAACCTTGGTCAACCCGCAACTGACCGCTCGCGTCGCCAACGCGACCGGAAATACCGGCCCCGACCAGTTCGATTTCAGCCTCGTGACGTATCACAACTCGGCCAAATTCAACCTGGCACGGCTGGACGCCATCGGCAACTCCGGCGTCTCGGGGATTCGCAATGTCGCCGTCGAAGGCGATATCTTGACCAGGCTCACCGCGGCGGCCTCCGCCTTCTTCGCCCCGGCGCCCTCTCCCGCTGGCGTCTATCTGCCCCAGGACAATCTGGCGGGGGTCGGCGTCCGCGATTTTGTCCCGACCACGTCGATCCGGGCCGCGAGCATCCAGGCGGTGGCGTACGGCTCGCGCGGCGCAGGGAGTTCCCCCAAGTTCAACATCTTGGCCTGGCCCCAGATTCAGTCGGCGCAGGATTTGCTCGCCCCCGGGACGGCGATGGTCCAGGCGAACGACACCTTCCGGATGCCGTTCGCGGACATGGCGAACCAGCAGGTGCAGCTCTTCGTCGTCACCGATCCCAAGGGCGGACACTTCGACGAGAAGGGGATCGCGCTTGTGGTCCAGAGCGTCACTAGTCCGAACGCCGCCGGGACGGCCAACGTCGTCACGCCGAGCAACGTGGACCGCGGCGCGGCGGTCGCGCTGGTCAAGGTCGTCCCGGCCCGCGATTCCCACGGGCGGGTGCAGAACTCCGTTGTGCAGTTGATCGATCTGAGGGGGGACGGCGGCTCGATCCAGACGCAGCAGTCGTTCTCCGCCACCGCCTCGATCAGCAGCACCGGGCCGCTTGGGGACCTGAGCTTGCTGGGACCGCAAGGTCTGAACAACCTGACGGCGCCGTCGATCTTCGGGTCGATCAACATCACCGGCCCGATCACCGGGGTCGTTCAGACGACCGGGAAACGGACCGATCCGATCACATCGGTCGTCACGACAATGCCCGCCGACTTCGGCAGGATCTATGTCGATACGTTCGCATGCGAGTCGGGCGTGACGAGCACGACTGTTCGGATGGGGGGGCTCAGCGGTCAACTCGTCAGCCGGGGCGACTTGATCAGCCAGATCTCGTCCAACGGCGGCAGCCTCACGGGCGTTATCGCGGTCGAGGGCAACGTCGGCAAGACGTTCACGTCCTCCGCCGGGCAAGCCACTCGCCTGGGCGGCATCATCAGTAATGGCCCATTCAGCGGGCGGTTGGTGGTGTTGGGCCAGATCGTCGCCGACATGCTGTTCAACGGCGGCCTGAAGGGCGGCCGGATCGCGGCGAAGGGCGGGATCGTTGGCAACCTGACCATCAACGGCGGCCTGGATTCGGGCTCCGTCGTCGTCTCGGGCGGGAAGATCGGCGACCCCGGCCTGAAAACCCAGTTCATCGTCAATGGCAAGAACAAAGGTATCCTGGCCGCCAGGGGGGCGATGAACTTCGGCAAAAATGCGCCGGACGGAATCGTGTTGAACAACGTGGGCGCCGCTCAGAATAATCCCAACGCCTCCGCCATCGACGCCATCTTCATGGATAATGGGCTGTCTCTGGGCTTCGACCTTAAAGGGCTTGATCTGGTCGGCTTGAACCTGATCCTGGCCGATCTCGCCGCGCTGTCCGTCGACAGTTCGGGCAAGCTGACCGGTACGAAGAAGTAGGTTGATACAGCAGGACCTTCTGATCCCCGATCTTGGATAACTTCGGAGATCGCCGGATTCGCAATGCCTTCGCACGACCGGGGATTAATGGCCATGCAGAGATGCATAAATGAGGGTGGCAACTCGTCGAAATAGAACGAATCTTTTGCAGAACCCGAGCGGGGTGTCACTTCGTAGTTTTCGGATAGACGCGCCTCAGCTTGGGCCAGGCGTCCTCGGTCTTGAGGTGCCACTCGCCGCCCGCTTGCTTCGCGTTCCGACGCCCACCCTACGCGACGGCCTCTTCAGCCGCCTCGCCCTGCATGGCGACCCGCCGATCCAGGCACTGGCGCATCAGCACACTCAGCTCCGACTCGGCGATGTTCAGTCAGCTGCCGTGCGTCGGTGTGTAGACCAGCTCCAGCCGCCGTGCGACCCGCAGCGCACCGGCGGGCATGAACGCCTTCGACTGTGTCCGTCGTAGAAGTTGGTGTCAACGCCTCGTCGCCACCGCAGACCTCCGCGAGGACGGCCGACCGCTCGGCTTTCGACGCCTTCTCCAGGGTTGCGTTGAAAAGTGTCGCTTCGGTCACGGACGTCACCAGATGTGCCAGGGTTCACTCGCCGTTCCGCGTCTGGCTCCACAATCCAACGCGAGATTCGGGTCACTGATTTTCCGCGACGGCGATTATTTTTCTCGAGATGCGTGGCCGCCAACTCCATCCGGGCCTTCAGACAAGATGGCTTGATGGAGCCACGCCCGCGCGTGGTTCCAGTGACGGTGGGCCATCGTGGTGGATAGGCCCAGGGCCCTCGCCGCCTGTTCGAGCTTCGGACCGGCGAAGCGACGCAACTCGACGACGCGGGCCTTGATCGGGGCCTTCGCCACCATGTTCTGTTTGGCGATTCAAGGATTCGCGTGCAACGCTGGATCATGGCGAGCTTGGTCATGGCCAGGAAGTTCACCGCCAACTTCTCGAACCGGGTCGCCAGGCGCCGGCACTCCTTGAGCCACAGCACGCACCGCTCCACCACATTGCGGCGCCGAGAGGCGGCCTTGTCGAAGCGCAGGTTCGGCCGCTGATCCTTGCGTGTCGGGATCACCGCCTTGATGCCGCGCCGCCTCAGGTAGCGGCGGATGCGGCGATAGCTGCACCCCTTGTCGCCGGCCAGCCGGCGGGGCCGGCCGCCTCAACCTCACGGCCTCCAGCGCCGGCTCCAGGGACTTGGACTCGTGGGCCTGGCCGGCCGTCACGACCGCCGAGGGCGGCGTGCCGCGGCCGTCGACGACCAGGTGGAGCTTCGTGCCGAAGCCGCCGCGCGACCGGCCGAGCGCGTGGCCCTCGGGCTCGCCCTCGACCTTTTTTCCCCCGGCGCCGGCCGCCGCCCGGCTCGAGGTCGCGTCCACGCACCAGAGGGCGTTTTCGATCAGGCCCCGCTCGTTGAGCACCACGTGCAGCCGCTCCAGGATGCGGTCGATGGTGCCGTCGGCCCGCCAGGTCCGGAAGCGGCCGTAGGCGGTGCCCCAGGGGCCGTACCGCTCGGGGACCTCGCGCCACTGCGCCCCGGTGTGTAGCGCCCAGGAGATGCCGTTGAGCGTCGTCCGGTGGTCGTTCCACCGGCCGCCGGGCCGGCCGGTCGGCGGCAGGAGGCCCTCGATCAGCGCGAACCCCTCGTCCGTCATCTCGTAGCGTCGCGTCATGGCGGCCTCCCTGAATGGCCGACATGCTAACAACTTA
>JAQGHR010000046.1 GCA_028291545.1 Planctomycetota bacterium | reverse complement strand
CCGTTCTGATCGGCCGTGATGAACGGCAGGTTGATGTCGGCCTGGGCGTGGAACGAGAGGTCCTTCTTGGCCTTCTCGGCCGCCTCCTTGAGCCGCTGCAGCGCCATCTGGTCCTTGCGGAGATCGACGCCCTGCTCCTTCTTGAACTCGTCGGCGAAGTAGTTGATCAGGGCCTCGTCCCAGTCGTCGCCGCCCAGGTGGGTGTCGCCGTTGGTGGAAAGGACCTCGAAGACGCCGTCGGAGACGTCCAGGATGGAGACGTCGAAGGTGCCGCCGCCGAGGTCGTAGACGGCGATCTTCTCGTTCTTCTTCTTGTCCAGCCCGTAGGCCAGGGCGGCGGCGGTGGGCTCGTTGATGATCCGGGCGACTTCCAGCCCGGCGATCTGTCCGGCGTCCTTGGTGGCCTGGCGCTGGGCGTCGTTGAAGTAGGCCGGCACGGTGATCACGGCCTTGCGGACCTTGTGGCCGAGGTAGCTCTCGGCCGCCTCCGGGAGCTTGCGGAGGATCAGGGCCGAGATCTCCGGCGGGGTCATCTCCTTGCCGCCGGACTTGACCTTGACGTAGTCGGTCATCCCGCCGACGACCTCATAGGGCACCATCTTCTCTTCGCCCCGAACCTCGTCGTGACGGCGGCCCATGAATCGCTTGATGGAGTAGATCGTCTTCCTGGGGTTCGTGACGGCCTGACGGCGAGCCGGCTCGCCGACGAGGGTCTCTCCCTTATCCGTAAACGCCACGACTGATGGGGTCAGGCGGCTCCCTTCCTGGTTGGCGATGACGGTTACGTCGCCACCTTCCATCACAGCCACGACGCTGTTCGTCGTGCCAAGGTCGATACCAATGATCTTCTCACCTTCAGCCACGGGAGATCTCCTTTCGGTCGCCGCGAACTCGATCCGCCCACGCCGGGATCGGACCGGGGCAGCGCTCGCGTAGGGAAGGTATAAAGCAACGGCGGTGCCGTTGATCCGTCGGTGTATCGGGTGCTACCCAAAAGGCCTGATATCCCAAGAAGTTGCGGCGTAGCCGCATTTTTTCCTGAAAGCGTGACCTCAAACCAAACTGCCAAATCGGCGGTCGGCCCCGAGCTGCTCAAAACGGCTTCCTGTCGATTTGGCATGCCGGTCTTGCGGGATCGATGGCGTAGTATATCCATCGGGACGACGCCTGAGAATCGGGTCGTCGTCCGTCACGATCGCAAGTGGCCGACATCGTGGCATCCTCTCGGGGAATTGGGCCCAGGGCGATCCGATGACAATCAACCGGCGCGAATTTGGCCTCGTTTCTGTAGGGTTGGCCGTCTCTGGCGGAGCGGCCCTCGCGAAGCCACCGACGATCGCGCTTCTGGTACCGGCCTACTTTTATCCCGCCGGGGAGGGCCGAAAAACCTGGGACCGCATGATCGCGTCGGCCACGCAGGCCCCGATCGTGGCGATCGCCAATCCCGATAGCGGGCCGGGCGTCAAACGAGACCCGAATTATACCGAGGTGCTCGACAGGGCGCTCAAGGGAGGCGTTACCCTGATCGGCTATGTCAGCACGCGCTACGGCCAGCGAACCGTGGGCCAGGCCAGGGCGGACATGGACCGCTGGCTCGCTCTGTATCCGCAGATTCGCGGATTCTTCCTGGACGAACAGTCCAGCGACGTCGGCAAGTTGAACCACTACGCGGCCCTGGGAAAGCACGCCAGGCGGGTCGCCCCGAAGGGGAGGCTCGTCGCCAATCCGGGCACGATTTGCGATGAGCGTTATATTGCCGAACGGACTTCGGACGTCTTCTGCCTGTTCGAGAATCGGCAAGGGTTCGACGTCTTTCAACCCCCTCCCTGGGCCGCGAAGTACCCGTCCGACCGGTTCGCAGTGATCCCGTACGCCATCGAGGGTGAGGCCGCGATGCGAGTCGCCCTCAAGAAAGCGGTCGGTCACCGGATCGGGTCCGTTTTCGTGACGGACGCGATGGGTGCCAATCCGTATGATCGCCTGCCTCGGTACTGGGAGCCGGAAGTCCGAGCGATCGCGACCGTGAACGGGAATTAGGGACGCGATCGCCCAAGAGACAACGAGTTACGGCTTCGGTTCCGCGTCGGTCTTCTTCTCGTCGGCGGCAGGCGTCGCGGTCTTCGCGGTCTTCGCGGTCTTCATGGTCGCGGCGTGATGCTTCGCCTTCTGGGCCTTCTTCCTCTCGGCACGGGCCTTGATTGCGGCCTTGACCTGGGCGTCCTGGTCGAGCATGCGCTGAAAGGCGGGATCGACGGGCTGGCCCTTATCCTTCTTGGCTTTCTGCTCTTTGAACCACTTCTCGTAGGCCTGCTGCTGCTTGACCAGCTTTTGGTATTCCTGCTGCTGGACTTTCTGTTGCGCGGCCATCATCTTCTGCTGCATCATCTGTTCGTAGATATACGGGTTGCCGCCGGCCTGCCGCCACTCAGCCGATTGGGTCGGATTCGACATCGGGCCGTACGGCGTCATGGCCGGACCGGATCGGCTTCCGCGCTGGGCCGAGGCGTCATGGGGCATGCCGAACGCGAGGATCAGAAGCACCAGGCCGAAGTGTCGTCGCATCGCATCGCTCCCGAGAGGTCGGAGCCGAGAAGAGAGAGGCGGCCTCGGGCGCGTGTCGCCAGGCACCGGGGCGGACCATCCTCCATGCATCATCTAACTTCGGAACATTCCCGAGGTGGCGAAAAAACTTGGAAAATCGCAAAAACATTCGCCGGCCCGGCGGTCAGTCCTCCAGGACGAGGGCTCGGCGGAGGGCGACGTGGGGCTTGAAGTCGGCCTTGTCGATGCGGTAGCGGCGGAGTTTCTCGCTGATGCTGCGACGCGAAAGGCCGCAATGTTCGGAAATCCGGTCGATCCGCCCGGAATGGGTCTCCAGGACGCGGATGAGGTAAGCCCGTTCGATGCGTTCGGTCAGCTCATCGGTAATATCCTGGAGGTGTCGGGCGAGGTCGAACTCGAGGCTGAACGGGGCCTCGCGAGTCGAGACGATCTGAGGAGGCAAGTCCTCGGGCTCGACGACCGGGCCGGACGTGGTGACGACGAGTTGCTCCACCAGATGTTCCAGCTCCCGAACGTTTCCGGGCCATTCGTGGCGGGCGAGCCGATCGAGAGCCGCTTTCGCGAAGGTCTTGCTCGGGTAGCGTCGCTCGTGCAGGCGGGTCAGGAAGTGATCGACCAGGATCGGGATATCTTCGGTCCGATCGCGGAGCGGCGGCACATCAATGCGCACGACGTTGAGGCGGTAGTACAGGTCCTCGCGGAACCGGCCGGCGGCGACGGCGGCCTCCAGGTCGATGTGAGTGGCCGCCAGGACCCGGCAGTCGGTCAGGATCGGCTCGGACCCTCCGACCCGTTCGAACCGGCCGTCTTGCAGCACCCGCAAGAGCTTGGCCTGCATGCTCAGCGGCATCTCGCCCACTTCGTCCAGGAACAGGCTGCCGCCCTTGGCCAGTTCGAATCGGCCCGGCTTCTGCCGGTCGGCCCCGGTGAATGCCCCCTTCTCATGCCCGAACAGCTCGCTCTCCAGGAGCGGTTCGGGCAGCGCCGCGCAGTTCACGGTAACCAGGGGGCCGCGGCCCCGCGCGGGGTCGGCGTCGTGAAGGGCCTGCGCGACGAGTTCCTTTCCTGTCCCGGTCTCGCCCGAGATCAGCACCGTGCATCCCGAGGCCGCCACCCGGGCAATCCGGGCGAAGACCTCGCGCATCGCCGAGCCTTGACCCAGGAGGTTGTGAAACGCGAACCTCTGGTGCAAGCCCCGGCGCAGCGCGGCGACCTCATCCCTGAGCGTGCGGTCCTTCAGCGCCTGATCGACCAGAACCTCCAGCCGGAGCGGGTCGATCGGCTTGCTTAAATAATCGTACGCGCCGAGCTTCATCGCCTCGACGGCCGAGTCAATCGAGGCATGGCCCGTCATCACGATCGCCGTGATCGGGAGCTCGCGCTGGCGGATCTCGCGGATCAGCTCCAGGCCGTCGATGCCGGGCAGGTGGAGGTCGGTCAGGACGAGGGAGAAATTCCCCTCGACCAGCCATTCCAGGGCGGCGGTGCCGTCGTGCGCCACCTTGATCCGCCGGTCGGGCCGGGCGAGTAGCCGCGAGAGCTGGGAGCATGTCGGCTCGCTGTCGTCGACCACGAGGATGCGTCGATCCATGAGGCACACTCATTCGGGTTTGAGCAGAGCCCGTGCTCCCCTCATCGGGGTCGATCAGGCCGGGCCAATCCATGCATCGCGGCCGATTCCGAGTCGTGGAGCGGGTCCAGGCGGTCATCGCGTCGGCCAGTGGGAAGCGCTCTAGGCTTACGCCGCCGCGCCCGGCTGTCAAGGCGAAATCGGTGCGCCCGGTCCGGGCATGATGTTTGCTTATTTGGGAGTCCGAATGGGTCGTGCCGGTCAAACTGGCGATCAGCCTGTAGCGATGGGACCGGTCTTGCCGATAAGATTCGGCGTAGCGATCGCCCCGACGGCGATGCGTCGGGCGATTGTCGGAACGACTCGCTTCGATGGTAGGATTTGCAAACGATGCGTGACGGATCGACCCGGTCGCCGCGAAAAGACGCTCGATCGGACTTCGCCGGGGTGGAACTCCGGCGCGAATGGAAGAAGGAGACGCCGATGCGGGTGCTTCGGACCTCGTTGGTGATGGTCGGACTGCTCGGGCTTGCCCCGGCTCTGGCCGTTGCCCAATCCCAGACCCAATCCCTCCTGACCCGGTACACTCCGGTCTTCAAGGGGGTCGAGTACGACCTGCCAGCTTCGGTCGTCAAGGGGGATGACCCCGCGATCAAGGCGACCGTCGACGCCTGCAAGTCGGAGTACGACACCAAGTCCAGGAGCTACATCGTCAAGGACGGCCAGGGGAAGCTGCTCCGCCGCTTCGTCGACACGAACGGCGAGAAGACCCAGCGCGAGGGCGATAAGACGCCCGGAACCCACCTCGACCAGTGGAGCTATTACCAGGATGGCTTCGAGGTCTATCGCGAGTCGGACATCAACGAGGATGGCACGCTCGACGAGGTCCGCTGGATGAATTCCGGCGGGACGCGAGTCGCCAAGGTCAAGCCCAACGCCAATGGCCGCGGTTCCCAGATCGTGGCCTGGAGCCGCATCTCCGCCGAGGAGGCGAGCAAGGTCCTCGTCCAGTCCCTCATCCAGGGCGACGCGTCCCTTCTGGAGACGGTCCTGGCGACCCCGGACGAGCTGAAGGCGATCGGGGCTCCGGAGTCCACCCAGAAGCGCGCGGCGGCCTCGGCCGAGACCCGGGCCAAGGCGTTCCAGATCCTCCAGGCGACCCTGAACAAGACCGGCTGGACCGGCCAGACGACCTGGTCCCGTTTCGACGGATCGATGCCGCACGTCATCCCGGCGGACGCGCCCGGCCTGAAAGGCGAAGTGATCCTCTACGAGAACGTCGTCGTCTTCCCCGACGACGGCAACCCGGCCCTCGCATCCAAGCTGGCGTATCTGAGCGCCCCGGAGATCGTCAAGATCGGCGATGCCTGGAAGTTCATTGAGCTGCCGATCGCCGTCGATCCCGTCAAGCCCGTCGGAGGCAACCTGGCGAGCCTGCGCCGCGACATCTATGCCACCACCGACAAGGGGCCGGGGGAGATACCCATCGACCCGGCCATGGTGGCCTTGCTGAAGAAGCTCGGCGAGCACGATGCCGTGCCCGTGCCCGATGGCGACAAGGTCAAGAAGGCGGAGTGGCACGTTGAGCGGCTGAAGATCCTGCGAGGCATCATCGCCTTGGTGATCGATCCCACCGAGAAGTTGAATTACCAGAAGCAGGTCGTGAACGATCTGGCCGAGGCGATCAAGACGGAGAAGTTCCCGGAGTTGGTGGGCGTTCTGGACAAGCTCGTTGCCGGTGGTGGCAAGATCGCGTCGTTCGCCGCCTACCGCAAAATTCTCGTCCAGTTCGACCTCGACGCGGAGCAGCCGGGCGCGAATTTGCTGGAGGTTCAGACCGAGAGCCTTGCCAAGTTCGAGAAGTTCCTGGCGGATTTCGTCCAGTCCGACGAGATCCCCGAAGTCCTCCTCCAGCTCGCCACGGTGAACGACTTCAACAACAAAGAAAAGGAGGCGCGCGAATGGTATGCCCGGTTGGCGAAGGACCATCCGACCACCGAGCCCGGCAAGAAGGCCGCGGGCGCCATCAAGCGACTGGATCTGGACAACAAGCCGCTCAAGCTCGCCGGCGCGGGGGTGCAGGGCAAGGCGGTCTCGGTGGACGACTTCAAGGGCAAGCCGCTGCTGGTCGTCTACTGGACGAGCCTCTCCGAGGGTGACCAGAAAGAGCTGAAAGAACTGGCGGCCCTTCGCGAGAAGCTCGGCCCCAAGGGCTTCGATGTCCTCAGCGTGAGCCTGGACGACGATCGGAAGGCGCTGGATGCTTACCTTAAGGCCAATCCGCTCCCCTGGAATACGATCCACGAACCCGGCGGGATGGACAGCCGGCTCGCCAATGAGCTGGGGATCATCTCCACGCCGACGATGTTCCTGCTCGATTCCAAGGGCGTCGTCGTGAACCGCAAGATCCGCAAGGCGGCGGAGGTCGAACGGGCGCTCGACAAGGCCCTCGCCGGCCGGGGCGTGGGGTTGAATTTGAAGTGACGCGGTTGTTGGTGTCGGCGGAAGTACACAGGGCCGAGGCTCCGAGAGATCGGAGCCTCGGCCTTTCGCGTAAAGAGCCTCTGGCGAGCCCGGTCGCGTCAGCGCCGGGAGTTTGGCGGCAGGAGACTCCCGGCGCTGACGCGACCGGGCTCGCCAGGTGTTCTCATTCACGATCCGGCTGATGCTGTCTGTTTGACGGGCGGGGCGTAGCAACCGGCGACGAGGCTGCGGATGCGACCCCGCACCGTCTGGTAGTAGCAGAGGCTGGCCCGCAACGACCGCCTCAGG